>JAPOYA010000055.1 GCA_026706815.1 Acidimicrobiaceae bacterium | reverse complement strand
GGCTGCCGCACTCCTGCATTCAATTGTCGGCAACCATCCGCTCGTCGATGGCAACAAGCGGCTTGGTTGGCTTGCGACTGCCGTTTTTTTGGAGCTCAACAAATCCAGCGTGAGCACTGCTGCAGATGACGATGTGTACGACCTAGTGATAGCGGTCGCAACGAGCGTCTTGAGTGTTGAAGACATCGCGGAGGCACTTCGACTCATGCATGAGCGAGCCACTGACATTTAGATGTCAGTCCGCGTGTGACCGCCGGGGCCGTTTTCAGCCGTAGTGAAGGGCCATGTTCTCCGGATAGCTGCGGGAGAAATAGTTCCAGAGTTGCTCGCCGTAGGTTGAGGGGCGGTAGCTGCTAGCGATGTCGCCGACGCCGGGTCGGTTTGCTCAACTAGTTGCAGACGCCGGTGGGGGAGGCTCCGCGGTGGGAGTGGCAGATCGGTGTTGCGGTGACGATCAGGAGAGTGAAGGGGCCGGTGCCGTGCCCCTGTTCTTGCGCATCACTGGCTGCGATATGGACTCTGTGCCCGCGCACGGAATCGTCGGGCAGGCCCAGCACGTCCACTGTCGTCTCCCCGATTCCCTCGAACGATTCTGACGCTGCTGCGAACCTCACCCGAGGCTCGACCTCCCCTTCGGAGGCGAAGACTTCAGCAACTGTGAGCGCCAGCTCGTCCATGGTCGCCGCGGTCTGGCTCTGCCCCAGTGCCTCGACGACCATGGGGGTGGCGTCGCTCGGTGCGGCCAGCACAGCGAGGAAGTCTCCGCTGGCCCAACCCGTCAGGTCGCCCACGTTCAGTTCGTGCCAATAACTGCCCGACACCGAACGAGTGTTGCCGGTAGCGGTGATGCCGTCTTCTTGGTCGACTTCGCTGCTGGTCTCTGAGGCCCCCGACAGGTTTCTCACGGTCAGCGTCGGCTCTCTGGCGATCCCGATGTCAGGGATCATCACAGCGATGACCTCGCCCCATGGAACCTCGCGGAGGTTCAATGCGTCGTCGTGGCCTATGCCCACGACCATGAGGGCGTCTCCGCTGTCGGGGCCGATCTCTGAGGGCTCGCCGGGCAGGGTCGTGGTGGTCGTGGTCGTCGTCGTTGTGGTGGTGTCGGGTGGCGCCTGCTCTGTGGTGGTCGTCGTCTCGGGCGGTCGGGTGGTGGTTGTGGCAATGTCCGGCACCGTTGTGGTTGTTGTTGTCTCGGTCTGGTTGTCGCCGGCACCGGTTTCGTCGTCGGAGTCGCTGCAACCGGCAGCGACAAGCGACAGTCCCAGGAACACTGCGGCCATTTTGGGTCTCATTGTTGTAGCTCTCACTCTCCTCGAAGGGGTTTCGGAGTCGGAGTCGTACGCAAGACCGAAATCCTAGTGGATGCGGGCCATCGAGCTTTGGAACTCAACGACTCCAACTCCGCTTGGGCCGCCAGCATTCGGTCGAACGGGTCTCTGTGCCCGACTGCATAGCCTCCGGCTCCAGACCGCCGAAGCGCGGTTAGTCGAAGAGGATCACGCCGCGGATGTTCTTGTCGTCGCGCATGTCCTGGTAACCCTCGTTGATCTCGTCGAGGGAGTAGGTCCGGGTGACCAGTTCGTCGAGCTTGAGTTGACCGGCTTGATACATCGACAGCAGGTGGGGCACCACCCGGCGGGGGCTGTCCGAGCCGTAGATCGTGCCTCGCAGCTGCTTGTTCATCATGGCGAACTCGAACAGGTTCAGTTGCACGTCCATCTGCATCATCGGGGCCAGACCCGTCACCACAACGGTGCCCCCCTTGCGTGTCAGGAACTGGGCGGGCGCTATGAGGTCGCCCGTCACCACGCCCGGTGACAGGATCACGCTGTCGGCCATCACGCCGTGTGTCAAACCGGCGACCAACTCCATCGCCTCCTCCATCGATGCAGACGTGTGCGTCGCTCCGAACTCAGACGCCTTCTCACGTTTGAACTCCGCCGGGTCGACCGCGACGATCGTCTTCGCGCCCGCGACTTTCGCGCCCTGCAGGGCGTTGGAGCCGATGCCTCCGCAGCCGACGACCACCACAGTGTCGCCCGCGGAGACCTCGGCTCGGTTGACGGCCGAGCCGAACCCGGTTGCGACTCCGCAGCTGACCAGTGCTGCGGCGATCAGCGGCACGTCCTTGTCGACCTTGATCGCCGAGTCTTGGCTGAGCAGCATGTGCTCGGCGAAGGTGCCGAGTTTGGCCATCGTGTTGATCGTCTCCCCGTTCGGGCCTCTGTGGGCGTTCCTGCCGTCGGTGACCATCCCCGGGCCGAGTGTGCCTGCTCCGAGGTCGCACAGGTTCTGTTGCCCCGATGCACACCAGCGGCACTTTCCGCAGGCGGGCACGAACGACACCGCCACATGGTCGCCCACCTCCAATTCGGTGACCTCGGGCCCGACCTTGATCACTACGCCGGATCCTTCGTGACCGCCGATGACAGGCAGCAAAGAGGAGCCGCCGGGCGCGTCGGCCGAGCCGAGGTCGCCGGTGACCATGTGCTCATCGGAGTGGCAGAGGCCGGCCGCGTGGGTCTTGACCAGGATCTCTCCCCGCCGAGGATCATCGAGGTCCACTCCTTGGACTTGCCATTTCTGATGTGCTCCGTAGAGCACTGCGGCGCGGGTCTTCATCGGTGTGTTCTCCAACCTCGTCGGCCAAGTGAATCTGTCGGCACAGTAATGGCACAGTAATAAGGAGCGGCTCGGCACGAGAAATCCGTGCGTCGCCGCGTTGTGTGCAACCATGGCCCGATGAGAATGAGCGGTGGTGAGGCTCTCGTCAGGTCGTTGCTCCAAGAGGGGGTCGAGGTGGTGTTCGGAGTCCCCGGCGTGCAGATGTACGCGGTCTCCGCCGCTCTGCGAGACGAACCCGGCATCCGCATGATCACCACTCGTCATGAACAGGCCGGAACGTACATGGCCGACGGCTACGCCCGGGCGTCGGGGAAGCCCGGAGTGGCGCTGGTGGTCCCCGGTGTGGGTGTGTACAACGCAGCCTCGGGTTTGGCGACGGCCTATGCGCGCTCCTCGCCGGTGCTGTTGATCGCCGGCCAGATCCCCCGAGACCAGATCGGGAGGGATCTCGGCGGTGTCCATGAGATCTTCGGCCAGGCCGAAGTGATCCGTCCGGTCACCAAGTGGCTCAAACAGGTGCTGGCCCCGAAGGCAGTGCCCGATGCGGTTGCCGAAGCGTTCAGGCAGATGCGCACCGGCCGTCCCCGCCCCGTGTACATCGAACTGCCGCCGGAGACCACCGTCGAGAAGGACGAGGTCGCACTGCGGAGACCGGCGCCGGTAGCGGAGATAGTCCCCAGTCCCGGTCAGCTCGAAGAAGTCGCGCGGATCATCGCCGACGCGCAGCTGCCCTTGATCTTCGCCGGCGGTGGTGTGGCCCGCTCCAATGCCGAGCAAGCCCTGGTTGATCTGGTCGAGGCGACCAACATCCCGGTTGTCACTTCGGGAGGCGGGAAAGGCGCCATCCCCGACTCCCATCGGTTGTGCTACGGCTCATGCGTGACCCCTGCTGGGGAGATCCACGAGATGAACCAGCTTTTTGAGGTGATGCAGGCCGCCGATGTGGTGATCGGGATCGGCACGCGCTTCTCGTTGGGGAATCCGGCCGGCGAGGCGTCCACGTTGATCAACATCAACATCGACGACACCGACTTGACACGGATCCAGATGAACACGGTCCCGCTGCACGGCGACGCCAAGGCGACTATCGAGGCGCTGATTCCCCATCTCGTCGCTGCGGGAGCCGACGAGCGCCCTTCGCCGGCTGAAGCGGTCGCTGCCGCCCGTCGTCTGATCGCCTATTTCGATATCAGGGAGAAGGAGCCGCAGTATCCGATTCTCGAGGCGCTTCAGCGCGGCGCGCCGGAGGATGCCTTCATCGTCTGGGGGGTCACCCAGTTCGGCTACTACGCCCGAACGCATTATCAGGTGAACCACCCGAAGACGTTCATCGACTCCGGCTACTCGTTCAACCTCGGCTATGCGTTTCCGACTGCTCTGGGCGTGAAGGTGGCGCAACCCGACAGGCCGGTGCTGTGCGTGGCCGGCGACGGCGGCTTCATGTTCAACGCCTCCGAGCTCTCGACGGCGGTCAAATACGGGATCAACGTCGTGACGATCGTGTTCAACAACGACTCCTACGGGAACGTGGCCCGAGATCTGGACGAGTTTTTCGGGGGGACCTATGAGACGGACTTGACCAACCCGGACTTTGTATACTTCGCCGAGTCGTTCGGTGCTGTCGGGATGCGTGCCGACGATCCACTGGAACTCGAGACGCTCATTCCGGCTGCTCTGAAGCAGCAGGCCCCGGTGGTGATCGACGTCCCGATCGGAGACATTGCGCTACCTCGGGCCAGGTTGATCGCCCATGTCTCGAAGCTGCCGTGGACCAGACCCCAAGAGGGTTTGATCCCTCCCTGACGGGCGCCGATGCTCGATGAAACTCGAATCGTCACCGTCTCAAGTCGTCGCGGATCTCTTTTGTGAAACTGAGCAAGTCGGAGAGACTGCCGTTGCGAGCTATCTGTCTGAGGGCTTTCCCGAGGGCCATGTCATCGGAGAGGTTTCGTCGGGTATGGCTCAGGGAGTCTTCGACGTTGGCACTGCGTTGAGGTGATTCGTTTTTTGATCCGCTGCGAGCCTTCGTGCGTGATCCGGAAGTCGAGCGTGATCGGGTTGAGCCTGATCGAGATGTGCTGACAGGGGCAGGAGGCGGGGTCAGGTCGTTGTTGGCCTCTAATGACTTCAGCGCTTGCCTGCGCTTGATCAAAAGTGTTTGACCGAACTGGGTCTTGACCCACTGCCATGCGAAGTCGTTGTTTGCTGTGTGCGCATCGCAGGCATCCAACTCCGACACACGCCCCAGGCCTTCGATCACCAGATGATCGCCGTCGCTGACCAGTGCATCTGCCTGAGTTTTCGGAGAAGTCCACGTAAGGACGTCGGGATAGGCGTGTTGGGCGACTTTCTGACCTTGCGATAAGGCCGAAAGCCGGTCGGCTTCGTTGGACAGGTAGGCGCTGTCGAGGGGATCCTGTGGGGGCGGATCGGTTCCGTCGCATGCGCCTAGCAGGGCTCCGGCCATCGTTGCGATCGTGTCGGTGTCGGTTCCGAGAGCGTTGGCGGCTACTACGACTGCATCTTGTGCGCTTGGAGCTGCCGCGGCCAACGCGGTAGCAGCGACTGTCGTAAGGATTCCGCTTCCGCGTTGGTGTTCCGCTGTCAACCCAAGACGCTCGACGAGGCCCTTGTAGACTACGTTGAGGTCTTCTTCGGTTTCGGAACGGATTCCCACCCGGCTGACCGCTGAACTCAACTCGTCAGCGGCAAGCTGCCACTCATTGCGAAATTGTTTGCCAGATGCTTGTTCCCACAAGCCGATCCAGATCGTTCCGAGCGCCCGGTGGTCTTCTATCGGACAGATTGCGCCTTTGATCCGAGATGCGATGTCCAGGCAAGTCGCGGTTTCGGGAACAGTGCCGACACGAAGGCAGTGAGCGAGTGTCGATGCGTGGAAGCAAGCTCCAACAATGGCTCGGGGGTGTCCATGGGTGCATACGCTGTCTGTTATTACGTCGAGCATGTAACCGTCGTTAAGGTCCGTTGCCGCCCAGACGTGCGGTTGGATGCGCATGGCGGCTCCGTTGCCCCCTGCGTTGGTCCATCCCGTGTATGTGTTGGCATACCAGAGCGTGGATGGTTTCCCGAGGTTTTTTGCCGCCGCTTTGGAGGCCCGACCGCCGCCGAGAGCGTAGGAAGGCCAGACGGGTAGCTCGACCCGCGCGAATGATTCGATGTCGAACCCGTGGCTGCCGATTGAACGGCTTACGGCCATGCGTAGTTGGGTGTCGTCTGACCAGCAACCGGCGGGAAGCAGGACGTCTAAGCCCCATCTGCCGCCGACGCGCCGTTTCCATGCCATGAGCTGATCCAGCGGTACGCCACCGGTTCTTCTGTCCAGCCCTTTGTGGTCTACAAGCTCGCTGATGAACCCGAGAGCGTCGCCGTAGGCTGCCCACAGCATTGAACTCCGGATTTTCGCCGAGGGTGTCGAGGATTTTCGGACTGCATCGGTGAGTGGCGCTTCGGGGCCAACTCGCGGTGAGCGCGCTGACCCCTGCGGTTTCTTGCTTGAGCCATCTGCGGTGCTGCTGAGGAGACCCAGTTGCTCATGGGAAACTTGGTTCGTGTCGGTCATCGGAACGCCTCCGGGTCTATGTTGATCCTAGGGTTCTGAGGGAAATTCGCCAGCGCGGCTACAGCAGCATCATAGATCTCATTATCACATGCTGTGACGGTATGCAGATGGTCTAATGACAGACTGTACGGGTAGAGCACCTCCGCTTGCGGGTCTGTCGGCTGGTGAGGTTCTCTGCGTTCCCGCGTGCTGAGGTTCTCGTAGCGGCCGGGAACCTTGGGAGCGAACATCTGGCTGAAACCTTCGAGACCCCGGCTGCGCCGCACAGCGGGGTAGATGTTGTTGGTTGTGCAGAACACCACGCCGCGGTCACCGAGGATTTCTTCGCTGAATTCGAGTATCACCCACCTGTTGCTCGGGTGCTTGTGCTTGGAGTATTGAAACATGTGCGGGTTGATGTCGGTTACGGACAGGTTGATGTAGTTGTGCCAGGGTTCGTCCAGCGATCGATCCGCAGCGTTGGCTTCGTACACGTACTTCACCATCTCGTCGTTTGGAAGATCCTTCCGGGCTTTCACCGCTGAACTGGCGAGTATGCCCACGAGACCCTTGATGTGCGTGAAATGCACAATGCTGGTGATCCCACGCCTTCTGGCGTCGGTGACCACCTCGGGGCACAGGGGCGAGCGATGTACTTCTTCGTGTGATTGCGGCTCGGCCTCGGGTTCCCACGCGGTTGCGCTCATGTCTTCACCAACTCATAGGTGGAGGGGTCAAGGAGTTCGACCAATGAGGACTCCTCGCCCGGTTTGTAGCCGACCATTCCTGATTCTTGGATGGCTGCGTATGGGGTCCAGAGGAGTGTCGAGGTCTCTGGGGCGCTGATTTGGGTTAGATGGTTCGGCTAGATGGTGTTGGTCATGCCGCCGTCTACGGGGACGACGGTTCCGGTGACCGCGGCGGCGGCTTTGGAGCAGAGCCAGCAGATTGCTGAGGCGACCTCGTCGGGTTCTACGAGTCGCCCGAGCGGGCGTTGATGAGCAGCGAATTCGTTGACGTCGGCGTCGAACGCGGCGGCCGACGCCTCCAGGATCGCGGTGCGGGTCGAACCCGGCGCCACCGCGTTCGACGTGACGCCGGTGCCGGCCAAGTCGACGGCCAGCGCCTTGACCAGGCCGATGACACCGTGTTTGGCGGCGACGTAGGGCGCCATCTTCGACAGGCCGACAGTTCCCGCCGCCGACGACACCGCCACGAAGCGGCCTCGTCGGGGTTCTGCCGACGCCAAAATCCGCGGGATCGCCGCTCTGGCTGTGTTGAAGACCCCGGTCAGGTCGATGTCGGTGATGGTATTCCACTCGGCGTCGGTCACCTCCCAGAGCGGTGTGTGGGCCGCAAAGACGCCTGCTGCCGCAACGGCGGCGTCGAGACGCCCGAAATGCTTCACGGCCGTCTCGGCAGCGTCCTCCAACTCGATTTGACTCCGCACGTCGACATGCATCGTCAGGACATGGCCACCGCCCGCCGCTCCGACCGCGGCGAGCTCAGCGGGCGTGGCGAGGGGGTATTCGACGGTCGGAACGTCGGCGCAGACGTCGACGGCCACAACGGACCAGCCGTCGGCGACCAGCTGTGCGACGGTGGCTGCGCCGATCCCGCGGGCGGCGCCGGTGACGAGGGCGACAGGTCGGTTCATGACGACTTGTCTAGCTCTTGTTCTGCTCGCTGGCGCAGATTGCTGGCAATGCCCGACTCATGAACGGCACGAAGGGGGTTGAGAAAGAGGTTGAGAGGCGCTCGCTCTCGCCGTGGCAGATTGCCGGAAAGTTCGGTGCCGGAAATGCTGGTCAACTGCTTGTGATCTGGTTGACGGCGTCGTCGATCAACCCGGCGAGCAGCCTGGTTCCCTCAGCGGGATTGGCGCCGCTGGGATCGCCGAGGATGCCGTTGGCCGACACCGAGCGAACGCCGCCTTCGATCATCCTGGGTAGCAGTTCGTCGAGCGGCTCCAGTGCGCCCGCCTCGGCCAGGTCGAGTCGAACCAGGTCGGGGGCGATTGCCAGCATCAGGGATGTCTCGGTCCGTCCGGCGTGCGCGTCGCCACCTGGGAGCCGCATCGACCACACTTCGAGCGCCTGTCCTCGTGCCTTGCAAACCTCAGTAGCGGAGCGGAGCGCGTAGGCGTTTCCGCCATGGCCGTTGACGGCCACGATGCGATCGAACTCGGGCCCGGCGTTGCCGACGATCTCGATGAGCATCTCCGAAAGCACCCTGGTCCCGACTGTGAGGGTTCCGGCGAAGCCGCGGTGCTCGTCGGAGGCGGTGATGCTGATCGCGGGCGCCACTCGAACCGAGTCGAGACGAAGGGCGATCCCATCGGCGACTGCTTGAGCGATCCGCGTGTCGGTGTCGAGGGGAAGGTGCGGACCGTGTTGTTCGGTGGAGCCCAGTGGAAGCAGCAGGGTCAGCGGGGTGGGCTCGGAGCCGGCTGTGGCTGTGGCTATCTCTACTGAGGTGCATGAGCCGAGCAGGGCCATGTGCGCAGCGTAGCTTCGACGTGTTCCCTGTTGACTCGTTGTCCGGGTTGCCCGTTCAGGTTGGGCGTGGGGAGAAGTTCTTTGGCACGATCACGTCGGCGGGGGTCAGGTCTGCGATCGAGTCCTTGCCGATGCCGCGCAGCGTCGCTTTGACGCCGGCGTTGAGTATGTCGAGGACGTTCTCCACGCCGGCTGCGCCGTTGGCTGCCAGACCCCAGAGACAGGCCCTGCCGATCAGCACCGCGTCGGCGCCGAGGGCACATGCCTTGACCACGTCGCTGCCCCGACGGATTCCGCCGTCAAGCACGATCTCTGTGTCGTCGCCGACCTCCGCGGCGATCTCGGCGAGCACGCGGATCGGGGCGGGGGCGCTGTCGATGTTGTTGCCTCCGTGGTTCGACACCGAGATTGTCGTGGCGCCGGCGTCGACCGCTCGACGGGCTTCGTCGGCTCTGGCGATTCCCTTGACCATGAACGGGCCGTCCCACTGCGAGCGCAGCCAGGCGACGTCTTCCCAGGTCGGCGGCGGGGTCGTCATCCAGGTGCCGTAGGCCTCGAAGAACAGTGGCGCCTGCTCGTCGGCACTGGCAAAATTCGGGACGCGAAGGCGGGGGATCGTGCCCTCGCGCAGCCACGACCAGCACCACGGGAGTTTCGCCAGCAGCTCGAAGGCGTGCGGCAGGATTTCTTTGGGCGTTAATGCCTGCGGGATGTGCGGGCTGCCCCAGTCGCGGCCGTGGGAGAACGACCAGTCGAGGGTGAGGATCAGGCCGACCGCTCCCGCGGCCTTGGCCCGGTCCATGCGGGCGAGCATGAAGTCACGGTCGCCCGCCCAGTAGATCTGGAAGAGGGTTTGCGGGTTGGCGGCCACCACTTCTTCGACTGGCTTGCCCGCGAAGGAACTGAGCCCCATCGGGATGCCTCTGTTCGCCGCGGCCCGAGCGACTGCCACCTCGCCTTGGGGGTGAACGGCTTGCACGCCGGTGGGGGAGATCATCACCGGCATCGCGCAGGGTTGGCCCATGACGTTAACGGCGATCTGAGGGTCGGCTGCTTGCCCTGCGGTCACCGGACGAAAGCCCAGCTCATCGAACGCGGCGGTGTTGTCGCGTATCGACACGCCGGCTTCCGCTCCCGCTACCAGGGCGCCGTAAACCGACTTGGGAAGGCGTTTGCGGGCTCGCTGCTCGGCGATGGCGACGGTCTCGAACCACTTGTTGCTCACGGGTTGTGACCGTACCCCCACGAGCCGCAACTCCATCAGTCAACCCGGCGAGTACTGCTAGTGGCGTGTCGTGGGCTTGGTTGCGGGGTTCATCAAGCCCTCAATAACTACTAGCTCGACCCTATGGTGTTTGTTGTTTGGCGTATAACATATTCTGTGAGTATGATAATCTCTAAATAAGAAATACAGGAGACGAAGTGTGAACGTTGGGTGGCAGCCGCAGTCGAGTGACTATCACAGGGTTTTCAGCGAGCAGAACCCGTGGCGGTCGTCTGGTGTTGTACCTGAGGCGCTCGCGCCGCCCACCGAGCGGTCCTTGGCGCGCGTCCTGTGGCAACGGCTCATCCGCAACGACCCTCGAAGGCACCAAGTGATCCTGGGACCCCGCAGGGTGGGCAAGACGACCGTTCTGTACCAGACCGTTCAACGTCTTATCAAGTCTGGAGTCGCCCCGGGGCGGATCTGGTGGCTGCGGATGGACCATCCCCTGCTGCTCGAGGTCAGCCTCGGCGAACTCGTGCGGTCGATGCTCGACGGGTCGGACGCGGATGACGACAACCCGCTCTTTGTGATGCTCGACGAGGTCGTCTACGCGACAGATTGGGACTTGTGGCTCAAGACGTTCTACGACGAGAACTGGCCGGTGCGGATCGCGGCCACCTCAAGTGCCACGGCCGGTCTGCGCCAACGGCGCCGCGAGAGCGGCGTGGGCCGCTGGGAGGAGCAGCACCTGATGCCCTGCCAACTCGACGAGTTCCCCGGCCTGCTCGGCATGACCGGAGAGGCCGGTCAGGCAGAAGAGGTCGAGAGATTCGGGACGCTGGCCGAGCGGCTAGATTCCCTGGGACCGAAGGACCCAGCCGGCCCGGGTCAGGCATTTCTCACGTACCTCCAACTGGTTGGCGGGTTTCCCGAATTACTGCTGAGACCCTTCAGGCCGGATGACCTTGAGAGCCCGGATGACCTTGAGAGCCACATACTCGAGTCTCAGCGGGTGCTTCGCAGCGATGCGGTGGAGCGGGCCGTCTACAAGGACATCCCGCAGACCTCCGGCGTGGAGAACCCGCTGATGCTGGAGCGGCTCCTGTACGTGCTGGCCGGCCAGGTCACCGGGGTCCTGTCGCCGAGCGGGATCGGCAGGGACCTCGGCATCACCCAGCCGACGCTCGACCGCTACCTCTCGTACTTGGAGCAGGCCTATCTGATATTCACGCTCACGAACTACTCGGGTTCCGAGTCCGGTGTGCAGCGGCGGGGCCGCAAGCTCTACTTCGTGGACAGCGCGGTGCGCAATGCTGCACTGCACCGCGGTCTCGCTCCTCTGGGCGATCCGGTGGAGCAGGGCCTGCTGCTTGAGAATCTGGTGGCCTCTTCGGTCCACACGCTCGCCGCCCATGCCGGTGTCCGTCTCCACCACTGGCGAAGCGGCAACCATGAGGTGGACCTGATCTACGACGACCCACGGCAGCCGCTCGCGTTCGAGATTGCGTCGTCGTCGAGCCACAGCCGCCGCGGACTCGCGGCTCTGATTGAGCGTCACCCGCATTTCGGAGGTCACAGCTACCTGATCGCTCCTCAGGCGGCGGTCATCCACCCCGACCGGGAGGCTTCTGGAATCGGCACACTTCCTGTCGACACGTTCCTGCTGGCCGTTGGAGCGCAGTCGCGCCAAGCCATGCTCTACCGCCTCGGAGTCCGCCACCCACCGAAATCTGCGAGGTAAACGACAATGGTTGTAGTTTTTCGCGCAGATTTCAGAGTTTTCGGGGGAGGAAGGTGACGGGGGTGGGGCGGGAATGGTCGGGGGCGGGGGAGGGGCGGGTGCTGGCGGCGTCGAGGAGGGGTTCGCCGTGGCCGAGCACGCATTCGGGGTCGGGGCCGTCGAGCGGGATGCCGGTGAAGAACTTGGCTGCCATGCAACCTCCTCCGCAGGCGTCGAATTGGCCGCACGAGGCGCAAGCTCCGGCTGATTGCGGCCTGCGCAGCTCGGCGAAGAGTTCGCTCTGCTGCCAGACCCGTTGAAACCCCCCGGCGTCGCGCACGCTGCCGGCCCGGAACTCGTCGTGGAGCATGAAGGGACAGGCATAGACGTCGCCGATAGGGTCGATCAGGCACACCACCCGGCCCGCCCCGCAGAGGTTCAGTCCCGGCAGTGGTTCGCCGAGGGCGGAGAGATGGAAGAACGAGTCGCCGGTGAGCACCTCGGGCCGGTCCAGCAACCAGCGGTACAGCCGGCGCTGCTGGGCGTCGGTGGGGTGGAGTTCGTGCCAGGTTTCGGCGCCTCGCCCGGAAGGGCGGAGGCGTGTGAGCCGCAACTCGGCGTTGAATCTGCGGGCCACAGCCTCGAACTCGTCGGCCTGTCCGATGTTGTGGCGGGTCATCACCACAGAGATCTTGAAGCCGCTGAAACCCGCATCGTGCAGGCGTTCCATGGCCTGTTGGGCCACCTCGAACGATCCTTCGCCGCGCACGGCATCGTTGGTTGCCGCGTCTGCGCCGTCGATAGAGATCTGTACGTCCACGTAGTCGGAGGCGGCGAGTTCACGGGCGACAGCGGCGTCGATGCGGGAGCCGTTCGTGGAGAACTTCACGCCGACGCCGCGGCCTGTGGCGTAGTCGACGAGATGCCAGAAGTCGCTGCGGATGGTCGGCTCGCCTCCGCCGATGTTGATGTAGAAGACCTGCATCCGCTGGAGTTCGTCTATCACGGCTTCGGCTTCTTCGGTGGCGAGCTCTCTGGGGTCGCGCCTGCCCGACGAGCTGAGGCAGTGGACGCAGGCCAGGTTGCAGGCGTACGTCAGCTCCCAGGTCAGACAGATGGGCGCATCGAGTCCTGACTTCATCTGGTCAGCGAGGCCGCTGCGTTTGACTGGAGACAGCACGAGTTCGCCGGGGGCCGGCTTGGGGGAGGGCTCGGCGGTGGGCGTTGTGGCGGCTTCGGCGGTGGGTACGGTGACAGGCTTGGCGGCGGGCGCAGGCGGCGAGGCGGCGGTGGCGGTCATATGGGGACCAGGAAATCGGAGGCGGCGAGCGACGCCAGAGCCTTCTCGAAAGACGGCCAGCGGCTGTCTTCGAGACCGGCCGACTCGAAGGCACCCCGCACGCTTTCGTGTTCGCCGAGGCTCGACACGAGCGTCACGAGCTCGGGCGCTCTAAGGAAATTCAGTCGGCGGTTGTCGTAGTGGTAGGCGAGCGCGCCGAACGGTTCCGGCCGCAGAGCCACGCGTTCATGCAGGCGGTAGCGGCCGTTCGGGTTGAACTCAGCGCCTCCGTGCTGCACGGGCTAGTAGACCCCGCACATGCCGTCGATGGAGATCTCCTCCACCAGCAGCTCCTCTTCGACGAGTTCGCTGTGGACGTTGGACTCAGTTTCGGCTTCGGCCGGTGCGGGTGTGTTGATGGGCTTCACAGGATGACTCCTTCTGGCGCGGCGGCTGGGATCGCGTGACCCGTTCAGCACGCGTGGTCACACCTGTCAGCCTAGGGGATGGCGCCTGGATGGTTCCATACGCCGACGGTGGTCTACCTTTGGGGGACGGTCGGCGAACAGGGAGGGACCGTGAGACTCGACATCATGTCCGGGGCGATGAAACTGCGAGCCGTGCAGCGGCACGCCCGCGCCGTTGAGAAGGCCGGTTTTGACACGATGTGGTTGACGGAGTCGGGCCGGACGGCCTACCTCTCGGCTGCCGCGGCGGGGCTGGCCACCGAACGGCTGCGGCTCGGAACAGCCGTGGCCGTGGCCTTCCCGCGCAGTCCGATGGTCACCGCGTCGCTCGCCTGGGAGTTGGCCGAGGCGACCGAGGGTCGTTTCACGCTCGGCCTGGGCACGCAGGTCAAAGCCCATATCGAGCGCCGCTATTCCAGCAGCTACGCGCCTCCGGGCCCGCGGATGAAGGAGTATGTGCAGGCGTTGCAGGCTATTTTCAGGGCTTTTCGGGGTGAGGAGAAGCTGTCGTTCGACGGCGACTACTACTCGTTCTCGCTGTTGCCGCCGCAGTGGTCGCCCGGGCCGATAGCGGTCGCGGACCCGCCGATCTTCGTGTCGGCGGTGCTGGGCTGGATGTCGCGCATGGCGGGGGAGGTGTGCGACGGGATCCACATTCATCCGTTCAACTCGGCTGCCTATGTGCGCGACGTGCAGCGGCCGCGGGTGCAGGAGGGCGTCGACCGCGCCGGCCGCGACCTTGCCGACGTGACCTTCGAGATCCCGGTGATGACCCCGGTCGGCGACACCGAGGAGGAGTTGGTCGAGTCTC
Source organism: Acidimicrobiaceae bacterium (assembly GCA_026706815.1). Lineage (GTDB taxonomy): Bacteria > Actinomycetota > Acidimicrobiia > Acidimicrobiales > Aldehydirespiratoraceae > VXYK01. Next base: position 1,702 of record JAPOYA010000055.1, on the reverse strand, counting down.
GTGAACACGCCCGGCAGATGATCGCTTTCTATGGTTCTACCAGGACTTATGCACCGGTGTTCGAGATCCACGGGTTCGTTGGGCTGGCCGAGGAGCTCAACCGGCTGCAGCGCCGGGGCGACGTCGCGGCGATGGTTGCGCTCATCGGCGATGACGTTCTCGACCACTACACCGTGTCCGGCACTTGGTCGAGTCTTGGGGCGGGTCTGGTCGAGCGTTACAGGGGCGTCGCGCCGAACATCTCGTTGATGACCTACACCGCTTCGAGCCAGATCCGCCGCCACCCCGACATTCTCGACCGCTGGTCCGACGTCGCCCGCGACGTGTCGACCGCAGCGCAGTCGTTGCCGCCTGACGAACTCGCCTGAAATCGGGTTGGAAATTGCCTGACGAACTCGCCTGACGTCGGCTGAAAATGTTGTGCAGATGGCGGGTTGTGTGGGGTCAGCCGAACCAAATGCCGCCTGCCAGCGCCGCGCACACAGTCGACGCGAAGCCGGCGAACATCAGCGCCATCGTCCTAGTCTGGCTCGCGATCACTGTGTGCAGGCTCGCGATCTCCGTGTGCAGGCTCGCGATCTCCGTGTGCAGACCCGCGATCTTCTCGGTCTGGCCGGCGATCTTCTCGGATTGGCCGGCGATCTTCTCGGTCTGGCCCGCTAGCGCCGTGCGCAGGTCGGCGACTTCTGTGCGCAGCCCGTCGACTTCTGTGCGCAGGTCGGCGACTTCTGTGCGCAGGCCGTCGACTTCTGTGCGCAGGCCGTCGACTTCTGTGCGCAGGTCGGCGACTTCTGTGCGCAGGCCGGCTATCTCTTTGGAGAGATCGACTTCGACTCTTGAGATCTCGCCTCGTATGCTGGCGAACTTCGCTTCGGCCCATTCCTTTGTGACGAGATCGTCCCAGGAGACCGGAGGTGAGTTTTCCATCAACTTCCTCTCCCAGTCCTCTCCCAGTATGTCGGTCAATCTGTTGAGGAGCCCGAAAAGCTCCTGTTCGCTCGTTTCCATGGCGAGCCTCCCATTTTGTTGGTTCTTGTTGTTGGGAGATGTTCGCCATCGCCGAGCGAGTGATCCCGAATCCTAGCGCGGCCGGCGCGGGAATGCGGGTTGGATAGTGTATCCTGCCGAGTTGTGCACTCCCCCGCTCGTGTCAAGTGTGCTGTCTTTGAGTTCCGATGGCGCATGGCAGGTGCCGACATCGGACATGTTGGCATGGTCCTCGGGTTGCTCCCGAATCGCGCTCAAATGGCTGGTAGCGGCCTCAAACCGGGGGGGGGGGGGGCTTTTGTGCCCGTTGAGCGGGTAGCGCGTCCGCCACAAGGGGCTGCTCGCCGATGAGCGAACCCAGCCGTCGGCACAGCCGCTTCGGTACCCGCCCGCCGACGGAGCGCCGCGGCCGGCGCTTCCGCTCCGATGTCCGCGTCCGCTTGGAGCGCCGGGGTCGTCTGGAGCGCCGGGGCTGGCGCGTCCTCCCGGAGCAGCGCGTCCGCCTGGAGCGCCGGGGTCGTCTGGAGCGCCGTGGGTGGCGGCGGAAGGCCGCGGTGGCGCTGCTGGCCGTCGCGGTGGGCGGCGGGGTGCTGCCGCTGGTGCCGGGACCGCTCGACGCCGAGCGGGCCGAAGCGCAGACAGCGCAAGACGCCAGCCTCTTGTTCTCCCCCAACACGCTGTCGAGCACCCAGTTCGAAAAAACCGACTCGGGCTA
>JAPOYA010000044.1 GCA_026706815.1 Acidimicrobiaceae bacterium | reverse complement strand
CGAATCTGAAGTGCTGGGCAAATAGAAGAGAATCGCCGGACGCCTTCTGCGCCGGTTACCGGCTTCCCCCCCGGATGCCCCGAACGGCGAACACAACACCGGCCAGCCCGCGGTATCCGCTTGCCGCATCGAGGCGCTAGAGAAGCCGACGAAACCTTTCAAACCACCATCACCAACCCCCAAAACGCCACCATCACCATCAAAGACAACGACTAGCAGTCCGCACAATCCCGCCGGCGTGGAGAGGCTCCTGTGCGCTTTGGCCCGCAACACCGCGTGGGGAGGCCCGCGGCGCCACACTGGCTGCCGACACTGAATCACTGTCGGTCCACCGGCATACAGTCAGCGACTACTTGACCACGCTCCGGCGCCTGTTCGTGCTCGAAGACCAACCGGCTTGGTCTGTGCGTCTGCGCTCGAGGGCGCAGTTGCGCAAAGCCGCCAAAAGACACCTCGCGGACCCGTCTCTCGCGGCGGCCGCCCTGGGAGCGGATCCCGTCCGGCTGATGGCGGACACTTCCACTCTCGGCTTCTCTTCGAGTCGCTGGTCGTGCGCGATCTGCGCATTCTGGCTCAGCCGCTGGACGGGAACGCTTATCATTTCCGCGACGCCACAGGACTTGAGACGGACGCCATCGTCGAGTTGCCCGAGGGGCGCTGGACAGCCGTGGAGGTCAAATTGGGCGGCGCCGAAGCCGTTGAAGCCGCTGCCAAAGTCGCTTCTCCGTCTGAGGCAAAAGGTCGAGCCCTCCCGCGTCGGGAAACCTCGCAGCGCTCGTCGTGATCACCGCCGTCGGCTACGCATACACCCGCCCCGACAGCGTGAAGATCACCCCGATCACCGCTCTCTGACCCTGATCGGGCACCGCTGAGCCGTTCTGCCCTGAACGGATAGAGTCCGTCGAGAATTGCCGCTTGAGGATGCATTCGAGGGAACCAACTGTGCCAGAAATCTCAGAGCAGATCGCGGCGATGCCGAAAGTCGAGTTGCACCTTCATTTTGAAGGCTCGCTTCGAGCGGAGACCATTTTCGACCTAGCCGAGCGGAACAGCATCGAACTTGCCTGTGGATCACCAGAGGCACTGCGCAGTCTGTACGCCTTTGACGACTTCTCAGACTTCATAGAACTGTTCTGCACAGGCCTGGACGTGCTGCGGACCGAACAGGACTTCTGTGAGGCGACTGTTCGACTGGCCGCGGAACTGGCCGCGCAGAACGTCCGCTACGCGGAGGTCACCACCACGCCCTGGCATCATCAGGCTCGCGCAATCCCCTACCAGGCGTATGCCGAGGGATTGAACGAGGGGCGTCGTCTAGCCCGCTGCGAACACGGCGTTGAACTGTCGTGGATCTGCGATATCCCCAGGAACATGGAGCCGGCGGATTCCACTGAGACGCTCGACTTCGTACTCGGACCGCTCGCGCCCGACGGCATCGTGGCTCTCGGGCTCGGGGGTCTCGAAAGCGGATTTCCCCCTGAGGCGTTCGCCGGGCAATTCAAATCGGCTCGTGCCGCGGGCCTTCCGGCAGTCCCGCACGCCGGAGAGACGGAAGGCCCCCAGAGCGTGCGCGGAGCGGTTGAGAGCCTTGGGGCAATCCGCATCGGGCACGGAGTGCGATGCCTCGAGGACAGCTCGGTTGTGGATCTGCTCATCGAACGCCGGATTCCCCTCGAGGTGTGCCCGACGTCCAACGTCAAGCTGGGGCTGGCGGACTCCCACGAGTCCCATTGCCTGCCGGACCTTCTGTCGAGTGGTCTGCGCGTCACGCTCAACACCGACGACCCGGCGTATTTCGACGTCACGCTCAACGAGGAGTTGCAACTCGCCCACGACAACCACGGCGTCGGCATTGAGCGGCTGTGGGCGATGCAGCAGCTCGCACTCGAGGTTTCGCTCGCTCCCGACGACACCCGCCGCCAGATCCGAGAAGAACTCGACTCATGGCGGATCCCCAGCTAGCGGACAAAGCGGCACCCTTGAAGAACTTGAAAGAATGATACGATTCGGAGCTGTGTTCGCAGATACCGGAGATACAGGATTGGGATCAGGATTGGACCGTTGTCGATGAACTCCTCTCTGAGCATCAAGAACGTCAAGCAGCCCAATCGGTTCAGCGTTTCCGGTTTTGTCGCCACGGGGTTGGTGATCGGGCTGCTAACAGCGCTGCTAGCAGCATTGACGACTTTGTCGCCTCGGACCGCGGCAGGGGTGGCGGGATTCGGAGACGTCGACGACGGTCACTATTACACCGAGGCTGTTCAATGGGCGGCTGACGAGGGCATTGTCGATGCAGATGCATGTTTTTGGCCCGAGTCTCCAGTCACCCGGGGTGATGCAGCGATGGCGTTGTGGCGCATGCAGGGATCGCCGCAAGCGGACGCGCACTCCTTCGCCGATGTGTTGGACCCGACCCAGAACGACGCGGTGTCTTGGCTGTCTTCGACTGGTGTCACCACCGGTACTTCTGAAACGACGTTCGCCCCGACCGAACCCCTCAATCGCGGCCATATTGCGACGTTCCTATGGCGCTTGGCCGGAGAGCCAAAGCCTGCCGAGCCCCATCCATTCGCCGATGTTCACGCTGGTTGGCAAGAAGACGCGGTGTCTTGGCTGTTTTCCACTGGTGTCACCACCGGTACTTCTGCCACCGAGTTCTCCCCGGGCCTGGCGTTGAACCGCGCTCAGCTTGTGACGTTCCTATACCGTTACAGCGGCAAACCTGCCGTCACCGTCGACCGTCGAACGCCATATTGCGATCCATCGTCGGCACCTCTGATCTCACTCGCAGCAGGCGACGATCATCTGTGCGGCCTACGTTTCAACGACGTTGTCGATTGCTGGGGCAACAACAAGTCGGGCCAGAGCAGCGCGCCCAACGCCCGGTTCACGGCCGTGTCGGCAAGGGGTCTGGTCTCGTGCGGGATTCTGACCGACGGGACTGTCAGGTGTTGGGGCAACTCTGGAAATCGTCAATTGGACGTGCCCGACGGCATCTTCACCGCGATCTCAGTAGGCGCAATCCACGTGTGCGGAATCCGCGAGAGCGGCGAGGTCGCCTGCTGGGGCTCGGGGGCCGCTGGGGTCGACCCGCCCGCCGGCCGGTTCACCACGATCTCAGCAGGAGCTTCGAGTCTGACATGCGGATTGCGGATCGATGGGAAGCCCGAGTGCTGGAGCAGTCCGCGCTGGCAACCCAGCGCGGACTGGGACAGCACACCGCCAGCGGGTCGTTTCGTGGCCTTTGAAGCTGTTGACGGGACTCAGGCCTGCGGACTGCGGGATTACGGAGTCGTCCAGTGCTGGGGGTGGGGCTATCGGGAAGCGCCGATGCAGCGCAACGTGCCTGAAGGCGTGTTCACGGCCATTTCCCAGCAGAGTGATCATGTGTGCGGGTTGCGAGTGAACGGCACAGCCGAGTGTTGGTCCACATCCGCCCACAACACCGACGGGCATGAATTCGCGCCTAGAAGCGTGTTCACCGATATCGCCGCCGGCAGCGGCTTCACCTGCGGGCTGCGTGTGGACGCTTCGGTCGAATGCTGGTACAGCAGCGCCGGCGGGCCGGCAGCGGCGCCGGAAGGAAGCTACACAGCGGTGTCCGCAAAGGGACGCGCGGCATGTGGTGTTCTCAGCGAGGGGGCTGCGGTCTGTTGGGGCGACCGGGGCTCGGGCCCGAAACTGGAAGCGCTCCAAGGCGCGTTCACGGCGGTTGCCGCAGGCGACGACAATGTTTGCGGGATACTCGAGAACGGCGCTTTGAAATGCACCGTGAGTTCTTTGTGGCAGGACCCGCCCTCCGGTGAGTTCACTGCCGTCTCAGGAGGAGACCTGTCCAACTGGCAGTGGTGCGGGCTGCGCGAAGACGGAGTCGCCAGATGCTGGGGACGGGGAGCCGACGTCATTGTCGATAGCCAGGCGCCGGAAGTTCTTCCCGAGGGCGTCTTCAGAGCCTTGTCATCTGGTGAGGGGCACTGGTGCGGCTTGCGAGACGACGGCCGGGTCGAATGCTGGGGGCAGACGGGCAGTTATTGGTGCGGACCACAGGGTTGTGAGGACACTCTGGGCCACGGCTGGTGGGATGTTCCCGAAAGCCGCTTCACGTCGGTATCGGCGGGAGGCAGGTACTCCTGCGGGATCCTTTCGGGCGGCGCCGTCGAATGCTGGACTGCCGCTGATCCGCGGCTGGGTCTCCGGGCTGTCGAGTCGGGCGTGCCCGAAGAGCGGTTCAACGCCATCTCTGCGGGCGTCGCCCATGCGTGCGGGATCCTCCGCAGCGGCGCTGCCGAGTGCTGGGGGTCGAACGACTACGGGGAATCGAATGCGCCCGCCGGCCAGTTCTCAGCGATTTCAGCAGGTGACTATCGTTCCTGCGGGTTGCGCGAAGACGGCCGGGTCGAATGCTGGGGTTTGACGACGAAACTGTGGGGTTTCCCTGGAATTGTCTCTGAGGGAACTGTCGGCGATCTTGAGGCAACCTGAAGGCGAGACAACCTGAAGGCTAGGAATCGCGTTGGTCAATGAGCGCCTGCAGAGGCGCCAAGTCGAACGGCCCCCCGCTCATCACGATGACATGGTCCGCGCCCGCATCGGTATAGCGCCCGATGTCGTCCACGTCGTTGGGGAAGACCGCAACCGTTCGCTCGATCTCGGAGGGGTCGCGACCGACTTTCGCGCACCAGTCGTCGAGGATGCCCGAGAGCCGCCCGAAGTTCTCTGGCGGACCGAAGGCGTTCCATGCATCCGCGTGCTCGGCGACGAGTCGCAGTGTCACCTTCTCGCCGCTGCCCCCGATCAGGACAGGCATCCTGCCCACCGGCGGCGGATTGAGCTTGCCGAGGCGGTCCTTCATTCGCGGCAGATCGGCTTCAAGTTGGCGCAGCCGGCTGCCGACGGTCCCGAATTCGTAGCCGTACTCGGTGTAGTCGCGCTCGAACCAGCCCGCTCCCACCCCGAGATACATGCGTCCGCCGCTGACATGGTCGAGGGTGCGGGCCATGTCGGCGAGCAACTCCGGATTCCGGTAGGTGTTGCCCGACACGAGTGTGCCGAGCTGCGCCCTCGAAGTTTCTGCCGCCATGGCCGAGAGCAGAGTCCAGGCTTCGAAGTGGGTCGCATCAGGGTCGCCGAACAGGGGATAGAAGTGGTCCCAGATCCAGATGGAGTCGGCGCCCATCTCATCGGCAGCCCTGGCCGCGGCGCGCATCTCTGAAACGCTCACCCCTTGGGGCTGAATCTGGATTCCGGCCTTGAACTTCGCCTCGGTGTTTCTCATTGGGGAGTTTTCCATCGGAACGTTCTAGCAGCGACGGCGGAAATCTCCGCCCTCAGACCGAGACGGGAAAGGGTGGAGGCGCGGCATTGTCGACGATCGGGTCGACTTCGCCGTTGAACACGGGGAACTGGGGTTGGGCCGTCTCGCGGTAGCGGGTGGTCGAGTGGACGGGATCCTTGTCGAACTCGGGGATGACGTGCTTGCCGAACACCTCGATCATCTCGAGGGTCTGCTCGTGCGTGTAGCCCTCGTCGGGGGTGCCGAAGCACACCTGGTCGCATCCGACGTCCTGGTAGGCCGCGACCTGCTCGCATACCTCTTCGGGATTGCCGCACAGCAGGTAGCCGCCCTTGATGGCCATGTCGAGCGTCTCGTCGTCCATCGGCGGGCGCTGCAGGGTATTCGGCCAGACGACCGCGTCGGGGCTCTTGGGCATCGAGTCGTGGTACATGTTGACCATCGTGACGCGGTAGCCGCGGACGTTGCGCTTGGCCATGGTTCGGGCTTCCTCCCTGTCTTCGAGGCAGATGACGGCGTTGGTCATCATCACGTTGTTGTTCTGGAACTGGCCTATCTGGTCGGTGACGCCCTCGGACGCCTCCTTGTAGGCCTCCACTCGTCCCTTCAAGTTGTGGATCGGTTCGAAGTTGAAGGCGATCGCCCCGATGCCGTGGCCCCCGGCCTTGGCGAAGGTCGCGGGATTGCCGCAGGCCACCCAGATCGGCGGGTGCCCTCTGCCGTAGGGCTTGGGGAGGATGTTGTGCGGTGTGGGCACCGAGAAGTGCTCGCCGTCGTGGCTGTAGTCCTTCTGCTCCCACATGCGGGGAATCTCATGGGCGACCTCATCCCACATGGCCTTGGTTTCCGACAGCACGGTGCCGTTGAAGGTCGCGACCTCGTGGGAGCCCGCGCCGCGTCCGGTGCCGAACTCGAAGCGGCCCTCGGTCAGGTGGTCCATCGTCGCGGCGCGCTCGGCCAAGCGGACCGGATGCTCTTTGGTCGTGGGGAACGAAGTGATGGCCGAGCCGAGGTGGATTCGGTCGGTCTTCGCCGCTACGTATCCCATGAAGGGATAGGGGGCGGACATGTGGCTGTACTCGGTGAGGCAGTGGTGTTCGCCGCACCAGGCGTATTTCCAGTTGAATTTGTCGGCATGCACGGCGTATTCGGCTTCACGCATGAGCATCAGATGCTCGGCTTCGGCGTCGTGCGCGGCCGGGCCGGGCAGGTACCCGTTGAAGAAGAGGCCAAACTCCATTGTGTTTTCTCCTGATGAGGATAATTAGAACAAGTTCTAAAAACGAAATCTAGGGGACGGCAGACACGGGCGCAAGGTCACGTGCCGGTGAAGTCGGGCCTGCGCTTCTCGGCGAAGGCCTTGGGGCCCTCCTTGGCGTCGTTGGACGCGAAAACAGCCTGCCCGTAGTCCCACTCGTGGCTCAGAGCCTCGTCGAGGTCCATCCCGTCGCACTCGTGCAGTGTGCGGGTGATCGCCGCGGTCGCAAGCGGGCCGTTGGAGGCAACCACTTCTGCAATCTCCATCGCCTTGTCGAGCGCGGTGCCGTCAGGGACAACGTGACCGACGAGACCGATCTCCTTGGCTTCTGCAGCGCTGATGTGTTTGGCAGTGAGCAGGATCTCAGCGGCGTGGGTGTAGGGGATCTGGCGGGGGAGTCGCACCGCGGAACCGCCCATCGGATACAGCGACCAGCGAGCCTCGCTGACGCCGAAACGGGCGCTTTCGCCCGCCACGCGGATCTCCATCGCCTGGAGCAACTCTGTGCCTCCAGCTATTGCCACACCCTCCACCGCTGCGATTATCGGCTTGGTGGGACGGTAATGGCGGAACAGGGCCTTGTAGACGATGTCGGGGTCGGTGGCCATGCGCGCCCGAGTGTCCATCGGGTCGCCCTCGCGGCTGTCGCCCGCCATGGCTCTGAGATCGGCCCCTGAACAGAAGTTGCCGCCGGCGCCGGTTATGACGATGCAGCGAACCTCGGGATCGTTGGACGCCTCCTCGCAGGCGTCGTACATGCGGATCAACATCGCCCCGGTGATCGCGTTGAAACGCTCGGGACGGTTCATGGTGAGAACCATCGCATGGCCCTCCCGCTCGACTAACAGGTCGTGTTGTGGATTTGCCATCCCAGGAAACTAACCGGACAGCCCCGGCCGAATCGAACTGGTCGAGGCCCGGATTTGCGCTCACTCACTCAGCAGGTCCATTGGAGGGCATGAGCACATCAAGTTGCGGTCGCCGTAGACGCCGTCGATACGGCTGACCGGAGGCCAGTATTTGTCGGCTCGGCCCCAGCCCTCGGGGAAGGCGGCTTCTGAGCGCGAATAGGGATGCGGCCAAGAATCGGCAGTCACGTCGCTGGCGGTGTGGGGGGCGTTGACGAGCGGGTTGTTGTCCTCGGGCCAATCACCGGACGCCACGCGCTTGGCTTCACCGTGAATGGCGATCATGGCGTCACAGAACCGGTCGAGTTCAGCGAGGCTCTCCGACTCCGTGGGCTCGACCATCAACGTCTCGGGCACCGGGAAAGACATGGTCGGGGCGTGGAAACCGAAGTCGATGAGGCGTTTCGCGATGTCGTCGACCCTCAGCCCAGCCTCGGCGCAGATGATCCTGGTGTCGAGGATGCACTCGTGTGCCACCCAACCGTTCGCGCCGCGGTAGAGCACGGGATAGTAGTCCTCTAGGCGCTCTGCGACGTAGTTGGCGTTGAGGATGGCTGTCTCGGTGGCCTGGCGCAGACCTTTCGCGCCCATCATGCGTATGTACATCCAGGGGATCGCCAGGATTCCCGCCGAGCCCCACGGAGCGGCCGCCACTGGTCCCGGACTCGTGGGAGGCCCCGCCACCGGCGTCAGCGGATGGTTCGGAAGGAACGGGACCAGATGTTCGCCGACCCCGATCGGGCCGATTCCGGGACCGCCGCCGCCATGGGGGATGCAGAAGGTCTTGTGCAGGTTGAGGTGCGACACGTCGGCGCCGAACTTGCCGGGCTGGGCGAGTCCCACCATGGCGTTGAGGTTGGCGCCGTCGAGGTACACCTGCCCGCCGGCGTCGTGGACCATCTCGCAGATCCGGCGCACCTCGACTTCGAACACTCCGTGGGTGGAGGGATAGGTGATCATCAGGGCGGCGAGTTCTTTGCGATGCTCGCTGACGAGCTTGTCGAGATGGGCGGTCTCCACGTTGCCCTCGTCGTCGCAGTCGACCACCAGGACTCGCATACCCGCCATCACCGCGCTGGCCGCGTTGGTGCCGTGGGCGGACGACGGAATCAGGCACACGTCGCGTTGCGCCTCGCCGCGGCTGCGGTGATAGGCGCGAATCGCCAAGAGCCCCGCCAACTCTCCCTGGGCTCCCGAGTTCGGTTGAAGCGAGACTGCCGCATATCCGGTGATCTCTGTCAGCCATCGCTCGAGCTCGTCGATCATCCGTTGGTAGCCGACGGTCTGGCCGACCGGCGCGAAGGGGTGGATGCGGGCCAACTCGGGCCAGCTCACCGGTTCCATCTCGGTGGCGGCATTGAGCTTCATCGTGCAACTGCCCAACGGAATCATCGAGCGGTCCAAAGCGATGTCTCTGTTCACCAGTTGGCGCATGTAGCGCACCAAGTCGGTCTCGCTGTGGTACGCAGTGAAGATCGGGTGTTGCAGCGCCGGCGTGTCACGCCGGTATTTGACCGGTCGGGGGTCTCTGACATGGGCGTCTAGGTAGCCGACGTCGCCGTCAATCCCGAAAGCCGACCAGACGATCTCGATCACGGCCCGGGTCGTGGTTTCGTGGAGCGTGATCGAGACCGTGTCGGCGTCGACCCGTCGCAGGTTCACCCCCTGGGATAGCGCGATGGTCAGCACCTTGTCGGCGCGTCCGGGCACACGCACGCACACCGTGTCGAAGAACTCCTCATGCACCACATCGAGCCCGCCGCGGCGGAGTCCGTCCGCGAGCACTGCTGCGAAGCGGTTGACCCGCATGGCGATCCGGCGCAGACCGGTCGGGCCGTGATGGATGGCGAACATCGAGGCCATCACCGCCAACAGCACCTGTGAGGTGCAGATGTTGGATGTGGCGCGTTCCCTGCGGATGTGCTGCTCGCGGGTCTGCAGCGCCAGACGCAGGGCCCGCCGCTCCCCGGTGTCGCGTGAGACTCCCACGAGACGGCCGGGCAATGAGCGCTGGTGCTGCTCTCGCACCGCGAAGAACGCGGCGTGCGGGCCGCCGAAACCCATCTGTATCCCGAAGCGCTGGGTGCTGCCGACGACCGCGTCAGCGCCGAACTCGCCCGGCGGCGCCAGCACGACCAGCGCCAGCGGATCAGCGGCCACAGCGACGAGGGCGTCCGCGGCGTGCGCCCGTTCGATGATCGCCTCTAGGTCCGGGATCACGCCGGTGGTGCCCGGGTATTGCACCACAACGGCGAAGACATCGCTGAGGTCCGCGACGGCCGGGCTGCCGACGACTGTTGAGAGACCGATCGGTTCAGCTCTGGTCTCGACCACCGAAATCGTCTGGGGATGGCACTCGGCGTCGATCAGGAAGCAGTCACCGGTCTTCTTTCGGTTGACCCGGTGCAGCATGGTCATGGCTTCAGCGACGGCTGTGGCTTCGTCGAGCAGCGACGCGTTGGCCAGATCCATCCCGGTGAGCTCGGCCACCATCGTCTGGAAGTTGAGCAGTGCTTCGAGGCGGCCCTGTGAGATCTCAGGCTGATAGGGCGTGTATGCGGTGTACCAACCAGGGTTCTCCAAGATGTTGCGCCGGATCACCGGCGGGGTGATGGTCTCGTGGTACCCCATTCCGATCAGAGACGTGCGTATCTGGTTGGAGCGGGCGATGGCCCGGAGGAGGTTCTGTGCGGCGGTCTGACCGACCCCGGAGGGAAGGTCCAAGGGCTCGGACATCCGGATGTCCTCGGGCACTGTGGCGTCGATCAACTCCTCCATCGAAGTGAGGCCGAGCGCCGCCAGCATGTGCGCTTTCTCGGATTCCGGGGGCCCGATATGGCGACCCACGAAGGCTTGCTTGCCCTCGAGGTCGACGAGCGGAGTCCAATGGTCGTGTGCGGTCATGGCACTGGCAGAATGGGGGTTCTAGGCAAACGGGGGCAAGACTACCACCCGATCCGTTCAGAGCGTAGCAAGCAAGGCGATCATGCCAACCGAATTGAGGCAGATGTGGGCGGTGACGCAGGGACCGAGCCGACCCGTGCGGATTCGTCCATAGCCGAGCGCGACGCCCAGCACGAACAAGATCGGGAAACGGGCTGGCTCCAGATGGATCGCCGCGAATATCAGGCTGCTGACGATCAGCACTGCCGTCTCGCCCATCCCTCGTTTTTCAAGCGCGCTCCAGAGCAGTCCGCGGTAGACGATTTCTTCGATCACAGGGATGACCAGCGCCACCAGGACTGCCAAGAGCAAGATCCATCCGCTGATGCCGCCTGCTGTGCTGTCGGAGTCTTCGATCAGATCAGCCACCGCCGCCGACGGGTTGATCCCGAAGAGCTGTTCCATAGCGACCGCCGACGCCGTGGCGACAGTGACGCCGGCAGCGAACAGCACCGCACCGATGCCCAAGTCGACGGATTTGAAGCGAACTGCCAGGTCTGCGGAGACGCCTCGGCCTTTGCGCCGCACCACCCATAGCACGTAGCAGGCCTGCAGTAGCGCCGGCACGACGATCAGAAACGGAAGCCATGCAGTGCCGACGTCGATTTCACGCTCGCTGTCGGTGGCCAAGGCGCCGAGATCGCCAAGGACGGCTATGGCGCCGAGCACGACGCCGGTCAGCAAGAAGATTCCAGTTGCGATCCAGAAATCCCCGAGGCCCCACCTCAACCATGAGGGGTACCTTGGCGCCGGCCGTCCCGAGAGCCGGCCGGGCTCTCCGAGCCTCGGCGGTGGGGGAGGCGGGGGCGGGAGTGACGAGGCCACAGTGCCAAGAAGCCTATGGGGTCGACCTCATCGGCGGGTCCGACGGAGGCGTCGAAGCGGTCGGTCAGCGGCACCCGAGGCCGGTCGTCGGGTCTCGGGGTTCCCTGCGTTCATACTCCGGCAAGGCAACCGCTACTCTGGCTGTGCGTCAGATCAGGAGACTGCAATGAGCCGAGACAATTCCCCGGGCAAGCCGCCCAAGACCCGAGTGCCTGCTGTTGAGGGCTTGCACACCATGGAGGGGGAACCGCATCTCATCGGCGGAAAAGTCCCTGGACGAGAGGCCTACTTCTTCCCCAAGCACCTTGCAGGGGGTGATCCGGCGGCCAGCGGCGCCGTGGAATTGGAGGAAGTCCTGCTCTCGAGGGTGGGCAGAGTCTGGTCCTATACCTCGAGCAACTACACGCCGCCCCCGCCGTTCGTGGCTGCGACCGATCCCTACGAGCCGATCACCATCGCCGCGGTCGAACTGGAGAAGGAGAAGATGGTGATACTGGGCCAGTGTGTTGCGGGCGTCACGCCCGATGATCTCAGCATCGGCGCCGACGTGGAGTTGGTCATCGACACTCTTTGCGAAGACGATGAGCACGAGTACATGGTGTGGAAGTGGAAACCGCTGGAGACGGCGCAATCGTGATGAACATCGCAATCGTGATGAACATCGCAATCGTGATGAACATGATGAAGGGGCTGCGCTGATGGAAGAGATCGCCATTCTCGGCGTCGGCATGCACCCGTGGGGGAAGTGGGGCCGCAGCTTCGTGGACTACGGCACGGCCGCAGCCAACGAAGCCCTCGAGGATGCCGGCGTCGACTGGAACGACATCGGGTTCGTCTCAGGGGCGATCACCGTTCGCTGCGGATACCCCGGTTACGTAGCGGGGTCGACGTTTGCGCGTGCTCTGGGTTTCAACGGCGCACAGGTTGCGTCTTCGTATGCAGCTTGTGCTTCAGGAGCGACCGCGCTGTCGGTTGCACGAGGGCAGATTCTCTCAGGGGCGACGGATGTGGCTCTGGTCGTCGGAGCGGACACGACCCCCAAGGGCTTTCTCGCCCCCAACGAAGGGGATCGCCCCGACGACATGGACTGGCTGCGCTTCAAACTGGTGGGCGCGACCAACCCGGTCTACTTCGGCCTGCACGCACGTCGCCGGATGGACCTCTACGGCGCCACCTCCGAAGACTTCGCTCAGGTGAAAGTCAAGAACTCCCGGCACTCGGTCCACAATCCCAGGGCCCGGTTCACCAAGGAATACGAGATCTCCGACGTCGTGAACTCTCCGGTCGTGTCAGATCCCCTGCGTCTGCTCGACATCTGTGCGACATCCGACGGGGGAGCGGCGATGGTGGTCTCGTCGATGGAATACGCCAGGGCTCACGGTGTTCCCGATCCGGTTCGCGTAGCGGGGATCTCGACGGTCACGCCGACCTTCCCCGACACCGTCATCGACCTGCCCTACATTGCGACCGATTCTGCTGCCGGCGCCGCACCGGCGAGTCGGGGGTTCAAGACGTCGATAGGCGACCGTGTTTATGCCGAAGCCGGCGTTGGTCCTGAGGACGTCGATGTGGCGGAGGTTTACGACCTTTCGTCTGCCCTGGAGCTCGACTGGTACGAGCAATTGGGCTTCTGTGCAGAAGGCGAAGCCGAGAAGCTGCTTCGGGACGGCGTCACGGCGATCGGCGGCCGTCTTCCGGTGAATCCGAGCGGGGGACTCGGCGCCTTCGGAGAGGCAGTCCCAGCGCAGGCAATCGCCCAAGTCTGTGAGCTGACGTGGCAGCTCCGCGGTCATGCCGAGACTCGGCAGGTCGAGGGCGCCAGGATCGGGATAACCGCCAATCAAGGCCTCTTCGGCCATGGTTCTTCAGTGCTGGTGCGCCGATGACGATTCACGAATCCCTCGACGCCGACGGGATCCTCGAGTTGGTGATGGACAACCCGAAGGTCAACGCCATGCCGATCGCCGACGCCGACCGTCTCGCCGAGATCCTCAATGGAGTCGAGCAGAGAAGCGAGGTCGCGGCCGTGATCCTCACCGCCGCGGGCCGAGGATTCTCAGCCGGGGTCGACATCAAAGAGATGCAGCAGATGCCGGGCAATTCTGGCATCATCGAAGTCAACCGGGCCTGCCTCAGCGCCTTCCGCGCGGTGTACGGATGCGCGGTGCCGGTGATTTGCGCGGTCAACGACTTCTGCTTGGGCACTGGCATCGGACTGGCCGGCAGCGCCGACATCGTGGTGGCGGCACAGGGAGTGCGTTTCGGGCTTCCCGAGATCGACAACGGCGCTCTCGGGGCAGCCAGCTACCTGGGCCGGCTGGTTCCCGAGAAACACCTGCGCTGGATGCTCTACAGCTGTGAGCCTGTGTCTGCGGAGCAACTCGAAGCGTGGGGGACGGTGCTTCGTGTCGTGCCCCCGGAGCAGCTGATGGACACGGCTCGGGAAGTCGCCGCGGCCATTGCCTCGAAACACCCGACGGTGACGCGCGCTGCCAAAGCGTCTCTCATCGGCATCGACGATGACCCGAGCCGCGGTTATCGCCTCGAGCAGGGGTTCACCTTCGAGCTCAATCTGCACGGCTTGGGAGACGAGGCCCGCGACGCCTTCCTGAGGGGCGAGCGACGCAGCAGACCGGCCGGCGGCTCAGCTTGATCTGAGTGTGCCCCTCAGCATCGTGTAATTTGGGCGATGGGGTGGCGAGCCGGCGAAAATCCCTGTAGTTTCAACGGTGAAAGAAGACACGCGAGACGATAATGCTTGACTTTGTCGACGTTTTCGACTCGCGTGTCATTCGTTTGGCCGCGAAAGTCGCGGGCACTGCAACAACGAAAACGGAGCAATCATGAACAAGGGCGAACTCATTGCAGCCATGGCCGACAAGGCGGGCGTCAGCCAGAAGGACGCGGGGAACTGCCTCGACGCCATGATGAGTACCATCGAGTCAGAGGTCAGCAGCGGCGGCGAAGTCGCCATCACCGGCTACCTCAAGTTCGAGCGCGCGAACACCAGCGCCCGAGTTGGCCGCAACCCTCAGACGGGTGAAACGATCAATGTGCCCGCAGGCACCCGCTGCAAAGTGTCCCTCGGCTCGAAGCTGAAGAACGCGGGGAAAAGCTGAACGGCTGCTGAACGGCTGCTGACAAGCCGTTGCGGCTAGACCGCGGCTAGATCGCAATGAACCTGCCGAAGCCGGCTGGGGTGTTGCCTCACCGTTCTCCATTTCTGTTCGTAGACGAGATACGCGCCATCGTTCCAGGAGAATCTGCCGTTGGGACTTGGCGACCCACTGGCGATGAAGCTTTCTTCTCAGGTCATTTTCCAGGCCGTCCAACGCTCCCCGGAGTGCTCATCTGTGAAGCGATTGCACAGGTGGGAGCGTTGGCGGTGCTGACAGACGAGAGATACGAGGACAAGCTCCCCCTGTTCGGAGGACTCGACAAGGCTCGCTTCAGGCGCCAGGTTGTCCCGGGCGACACGCTGACGATCGAAGTGCAGATGACTCGGTTGTCGGCGAGGGCCGGCAAAGGCCAGGGTCGCGCCACCGTCGATGGAGAGCTCGCCGCGAGTTGCGAGCTGATGTTCGTCATCGTCGACGGCGGCTGAACGTCGGCGGCGGCTGAGGCGCCGGCTCAGCCGGGGCCGATGACGAGGGTCCCGTTGTGTCCACCGAACCCGAAACTGTTGGACAGTGAGGGGCCGGGAGCCCACGGACGCGGCTCTCCGACCACCAAGTCGATGTCTGGCATTTCGGGATCCAACGTTTCGTGGCCTGCGGTCGGCGGAATGAGACGGTGGCTCATGGAAAGCAGCACAGCGGCTGCTTCAAGAGCGCCTGCGCCGCCCAGCGCGTGTCCGGTGACGCCCTTGGTGGAGGTGACCACTGGCCCCGGAGTGCCGAATATCTTGGAGATGGCGGCCGCCTCAGCCGCATCGTTCTTGTCTGTAGAGGTGCCGTGGGCGTTGATGTGGACCACCTCATCGGAACTGAGACCGGCGTCTTCGATAGCGAGGCGCATACAGGTGACGGCGCCTGCTCCCCCCGGAGCGGGTGCCGTGATGTGGTGGGCGTCGGCGGTGGAGGCCGAACCCAGAATCTCGCCCAAGATCGTTGCGCCGCGGGCTTCGGCGTGAGAGAACTCCTCAAGCACGAGCACAGCCGAACCCTCGGCCATGACGAATCCGTCGCGACGCGGGTCGAAGGGTCGGCTGACGCCGCTGCTGGAGAGCGCGGTCATGTTCGCGAACCCTGCGACAGCAGTGGGCGTGAAAGGTGCTTCGCTTCCGCCCGCCAGCACGGCGTCGCATAAGCCGTTG
Source organism: Acidimicrobiaceae bacterium (assembly GCA_026706815.1). Taxonomy (GTDB): domain Bacteria; phylum Actinomycetota; class Acidimicrobiia; order Acidimicrobiales; family Aldehydirespiratoraceae; genus VXYK01. The sequence continues at coordinate 65,245 of JAPOYA010000044.1, read as the reverse complement.
CTGATCAGCCGTGCCGCGTTGCCGATGGCGTGGGTCCCTGCGGCGCACGCGGTAACGGTGTTCTCGCACGGGCCCTGCCAACCGTGGCGCATTGACAGCGTGGCCGCGGCGGCGTTCGTCATCATCATGGGGACCAGGAACGGCGATACCCTGCGCTCGCCTTTGGTGAGGCGGGTCTCGATCTGTGTCTCGAGTGTTTCGATACCGCCTACTCCGGTTCCGATGAAGGTGCCGAGCCGGGCAGGGTCCGCGCCCAACTCGCCGGCTTGACCCAGTGCCTCTTCTGCTGCCGCTACGGCAAACTGGGTGAAGCGGTCGCTGCGCCGGACCTCTTTGGCATTCTCGAAATAGGGGGAAGCGTCCCAATCCTCAAGCACGCGCGGGCCGACCGGCGCGGGGGAGCAGAGCCCCGTCCAGAAGGCTTCGACCCCTACTCCGCAGGGAGCGACGACGCCTAGGCCCGTGACTGCAACGCGGCGACCCTGCATCAGATCTTGGAGAGAATCAGGTCGTATGCACCCTGCACGGTCAAGATTCCGTCAAGTTCCTCTTCCTCGACATTGACGTCGAATTCCTCCTCGAGCGCCATTACCAGTTCGACGAGGTCGAGACTGTCGGCGTCGAGAGACTCGAAAGTCGCCTCCAAAACGACTTGATCGGCGTCAACCGACAATACTTCAACTGCACAATTCGCGAATCGTTCGAAGTTGTCACTCACTTGCTTTCTCCATTGCTCTGTGGGTCTTACAGGCTATCTGCCCAAAGTCGGTTAGCCCATGGACAGGCCGCCATCGATAGGAAGCACCGTACCGGTGACGAATCCGGCGTCCTCCGAGGCCAGATATTCGATCGCTGCGGCGATCTCCTGGGGTGCTCCCAGACGACCGAGAGGCACCATGTCCAGCATTGCGTCTCGTTGGGCATCGCTCAGGGCGGCGAGCATGTCGGTGTCTATGGGGCCGGGGGCAACGACATTCACCGTGATATTGCGCCCCGCGAATTCCTTGGCAAGCGAACGGGCCAAGCCTGTGATTCCCGCCTTTGAGGCCGCGTAGTTGGCCTGTCCCGCCTGGCCTCCGAGGCCGACGACGGACGAGACGAAGACGATTCGCCCCCAACGCGCTCGCATCATCTGTTTGACCACCCGCCGAGCCACGCGGAAGCCGCCGGTCAGGTTGGCGTCGAGCACCTCGCTGAAATCGCCGTCGTTCATGCGAAGCACAAGACCGTCGCGGGTGATTCCGGCATTGCTCACAAGAATCTCGACCGGGCCCAGGGACTCTTCAATCTCCGTGACGGCGGCATCGACAGAGTCCTTGTCGGTCACGTCGCATTTCACGACGAACAGATCTTCAAGGCCCTCGCCCACTTTGGAGCGGGCGGTCACGGCGACTTTGTGTCCACTGGTTTGGAAGCGCTCGGCGGTGGCGAGCCCGATCCCCCGGTTCCCTCCGGTAACGAGGACGACTCGACTCACCAGCGCACCACCAGCGTTGCCCAGGTCATTCCCGCTCCAAAGCCGGACATGACCACTATCTTGCCGGGCTCCAACGCTCCGTTGATCGCTGCCCGTTCCATTGCCAGCGGGATGGTGGCAGTCGATGTGTTGCCCGTCGTTCCGATCACGTTGTGGGTTTTCGACATCGGTATTGAAGTTCGCGCGCAGACGGCCTCGATGATTCTGAGGTTCGCCTGATGGAGCAGGACTGCATCGACGTCGTCGGGGGTCAGGCCGGCTCGGCCGAGGGCGGATTGTATGGACGCGGTGACCGCGCGGACCGCCCTCTTGAAGACTTCGCGTCCTGCCATCTTGATCGTGTCGCCGTGCTCGCAGTAAAGGATCGGTGCGAGGTTGCCGTCGGCGCCGAGATCGAATGCCAGCAGTTCTCCCTGATCGTGGCGCTCCATCACGCATGCGCCGGCGCCGTCGCCGAACAGGATCGCGGTTCCCCGATCGTCCCAGTCGACCAGGGTCGAGAGGGCGTCGCTTCCGACGTTCAGGACCCGTTCCGGTCCACCGGGCAACATCATCATCCCGTAAGCGGCAACGTAGCCGTAGGCGAAGCCCGCGCATGCGGCGTTCACGTCGAAGGCTCCGCAGTCCAGGCCGATACCGGCATGGATCTGTGCTGAGGTGCCGGGGAACCTCTGATCGGGCGAACTCGTGCTCAGCACCAGCAGATCGATGTCGTCGGGAGTCAGATCAGCGGCCTTCAAGGCGTTGTTGCCCGCTTCGACGCCCATCTCGGAAGTGAGGCCGCCGACGTGGCGCGAGGTGATCCCGGCACGTTCCCGGATCCACTCGTCGTTGGTGTCCATCATCTGGGCGAGGTCGTGGTTGGTGAGGACGTCAGGCGGCAGCGATGTGCCTATTCCGGCGATCCGCACAGCCATCAGTGAACCCGCAGCCAAGCGATGGGTTGCCTTGATGTCACGCGTTCTCCCTTGAGAGCGAGTACCCCGACGATTTCTCCGGCGAAGGAGCTGAGGACTTCTTGATCTCCAACCGTACCCAGCAGTTCTCCCACGGACACGAGACGACCGGGTTCACAGCCTGGGGCCAGGCTGAGAATACCTGCGCCGGGTGAGACCACGAGCCGTTCGGTGGCAAAGAGGTGTTCGCCCTCGAGGGCAGGCTGCTCGCTTCGGAGTTGTACCGCCAGCGACTCGAGCAGGCCGTCGAGGTCGGCGGGTGTGGCCACGTTGGCCCGGTTGGCGCTCTTGTCAGCTCGTTTCACGAGACCTGTCAGGACATTTCCCGGGCCGAGCTCCACGAAGGTTGTGAATCCGTCATCGGAGAGAGTTCGCAGGGTCTGCCGCCAGCGGACCGGGGAGCAGAGTTGGGCGCTGAGCAGCTCGGGCCAGTCGGCAGCGTCATCGTGAGGCGCCGCGTCGAGGTTGGCGTACACGGGTTGTTCTGGTGCCCGGAACTCGACCTGGTCGATGGCCTTGTGCAGGCGGCGCCGTGCCGGAGCCATCAGCGGGGTGTGGAAAGCTCCGCCCACCGGCAGTCTCATGGCCCGTTTGGCGCCGGCCTCCTTGGCGATCCTGCAGGCTTCGTCGATGTCTTCGGGGACGCCTGCGATGACGACTTGGCCGGGGGCGTTGTAGTTGGCGATCCAGACGTCGCCGGCCGTCCTTCTGCAAGCAATGTCGGCTTGGTCGTCCTCGAGGCCGAGCAGGGCCGCCATCGTGCCGGTCTGCTCGTCGGCAGCTGCTTGCATGGCGTCGCCGCGTTCGTTGACCAGACGCACCGCGTCGCTGAAATCGAGTGCGCCTGAGGCGGTGAGCGCTGAGTATTCTCCGAGACTGTGACCGGCGTGAGCCACCGCTTCGGCTCCGAGGCGGCTGACCGCGTCGAGCACCACCATCGACATGACGAAAGTGGCGAGTTGGGCATTGCGGGTCATCGTCAGCTCTTCGGCGCCGGCCTTGAGCAGCAGTTCGGCGACGTCGCGGTCGACGGCCTCGGAGGCCTCCTCCACCAGTTCCCAAGACGGGTGGTCAGCCCACGGCTCGCCCATCTGGGGGCGTTGGGAACCTTGTCCTGGATAGGTGAAGACGATCATTTGAGGTGGGGCTCCCCCGGTGGCCGAGTCGGCGCGCAAATATCTTTCTCAAGAGAGATATACGTTATACGCGCTGTGGGGTGTCTGACTCTCCAGCATGACGCAGGGTTTCAATACTCGTGTTCGGAGATCGTGGAGAGATAGTGGGGAGATCGTGGAGTGCGCCGCTCTCAGGCGTCGGATCAGCCCGGTCGGGGGATGCGCGGCCAGTCAGCCAGATCCTCGATGTGCCGGCGGATCGATGCCTCCCGCAGAATCGCCAATATCGCCAATCCGACAAGCAGACAAAGAAGACGAGTCCAAAGAGAACCCCAACGAGTGCTAGACGACATATCCTAGAGGCTACGCTGCGCCGACGGGCTCCAAACAGCCTCCGGAGACAGCCTCCGGTCAGATTGGCGCAACCATCCCGCCCGGGTGGTGGAATTGGCAGACACGGCGGACTCAAAATCCGTTGCTTTTCAAGAGCGTGCGGGTTCAAGTCCCGCCCCGGGCACAAGGTGCACAAGATGCACAAGATGCACGAGACACACAAGGTTTTGGCTACATGCATCCAAGCGACGCGTGCCCATAGCCGGGTGCCCATAGCCGGGTGTGTAAAGCCGGTGTGTAAAGCCAGGCGTGTCGCTTCAGTCGGGTTTGGCCGGGGGTTTCAAGTAGAACCTTCTGGTGGTCGGGTGCTGACGCACGCTCCAGCCGAGATCGTGGATCTTGTGGTGACACCGGTCGCATACCAGCAAAAGATTGTCGAGGTCGGTTCTGCCACCCCGCGACCACCAGACGATGTGATGCGCACGACACCACATCGGATTGGCTTCACAACCGATGCAGACTTCGTCTCGGGCGATCAAGGCGATCCGCTGGGCTTCAGATGCAACTCGCCTGGAGCGACCGAGCCACAGGTTTCTTGTCTTGGCATCGAAGATCGACGGCAGAATGTCGGCTTCGAGGGCCAACTCGGTCAGTTCGCCGACTGGTATTGGCGTGCCGTCAGCGAGTCTGGCCTTGACCAAGCGCTGCTGTATCACGTCGAAGTCTGCGATCACCAGCAGGTTCGTGCCCTGCTTCGACTTCCTTGCCTCAACAGATGATCCGTTCTCCGCCGATCCGTTCGCTGCCGAGCGAGGTCCATTGCAAATCAGTTCGCTGACCGCGTCGGCCATTCGCTGGCGTGGGGTGCGCCGTGCCTTCGGGTCCTCCTTGAGCCACAGTTCGCGCTCCTTGGCGGTCAAGGCGGTGACGATCCGTGCGCCCGTGATTCGGTCGAACTCTCCCGAAAGCACGAACATTCCTGTATCGGGATTCTCGTAGACGCGTGCCGAGCGCTTCTGGCGTTGCCGTTCAAGCAGCGACTGGCCGTCGTCGTCGGATTGATCCTGCTGATGGCGTTTCACCGTCTTGGCGAACCGGTCGAAGTTCTGGGTTTTTGCGGACCTGGTCAGCAGGGCCTCGTCTACGGGCCCTTCACTGGACGCTCGGGCTATCAGTCGAGCATGCTGAGTCGGGATCAGCCCCGACGCCAAAGCCTCGGCAGTTTCTGGCAATGTCTCTAGCTGTGTTGCTGTTTCGACGTCACGTTTCGCTTGGCGGTTGGAAGACAACAACTCGTCACTGGCGATCATCTGAGCGTCGGCTGCGCTTGTTCGCCGGCTCAGCTCGGCGAGAACCTGTGATTTCATCGCAGTCAAGCGGGATTCCCCCTGACCGAGCATCTTCAGACGGGCCCGCAGTCCATTCTCGGTGAGTCCCGACGGGTCGACCGGGCCGACGCACACGGCATTGCCGCAACCGCTGCCGGCGTTGACGGTAGAGGCCTCTGGCTCCAACAAGGCAGTCGCTGATTGCATAGTTGCACTCTATCGTCGGGGTGTGACAAAGAAGCTTAAATTACATAGAAAAAGTTAAATATCTTGATTATTCATCAAAAGCTCAAGCCTGTCAGACACGCCGGCGACTTTCGGGGGCTTCGGGGGCGAGTTCCCGGGGCGAGTCACCCTTCAGGTCCGTCGCCCCCGCCCCGAAGCCCTGTTCGCCGAGTCCGACCAAAACAAGTTTTTCCAAATCATCCAACACCTTTATGGCACGACACGCTGAAGGGCCCGGATGAGAGCCGACATTCCGGCGGGTTGTTGCAATCCCCCTCGGCGTGCATAGACTGCCGACGCGGTGCGCAAACGAAGTCCGGTGCGATTCCGGCACTGTCCCGCAACGGTGATGCTGAGGCTCGATCACGGTGATTGAGCGCAGCTAGTCCGGTCGATCTGTGCTCCGAAGCAAACCAGGCAACCCTCGAGGAATTGGGGTTCGGTTGGCCGGCATCCTGTCGATCGGGCGTTTCTTCCTCACTGCACAGGAGGAAATAGATGTTGAGAGTCAGATTTGCAGGAGCGCTTCTCGTTGCCTCGATGCTGATGGCCGCTGGTTGCGGGAACGACGATTCCCCCGCCGACACCAGCGGGGACTACCCTGTGGTCAACGACGCCGCCGGCGAATCAGAGGAGTACCCCACAGCGGCTCAACCCGACGACGCCGCCGGCGCCGCTGACTCCAGCGATTCCGGTGTGTCCGGTGACTTTGCTGCGTCTGAAGAGTCCGCTGCGTCTGAAGAATCCGGCGACGAGACAGCCGCGCAGGACTCGCCACCGCAGCGGATCGTGTCGCTTTCGCCGAGCGCCACAGAGATCCTGTTCGCCATCGGGGCGGGCCCGCAGGTCGCAGCAGTCGACTCCTACTCGTACTATCCGCCTGAGGCGCCGGTCACCGATCTGTCAGGGTGGGACCCCAACGTCGAAGCAGTGACCGCCTATGAGCCTGACCTGGTCGTGATCTCCACAGATTCCAATGATCTTGTCGCCGGCCTGACTGCGGTCGGGATCCCAGTGCTGGTGAGTCCCGCGCCGAGCGACATCGAGGGCGGTTACGGATCCATCGCCGAGCTCGGAGCGGCGACTGGACATGTCGACGGGGCTGAGGCGCTCATAGAGAACCTCAGAGGCGAGATCGAGGCCGCTCTGGCTGACGCGCCGGAGGAGCCAATCCGGGTTTACCACGAACTCGGCGAGGGTTACTTCTCGGCGAGTTCGGCCAGTTTCATCGGCGCGGTGTACGCGGCGGCGGGCGCGGCCAACATCGCCGATGATGCAGATCCGGACGGTATCGGATACCCGCAACTCACCGAGGAGTACATCATTGAGTCCGATCCCGAATTGATCGTCATCACGGACCAAGTCGCCTACACGCGCGATGATGTGCTCGCCCGCCCGGGTTGGGGAGAGGTGGCCGCAATCGAAAACAACAACGTCGTAGTCGTCAACGCCGACATCGCCTCGCGTTGGGGTCCGAGACTGCCCCAGTTCATTGCAGCAGTCGTCGACGCGCTCACTGCGGTTGATGGCTAGCCGCCTTGAAGACGATACTCTGCGCTCAGTCGACGTCGGCATCGACAACGGCTTGGAGAGCGGGGTCGAATGGGCGGCTGACCGGGCATTTCGACTGTCCGCAGCGGTTGTTCTGAGCGCGTTCGCGGCGTTGGCCGCGACAGCGGTGCTGAGCGCAACCAGCGGGGCTGCCGGGCTTCCTGCGGCGGGTGTGGTTGAGGCGATGCTCGCTCAACTGCCTGTGCCCGGCGTCGAGTCGCCGCTGAGCGCTCGACAAGAGTCGATCCTGTTCCAAATCCGCTTGCCGAGGCTGGTGCTGGGAATGCTGGTCGGTGGTTCTCTGGGGATGGCCGGCGCTGCATACCAGGGAGTTTTCAGGAACGCTCTAGCGGACCCCTACCTGCTCGGAGTCTCAGCGGGCGCCGGGTTCGGCGCCGTCTTGGCAATCGGGTTCGGACTCGACCTCGGCTGGGGGCCGTTCGGCGCGGTGCCTGCGGCAGCGTTCATCGGGGCCATGCTGGCTGTCTCGGCTTCGGCGGCTATCGCTCGCTCCTCGGGTTCGGCGCCGGCGACTCTGCTGCTCGGCGGGGTTGCCATGGCAGCGCTCTTCGCGGCTGCGCAGACCTATGCGCTGCAGCAGCTCAGCGAGACGCGGGCGCGCGAGGTCCTGTCGTGGCTGTTCGGCCGACTCAGCACCAGCGGTTGGGATCAGGTCTGGATTCTGGGTCCGTACGTCCTCGTCTGCGGTTTGTTCCTGTTGGCCCATCGCCGCCATCTTGACGTGCTTCGGGTCGGCGACGATGAGGCCCGCGCGCTGGGCTTGAATCCTTCGCGTGTGCGCTTCGGCATAATCGCCGCGTCGTCTTTGTTGACCGCTGCGGCAGTGTCGGTGAGCGGGCTGATCGCTTTTGTGGGTCTGGTCGTCCCCCACATTGTGAGAATCCTGGCAGGGCACAGTTATCGCGTGATCGTGCCGCTGTCGGCGCTCACAGGGGCGGCTTTCCTGGCATTCGTGGACGTGGGCGCCCGCACGGTCGTTGCTCCTACGGAGCTGCCCATCGGCGTTATCACATCCTTTGTGGGGGCGCCGTTCTTCGTGTTCGTGCTGTGGCGCGGGAAGGCCACGACGACATGACCGCACCGGACATGATCGCAGCAGACATGACCGCAGCGGACATGACCGCAGCGGACACGGCCGACTCGACACAGGCACAGACGGCTCCGGTTGCGCTGTCCTGTCGGGGATTGAAGGTTGCCTTCAGGGGGCGAGAGGTGCTCAGCGGGGTCGATCTCGAACTCGGAGCGGGAGAATGGCTGGGGCTGATCGGGCCGAACGGGGCCGGGAAGTCGACCCTGTTGCGCTCGATAGCCGGGCTGGTCGCCTACGACGGCGCCGTCGCCCTGTCCGACGGACGAGTGCCGTCGGCGAGAGACCTGTCGCTGGTGCCGCAGACGCCGCTCTGGCCATCGGGAATGACCGTCGCCGAATATGTGCTGTTGGGGCGCACGGCTCATCTCAGTTGGCTGGCGAGCGAGTCGCAAGCTGATCGCCAAGTCGTGGCGTCGGTGTTGCGACGCCTGAACCTGGAGGACTTCGCCGAGCGGTTGGTGACGAACCTGTCGGGGGGCGAAGCCCAACGGGTGGTCTTGGCCCGGGCTCTGGCCCAGCAGACCCGGATACTCCTGTTGGACGAACCGACCAGCGCCCTTGACCTCGGCCATCAGAGCGCGGTCCTGGAACTGGTGGACGAACTGCGCCGGTCGGAGGGACTGACGATCATTGCCGCCATGCACGATCTGAGCGCAGCGGCCCGTTTCGCCGATCGTCTGGTGCTCATCGATGAGGGCCGCCTGGTCGCTGACGGCAGACCGGACTCAGTTCTCGACGCCGAGCTGTTGTCGGCTGTGTACGCCACAGAGTTGACGGTGCGGCGCTTGGACGCGGAGACAGTGGTGTTGCCGGCTCCGCGTGCCCGCAGGAAACACCCCGACAATCGGCACAACGACAATCGAGACAACAACCGACACAAGGAGGAAGTCTGATGTCACAGCAATCCGCTCCTCGCGGCGAAGCTCCGTATCGACCGGACGAACTGCATGCGGCGCCGTCGTTGGCTCTGGTCAATACCGGACACGGGAAGGGCAAGTCGACCGCTGCCTTCGGCACGCTGCTGAGAGCAGTGGCACGAGGTTGGGACAGCGCCGTCGTTCAGTTTCTCAAGAGCGGCAAGTGGAACACCGGCGAGGAGAAGACGTGCCGAGGCCTCGGCGTCGACTGGTTCGCCGCCGGAGACGGATTCACCTGGGATTCCGACGACCTCGACGAGACCAGGGCCAAGGCCGTGGCGGCATGGAAGTTCGCCGAGGAACTGATCGCTGCCGGCGACCACCGGCTGATCATTCTCGACGAGATCAGCTACGCCATGACCTGGGGATGGATCGACGCCGGCGAGGTTGCCGAGGCGATCGTCGCCAGACCCCGAGAGGTGAACCTGATCCTGACCGGACGGGACATGGCCTCAGAGGTGATTGAGGCGGCCGACACGGTGACCGAGATGGTCAAAGTCAAACATCCCTTCGATCGCAATATCCGAGCGAAGAGGGGGATCGACTTTTGAGCCGGCGAACTGGGGCGCTGATGGTTTGCGGAGCGACCAGCGGTGCAGGGAAGTCGACGGTGACCGCTGCTGTGTGCAGGTCGTGGGCGCGACGGGGACTTCGCACGGCGCCGTTCAAAGCCCAGAACATGTCCAACCACGCGGCGGTCACGGCCGACGGCGGTGAGGTCGGAAGAGCCCAGGCCATGCAGACCCGCGCCGCTGGAGTCGAGGTTGAGCGGCGCATGAACCCAGTTCTGTTGAAACCGTCCTCCGACAAGGTGAGCCATCTCGTCGTGCTCGGCGATGAAGTGTCCACAACCGACGCGCGCGGCTACGGTCCGACCAGCAGAGGCCTTCGCCCGGTCGTCTTGGAGGCGTTGTCGTCACTGCGCGACGAGTACGACTGGGTCGTTGCAGAGGGCGCCGGCGGCGCAGCCGAGATCAACCTCCTGGACCGCGACCTGGTCAACCTGCCGCTCGCTCGTGCTGCCGGCATGCCCGCGCTCCTGGTTGTCGACATAGACCGAGGCGGTGCATTCGCGTCCGCGCACGGAACCATCGACTTGCTTCCCCCCTCTTTGAGCGGGCGCATCGGGGGCATAGTCTTCAACAGTTTCCGCGGCGACCCCAGCCTGCTCGCCGACGGCGTCGCAGAGCTGGAGCGCCGTTGCGGGGCGCCGGTGCTCGGCGTTCTTCCACACCTTGCCGGGGAAACTATGCTGGGCGTGGAGGATTTTCTCGACATCCGCACCGGTCTGCACTCGACAGCCCGGTCGGCTGAGCCGGTCAGAGTCGCCGCGATCCGTCTGCCCCGCCTGGCCAACCCCTCGGACCTCGACCCTTTCGCAGTTGAGCCCGACGTCGAAATGCGCTGGGTCACTCGACCCGACGAGCTTGCGACCGCTGACCTGATCGTGCTCCCCGGCAGTCGCGCCACCGTCGCTGATCTGGACTGGCTCCGCCGAACCGGGCTGGCGGGGTTTCTGACGAGCTGTGAGACTCCGATCATCGGGATCTGTGCCGGTTACCAGATGCTTTGCCAGCAGATCCATGATGAGATCGAATCCGACTCCGGCACGGTGGCCGGCTTGGGCCTGCTCGACGCGAAGGCGCGATTTGAGCCCCCCAAGGTTGTCTGCCGCTGCACTTTCACTGTCGACGGGCATCGGATCGAGGGATATCAGATCCGTTTCGGGCGGATCGAAAGCCAGGAGCGTCCGTGGTTCTCTCCCGTCCCCCCAGCGGACCCGGGCGGAGGCGCCGAGACCGGACATGAGGGAGCAGTGAGCCCCGACGGCAGGATTCGCGCCAGCAGCGTACACGGCCTCTTCGATGCGGACGGATTCCGCAGCGAACTCCTGGGCGCCGTCGCCGCAGCCGGTGGCCGCGGCTATCGGCCGGCCACGACCCCCTACCACGACGCTCTGGAGGCCCATCACGAGCGCCTGGCCGACTGGCTTGAAGAGCATGTCGACGCCGGCGCACTCCTCGACCTTGCAGCGTCCGCGACGCCTGTCGGCTCTGAACCTGGCTGGTGATCGTATAGAGTCCAACGCTGATGCCTGGATCGAATCCGCAGATTGAGCGTCGGCTGCGGCGCGTCAGTCAACAGCTTCGCCTGCTTCGGGCCGATCTCCAGGTCACCGACGAGCAACTCAACCAGCTTCGCGACGAGGCCTACGATGCCAGGGTTCGCGCGCTCGTGTCAGAAACCCCTTTGGCGGAGAGAGAGCATCGTCGGGCCTCCCGTCATGTTGAGCGGATGAGCCGTCACCGGGATCGGGTCGCGGGCAGGATCGCCGAACTCGACGCCACCCAGGACATGCTTCTCGATCGCCTCAGCGCCCCGTGAGCGACACTGCTGTCAGGATCGTCGTAGCCGAGGACGAGCCGATAATCCGGCTTGACCTCGCCGAGACACTGCGCTCTGAGGGCTACGACGTCGTGGCCGACACGGGCCGCGGCGACGAGGCGGTGGCTCTGGTCAAGACACACGCCCCCGACCTGGTCCTGCTCGACGTCAAGATGCCGGGACTCGACGGCATATCTGCCGCCGGGACAATCGCCGAGGAGACCAGGACAGCAGTGGTCGTCCTCACCGCCTTCAGTCAGCGCGACTTGATCGAACGAGCCGTCGAAGCGGGGGCGATGACCTACCTGGTCAAGCCGTATCAGCGAGCGGAGCTCGTGGCGGCGATCGAGACGGCGCTTGCTCGATTCCGCGAGTATGCGCTGCTCGAGGAGCAGGTGAGCGACCTTTCCGAACGCCTCGAGGTCCGCAAACTGATCGACCGGGCCAAAGGTCGACTCATCGACGACCACAACATGAGTGAGAACGACGCTTTCCGGTTCCTGCAGCAGCAGGCCATGTCGTCTCGGCGTTCTATGGCAGACCTCGCCGACGATGTACTCTCCGGCAAGAAGATCGGTTGACCTTCCAGAGCTGGGCCCCAATCGACCGTAGGCAATGATTTCAAGAAATCTCCGAAATATTGCAACAAAAGCGCTCGAGACGTCAAGTACTAGATGAAGTCACGCGACTACGGTCGGCCAGCAGTCATCTGATGCGTGTGAGTTTGTCCGGCTCTTCGGATTTCAGGGGGGAGTGAGGGTGTTGAGTAGGTTCCAGTTGGGTTTGCCGGCGTACAGGAGTGCCCGTATCCGGTGGTTGGTGAAGTCAGTTCACCCGAAGGCCCGCGTCGTCAGCAACGCTCTCGGCGCAGCGATCTGATGGTTCTGCCCGGTCACCGAGCCTGCGCCGCAGCCACCGCTGGGGCAACACCAGCGGCGTTTGCGCCACACCAGCCGCGTCGGACGCCCGAAGCTCGGCAGATCCACCAGCACCACAACCCGGCTGCCTTCAGACCACAACGACCCGCCGCAACCCGAACACGGCGGCCTCTCGGCGCGGCAACCGGCACGCAGCTCCAACGGCTCAACGTGTTCACCGTCGACAACACCGAGCACATCGACTGCACCAAGGCCTACCAACAACTCACACACGCGTATAGGGTCACATTCCATCGGGATCCCCAGGTTCGGTTGATGGTTTACGACCTTGATTCTGGGGGATCCCGACTCTCAGGCCACGGACACCCCACAAACCCCGACTCCGACCCAAAACGCGAAGACCCGTTTATCCATCTTGACTACACGGGAAAGGCAATCCGATGAAACAAACACCACCTCCGATAACACTGAGAAGCAGGTTTCTTGGTCCGAGGCGTTTGCTATCCATTCTTGTCTCGGTCTTGCTTCCTGCTCTGATCACATCAACCAGCGTGGTAGCAGCTTCGGATTCAGCACAAGCGGCTATCTCCGAAACAGACGTCGAGGAGTTGTCACTTCGGTTGAGTCAGCTTGCCGTGACGCAGATGCCGAATACCGGAAGCGTAGCGAATGTGGACGCTGATGGTGATAGTCACCCACGCTAAGGCTAAGTCCAACGCACTGGCGACGAACCCGTTTGTGGTTGTTGAGAACCTAGGACCCGTCGTGTTCGATCGACACGGTGACGCTTGTTCGTCAAACGGCTGCAGCAAGGAACTGGGAGGCATTTCCGCGTTTGCCGATGGCAGCAGGTGCTCCACTGGATTCACCGCTACGCACGTATACGGAGGTCTCGGGTATTCGGGGTATCTGTTGAATGGTGGACATTGTGCTGCGGACAATGGCGACTATGTGCGTCACGGCGGCAGTTCAGGACCTATCATGGGCACCCAGTCCTGGGAGCAGGACTCTGGGTCGGTTGACGCTTCGATCATCAACAACGTCGGCGGCACGATGGCTCAAGACAAGGGCAACATCTGGCGTTCAATCGACAGTTCCTGGCCAATCTATGGCACACAGAGCAGAACCGAGGCGGAACTGGGCAGGGTTTTGTGCCGCACAGGTTACCGAAGCGAAGCTTGTGGCCAACTCATCTCCAAGAGCATATCGAGGAACGGGAATACCAACGTCGGCCGACTGGAGCACACCAGTGCCTGCCCTGGCGACTCAGGAGGACCTGTGTTTGATCCAGAAACCCACTATGCGGTCGGACTCCATCAATCTAGTTCCGACTCCTCAGGCTGCACGTCTCAAGAAGACAGTTACTTTACGTTCATCAGCGAACTTCAAGCTGTTGTCCCCACCATCCGCGTAGACACCGGGACTTGATTCCCATGACTGGTCATGAAGTGTTTCGCAGGTACTTCGCTATCGCTCTGTTGTCAGTGTTCGCGATCTTCGGATTGGTGGCACTGCTCGCAGTTGGAATGGGGGACCAGTTGACTGCTGAGTCGGATACACCGAGAACAACAATAATGGAATCTGATATCGAAAAATTGGCGAATCGACTCAGGGACAGACCGCCGTACGAACTGCCTTACGGCGCGGGCTCTGAACGCCTCCCAACAGAAATCCCGACCCTCATGTCTGCATATAAGCTGACCATCCAAGAGGCCGTGGATCAGATGAACGCGCAGGGTGATGCTGATATCGCAGCTAAGTGGCTCAGAGAAGTATTCGGCGAGGATGCTCGAATCGGCGGTTTGCAAATTGACCATGGACTCGGCGGCCACCTCGTCGTGATGACAAATGATTCTGCACTCGGCACGGAGATAATTTCAGCAACGGCGGATTTGGTCACGATAGAAGTGCGAATGACGTCGGTCTCTGGAGAAGAACTGGAGGCAATTGCCCAGAATGTGGGGGAAATTCTGGATCTAGTCGACAGTGGGAGCCGTCTCGGAACTGGTGTGCCCTTTTACGAGGTGGGTGTCGAGCTTCGGAGGGGGCGAGTCGTGATCGGGCAGTCGTCGCTGGCGCCTGAGGAGTTTCGCAGGAAGGTCGATGCGCTCTCTGCCAACCCACTCATTGTCGTCGAAGATCTCGGTCCCGTCCTAATTGACCACGGTGGCGACGAGTAATGGCCCCGAGTTTTGTGCTGATCTTCCTCCTCTTCGAAATCTGCCCGAATAACTACATCCAGTGTGGCTCAGCGCGCAGATTTCGGGAGGCAGGCTAGAGTCTGCGCGATGGCCAAGCTGATGCTCATCGACGGCAACTCGCTTGTCTACCGCGCATTCTTCGCTTTGCCGACCGACATGGCGACGGCCTCCGGACAGGTGACCAACGCTGTCTACGGGTTCACCTCGATGCTGATCCACCTCCTCAAAGAGCATGAGCCGGATCGGATTGTCGTCGCCTTTGATCGCCCTGAACCGACGTTCCGACACGAGTTGACGCCGACCTACAAAGCGCAACGATCCTCAGCGCCCGACATCCTCCGCCAACAGATGGGCCTTGTCCGCGAGGTGCTTGACGTGCTGGCAATGCCGGTGCTCGACATGGCCGGTTATGAGGCAGACGACATAATCGCCACGCTGGCCACCCAGGGCCGGGACGCGGGCGAGGACGTCGTCATCGTCACCGGCGACCGTGACAGCTACCAGCTCGTCGAAGACCCCCATGTGAAGGTTCTCTACAACAAGAGGGGCGTTTCAGACTACACCCTCTACGACGAGGCCGGAATCAAGGAGCGCACCGGGGTGGCGCCGCGTGACTATGTGCAGTACGCGGCACTGCGCGGTGACAGCTCCGACAACCTCCCCGGGGTGCCGGGCGTCGGAGAGAAGACCGCTGCCAAGCTCATCAACGAACGCGGCGGAATCGACGGGATCTATGCCTCGCTCGACGAATTCACGCCTTCGCTGCGGAAGAACCTCAGCGAGCACGAAGCCGATGTCCGCACCAACGTCGAAATGATGAAGTTGGTGCGCGATCTGCAATTGCCCACGGCGATCGACGAACTCGTCATGGGCGAAATCGACCAGACGGATCTTTCACGGCTCTTTGAGTTCCTCGAATTCCGAAGCCTGCAGGAACGCCTGAGCGAAGTCCTCGGCGAGGCGGCCGCTCCGTCGGGCCACGGGGTTGAAGTGCTCGAAGCTGAGATCACCGTGTACGAAACGCCCACCGAAGCAGTCGCCGCTCTGAGCGCCGCCTGTGGCGGAACCGGCGTGCTCGCCCTGGCGGTGCCTGAACCTGGGATCGACGACGGCCTCGCCTTCGTGATCGACGGCGCTTCTGCAGAAGTCGGGTTCGTGCCAGGCTCGCTGCTGAAGTGCCGGGAAGTACTGGAGGCGCTGAGTCTGCTTCTCGGAGTCGACGGACGCGAAGTGGCCATGCACGGCGCCAAGGCGACTGCGCGCCGCCTGCTCGACCTCGGAGCAGATCTGCGGCGCCTCGTCTTCGACACCCGGTTGGCGGCCTACCTGCTCAACCCGGCCGAGACTGCCTACGACCTCGACAAACTCCTGAAACGCCACACAGAAATGGAAATGCCCGAGTCCGCGTCCGCTCTGGGACAACTGGACCTCGACGGAACCGACGAGGACTTGACGGCCGAACCGGCGCGGCATGCCTTGGCCGTAGACCGGCTGGTCGAGCCGATGAGGAAGGCCCTTGCCGCTCAAGGACTCGGCGAACTCAACGATGGGCTCGAAGTTCCCCTGGTCCGGGTGTTGGCCCGGATGGAACAGTTCGGTATCGCCGTCGACCGCGAGGCGCTGCTGCGCATTCGCGATGAGCTCACCGCCGAGACCGAGCAGTTCCGAGCAGCGGTCGTTGCCGACGCGGGCCGTGAGTTCAACGTCAACAGCACCAAGCAGCTACGCGAGGTGTTGTTCGACGAACTCGGGTTGACGCCGTTGAAGAAGACCAAGACGGGTTACAGCACCGACGCGCAGACACTTGAGAAGATCCGCGACCAACATCAGATCGTGGAGAACCTCCTTCGTTTCCGCGAGGTAGAGAAACTGCGCTCCACCTACGGCGAAGGGCTGGTGGCTGAGATCGGCTCCAATGACCGCATCAGGGCCACTTTCAACCAAACGGTGGCTCGCACCGGACGGCTCAGTTCCGACGCCCCGAACCTGCACAACATTCCGGTCCGCTCGGACAGGGGCCGGGTGTTCAGGAGCGCTTTCGTGGCCCCGACGGGACGCAAGCTCCTGGTCGCCGACTACGACCAGATCGAACTTCGCTGTATCGCCCACCTAGCTGAGGACCCCGGCCTGATCGAGGCATTCGAAGCCGGCGACGACATTCACACGGCCACTGCCTCGAAGATATTCCACATCGCTGTCGACGAAGTGGGCATCGAGCAGCGCTCAAGGGCGAAAATGGTGTCCTACGGGCTCGCCTACGGAATGGAGTCGTATGGACTGGCGCAGCGGCTGAATATCGGGGTTCCTGAGGCCGCTGAAATCCTCGACTCGTATTTCGCGGCGTTTCCGGCGGTGAAGCAGTACATGGACGACACCGTCAAGCTCGCCCGCGAGCGCGGCTACACCGAGACCTTGTTCGGGCGCCGTCGGCAGATACCGGAGTTGTCGGCCTCCAACCGCCAGGTTCGCCAGGCAGGGGAGCGTCAAGCGATGAATGCCGGGATCCAGGGGCTGGCGGCCGATATTTTCAAGATTGCGCTGGTTCGCCTCGACGAAGCGATTGAAACCGCTGGTATCGACAGTCGGATCGTGCTTCAGGTTCACGACGAGATCATTCTCGAGTCCCCCGACTCCGAGGTCGAGCAAGCCGAGGAGATGACCACTTCGATCATGCGGGATGCGTTCGGCCTGAGGGTTCCCCTCGAGATCGATCTGCAGGTCGCGTCGACATGGGCCGGCGCCAAAGGCTGAGCAGGCAGGTTGATTGCAGATTGCCGACAAATTCCCGACCGGGTCTCGCCGGGGCTACATCTTGGTAGCGTTTCGGGGCTGTCCAACTGACAGGGCGCCATGGTCCGATACCGCGGCGTCAGCTCTATCCGACGAAAACACCAATGCAAGACAACACGACCCTCGAGGCCGAGACCGAGTCTCGATTCGGAACATTTGATTCCGATGGCAACTACACCCCACGCCGAATCATCGACGCAGATCTGGGGGGGGTGGATATCGAGGAGGCGTACACCTCCGCCATGGTTGTCGTTGAAGACGGGCAACTCGTCGAAGGCACAGTGGTGCGGGTCGACCAGGACGAAGTCCTTCTCGATATCGGCTACAAGTCGGAGGGCGTGATACCCAGCCGCGAATTGTCGATCCGCAACGACGTGGACCCCAACGAGATCGTCTCCATGGGCGAGACGCTGGAAGCCCTCGTGCTCACCAAGGAGGACAAGGACGGACGACTGCTCCTGTCCAAGAAACGCGCCCAATACGAGCGGGCCTGGGGCGAGATCGAAGGCATCAAAGAAGCCGGGGGAATGGTCAAGGGCCTGGTGATCGAAGTCGTCAAGGGCGGTTTGATCATGGACATCGGTCTGAGGGGGTTCCTCCCCGCCTCGCTCGTTGAACTGCGACGGGTGCGGGATCTGCAGCCCTATGTGGGGCAGCATTTCGAGGCCAAGATCATCGAGCTCGACAAGAACCGCAACAATGTGGTGCTGTCTCGCAGAGCCTGGTTGGAAGAAGCCCAGAAGGAGCAGCGCGAGGCGTTCCTCGACAATCTGAAGCCGGGCGAGAAGCGCACCGGGGTGGTGTCGTCTGTCGTCAACTTCGGCGCTTTCGTCGATCTGGGGGGCATGGACGGGCTGATCCATGTGTCTGAGCTCTCCTGGAAGCACGTCGACCACCCGAACTCGGTGGTGACGGTCGGCGATGAGATCGAGGTTCAGGTCCTTGAAGTCGACCTCAGCCGCGAGCGCATCAGTCTGTCGTTGAAGGCCACTCAGCAGGATCCGTGGCAGGAGTTCGCCTCGAGCCACCGCGTCGGCGAACTGGTCTACGGCCGGGTCACCAAGCTCGTTCCGTTCGGCTCGTTCGTCCAGGTGGGAGACGGCATCGAGGGGCTCGTGCATATCTCTGAGATGTCCGCGCACCACGTCGACCTGCCGGAGCAGGTTGTCACTCCGGGTGAAGAGCTGTGGGTGAAGATCATCGACCTCGACCTTCAGCGTCGACGCATCAGCCTCTCGATCAAGCAGGCCGCTGAAGGCGGCCAGGTCGCCGCCGAGTACCAGGAGCACTTCGGTGATCACGCCTATGACGAGGACGGCAACTACATCGGCGGCGATGAGAGTTCTGAAGGGCAGCAGGCTTGGGAGGAGTACTACGCTGAAGCCGGCGGGGACGCTCCGGCCCCGGGTCTGATTGAGACCGCCGAGGACGGCACTGAGTACGAGTACGTCGAAGTCACCGAGGAAGTCGAGGTGGATGAGGCGGCCGAGGAAGCCGAGGCGGACGAAGACGCGGCCGCGCAGGCCGATGTCGGGGAAGACGAGTACGCCAAGGCCGACTAGTGACAGAGGCCCACTAGTGATAGAGGTCGCGCTCACCGGCGGGATGGGCTCGGGCAAGTCGACCGTCGCCGACGCCTTCGTGGCTCGGGGGGCGGAACTGATCGACGCCGACCGGATCGTGCGGGAGTTGCAGGAGCCGGGTCAGCCTGTCTTCGAAGCGATGGTTCAGCGCTGGGGCACAGGAGTCGTGGCGGAGGACGGCAGCCTCGATCGGGCTGCGGTAGCGGAGATCGCCTTCAACGATCCTGACGAGCTGAAGGCCCTGGGCGGGATCGTCCACCCGACGCTCTACAGCGAGATCGATCGGCGGCGCGGACTGTTTGAGGGCAGCGATGCCGTCGTGGTGCTCGACCTCCCGTTATTGGTCGGAGCGGACGGCAAGTCGATTGCGGATCAGTTCGGGGATCTCGCCGGCATCGTCGTGGTCGACGCGGACACCGAGACGACGGTTGAACGCCTGGTCGCCGGCCGGGGATTCGATGAAGCCGACGCCCGTGCCCGGATCGCCAATCAGGCAAGCCGCGAAGCCCGCAGAGCCGTAGCCGGCTGGGTGATCGACAACTCCGGCGACCTGACAGCGCTGGAACGCAATATCGACGCGGCATGGGAGTGGATCACCTCCCTCCCACAAGCGCAACCCACTTGAGCCTTGCGCTGCGCGGGCACGCCAAGCGAAGAGTCGGAGCGCAATGTTGACGCGATCCGCGTTGCCAAGTTTGAGCGTCACGAGGGCGGGATCGTTCTCAGTTATCCTCATTGGCGGTCAAAATGGAGGCGGTCAAAATGGAGACTGGCGTGTGGCTTCTCAATTTAACGTTCAGAAATATACCATATTCCGACAGCGACGGAACTATGTTATTTTCTGAACACTGTCGAGAAGGAACGCCATGGCAGACACCGATGCACCAGAAACTGAAACCGAAGTGGTACGTCGAGGAGCGGCGCTGCTTGCCGATCGTTTACCGTCGTGGTGGCGTACGCGCCTGATCGCTGGGCCCGATAAGCAAATCGACGCCCTTATTGAGATAAGCGACTCTGATGGGAACCCTGCCACCTTGGTTGTCGAGGCAAAGCGGGTTGTCGAGGGGCGAGATGTTGCTCTTCTTCGTGATCGACTCAATTTGCTCGCTCCGCGGTTCCCGAGGGCACAGGGCCTGGTTATAGCGCGCTACTTGTCGCCACCGGTTCGCGGGAAACTGGCCGAGGCCGGACTCTCATACGTTGACGCCACCGGGAACATGCGCGTTGAACTCGACGACCCGCGTCTGTTTATCTCTGACCGTGGCGCGGATCGCGATCCCTGGCGGGGGCCGGGACGCCCTCGTGGGACCCTGAAAGGTGAGCCCGCGGCCAAGATCGTGCGCGCTGTTGCCGACTTCACCGGTGCTTGGACCGTCCGGGAGTTGGTTGACGCGTCGAAGACATCGACAGGATCGACATATCGCGTTGTGGAGTTCCTCGAACGTGAAGGTATGGCTGCCCGTGACGAGAACGGTCGGGTCAGCGTTTCGGACTGGACCAAGGTGCTTCGCCGCTGGAGTGATGACTACGGCTTCCTGCGTACCAATCAGGTGACGAGTTGGCTCGCCCCGCGAGGATTAGCGGCTCTTATGGAGAGCGTCTGTTCGACAGACGATTCAGCGCGTTACGCGGTGTCGGGCACGTTGGCGGCAGCGGAGTGGGCACCGTACGCGCCTGCTCGGCTCGCAATGATCTATGTCGCCGACGTCGAGCAGGTTTGTGACGCCTGGGATCTGCGTCCCGCTGATGCTGGGGCCAACGTTATGCTCGCTCAACCAAGGTACGAGGTCGTGTTTGAAAGGTCAGCAACCAACAGTGACGGCGTGAGCATCGCCGCTCCGTCCCAAGTCGTTGTGGACCTGATGACCGGGCCCGGCCGCAACCCAAGTGAGTCCGAGGAGTTGCTCGAGTGGATGAAACGCAATGAGCAATTCTGGCGGATCTAACGATCTTCTCACCCAAGCCCGCTCCGCCCTGCTTGACGCCTTCGACGCCCTAGAGCAGCATCGCGACTCGGTTATCGTCATCGGAGCGCAGGCGGTCTACATCCGTGCCAAGGGCGCCCTGGTTGCCGTCGCGGAGGCCACCAAAGACAGTGATCTCGCTGTTGATCCTCGCACTCTCGATGATGAACCGCTGTTACAGATGGCGATGGAGCGCGGAGGATTCCACCGAGACGCCACGAAGAATCAGCCGGGTGCGTGGCTGAACTCGACTGGAATCCCCGTAGACCTAATGGTCCCGGAGAGTCTGGCGGGCGACGGAGGCAAGTCAACTCGAGGTGCGCGGATTCCACCCCACGACAAGCACGCGACGAGGCGAGCACGAGGACTGGAGGCGACCGTCGTTGACAACGAGTGGATTACCGTGGCGGCGCTTGACCCGGCGGACCGACGCTCCTACGAGGTGCGGGTCGCGGGCTCGGCAGCGCTTTTAGTCGCCAAGACGCACAAGATCCACGAGCGGGCAGCGGGTGTGCCGCACAGGCTCGTCGACAAGGACGCACACGATATCTACCGGCTCCTTGTCGCCACCCAGACCGAGGTACTTGCTGAAGGCATAGATCGCTTGCTGCTCGACGAGCTTGCGACGGAGACCACCATGGAGGCAGTTGGCTTCCTCCGAGAGGATTTTGCCGCGGGGCCAACTGCCCTGGGGTCGATGATGGCAGGACGGGCTGAGGAAGGAGTCGGTGTGCCTGAGACCGTCGCGCTCCAAACCTCAATCCTTGCGTCGGACCTGCTGCGCTCCCTCGGCTGGTAGCCGTCGTCGGTTGCACGCGGAGCGAGCACCGAGTCCCGCGGCTCCGGCTGCGCCCGGCGCAAGCACAGCGCGGGTAGGTTGAGAGGGTGCCCCCTGCGACGGTTCCCAGCGCCCGCACATCGTTCAAGGTCGTCTCGGGCTTCGAACCGAGCGGAGACCAGCCGGCGGCTATTGAGGCCCTGGCAGAAGGCATAGAGCGGGGCGATCGCTTTCAGACGTTGCTGGGCATCACCGGCTCGGGGAAGAGCGCCACGATTGCCTGGACCATCGAGCGAGTCCAGCGTCCAACGCTCGTCCTGGCGCCCAACAAGTCACTCGCCGCGCAGTTGGCAAACGAGCTCAAGGAGTTCTTCCCCGACAACCGGGTCGAGTACTTCGTCAGCTACTACGACTACTACCAGCCCGAGGCCTACATGCCGTCGAGCGACACCTACATCGAGAAGGACTCCTCGGTCAACGACGAGATCGACCGTCTGCGCCATTCGGCCACCTCAGCGCTGCTCACGAGACGCGACACGATCGTGGTCGCGTCGGTCTCCGCGATCTACGGATTGGGATCTCCCGAGGAGTACGAGAAGCAACTGCTGGTGCTGCGAACAGGGGACGAGCACGACCAGCGTTCGATACTGCGCCGTCTGGTCGACCTCCAGTACGAGCGCAACGACATGAACCTCGTCAGGGGCAAGTTCAGGGTCCGCGGCGACACCATCGAAATCCATCCGGCCTATGACGAGACCGCGGTGCGGGTCGAGTTGTTCGGAGACGACGTCGAGCAGATCACCGTGGTGGATCCGTTGACGGGGGAGAGGCTCCAGTCGTTGGAGGAACTCGTTGTGTTCCCCGCCACCCACTACGCCACCAGCCAGGCGACCATGCTCGCGGCGATGGAGCGGATCGAGGCAGAGCTGCAGGAGCGGCTGGCGCTGTTCGAGAAAGAGGGGAGACTGCTCGAAGCGCAGAGGCTGCGAATGCGCACCGAATACGACTTGGAGATGATGCAGGAACTGGGCTACTGCAACGGCATCGAGAACTACTCGGGGCCGATCGACGGCCGCGGCTACGGCGAGGCCCCGTACACCCTGCTCGACTACTTCCCTGAGGATTTCCTGATGGTGATCGACGAGTCGCACGTGGCCGTGCCGCAGCTGCACGGCCAGTACGAAGGGGACCGGAGCCGCAAGGCCACGCTCATCGATCACGGATTCCGGCTCCCTTCCGCGGCAGACAACCGTCCTTTGCGTTTCGACGAGGTGATGGAGCGCATCAACCAGGCGGTGTTCTTGTCGGCCACCCCCGGGGCATACGAAATAGAGGTGTCCTCGCAGGTCGTCGAGCAGATCGTGAGGCCCACGGGCCTTATCGATCCGGCGGTGATCGTGAAACCCACAAAGGGGCAGATTGACGATCTGCAGGAGCTGATCTCGGGCCGCGTGGGTCGGGGTGAGAGGGTGCTGGTCACGACGCTCACCAAGAAGATGGCTGAGGACCTCACGGATTATCTGCTGGAGCTCGGTGTTCGGGTTCGCTATCTGCACAGCGAGGTGGACACGATTCAGCGAATCGAGATCCTGCGAGACCTGCGCATGGGCGAGTTCGACGTGCTGGTCGGCATCAACCTGCTGCGGGAGGGCCTGGATCTTCCCGAAGTGTCTCTGGTGGCGATTCTCGACGCCGACAAGGAGGGTTTCCTGCGCAGCGACACGTCGCTGATCCAGATGATCGGCCGGGCTGCCCGCAACGTCGCCGGCGAGGTGGTCATGTATGCCGACCGGGTCACCGATTCGATGCAGCGGGCGATCAGCGAGACCATGCGCAGGCGCCGACTCCAGCAGGCGTACAACGACGAGCACGGGATCGACCCGCAATCGGTGCGCAAGGAGATCACCGACATCCTGTCGATGATCCGTCCCAAAGAGGGGCTTTCCCCGATACCCGATGCCTTGTCCGAGTTGGGGCGCAAGCGCCGGGCGACCGATGAGCTCAGCGATCTTCCCGAGGACGAACTAGAGCGGCTGATCGGCACACTCGAGCAGGAGATGCATGACGCAGCCGTCGATCTGCGCTTCGAATACGCCGCCCGCCTACGCGACGAAATAAAGGAACTGCGCCGAGAACTGCGCGACATGCGCAGTTGATCTCGATGGTTTCCCTCCGACACAGATTGCTTTCGAATAGTTCATAGATTGCTCTCAAAAAAGCTCTCGATACTTCGACGGCGGACTCGAACCCGGTGCCTCGGGGTCGTGGGTAGTCGAAGCTACGGTGCCACATGAATAGCCCGAAGAGATCCCGAAGTGGCAGACGTAGTCACCTTCCATGTTGGATCTCACTTCGCAACCGACCACATCGCGTGCAGAAAATCGACAGCGCCAGTATGCAAATTAGTGGGGTTGTCCGGTTCATCGGATTGCCTTTCTGGTCTTTGGGTTGCTTGGGGCCACATGCGTGAGACGGCTGTCGGCATCTGTAGGCGTGTGGCTCTCACCCAGTGCTTGCCGGCCGGGTCGGATCGCCACGCTTGCGAGCGAGGTCCGATACGACACCATCGATTTCGACTACAACCTTGACGCAGATGTGGCCCCCAAGGACATCAACGCCCGATACCGCCTGATAGACACACTGTTTTTGTCTGGAGACGAACTCCTAGTCGTTTACTCTGCGCATCTCGACACGCTCGGCGTAACCCGCCCCAACTGCGGATGCTCCAGCCCAGAGGAGTGAACTCTTGGGCAAAAGATCGAACGAATGTTCGTGTTTCGGCAGGGCGGGAGCGCTAGAGTGCGGGCGTGGCTGGTCGGTTATTCGTCTCGGGGGCACGCGAGCACAACCTTCGCGACATCGACTTGGAGCTGCCGCGGGACAAACTGATCGTCTTCTCCGGGATCTCCGGCTCCGGCAAGTCGTCATTGGCGTTCGACACGATCTACGCCGAGGGCCAGCGTCGTTACGTGGAGTCGCTGTCGGCATACGCCCGCCAGTTCCTTGGACAGATGGAGAAGCCCGACGTCGATTTCATCGAGGGCCTGTCACCAGCGATATCGATCGACCAGAAGAGCGCCTCGCGCAATCCGCGTTCCACAGTGGGCACCGTCACTGAGGTATACGACTACCTGCGCCTGCTGTATGCCCGAATCGGCATCCCCCACGATCCGGAGACAGGCGAAGAACTGGTTCGCCAGACCCCGCAGCAGATCGTCGACAAAGTGCTGACCCTTCCCGCAGACACCCGGTTCCAGGTTCTGGCGCCGATAGTGCGCGGACGCAAAGGCACCTACGAGACGCTTCTCTCCGATCTCGCCCAGCAGGGCTTCGCGCGGGCGATCGTCGACGGTGGACTGCTCGAGCTCAGCGAGCAGAACGAACTCGATCTGGCCCGCTACGAAACCCACAACATCCAGATTGTCGTGGACCGTCTGGTGCTGCGCGAGGGGATCGAACGGCGCCTCACCGACTCGATTGAGACAGCTCTGTCCCTCACCGGCGGGATCGCCGAGATCCAGATTGTGCCCAGAGAAGGCGAAGGCCCTGTTGAGACCATCGTGTTCAGCCAACACCTCTCGCGGCCCTCAGACGGCAAGTCCTTCGAGGAGTTGGCGCCCCGCAACTTCTCGTTCAACTCCCCATACGGGGCCTGCACACACTGCGACGGCCTCGGCACAGTCTTCGAGGTGGACGCCCAACTCGTGGTGCCAGACCCCGACGCGACGATCGCGCAGGGAGCGATCACCCCCTGGGCCGCCGGTCGCACCCGCTACTACTCGAGAATGGTCGAATCAGTGTGCAAGGCCTACGACATTCCAACCGATCAGCCTTGGCACGAACTGACCGACAAACAGCGGGAGATCCTGCTGCTGGCCAAAGGCGTGAAGGACCGTGTCCAGGTCCGCTACAAGAACCGGTACGGCCGCACCCGCGTATATCAGGCGAAGTTCGAGGGCGTCGTCCCGTACCTCATGCGCCGACACAGCGAGTCCGAGAGCGACGCGGCCCGCAACACCATTGAGGGGTACATGCGGCAGGTTCCGTGCCGCGAATGTGATGGATCGCGGCTCAAACCTCTGTCTTTGGCGGTGACCATCAACGACCTCACGATCCATGACCTTTGCGCCCTGTCGATCGCCGAGGCCGCCAAGTGCCTTGGCGAGTTGGAGCTGTCGGAGCGGGACTCGATCATCGCCGAGCAGGTGTTGAAGGAGATCAAAGCCCGGCTCGGCTTCCTGCTCGACGTAGGTCTCGACTACCTGACCCTGGCCCGTGGCGCCGCGTCTCTGGCCGGAGGTGAAGCTCAGCGGATCCGCCTGGCCTCCCAGGTCGGCTCAGGGCTTGTCGGAGTGCTCTACGTGCTTGACGAGCCCTCGATCGGCTTGCATCAGCGGGACAACCACCGCCTGATCGAGACGCTGCTGCGCATGCGGGATCTGGGCAACACAGTCCTTGTGGTGGAGCACGACGAAGACACGATCAGAGTCGCCGACCATGTGGTCGATGTCGGCCCCGGCGCCGGTGAGCACGGCGGTCGCGTCGTCCACTCGGGCTCCTTCGAAGATCTGCTGGAGAACCCGGAGTCGATCACCGGCCAGTACATCTCGGGTCGGCGACAGATCGAGGTTCCAGCCGTGCGCCGCATCGGCGACGGCACCCGCCTGACAGTCCGCGGGGCCCGTCACAACAACCTTAAGGACATCGACGTCGACTTCCCGCTCGGCAAGTTCATATGCGTCACGGGCGTGTCGGGCTCAGGGAAGTCCTCGCTGGTCGAGGAGATACTCCACCGCGCCTTGATGCAGCGGATCTACACCTCGAGGCTCCCGCCGGGGCTGCACACCCGCATCGAGGGAATCGAGAATCTCGACAAGGTGATCGCCATCGACCAGTCGCCGATCGGGCGCACCCCCCGTTCCAATCCAGCCACCTACACCAGCGTCTTCGACCACATCCGCAAGCTCTTCTCGCAGACCAACGAAGCGAAGGTCCGCGGCTATCTGCCGGGCCGCTTCTCGTTCAACGTGAAGGGCGGGCGCTGCGAGGCCTGTCGCGGCGACGGCACGATCAAGATAGAGATGCACTTCCTGCCCGACGTGTACGTGCCGTGCGAGGTGTGCAAGGGCGTTCGCTACAACCGCGACACCTTGGAAGTCCAGTTCAAGGGCCGCAACATCTCCGAGATTCTGGACATGCCCTGCGAGACGGCCCTCGAGTTCTTCGCCAACCAGCCGGCGATCGCCCGCCATATGCAGACTCTGGTCGATGTCGGGCTGGGTTATGTGCGTTTGGGCCAGCCGGCGCCGACACTGTCCGGTGGTGAGGCGCAGCGTGTGAAACTGGCCGGCGAGCTGGCCAAACGCTCGACAGGCCACACCATCTACCTCCTCGACGAACCCACGACAGGGCTTCATTTCGAGGACATTCGCAAGCTGCTCGGCGTTCTCAGCCGTCTGGTCGACCAAGGCAACACGGTGGTCGTGATCGAACACAACCTAGACGTCATCAAGACCGCTGACTGGTTGATCGACCTCGGACCCGAAGGCGGATCGGGAGGGGGGACCGTGGTCGCGGTCGGCGCTCCTGAAGAGGTGGCTGCTGTCCCCGAGAGCCATACCGGAGCGTTCTTGGCGCCCATGCTGTCCGGGTAGAGGGTGCGCGGAATGCCCGGAGACACTCAACGCGAACTGGCTCAGAGAGCACACCCGTGGCCCGAGCGGCTGCCCGCGCCCGAGCGGCCGGTGAGCGCAGCGAACAAGAGCGGGGTGTGGAGCGCAGCGAACAAGAGCCGGCGGATCTAGGGCCATGATCTCCCGTCCGCCGGCCGGCTCGATTCCCGACACTCCTGGCTCATACCAGTTCAAGGACCGGGAAGGCCGGATGATCTATGTCGGGAAGGCCAAGAACTTGCGATCTCGGCTCTCCAACTACTTTCAGAATCCCCGCAAACTGCCGGCCCGCACCCGTCATATGGTTGAGAGCGCCGAATCGGTTGAGTGGATTCAGGTGGCCAACGAGGTCGAGGCGCTGATGCTGGAGTTCTCGCTCATCCAGCGCCACAAGCCGCGTTTCAACGTCCGCTACACCGACGACAAGTCGTATCCGTTCCTGTGCTTGACGATGATCGACGAGTGGCCCCGGGCGATGGTCATACGGGGCAGGCGCAAGAAGGGCAATCGCTATTTCGGGCCCTACGGCCACGCTTACGCCATCCGCGAGACCCTCGACCTGCTGCTGCGAACATTCCCCATCCGCACCTGTTCGGACAACAAGTTCCGCGATCACCGGCGGCTGGGCAAGCCGTGTCTGCTGTACCACATAGAGAAATGTGCCGGGCCCTGCGTCGATGAGGTCGACAAGGAGGCCTACGACGGCATGGTCGCTGAGCTCATCAGCTTTCTCGCCGGTGACGCCGATGAGGTGATCGCCAGGCTCACCGAGCAGATGCATGAGGCGAGCGACGCGTTGGAGTACGAGAGGGCGGGCTACTTCAGAGACCGTCTGCGCTCGGTCCGCAAGGCGGTCGAGAAGCAGCAGATGGTCTTTCCCCGCCGAAGCGACGCCGATGTGATCGGCGTCTTCGACGATGAGCTGGAAGCCGCGGTGCAGGTCTTCTTCGTGCGCAAGGGGAGGGTCATGGGACGCAGGGGCTTCGTCGTCGACAAAGCAGAAGAGCTCGACGAGCCCGAACTGATGAGCAGGGTGCTTGAACGTCTCTACTTCGACGACAACCCGATCGGCTGGCCCAAAGAGGTGCTGGTGCCGAGGCTGCCGCACGATCCGCGGCTGTACGAGGAGTGGATCAGCGAAGCACGGGGTACCCGGGTGGAGATCCGGGTGCCGCAACGCGGCGACAAGAGGCGCCTTCACGAGACGGTTGCCCAGAACGCCGAGGAGGCCTTCAACCGTCACCGCCTCAAACGCGCCAATGATCACAACAGCCGTGCCAGAGCGCTCAACGAGTTGCAACAGCATCTCGGCCTGCCGCTCGTGCCTCTGCGGATCGAGTGCTACGACATGAGCCATATTCAGGGAACCGACTACGTGGGATCAATGGTGGTGCTTGAGGACGGGTTGCCGAAGAAGTCCGACTATCGACGCTTCCAGATCCGGTCAGTGCCCGGAAACGATGACTTTGCGGCAATGGAGGAGGTGCTGACCCGCAGGCTGTCGGCGTATCTGAAAGAGCGCCGAGTTCCTGTGGAAGAGCGTGACGGCAGGTTCTCTTATCCGCCGCAACTGCTGGTGGTCGACGGCGGCAAGGGACAGCTCGGGGTTGCGGAGCGGGTTCTGGCCGAGCTCGGTCTGTCCGCTGAGATTCCCGTGGTTGCGCTGGCCAAACAGTTTGAAGAGGTGTTCGTGCCCGGACGAAGCGAATCAATTCTGCTTCCCCGCCAATCCGAGGCGCTGTACCTGCTTCAACGGATCCGCGACGAGAGCCACCGGTTTGCGGTCGCCTATCATCGCCAGCTGCGCGACAAGCGGATGACCCGCTCGGCGCTTGATGGCGTCGCCGGACTCGGTCCGGCTCGAAAGAAGCGCCTGACCAGGGAACTCGGAGGTGTGAAGGCAGTGAGACGAGCGGCTCTGGCCGACCTCAAGGAGCTGAGCTGGCTCCCCGACGAAGTGGCAGAGAACATCTACGCCCATCTCCACCGAGTCCGACCGGCCCCGAAATCGAGGTAAGGGCGCACAGGTTGTCCGCGGGTCTGCGGCGCCGTCCGCAGCGCTGGCATGGGCGCACAGGTTGTCCGCGGGTCTGCGGCGCCGTCCGCAGCGCTAGCATGGCGTTGTGAGCGATCTGGTGGTCATCGCGGGGCTGTCCGGTGCCGGTCGCACTGTGGCGGCCGACAATCTCGAGGACATGGGCTGGTTCGTGATGGACAACCTGCCGCCCGCGCTGATCCCCAAGGTCGCCGAACTCGCCGACGGATCCTCGGCTGCAGGGGACCGGATGGCCTTGGTCGTCGGCTCCGGCCAGTACCAGGACAAGGTCGCCGCGCTGGTGAGCGCGCTCCGCTCGAAGTTCACACGAGTGCAATTGGTGTTCCTCGATGCTTCCACGGAAGTGTTGGTGCGACGATACGAGTCGAGTCGGCGTCGTCACCCCTTCGACGTCGACCAAGGCAGAGGCGGCACGCTGGGCGAGATCATCAACGCTGAACGGGTCGCTCTGGAGCCGCTGCGGGCTCTGGCCGATCTGGTGATCGACACCTCGGATCTGAACGTCCACCAGCTGCGGGACCGCATGACCGAAGCCTTCGGCGACGGGAACTGCGGGCACACCATGCAGACGACCGTCTCCTCGTTCGGCTACAAACACGGTCTTCCCATCGACGTCGACCTGGTGATCGACTGCCGGTTCCTGCCGAACCCGCACTGGATCGACGAGTTGCGCCCCTTGACGGGACTCGACCAGCCGGTCTCTGGCTATGTGCTTTCGCAACCGGTGACCGAGGGGTTCCTGGAACGCCTCGAGAGGCTCCTAGAATTGATACTTCCGTTGTACGAACAGGAAGGCAAGTCGTATCTCACCGTCGCTTTCGGCTGCACCGGTGGCAGGCATCGCTCGGTCGCCATTGCCGAGCGCATGGCCGTGGTTCTCGAGGAATTGGGAGTCTCGCCCTCTGTCGTCCACCGCGACATCAGCGTCTGACGGCCATATGTGCTTATCTGCTCTGAGCAATGACCTCAATCACCCACCCATGAACCAGGAGGACTCCAAATGACTGTACGCGTCGGCATCAACGGCTTCGGCCGCATCGGCCGCAACTTCTTTCGGGCTGCCAAGGCCCAGGGCGCCGACATCGACTTCGTCGCAGTCAACGATCTCGGTTCGATCGACGCCATGGCGCATCTGCTGGCCCATGACTCGGTACACGGCCCCATAGCGGCCGAGATTGAAGTCGCCGATGACGGGATCAGCATCGACGGCGACGTCCTGCGGGTCCTCTCCGAACGCAATCCCGAGGATCTGCCGTGGGGCGACCTCGGGGTCGATGTGGTCGTTGAGTCCACCGGGATCTTCACCAAGCGCAGCGGTGCAGCCATGCACCGCACCGCGGGTGCTCCCAAGGTGATCATCTCCGCGCCGTCGGGCGACAGCGACGCCACTTTCGTGGTCGGCGTGAACGACGACGCCTACGACCCGGAGAACCATCACGTCGTGTCCAACGCCTCGTGCACCACCAACTGTTTCGTGCCGATGGTGAAGGTGCTCGACGACGCCTTCGGGGTCGTGCAGGGGCTGATGACGACAGTACACGGCTACACGGGCGATCAGGCCCTCGTCGACGGACCGCATTCTGATCTGCGCCGGGCCCGCGCCGCGGCAGTCAACATCGTGCCCACCTCGACCGGTGCGGCACGCGCCACCGGCCTGGTGATGAGCGAGATGCAGGGCAGACTCGACGGCACTTCGATGAGGGTGCCGATTCCCGACGGGTCGATCACCGATTTCACCGGCGTGCTCAACCGCGACGGCGTCACGCCAGACGAGATCAACGAGGCATTCGCCGATGCGGCCGCGTCCGGTCCGCTGAGCGGCGTGCTCGTCTATTCCGAAGCGCCCTTGGTCTCCTCCGACATCGTCGGCTCCACCGCCTCTTGCGTGTTCGACGCCGGGCTGACCATGGCGCAGGGCTCGCTGGTGAAGATCTTCGGCTGGTACGACAACGAGATGGGCTATTCGAACCGTCTGGTTGATCTCACCCTGGTCGTCGGAAACCAGCCTGAGTCTCAGAAGTGAGCTCTGTTCCCCGACTTGAAGGCCTCGGAGACCTCGCGGGCAAGTCGGTCCTGTTGCGGGCCGATTTCAATGTGCCCGTGGCCGACGGCGAGATCACCGACGACCTGCGCATCCGTGCCGCGCTGCCAACGATTCGCGGGCTGATCGACCAAGGCGCCTCGGTCACCGCCTGCACTCACCTGGGGCGGCCCGAAGGCCGGCCGAACCCGGCCTGTTCGGTCGACCCGGTTCGCGGCCGTCTGAGCGAACTTGCGCCGGGTGTGGAACTTCTCGAGAACCTGCGTTTCGATCCCAGAGAAACAGCCAACGAGGATTCTTTCGTGCAGGAGCTGGTCGAGGGCCACGATGCCTTCGTCAACGATGCATTCGGCGCTTCCCATCGGGCCCACGCGTCGATCGTCGGGCCGCCCCGCTATCTGCCGTCGGCGGCGGGACTGCTGCTGAACCGCGAGGTCGAAGTGCTCAGCGGGCTGCGCGTCAACCCCCGGAGGCCTTTCGTCGCAGTCATGGGCGGCTCTAAGGCAAGCGACAAGCTGGCGGTCATCGAAGCGCTGCTGGAGTCGGTCGATTCGCTGATCGTCGGCGGCGGCATGTGCTTCACCTTCCTGGCCGCCAAGGGCCATTCGGTGGGGGCGTCGCTGTGCGAAGACGACATGATCGACACATGCGCGCGTCTGCTCGACGGCCCCAAGGCCATTCATCTTCCGCACGACATAACCGCCCTGGGCCCGGGCGGCGAGCCGATGAAGCCGGAGGTCGGTGGTGAGGTCCGTCAGACGGGCGCGAACTTGCCCGACGGTTGGATGGGCGTCGACATCGGGCCTGGCAGCGCAGCGGCTTTCGGAGACGTCATCCATGAGGCCGGGACCGTCCTGTGGAACGGCCCGATGGGCGTGTTCGAGGATCCTCGTTTCGGCGGCGGCACGGGTGCGGTCGCCCAGGCGATGGCCGACGCCGGGGCGTTCACCGTCGTCGGTGGCGGTGACAGTGCCGCCGCGGCGAGACTGTTCGGTGTTGAACATGAAATGGACCACGTCTCCACCGGTGGTGGGGCATCGCTCGCTCTGATCGAGCAGGGCGATTTAGTCGGCCTCAAGGCCCTGAGAGGAGCCCCCAGTGTCCAATGACTCAATGTCCAGTCGGCCAATTTCCAACGAGCCTGTATACGGCAACCGCAAACCGCTCATCAGCGGCAACTGGAAGATGAACCACAATCACTTCGAGGCGATCCGGACGATCCAGAAGCTGGCCTATGCCTTGAACTCGCGGGACTACGACCATGTCGACGTGTCGGTGCATCCGCCGTTCACCGACCTTCGATCGGTGCAGACGGTACTGCAAGCCGACGACGTTCCCGTTTCACTGGGCGCTCAAAATGTGCACATGGCGAGCCACGGGGCGTTCACGGGAGAGATCGCCCCACCCATGTTGGCGAAGCTCAACGTCGAGTATGTGATAGTGGGGCACAGCGAACGGCGTGAACTCTTCGGCGAGACCGACGAGGTCGTCGTCCAGAAGGCGAAGGCGGTGCTAGCGGCCGGCATGACCCCCATTGTCTGTGTCGGCGAGACCCTTGAGCAGCGCCAGGCGGGGGAGGCGGAGTCCACTGTGTCGCAGCAGGTCTCGGGCAGTCTGGCCGGTTTGCCAGGTGATGTGGTCGCCGGCTTGGTGATCGCTTATGAGCCGGTCTGGGCGATCGGCACCGGGGTGACGGCGACGCCCGACGATGCCCAGCAGATGTGCGCTCATATCCGCACTCTGGCGCGCAGCCGCTGGGGTGACTCCGCTGCCAGGCAAGTCCGCATTCAATACGGCGGTTCGGTCAAGGGAGGCAACGCCCCGGAATTGATGGCGCAACCCGACGTCGACGGTGCTCTGGTCGGAGGCGCCAGTCTCGACGCCGAAGAGTTCGCCCGCATCGTCAACTTCCGCCTCTACCAAGCGTAGGCCGACACAGATGCCCCGGTTAGGCTGACATCATGGTTTGGATCGTTGCCCCCCTCTGGCTCATCTCAGCCTCCACGCTGATTCTGCTGGTGCTGCTGCACAGCGGGAAGGGCGGGGGACTGTCGGACATGTTCGGCGGCGGCGCCGGAGCCGCGGCCGCCGGCTCGACAGTGGTGGAGCGCAACCTCGACCGGATCACCGTCCTCGCCGCGGTGGTCTTCGGCTTCTCCTCAGTCGCCTACGCGCTGATCTTCTGAAAACCCGGGGTTCAGCTCCGAACCCTGGAGTCCTCCGCGAGGCAGCTCGCCGCGGTGCGGTTGCGGACGCTGGAGTATGTACGTATTATACGTACGTGCCCAATAAGACGATCAGCATCCCTGATGACGTTGTGTCGATCATCGACAACCTGGACGTCCCATTCTCGAGATGGGTGACCGAGCAACTCCGCCGCCATGAGGCTCAGACGAACATGTCCTTCGCCCAACAGCTCGTCGCAGACGCAGCGTTGGCCACAACCGAGCGGAGGCTGGACTCCGCAGACGCTCTCGCCACGGGTCAGCGGATAAAGAGATCTGCTCCGTGGTAGTGCGAGGTGCGGTCCACTGGGTTGATCTCGACAAAAGGCGTCCGTGTGTCGTGGTGTCTTCTGAGGAGGTCCTGCGTGCCGAGGTATGGCAGACCCATGTTGTGCCCCTGACGTCGAACCTGGACAGAGCGGGACTCGCCGGCAACGTGCTCCTCAAAGCCGCAGCGACAGGTTTGGCGACGGACACTGTTGCGGTGCCGATCGGGTTGGAGCCCGTCGACCGCTCGTGGCTGACCGAAGCTGTGGGACAACTGCCCAGGGCGCTCACCGACGCCATAGACGACGGCCTCAGGGCGGTGCTCAGCCTCTGACGGGCGGGTGCGGGCTGCAGCGCCCGAGGTCCGGGCGACCGTCGATTTCAGCGGTTGCACTGTCGTCGACAGCTTGCACCACACCGAGGGATGCCCCTCGTCGATCGTTGCCTCGCTCGACGCGCTCGCCGACGACGTCGACGGTTGACGAGGTCGCGATCCACGCGCTCCGGTGGCGTGGGCCGGGGGTCCCGCTCGCCCCCCAGACCCCCGTTCTCACAGCCCTCACAGGTGATCAGTCCCTCTGCTCCTCTGCTGTGGCCGTCTGTTCGAGCATCCTCGCGGCGAGTGTGCCGACGTCGTAGTCGGCTGTGTCGATCTCGGCGAGCCGGTCGAAAGCCTCGGTGACTTCTTCGGCGCGGCTCTCGGCATAGGCCCGCGCGTTGTAGTGCGTCGGGATGAGGAAGTGCCCGGTTTCGGCTCCGTCGAGCGCCCGCTCGGCGACTGTCGCCGCGGGCATTCCAGTGGCCTCCATGAAAGCGCCCGACTGGGAGTCGCCCGAAAGGGCGCCGCCGAACTCGTCGGGTCGGAGCGCGGTGGAGTTCCAGAGCCGGCTGGCGGTCAGGCCCGGGCACAACACGCTTACGCCGACATGGTCCGGAAGTTCTGAGCGGAGGACGTCGCACGCACCGAGCACTGCGTGCTTTGAGGCGGTGTAGGGCGCTCCGTACAGGTGGGGGACGCCGAGGGCATGCTCCGATGCGGTGACGAGCAGCCATCCGCCCTGCCCGCTTGCGGCCATTGGACGGCCGAAGCTCTGCAGAGTGTGGATCACGCCGCGCAGGTTGACGCCGAGCAGCCATTCGATGTCGGCGGGCGCCACCTCCAGCAGGGGTCCCGTCGGCGCCATCACTCCGGCGTTGGCGATGGCGAGGCCCGGCAGCCCTTGCGCCGCGATGAGCTGGTCTGCCAACGCGTCGACCGCCACGGCATCGGAGACATCACACGCATGGACGGTGGCTGAGCCCCCGTCGGCAGTGATCTGTGCGGCGACGCCGGCTGCTGACTCCTCGTCGACGTCGACGATGGCCACGGTCGAGGCGCCGCGAGCGGCAGCGTCGAGCGCAAGGGCCGCACCGATGCCGTTCGCTCCGCCGGTGACCACCACCGGGCGTCCTTCGATCTGTGCTGGCATGGCTGTCTCCTCAGGCTCTTCTGGGTCGTTTACAGCGCAACGGTGATGGACTTCACTTGGCTGTAGTGGTGCAGGGCTTCGATGCCCTTCTCGCGGCCGATGCCGCTCTGCTTGTAACCGCCGAATGGCGTCTCGATCCCTGTGCCCCACGTGTTGACGAACACCTGGCCCGCCTCGAGACGAGCGGCGACGCGGTGGGCACGTGAGATGTCGCGGGTCCAGAGGCCGGCGGCGAGGCCGTAGTCGGAGTCGTTCGCCATGGCAATCGCGTGCTCCTCGTCCTCGAAGGGAATGACGGTTGCCACCGGGCCGAAGATCTCTTCTCGGGCGATGCGCATTTCGTTTGTGGCGCCGGTGTAGATCGTTATCTCCGGCTTCCACCCTTCCGCAATCCTTCCCCCAGTTGCGGCGACGGCGCCTTCGTCGGCAGCGATCCTGAAGTACTCGTCGACTTTCTCGAATTGGGCTTGAGTGGTGAGCTGGCCCAGGAGCGGGTCGAAGTCCGGTGCAGCCTCGACCATTGCGTCGACGAAGTCGTCGTGGATCGATGACTCGACGAACAGGCGGGTGCCGTTGGAGCAGACCTGACCGGTGTTGAGGACGAAGGCCCGCAGCGACCCCATTACGGCAGCCGGGATGTCGGCGTCTGCGAAGACCAGGTTCGCGGATTTGCCCCCCAACTCGAGCGTGACCGGGATGATCCGCTCAGCCGCTATCCGCCCGACTTCGCGCCCTGCGCGCACCGAGCCTGTGAAGGCGACCTTGCGCACCATGCGGTGTTCGACCAGCGGG
Organism: Acidimicrobiaceae bacterium; assembly: GCA_026706815.1. GTDB lineage: Bacteria > Actinomycetota > Acidimicrobiia > Acidimicrobiales > Aldehydirespiratoraceae > VXYK01. The sequence continues at coordinate 29,131 of JAPOYA010000044.1, read as the reverse complement.
CGGCCAACGTCGAAACCGGTGCCCGTGACGATGTTGAAGACGCCGTTCGGGATACCGACGGCGGTGGCGAGCTCGGCCAATTCGAGGCTGGTGGCCGATGTCATCTCCGATGGTTTGAGCACGACCGCGTTGCCCGCGGCGAGGGCCGGCGCGCAGGCGCGTGCTGCCTGGTTCATTGGCACGTTCCATGGGGTGATGACGCCCACGACGCCGAAGGGCTCGCGTTTGGTGTAGCTGTGAAAGCCGGGCCCGAGATCCAAGACGTCGCCCGCTTCGAGGTTGACGAGACCGGCGTAGAACTCGAAGTAGTCCGCCGACTGCGCGACTTCGAACGGACCCATCAGCGGAGCCTTCCCGCCGTCGCGGTTCTCGAGGTCGCCGAGTTCGTCGATTCGCTCGCGCAGGGCGTTCGCCAACGCCATCAGGCGTCGGCCCCTCTCGATCGGTTTGAGGTCGCGCCATGGGGGAAATGCGGCCGACGCTGCCATGACGGCTGCGTCCACATCGGCAGCCGAGCCATCGGCAATCTCGTAGACCACAGTGTCGCCCCCCGGCTCGAGCGATGGCAGCCACGAGCCGCGGGCCGGGTCGAGCGACTCACCGTTGATCCAGTGTCCGTAGCGTTTCGTCATGGGTGGACTCCGTTCAGTCGATGAGCCCGCATTGGCGGGCCCTGTCGAGTGTGACTTGGAACAGCCGGGTGGTCGCAGCGTCGATCATCATCCCGTTGGAGTTGGCCGCGCCTTCGCCTGCAGCCTCGGCCGCGGCGACCGCGGCGACCGCTTCTTTGGCTGTGGCGATCTCCTCCGGCGTCGGCGAGAAAACCCGATTGGCGATCTCGATCTGACTCGGATGGATGCACCACTTCCCGACGCCCCCCAGGATCGAGAAGGCCGCCGCCGACCTTTCGTAGCCGTCCGGGTTCGTGAAGTTCGCATACGGGCCGTCGATGGCGTCGATGCCGGCTGCACGGCAGGCGACGATCACCCGGTTCCGAGCGTAGTGCCAGACGTCGCCCGGGTAGCGCAGCTCCTCCTCGCCGTCGGTGACCCCGATGTGGCCGAGCCGCATGCCCTGGCTCGCAGAGAGGTCGCCGACCCCGAGCGTGAGCGCCTCGAGGCGGGGGGAGCACCGGGCAATCTCGTCCACGGTCTGGAGCGCCTCAACCTCTTCGATCAAGCACTCGATGCCGATGCGGCCGACCTCGAGGCCCAGCTTCTTCTCGAGGCCGGTCAACAGGTCATCGACGAACCACACCTCCCGCGGCCCTTTGATCTTCGGAACCATGATGACGTCGATGTTGGCTCCGGCACCGGCAACGATCTCGACGATGTCGTCATGACACCACTCGGTGTCCACGCTGTTGCAGCGAAACGAGCGGATCTTGCCGCCCCAGTCGAGCTCGTTGAGCCCGGCGATGATGTTGGAGCGCGAAGACGCCTTCGCCGACGGCGCAACCGCATCCTCGAGATCGAGGAACACCATATCGGCATCGCCGGCAGCGGCTTTGGCGATCATCTTCTTGCTATGGCCGGGAGTCGACAGCTCGGACCGGCGGACGCGCGCGCGAGGGCCGCGTTCGTAGTTGCTCATGGGCTGACGACCTCTTCTCTGCTCGCAGCGTCGCGGCGCCAATGGCCGGCACGCTTGATCAGCACGGTTCGCTCGAGTTCGCAGACGACGTCGCCGTGCTGATTGCGGCCCCAGTGCCTGAATCGCACGACGCCGGCGTCGTCACGACAGTCGGCCGGGCCGGCGGCGAGAACTTCGGTGTAGGCCGTCAATGTATCGCCGTGATGCACGGGCTTTCGGAAGCGCACGTTGTCGAGCCCAAGCTCGGCCAGGGCGTTCTCGGCGGTGTCCTGGCTCGTGAGCCCGACGGTCATCGACCCGGTGACGAGGCCGAACACCAGCCGGCCGTCGCCGAAGGAGGAACCGGCCGTAATCGCCTCGTTCCAGTGGGCCTGCGCGGTGTTCATCACCTGTTTGGAGATGAAGTTGTTCTCGACCTCGTCGATGGTGGCGCTGCGAGCGTGGCGCATGCGCCGGCCGACCTCGAAGTCCTCGAAGTAGTTGCCGTCGCCGGTCAGGTGAACGTGAGCGGTCATGGGTTCCCCCGCTTCACGACAAGGTTGGTGCGACGGTAGTCCACGACGAGCTCGCCGCGCTGGTTGTGGGCCTTCGTGTGCCATGTGACGACACCCGCATTGGGACGGCTGGCGGACTCACGCGCCTCGGTCACAGACGAAGACGCCGTCAACGTGTCACCGGGATGGACCGGGCGATGGAAGACGACGTCGCTCATGCCCAGGAACGGACCGCCCGATTCGCTGAGGTCCTCGACCGACAGGCCGACGACAGTGCACAAGACCAGCATCGGGTTGACCACAACGTCGTCGTGGCCGTGGGCTTTTGCGTACTCGGCGTTGAGATGCATCGGGTTCCAATTGCATGTCGCCGTCGAGAAGATGGCGTTGTCACCGGCGGTGATGGTGCGACCCCAGTGGTGGGGGAACGTCCGGCCCTCGCTGAAATCCTCGAAGCGGTTGCCCTTGGAGGCGACGGGGAAGGAGTCGAAGTCGACGTCGACGGCCATCAGTGGGCGACCGGGCAAGTTCGGACGGGCATCTCGTTGAGGGCGTTGAACCAGACGCTGTACATCGGGGTGGGCGACTCGGCCAGGGAGATGTCGGGCAGTTGGGTGTACAGCTCGGACAGCACACAGCGAAGCTGGAGGCGGGCCAGGCTTGCGCCGAGACAGAAGTGGGCGCCCGTGCCGAAGGCGAGGTGTTTGCCGGCGTTCGAGCGCAGGATGTCGAACGTGTCGGGGTCGTGGAAGACCTCTTCGTCGCGGTTGGCGGAGACGTACGACATGTAGACCTTGTCGCCTTTGCGGATTGTCTCCCCGCGCAACTCGACGTCTTCGGTCGCGGTACGGCAGAACTGCATCACCGGCGGGGAGAAGCGCAGCACCTCTTCGATGGCGTTGGGCAGTCGACCCTCCAGGTCCTCAAGGAGCAGTGTTTTTTGACCAGGGTGCTCGTCCATGAGCCGCACGAAGTGCGCAGTCGTGTTGCGGGTGGTCTCGTGGCCGGCGATCGACAGGGTCTGGAAGAACTGGGTTATCTCGCCGGGGGAGAGCTTGCGACCGTCGACTTCACCGTGTACGTACTTCGAGATCAGGGTGTCGTCGGGAGCGTCGGTGACCGTCTTGACGACGTCGTCGAGCATCAGGAACAGGTTGATCTGGTCTTCGACGAAGCTGTCGTTGAACTCGAAGCTCGCCGTGGCGTTCCCGAGGGACATGTATTCGTCGCGCCTCTCTTGGGGGATCCCCATCATCTCGCAGAGGAGGATCATCGGGAGCTCCGATGCAACCTCGAACACGAACTCCGCATGATCGCGTCCGGCCAGTTCGCCGATCACTTCGGCGGCCTGCTCGCGGATGTGGGGTTCGAGTGCGCTGATCGAGCGAGGTGTGAAACCAGGCTGGACGAGGCGCCGGAACTGCGTGTGGTCGGGCGGGTCCATGCCCATCATCCCGGCACGCTGAGAGGCAAGCGCCATATCGCTCTGCTTGACGTCGATCCAGAGGACGCTGTTCTCCCACGCAGAGAAGCGGTCGGTGTCTTTCGAGGCCATCGCCACGTCGTCGTACTTGCTCAAGACCCAGAAGCCGATCGGCTCGTAGGCGTCGCCGAGCTCGAAGATCGCCGCTCCATCGAGCGGTGGCGGATTCCAGAAGACGGGAGCCTCGCGACGCAGCACCGCGAGGTATTCGTACGGCACTCCTGCGTCGATCGCCGAAAGGTCGTTGTTGCTCGCGAGGTTGACGTCACCGGGTTGAAGGGTCATCGGGACTCCTTTAGACGATGTCCAAGGTTGCGAGAAAGGCGGTGGCCGCGGCCGAGTCGCCTTCGACGGTACATGAGTTGCGCCAACAGGAGCGGCGGGTTCCCCAAGACACGAAGTCGGAGGCAGCCGACGTGACAACGACGTCGCCGCCTCCCGTCTCGGCGACGACGAGGCCGCCTTCGGGATCGGGGCGGGTGATGGTCCACGAGCCGGCTCCCGGACCGGTGAGGTCAAGGGTGAGGGGGGCGAACAGCGCGTTGTCCAGTTCGGGACCCTGCATCTGGGGCAAGCCCCACATCATCCATTGGACGACCGGGTAGAGCTCGTCGTGGGCGGGCTCGGGCAGGTCCCGGTAGATCGGTCCGCCGGGTTCGCAAATGTCGTGGTAGAGATGGCAGTAGTAGTCGAAGGCCAGGGCGTTGGCGACCGCGTGCATGGGGTACGCTCCGAGTCCGGGGATCTCTATCTCGTTCGAGGCCAGCGGTTCGTTCTGGAAGGCGGGAATGCGCTCGAGCCGCTGGGCAGCGAAAGACATGAACTCCTCGAGCACTTCGGCTGTGGTCCATGACCGCCGGAGGGCTACATGCATGTCGTGTTGGCGCTCGCGGTTTTCCGGCGGATCGACGGCGTCTTCGGGCAGCGGCAGCGGGTCGATGAGCGCCCGCGCCCCGACGGCGAGGTGGGAGATGACATCGCGCACCAGCCAGCCCGGCGCTGCGGAGGGAGCGTTCCACTCCGGCTCGCTGAACGAGGAGGCGGTTTCGATGATGCGATCCTGGAAGGCGGTGAGCGCAGCGACGGCCTCAACGGTCATAGGGCTTATTGTTGTGCAACTAGTTCTTGCTTGTCAATCGGCTACATACGGCGTGCCGATGTGTAGTCTGGGAACAATGGCGATTGTCGAGCGCACACGACAGAAGGAGCGGCGCGAGGAGTCGACCGAGGCACTCCTGCGTGCGGCCGGCGAGCTCGTGCTCGAGGGTGGGATATCGGCGATGACCTTCGCCGCGATCGGGGAGCGATCGGGTTACAGCCGCTCCCTCGTGACGGTGCGGTTCGGCTCAAAAGAGGGCCTCGTCGAGGAACTGCTCGTTCAGCTCGTCCGTGACTGGAGTCACCGCTCGGTTCCCGAGCCCGACGAGTCCGCGACTGCTCTCGACCGAATCGCGGCGACCCTCGAAGCGATCCAACGTCAGATCGACAAGAACTCCCGGGGCGTGCGGGTGCTGTACGCGTTGATGTTCGAGGGCCGAGGCGATGAGTCATTCCTGCGCGACCGTTTCGGCAGGTTCCATGAAGAGCAACGAGCGACATTCGCGAAGTGGGTCGAGGCGGGGCAGGCGGAGGGTTCGGTCGCAGTCGATCTCGACGCCGCGGACGAAGCGGCATTCATCGTCGCGGGCCTTCGGGGCATCGGCTACCAGTGGCTGGTAGACCCCGACGGTTTTGACGCATCGAGGGCGTTCGCCCACTTCCTCGGACTCGTCGTCGACCGCCTCGACACTGTTTCGGCTGTAGACCGCACCGTGCTGTCCCGGCTCGAAGCCGTCGCGGATCAGAGCGTTTGCAACACGAGCTGACGCATGGTCGATATCGGCATAGGTCCGACGATCGTCGCCGAAGACGGCACACAGTCGGTCGGCATGCCGGGTGAGCGCTTCGTTGAGGACCGGGAGGAATGACCGATCCAGGTCGGGGACGTCGGGATCCATCAACTGCCATCGTTCCAGACAACTCGCCGCAAAACAACGGTTGTTCTCGCTGCGATGATTCCGAGTGGGGCAGCCTGGACAGGCCGCTAGGCTCGTTTCTCGCATCCATCTCTTGGTTGGCCACGTCGGAGTGGCGGAATTGGCAGACGCGCTAGCTTGAGGGGCTAGTGCCCGTTATGGGCGTGGGGGTTCAAGTCCCCCCTCCGACACCACCAAGGGGCGGGAGGAGCACTGATGCCTCGCCAGATCGTTGATCCTCGGCCGCCGATTCCGGCGCCGTACCGAACCGACGAGCGGGTCGCGATCCAGGAGATGGCCCGCGAGTTCGCGATGAGCAAGGTGCTGCCGGTCGCCAATGAGCTCGATCCCCTTCACGGCATGATCCCCGAGGAGATGCGAGCGGAGATGGGGGAGCTCGGCTTCTTCGGGATCATGGCTCCTGACAAGTACGGCGGCCTCGGCCTCGGCGTGCTCGAATACGCCCTCATCACCGAAGAACTCGCGCGGGCGTGGATGTCGGTCGCGTCGATCATCGCCCGGTCCCAAATGGCCGCCGCCCTCGACCCGTCCCAGAAGGAGCTGTACTACCCGCTAGCCGCTCGGGGCGAGTGGCTCGGCAGTTTCGCCATGAGCGAGCCTGACGCCGGATCCGACATCGCTTCGCTCCGAACCCGCGCCGACAAGGTCGACGATGGCTGGCTCCTCAACGGCCAGAAGATGTGGTGCACGTTCGCCGACCAGTCGAACGCGATCCTCGTCGTCGCCCGCACGACCCCGTACGACCCAGGCAATCGGCACAGCGGCATCCGCCGATTCATCCTCCACAAGGAGCCGGGAGCGTTCCCCGACGGCTGCACCGGCAACCCGATCCGCAAGATCGGCTACCACGGATGGCACACCTTCGACCTGTCGTTCAACGACTGCTTCGTGCCCGACGACGGGCTGATCGGCTTCGAGCGCGAGCAACGAGGCCACCGCGACGCCGATCCGAAGGCCGGGTTCATTCGAGCTGCTCGGGGCATGGCCGTTCCACGGATCCACACCGCGGCCCGCTCGATCGGCCTTGCCCGAGGCGCACTCGAGGACTCGGTGGCGTATGTGCAGGAACGCGAGCAGTTCGGGCGGCCGATCGGCGACTTCCAGGTCACCCGCTTCAAGATCGCCAAGATGGCCACAGAGGTCGAGGCCTGCCGCGCGCTGATGTACCAGGTCGCAGCCAACACCGACATGGGCGGCTACGAGAACACCACCTCGCCGGACATGGACGGCGCCATGGTCAAGTACCTGGCTGCCGAGACGGCTGAGCGAGTCACCTCCGAGGCGTTGCAGATCCACGGCGGCGCGGGCTACACCACCGACTTCCCGATCGAGCGCTACTGGCGCGACGCCCGCCTCACCAAGATCTTCGAGGGGACCAGCGAGATAATGCTCCGGCTCGTGTCCGATTGCCTCCTGCCGCCGACCCCGCTGCGCTAGGGGCTGCCGTGAAGCTGTGGAGGTTCCAGACTTCGGCGCCTAGGCCGGCGCCTAGGCCGGCGCCTCGTCGAGCGGAGAAGGCCGAGCGCGACGGCCGGCACGATCACAGCTTGCACCGGGGTGCTTTCGACAGACCCCGCCGGCGGGCGCGATGATGCGGGAGTGGTTCGCTTCAGCACTGGGGCCGGAATCAGCACGGCGACGTGTCTGTGAACTCGAGCGGATCGTGCTGCTCAACGGAGGCCGACGCCATGAGCGGTGACGCGCACCTCGCCGGCCACGAGGTCGCCGCCGCGATGCTGTCGGCGCGTTCCGGCCCGCTCGCCGATGTTCGCGTCGTCGATCTCACCCAGGCACTGGCAGGCCCGTACTGCACGATGATCCTCGCGGACATGGGCGCGGACGTGATCAAGGTTGAACCACCCCGCGGGGATCTGCCCCGGTTCAGCGGCCCCTTCCTCGACGACGACGAGGAGCGTCACTACGGCGGCTATTTCGCGAGCATCAACCGCAACAAGCGGGGGATCGTGCTCGACCTCAAGGATCCTGAGGCAGTCGAGCAGTTGCTGCGGCTGCTCGCATCTGCGGACGTCCTCGTCGAGAACTTCAAGGCGGGCGTCATGGAACGCCTCGGACTGTCCTGGGAGATGCTGCACGAGCGATTCCCGTCGTTGGTCTACGCGGCCATCCGGGGATTCGGCGACCCTCGAACAGGCGAGAGCCCGCACGCCGAGTGGCCCTCCTTCGACGTCGTCGCACAGGCTATGGGCGGCTTGGTGAGCTGCACCGGCATCGATGCCGAGCACCGGGTGGCCGCCGGCCCGTCGATCGGTGACCTGTACCCGGCCACGATGTGCGCAGTCGGCATTCTCGGTGCGCTCCACCACGTCCAACGCACGGGCGAGGGGCAGTTCGTCGACGTTGCGATGACGGATTCGATCATGGCGCTCTGTGAGTCGGTTACCTGGCGCTACTCCTACAGCGGCGAGATTCAGGCCCCGCGCGGGACCGAGCATCCCTCACTGTCGCCGTTCAACATCTACCCGACGGCTGACGGCCTCTGCGCGATCGCATCGCTGACCCCCGGGCAGTGGGAGTTCATGTGCGGGGTGCTGGGCCGGCCGGATCTGGTCACAGACGACAGAACCCGCACGACCCGCCGTCGAGCTGACAACCGGGAGATGGTCAACGAGGTCATGGAGTCCTGGTCCCGTTCGCTCACCACGGACGAGATCGTCGAGAAGCTCGCCGGGGAGGTGCCGGTCGGTCCGGTGAACGACGCGCCGGCGCTCTTCGCCTCTGAGCATGTGCGGGCCCGCGACATGCTCGTGGCCGTCGAACATCCCGGGTCGGAGCGGCCTGTGGTCCTGCCCAACACGCCGATGCGGTTCAGCGCGACCCCGACAGGCATCTACCGCCGGCCCCCGAAACTCGGCGAACACCAGGACGAGGTTCTCGATGGGTCGGGGTGGATGAGCGGTGGCTCCGGTGACCGGTGACCGCAGTTCGAGGTTCTCGATGGGTCGGGGTGCGATGAGCGGCGGCTCCCGGCCGGCCGATCTGGTGGGGGACGTGGCTGGGACCGACCTCTCCACAGTTCTGGAGGCAAGCCGGTGATTTCCACGTCGGAGTGGGTCGAGCGGGTGAGGGCAGACGGCGAGTTCACGCTCGCCGCGCGTGGCTGGAGCGGCGGTCTCTTAATCGAGACGCCTAGGGGGGCGACCGGTTTCACGATGGCGGACGGCAATCCTCGGCCAGGCGTCCCCGAGCCGGCCGACGGCGTGATCGTTCTGACGATGCCCGACGACCTCTGGATCGGCATGACCGCAGCGATGCCTCGCCCGTTCCACAACGACGTGTCGGCGGCGATGCTGCTCGGCCTCCGCCGCCACTCCGACGAGATCCTCTGGTGGCAGTACATGCCTGCGCTGCAGCGGGCGGTCGAACTGGCTCGCGCCGTTGGCCCGGATGCGGCGCCTCCTCTGGTTCGTCCCACCGCGACGCCGACAGGTCGCTACGTCAACCTCGACCTTGTTGGCGCCGACTACCGGATCTATGTGGAGGAGGCAGGGTGCGGCATCCCGCTCCTGCTCCAGCACACCGCAGGCTCCCATGGGGTGCAGTGGCGCCACCTGTTCGAGATGCCGGAGATCACCGATCACTTCCGGCTGATCGCCTATGACCTGCCCTTCCACGGAAAGTCGGTGCCGCCGGTCGGGCCGCGGTGGTGGGAGACGCCCTACCGGCTCGAGGGTGTGTTCCTCCGGACTCTCGTCACCGGGCTTTCGGCCGAGCTCGAGCTCGATCAGCCGGTGTTCATGGGGTGCTCGGTCGGTGGCCTGCTCGCACTCGACTTGGCGTTTCATCACCCGGACCTCTTCCGCGCGGTCGTGGCGCTGCAGGGCGCGCTGCACATCGGTGGTCGGCTCGATCACTTTCCGGGGTTCTGGCACCCGCAGGTCTCCAACGAGTCGAAGGCGAAGATGATGGAGGGGATGACAGCACCACAGTCCCCGGTCGAGTTCCGCAAGGAGACGATCCAGGCGTATGCATCGGGCTGGCCGCCGGTGTTCATCGGCGACCTCGCCTACTACATCGAGGAGTTCGACATCCGCAGCACTGCGTCACTCATCGACACGAGCGAGGTCGGCGTCCACATACTCACCGGCGACTATGACCCCAACGCGACGGTCGAAAAAGGTCGGGAGGCGCACGAAGCCATCGCCGGGTCTACTTTCGCGGCAATGCCCGAGCTGGGCCACTTCCCGATGTCGGAGAATCCCGAGCGGTTCGCCTCCCACCTCCTGCCGGTGCTCGACCGCATCCGCGCCGGCTCATGAAGATCGGCGCCAGTGCCCGTTGCGGCGCAGAACGGCCCTCTACTGGGGAGGCATGGCTCCGCGCGACGAGAACTTCCACAGCACTGTTGCGCGTCAGATGGGCTAATGTGATTTCGTCCTGCTGCAGGCCGACTACATGAAGGGAAAGCCCACGCCTGATGTTCCTGTCTGCGTGATCGGTTGCGGCCCGATCGGGCTCGCCGTGTCACTGCTGCTGTCGCGCCATGGTGTATCAGTGCTGCTCGTCGAGCGCCGTGGAGAGTTGAACACCCACCCCAGGTCGCGCTTCGTCGACACCAACACGATGGAGCTGATGCGCGAGTTCGGGGTTGAGAAGATGGTCGAGGACAGCGGTCTGGGGCCTGACTGGACAGCCTGCAACCGCTGGTCCGTCGACCTGGCCACAACGCCGTTCGCCGAGCTCGAGAGCCCGACGTTTCTGAGCGTCCCCGGTCCCGACAGTCCGTGCCTGCCGGTGATGACGGTGCAGGACGAGGTCGAGAAGGCACTGATGACCCGAGTCATCGACGACCCTTCCATCTCGCTGCATTTCGACACAGAGGTGGTCGAACTCACCCAGACCGACGCCGACACTGCGCTGATCCTCCGCGACGCCCGAACCGACGAGCGCCGGACCGTGACCGCGGCCTACACTCTGGGCGCCGACGGGCCGGGCAGCACGACTCGGGCGGTGATCGGCACCGCCCTTGAGAGCTCGCCGCAGCCGATCCACATGCAGGATGTCATCTTCCATGCCGATCTGTCACCCTACGTGGGTGATCGCAAGGGGGCCCTGCTGTACACGCAGCCCTTTGAGGGGGTCCTCGTCTTTCAACCGCTCGATGGTTTGCGACGTTGGCGGTGCCAGGTTTCGATCGGCCAGCCGGACCCGATCTCCGAGGAGGCGATTCGGGCTCGTATCCTGGCATCGCTCGGCACAAGCGACGATGTCGGACTCGACATCGTCAGCATGCGGATGTGGCAACCGACACCGGGTGCGACCACACATTTCAACCACGGGCGCATCTTCTTGGTCGGAGACGCCGCGCACGTGTCGGTGCCGACCGGAGGGCTCGGCAACAACGCGGGCTTCTCCGGGGCCCGCAACCTCGCGTGGAAGCTGGCCTACGTGCTGCGGGGCCTCGCACCCGCGTCGATCCTCGACACCTACGAAGAGGAGCACAAGCCGTTGGCACTGGAACGCATCGAGTACGGCGTCGTCACGACGACGGTGATGGGTCGGATGATGCTGGGCTACCGCGCCGGCGAGGACGTCGGCGAACACATCGAAGGCGCCAAGCGCTACGCCGACTACGACTACCTGCTGCGCGGCTACGAGCTGTCGTCGGAACTGATCGCGCCGAACCTTGAACCCGCTCCCGAACTAGAGAACCCGGCCCGCGACTTCCGGCCGCTCGTTCGCAACGGCTGGCGGGCGCCCCACATCTGGGTTGACGACGCTGAGGCCGAGTCGGTGCTCGACTGGTACGGCAATGGCTACGTGCTGCTCGTCGGGCCCGACTGCGACGCCGAGTCTTGGGAGGTCGCAGTTGCGGCGCTCCCCGACGGCGCTCCGATCGAGGTGCGCCGGCTCCCCGCCGAACGGCCTATTGCCCCCTATGAGGCCGACGGGGTCGTGCTTGTCCGGCCCGACGCAGTCATCGCCCAACACCTCAGCCATGCGAGTGGAACGGCGGATCTGTCGGCGATCACCCCCTACCTGCCGACCATGGCGCGCTGACAATCGCCGGAACGCTCCGTCAATGAGCAGGGCGGTATCTCGACGACTTCGTCCTCTGGGCATTCGGGGGTCCGCACATTTGCCAGAAAAAGTGGCAATATGTGCCACGAGTTGCGAACGAGGGAAGTGAGACATGCCAGGTTACGGACAGATCGATCGGGACTACGCCATCAGATTGGCCACGACCGCGCCCGCTGACGAGGGGCCTGTGTGGATGATCAACTTGATGTGCTACAAGGAACGGGCCGAGTACGCCGATGCCCGTGAAACGACGCTCAGCGGCAGGGAAGCCGACGAGGTGTACACCCCGGTCGGGCCGCTGACGGCAGTGGGCGCCGAAATCGTGTTCGTCGCCGAGGTCGAGGATCAATTGATCGGCGCTGAACCCGCCTGGGACCGGATCGCCGTCGTGCGCTATCCGACGCGGGCGTCATTCATGGCTATGCAGGAGCGCGAGGACTTCCAGGAGGCCCATCAGCACAAGGAGGCGGGAATGGACCAGACCATCGTCATCGGAGGCCGGCCGTTGGGCTTTCCCGTGGCCGAGCAGCAGGTGGACTGGGCCGATGTGCCGCATCCGCCCAGCGAAGAGGACGGGGCCTACACGATGCTGCACGTGATCCGTTTCCACGATGAAGCCGGTTCAACCGTCACGCCCGATCATATGGAGTCCTATCAGGAGGTTGCGGCTTCCGTGGCCGTCCCGAACGGAGTTCGGATCGATGCCTGGTTCTCGGTCGAAGGCACGATCATCGGCGACGGCCGATCATGGCATCAGGTTCGGTTCAACACCTTCCCGAGCCGCCGCGCCTTCATGGCAGTCGCTCTCGATCCGAACCGGACCCACGCCCACACCGAGCACCGCGACACCGCCATCGCCGACACTTATGCGCTCGGTCTACGCCCATCGGTGAACACGCTCGCCGCTTCTTTAGACGAGATCGACTGAAGATCCTGCCGCTGTCAGCGATGCCCGGACCTCGTAACTCCTGGCCGAACGCGGGTGCCGCGAACACAGACATGTGCTACAATGAAGCACATGTCTGAAGTCGGGATCCGTGCGCTGAAACAGAATGCCTCCGCGGTTGTAGCCGAGGCTGCCTCTGGAGAAACGGTGACAATAACTGACCGAGGGCGTCCGGTCGCCCAGATGACTACGATCCCGAGGTCACGGTTGCGCGCGTTGATCGATGCCGGCCGGGCCCGGCCGGCGCGGCGTGATCCAGCGAGTTTGCCGGTCCCCGAGATCGGTCCATCGCTTTCTAAGGCGCTATTGGAAATGCGACACGACGAGCGCTGCTGACGTGGCGTTCTATCTCGACACGTCTGCACTGGTGAAATTGGTCGTCGCCGAACCCGAGACAGCGGCCCTTCGACTGTGGATTGAGCGTGCGGACCAAGACCTCGTCACCTCTGACCTGGCGCGGACCGAACTGATGCGAGTCGCTCGACAGGTTGCACCTGATCGCGTGCTGCTTGCACGCGAAGTATTGGAGTCGGTGTCTATCGTCGAGGTCGCAACGGCAGTCTTCGAAGAGGCCGGACGGCTCCACCCTGCTGATTTGCGCTCATTAGACGCAATCCACCTCGCGGCTGCGCTGGACCTGGGCGATGACCTAGCGGGTCTGGTGACCTATGACAAGCGTCTCGCCGAGGGCGCATCAGCCAACGGAATCGAGCCCATTGCACCGCATTGAGGAGCGAACGGTTCAGTCAGAGTTCTGGTCGTAAAGCGGGCCGACGTCGCCTGCAGAGCATCTCCGAGGGTGGCTGTGCTCAGACGATAGCGGTGGCCTCGATCTCGAACATGAGCCCTGGAATGGCGAGCCGCGTGACACCCACCAGGGTCATGGGTGGTCGGAAAGCCAGCAAGAACTCCCGTTGCTGATGAAAGATCAGTCAGCCCGCTCTTGGCGCGCCTGTTCGAGACAGCGTTCAGTGAAGAACGGTTGCTGGCATTCAGCTACGCCGACCGGACCGGGAAGGAGTCGCAGCGTGTCGTCGAGCCGCACGGTCTGTTGGTGCGAGCGCCTCTGTGGTACGTGATCGCTTGGGACACCGCCATTGACGAAGTTCGCCTTTTCCGCGCTGATCGCATCCGCTCGCCTCACGTCCAGGCAAGGACATTCGTGCCGCGGCCCTACGAGCTCATCCGAGGCATCCACCCCGACGCTCGCCCAGTGGCGTCCTCGTCCTGTTGACCTTCCCTCAGGTTGCGAGGTCTGTTGGTCGGTGTCGCACGGCCGGCATCCAGCGGGGGCCTGCGGTCTCGTCGATCCGAGCTACGAACGCGGCGTGGTGTGGTTCGAGGGCCTCACAGAAAGCTCGGGTTGCGGCTTCGCCGACCGCCTGCCACGCGGGTGCGGTCAGTTCGTCCGTCCGGCGTTCCAGGTCGTAGCGGAACCGACGACCCTCGTCGTTGAGCCTGTTGTTGCTGGCCAAGCCCTTGCTCTCGAGTCGGTGCCAGCCGCAGGCGATGGCTTCGTCATCCGCACCTCGACTGCGGGCAATCCACTCCTCATCGCCGTACTCGGCGATGTCCACCATGGCGGAGTGGAGGAGCCCCACCTCCACATCGTCGAGGTCGGCCGCGGCACACAATAGCCAGTGGTTGTCGCCGCGAAGTTCACGTAGACAGTTCCCCGCAAGCCAAGCCGACAGGAGGGGTTGCGAGTCGTCGGGACGGGTCCGGCCCCGGTTGGCAGCGAACAGCGGACGTGCTCCGTGATGAACCGTGTCGATGCCGCGCCAGAGATCGTCGGCCAGGGGAGCGAGCGTGTCTTTGAGTCCGGGAGCGATGGTCGCGAGCCCCCTTTCGATGGCTGCGTCGCGCACCGCGATGATGTTGTCTGGATCGGTTGTTCCGCGCCAGGCACTGAAGACGAGCTCCACGATTTGCGGGCGGATGGAGTAGGTGCTGGCGGCGGCCGCGGCCGGAGCGACATCGCCGAGGGGTGCGAGGCGCCAAGCCTGGATCCAGCCCATCCCATTCGGCACGCCTAGCGCCTCGTAGGCGGCGATGGCATCTGGATCCCACATGAGCCAACCGACGAGGTCGTGCGCCGCGCGGCCTGAGCGGGCCGTCAACGCGATCCAATCTGCCATGCATTCAACTCCTCGGCCGGTGAGTAGCGGCTTTGGAGGCGACACCCTAGCCAGTTGGATGGCCGTACTTGTGTCGAAGAGAGTTGTTCAGATCAATACAGGATTTAGATTAGAAATAATATTGGAATTGATCTAAACTTCTGCTATAGTCCCCTCATGCCCTCCAGAGGTTCCCCCTCGGTCGCTGACCTGTTGCGCCACAACGGCGTACAGGTCACGGCCCAGCGGTTAGCGGTTGTGCGTGCTGTCAGCGCCTGCCCCCATGGCACGGCCGACGACATGTACGAGGTCGTTCGCGAAGACATCGGCGCCATCTCCCGGCAGGCCGTGTACGACTCGCTGGCGATGCTGGCCGACAAGAACCTGATTCGGCGTATCCAACCGGCGGGATCACCGGCCCGTTACGAAGACCGCGTCGGCGACAACCACCACCATTTGATCTGTCGGGCATGCAATCGCATGGTCGACGTCGACTGCGCGGTGGGGTACACCCCCTGCCTCACCGCCGCGGACGACTCCGGTTACGAGATCGACGAAGCCGAGGTCGTCTACTGGGGCCGTTGCCCCGACTGCCGCGCATCCGCGCCCGAACCGCTTGCCCAATGAGCCGGCGATAACCCAACCCACAATCAACCGATCCCTTCAAAGGAGAAGCCCATGTCTGAAAGTGCGAGCCAGTGCCCATTCTCCGGTGCCAACACCACCAAGAGCACATCGGCAACCGAACAGTGGTGGCCTGAGCAGTTGAACCTCAAGATCCTGCATCAGCACTCCTCCGAAGCCGATCCTATGGGCGCCGACTTCGACTACGCCGCGGAATTCGAGGCCCTCGACCTGGCCGCAGTCAAACAGGACATCGCCGAGGTGCTGACCGACTCGAAAGAGTGGTGGCCCGCCGACTACGGCCACTACGGACCTTTGATGATCCGTCTCACCTGGCATGCCGCCGGCACCTACCGGATCGGCGACGGCAGAGGCGGTGGCGGCACAGGCAATCAGCGGTTCGCGCCGCTCAACAGCTGGCCCGACAATGCCAGCCTCGACAAGGCTCGCCGGCTGTTGTGGCCGGTCAAGCAGAAGTACGGGCGCGGGCTCTCATGGGCCGACCTGCTGATTCTCGCGGGCAACGTGGCATTGGAGTCGATGGGCTTGGAGACGTTCGGCTTCGGCGGTGGCCGTGTCGATATCTGGGCGCCTGAGGAAGACGTCTATTGGGGCTCGGAGAACGAGTGGCTCGGCGATGAGCGCTACACCGGAGACCGAGAACTCGAGACGCCGCTGGGAGCGGTGCAGATGGGCCTCATCTACGTCAACCCCGAGGGTCCCAACGGCAATCCGGACCCGATAGCCGCTGGAATCGACATACGCGAGACGTTCGGCCGCATGGCCATGGACGACGAGGAAACGGTCGCCCTGATCGCCGGCGGCCACACCTTCGGAAAAGCGCACGGCGCCGCGCCCGACACTCACGTCGGAGATGAACCCGAAGGCGCCGGCCTCGAAGAGCAGGGCTTCGGCTGGCACAACACATTCGGCTCCGGTGTCGGTGGCGATGCCATCACCAGCGGCCTCGAAGGGGCCTGGACCAGTGCTCCGACCGTCTGGGACAACGGGTTCTTCGACAACCTGTTCCGCTATGAGTGGGAGCTCACCGAAAGTCCCGCAGGCGCCAAACAATGGCGTCCGACCGACCGCGCCGCCGACAACAGTGTCCCCGATGCGCACGATACATCCAAACGGCACTCGCCGATAATGTTGACCACCGACTTGGCGCTGCGCTACGACCCGATCTACGAGCCGATCGCGCGCCGTTTTCTTGAGTACCCGGGCCAGTTCGCGGACGCCTTCGCCCGAGCCTGGTTCAAGCTCACCCACCGGGACATGGGCCCAGTGTCGCGCTACCTCGGGCCTGAAGTCCCCGAAGAGGAGCTGATCTGGCAAGATCCGGTTCCCGCAGTCGAGGGCGACTTGATCGACGACAGCGATATTGCCGAACTCAAGGACCGCATCCTCGAATCCGGGTTGTCTGTTGCCCAGTTGGCGTCGGCGGCATGGGCTTCTGCATCGACGTTCAGAGGCACTGACATGCGCGGCGGGGCCAACGGCGCCCGCATCAGGCTGGCGCCGCAGAACAGCTGGGACGCAAATGTCCAAGCAGGCGTGCCCGAGACATTGGCGGTGCTTGAACAGGTCCAAGCAGACTTCAATGCGCTAGGCGGCAAGCAGGTGTCGCTGGCGGACTTGATCGTCTTGGGCGGATGCGCCGCGGTCGAGAAAGCGGCAAGCGACGCCGGACACGATGTTGCGGTTTCCTTCTCACCGGGACGCACCGACGCGAGCGCCGAGCAGACCGACGTCGAGAGCTTCGCAGTGCTCGAGCCCACCGCGGACGGCTTCCGCAACTACCTCGCCGACTTCCACAAGCGCGCTGGCGAAGAGTTGCTGGTGGAGAAAGCGTTCCTGCTCAACCTCACCGCACCCGAGATGACGGTGCTGGTCGGCGGAATGCGGGCACTCGATGCCAACACGGGCCAATCCGGACACGGTGTATTGACCGAGCGGCCCGGCACGCTGAGCAACGACTTCTTCACCAACCTCTTGAGCATGGAGACCGCCTGGCGGGTGTCAGCCGACCAAGCAGGTGTGTACGAGGGGCGTGACAGGGCTACTGGCGAACTTCGCTGGACCGCAACGGCCGCCGATCTGGTGTTCGGCTCCAACTCCCAGCTTCGAGCCATCGCCGAGGTCTACGGCTGCGATGACAGCGAGGAGAAGTTCGTCCGCGACTTCGCAGCGGCCTGGTCCAAGGTCATGAACCTGGACCGCTTCGATCTCAGATGAACCGATCGCAACTGTCGACGTCCGTGCCTTGGACTGCGGGCATGGGGATGCGCGTAGTCTGTGGAGGTCACGGCGCCGTCCAGTTGTCCGAGTGCCGCAGACGACCTACGGCGGAGACGAAGCGCGCGACCTCGTCATCAGTGTTGTAGTAGTGAACCGAGGCTCGGACGAGAGAATCAAGACCGCGGCGTCCGAGGTCGAGACGAGCGTGGCCGGTGGGAGACATGGTGGTGTTGATGCGCAGTGCGGACAGCTGCGCTTTCACATCGGCAGAGTCCATACTGTCGACAGTGAAAGTCACGATCCCGCCGCGGATCGCACCCTTGTCGTGGACCGACACACTCTCCAGCCCGCTCAGCGCCTCTCGCAAGCTGTCAGCGAGCCGGCACAAACGCTCACAGGCTGCCTCCACGCCCAACTCGAGCGCGTAGTCGACAGCAGCCCCCAAACCCAGCCTGCCTGCGTAGTTCGCCTCCCAATTCTCGAAGCGACGGGCGCCGGGACGGATCTCGTAAGTCGTGTCTGTGGTCCAGTCCGCGGCGTGGAGATCCAGGAAGGGGGGTTCGATGCGTTCCAGTGCTCGCGGCCCCGCATAGAGGAAGCCGGTGCCACGAGGGCCTCTCAGGTACTTGCGCCCAGTACCCGACAGCACATCGCATCCGATGCGGCCCACATCGAGTGGCACCTGGCCGGCGGATTGACAGGCATCGAGCACATAGAACACGTCGTACTGCTTGCACAAGGCGCCCACTGCCTCGACGGGATTGATCAAACCGCTGTTCGTCGGCGCATGGGTCAAAGCCACCATGGCCGCACCTCGGGCCAGTTCAGCCTCCAGATTCAGGAGATCGATCTGGCCGTGCCCGTCGTCCTCTATGAGCACCGGTTCGACGCCGTGGCGTTTCTGCAGTTGCAGCAGGGCGATGACGTTGCTGGCGTACTCGGCCCGGCCGATGAGCACTCGGTCGCCTTCGGCAAAGGGGTAGCCGTAGACTGCCATGTCCCAGGCGCGGGTGGCGTTCTCCACGACGGCTATCTGGTGAGGATCGGCACCGATCAATCTGGCGAGCGAGTCATACACCGCTTCGAGGCGGTCGCTTGCTTCACCGGCAGCCTCGTAGCCGCCGATGGCAGCCTCGCGTTCAAGATGCCCGACAACAGTGTTGAGCACAATCTGGGGCGGCAGCGCAGCGCCCGCGTTGTTGAAATGCAGGACGTGGTCGACTCCGGGAGTGTCCTTGCGTATTCGGTCGAGCGGCAACCGCGAAGTCACCGGCTCAGGCTACAGTCGCATCCGCGAGCCACAAGAAGGAGAGACTTGACTCCCAAGCGAGGCTTTCCAGCCGACGAATTCTCTGAGAGAACCCGGCGCTGTCAGGCACGGATGGCCGAACGCGAGATCGCCGCGATCCTGGTGTGCACCGAGCCTGAAGTACGCTACTTCACCGGATTCCACACTCTTTTCTGGCAAAGCCCGACGAGGCCCTGGTTCACGGTCATCCCTGCGGCAGGCAAGCCGATAGCGGTCATCCCCAGCATCGGTGAAGCCACAATGTCGGAGACCTGGATCGACGACGTGCGAACCTGGTCGTCGCCTCGTCCCGACGACGACGGGGTCACCCTGCTGGCAGAGTGCGTCCGGGAGGTCGCTCCCGAAGGCGGCATCGGCTTGCCGATGGGCCCTGAAACCCATGTGCGCATGCCTTTGCGCGACATCGATCGCCTGCGTTCGATTTTGGGCGGCTTTGTCGACGCGACCGACGTCATTCGCGGGCTGCGCATGGTGAAGAGCGAACGCGAGATCGACAAGCATCGCCACATCTGTGGTGTGGTGTCCGACGCGTTCGACGAACTCCCCGAACTGCTGTCCACGGGCATGACCGAGCGTCAGGCATTCGCCGCGTGCCGTGCGGAGATCCTGCGCCAAGGCGCAGACGACGTTCCCTACCTGGTCGGAACGACCGGCGCCGGCGGCATCGGCGACGTCATCCGGCGACCGTCTGACCGCCGGATCGACGACGGTGACATGCTCATCTTCGATACCGGCTCGACCTTCGACGGCTACTTCAGCGACTTCGACCGCAACTTCGCCTTCACGAGCGCCGGCAGCGGCGCCCGCGACGCCTACCGGGCGGTGTGGGAGGCCACTGAGGCGGGCCTTGAAGCGGTCCGGCCCGGGGCCGCCGCCTCGGAGGTCTTCAAGGCGATGAACGAGGTGTTGAAGGCCAACGGCTCATTGGGCAACTACATCGGTCGCATGGGCCATGGACTCGGCATGCAGGTGACTGAGTGGCCGTCTCTGATGGCCGCTGACAGCACCGTCATCGAAGCGAACATGGTGTTGACCCTGGAGCCAGCGCTTTTGTGGGAGCCCGGCAAGGCAATGGTCCACGAAGAGAATCTGGTCGTCCGTGCCGACGGCCCGGAACTGCTCAGCCGCCGCGCTGCGCCCGAGCTCCCCGTCATCTGATGCGTGACGGCGTTCTCTCCCCCGAGGAAATCGAGGCCTACTGGGAGAACGGCTACGCCTTCGTCGAACAGGCGTTGACGCCGCGACAACTCGCGGCGCTTGTGGCCGACTTCGCGGCCTGGGTCGAGGAAAGCCGCGAGCACTCCGAACCATACGGGGGAACGCCGGCGAATCGGGCGCGATTCGACCTCGAGGCCGACCACAACCCACAGCGGCCGGCGTTGCGCAGAGTCGCATCGCCTGTCGATGTCTCTGACGCCTACCTGGAGGCGATGCGCGACAACCGGGCGCTCGACGCCGTCGCCCAACTCATCGGGCCCGACGTTGAGTACAACAACTCGAAGATCAACGCCAAACACCCTGGATCCGCCACCGAGGTGAAGTACCACCAGGATTTCATGTTCCAGCCCCACACCAACGAAGACCTGATAGCCGTGCTGTTCTTCCTAGACGGCGTCACGCTGGAGAACGGGCCGCTGAAGGTCGTCCCGGGCACCCATCTGGGCGACTTGTTCGATCATTGGCACGACGGCGTCTACACCGGCGCGGTCAGCGCAGAGGTGGAGGCCGCTCACGCAGCCGATGCTGTTGCGGTCCATGGCCCGGCCGGCTCGGCGTGTCTGATGCACACGCGCCTGCTCCACGGTTCGGCTCCCAACGACTCGGACAAGCCCCGCACGCTCTTCATCTGCGAGTACCGGGCCGAGGACTCCAAGCCCCTGCAGGTCAACCACCTCCCGAGCCGCTACGAAGGTGAAGTCGTTCGAGGCGTCCGCACCAATCGGGTCCGCTGTTCGGCTTATGAGATGGAATTTCCAGAAGTGCCCACGGGCGCCTCTTTCTTCTCCCAGCAGGCCAAGGCTTGAGGAGCGACGAGGTGAGCGACGAGGTGACGGCGCCCGATCTCGTGAAGCTGCCTTTCGAGACCGATGAAGGCTGCGGACCGCGGGCACGCCTCGGCCTGATCGTTCTGCAGAGCGACCAGACCATCGAAGCCGAGGCTCGGATGCTCGACGTCGAGGGAGTCGAGTTCTATCACTCGCGCATTCCCAACGACGTCGAGGTGACGCCCCGCACGCTGACCGACATGGAACAACGGCTGCCCATCGCCGCCGGGCTGCTGCCTGCAGATTTCGGCTTCGACGCCATCGGCTACGGCTGCACCTCGGCCGCTGCACTCATCGGTGAGGCCAAAGTGACAGCCGGTATCCGAGCGGCTCACCCTGGCGTGGCCTGCAGCAACCCGATAACAGCGGCCGTCGCAGCCTTTCATGCCCTAGAGGCCAGGCGAATCGCCGTGCTGACCCCGTACACCGCTGACGTCACGGCAGCGATTGCCGAGCACTTCGCGGATGCCGGGTTGTCGGTCACCGCGCTCGGCTCCTTTCTGGAACCCAGCGATCTCATCGTCGCCCGTATCTCCGAGGCGTCGATCGCTGCGGGAGTCCGCGCTGTCGCGAGCGCTGAAAGCGATGCGGTGTTCGTCTCATGCACCAGCCTGCGCGTCCTCAAGACCGTGTCTGATATCGAGGACGAGGCGGGCATTCCCGTGGTGTCGAGCAACATGGCCCTGTTCTGGCATCTGCTCCGGCTAGCGGGGGCGAACGTCGAACTAGACGGACACGGACAGATCTTCAAACGACAGATCTTGCTCTGAGGGGTTCGCTGACGCTTGTATTCGAGGAGTTCGGCGCTCACGGTGGTCGCCGCGCGGACGGGCTTGCAGAGGTGGCAAGGGCCGCTCGGGGCATGGCTCGCTGCCCCGGACCTGTCCGAGCGCCAATAGTCTGCCTATACTCTGGCCCTCTATGGCGTTCTGGAACCAAGAGAACCAACTGCTCATCGACGGCGAGCTCGTCGCCGCCACCGGAGATCGAACATTCACGTCGCTGAATCCCGCGACCGAGGAACTCGTCGGCGAGGCGGCCGATGCAACGGTTGTCGATGTCGAGCAAGCGATCGGCGCGGCTCGGCGCGCCTTCGACGAGACCGACTGGTCAGCCGATGCGGGGCTTCGGGTCCGGTGCATGCGCCAGCTGGCCCGAGCGATGCGCGACAACCTCGAGGACCTGCGCACGCTGACAGTCTCCGAGGTGGGCGTGCCGATCGTGATGACGAGCGGCCCGGCACTCGAAGGCCCCATCGGGATCCTCGACTACTACGCCGACCTTGCCGGGACATACGACGGAACAGTCGATCTCGGTGTAGCCGAGGCCTACGGGGGGATGCACCGACGCTGGGTTGAGCGTGAGCCCTATGGAGTGGTCAGCGCCATCTCCGCCTACAACTATCCGACGCAGTTGAACCTGGCGAAGCTGGGTCCGGCTTTGGCCGCAGGCTGCACGGTCGTGCTCAAAGGGGCTCCGGACGCTCCGCTCATCACCCTGGCGCTCGGCCGCATGATCGCCGAGCACACCGACATGCCGGCCGGAGTGGTGAACGTGCTCGCCTCCAGCGAGGTCGAGACCGGGGTCGTCATGACGACGGATCCGGACGTCGACATGGTCACCTTCACCGGTTCGACCGCGGTCGGCAAGTCGATCATGGCTGCAGCCAGTTCAACATTGAAGAAAGTCTTCCTCGAGTTGGGCGGCAAGTCGGCGATGGTGGTGCTCGACGAGGAGAATGTGGACGGGGGAGCTCTCACTTGCTCGATGCTTGCCAACTCCCACGCCGGGCAGGGGTGTGCCATCACTTCGCGTTTGCTGGTGCCCCGAGAGAACATGGACCGCGCAGTGAAGACGACAACCGAGATCTTCGAGGGTTTCGGGGTCGGCGATCCATTCGATGCGGCCAATTACGTCGGGCCTCTGATCAGCTCCGAGCAGCGCGACAGGGTGCAGGGCATGGTCGACCGCGCGGTTGAGGCCGGTGCAACCGTAGTGACCGGCGGCTCGCCGACAAATCACGACAAGGGCTTTTTCTTCGAGCCGACAGTGATCGTCGGCGCCGACGAGAACAGCGAGATCGCTCAAGACGAAGTATTCGGACCGGTTCTGGTGGTGCTGCCCCATGATGGGGATGACGACGCGGTGCGCATCGCGAACAACTCGAAGTACGGCCTGTCCGGGGGTGTGCTCGCGACTGATCGTTCCCGAGCGCTCAGCGTCGCCCGGCGGATCCGAACAGGGACGCTGAGCGTGAACGGTGGGATGTGGCACGCAGCCGACGCTCCTTTCGGCGGCTACAAGCAGTCCGGGATCGGACGCGAGAATGGAGTGGCAGGCCTCGAAGAGTTCCTGCAGACGAAATTGTTGGCTGAACCAGCGTGAGGCCAGATGCTCCTGCCTCGTTCGGCGCAACGATGCCGTGCAGGGATCGACAACTGGCAACTCCTGTCGCCCCGGGTCAGGACCTCGGCATGGCGACCGCTCAGGGCGCCGCAGTGATACCGGCTTGTCCCGGCGTCTCCGGTGAGAGGACCGCTCAGAGGAGTGGACCATGATCGACTGGCTCGGAATCGACCATCTGTTCGAACTGTCCGGAGGCGAAGTGGTGCTGGGGTTCTTGACTCCGCTGTTCGTCTGCGTCGCCCTCTTCACAGCGCACATGATCCTGCCCGCCCGTCGTGTGAGCGGCTATGTCGTCAACCGCGAGACCGGCGCACCCCTCCAATACCGCCTCAACGGACTGCTGGTGTTCGTGTTGGCGCACATTGTGTGGTGGTTCGAGCTCACCGGGATGCCACGGGACTGGTTCTACCGCTCCACCATGTACGCGATTGCCGGCGGGTTTGTGATCGCGGTCATCGCCACCACACTCCTGGTGTTCACCCAGCCGGAGGGCGAGCAGAAGAACCGCTTCCAGGCGTGGTGGTTCGGGCGCGCCCAAGAACTTCAGTACTTCAACCGCCGCTTTGACATGAAAATGTTCTTCTACCTCGTGGGTGGGACGATGTTCTCGCTCAACGCCTGGTCCGGGGCCTACTGGCACCACGAGAACGTCGCGGACTCCAATCCGGGCCTCTACCTCTACGTCGTCATCAACTCGTTCTATCTCCTCGACTATTTCGTCTTCGAACGGGTACAGCTCTACACCTACGACCTCATCCACGAGAACGTCGGTTTCAAGCTCGTCTGGGGAGGACCGTTCGTGTGGGGCTGGATGTTCCTCGTGCCGCTGTGGGGTCTGGCGCCGGTCTCCGATCCGGGCTTCTCCACGGGATGGACCAGTGTCTGGCTGATCGGCTCAGCGTTGTTGTTCCTCACCGGCTGGGTGATCGGCCGCGGCGCCAACCTTCAGAAGTACACCTTCAAACGCTGGCCGGAACGCAAGTTCCTCGGCGTCATCGAGCCCGAGTACATCGAGGCCGGTGACCGCAAGATTCTGTGCAGCGGATTCTGGGGGCGGGCGCGGCACTTCAACTATTTCGGAGAGGGACTGTACGCCGTCTCCATGGGGCTTGTCTGGGGCCACTTCACCAACTTGTGGGCCTGGACCTACGCCATTTTCATCATCTCCTTCTTCGTGCCTCGCCAGATCGAGGACGACAAGCGTTGCGCGGAGAAGTACGGCCCCGAGAAATGGGCGGAGTACCAACAGCGGGTCCCCTACAGGATCTTTCCCGGCGTCTACTAGCGTCTACTAGCCCTGTCGGGCCGGATGCGAGGCGTCCGCGAACGAGCAGCCGAAGTCAAGCGGCCACTACAGGACATGGGGCCAGGACGTGGGGCCAGGACAGGACATGGGGGTCAGTACAGGAACATGGGTTTGCCGGCCACATGGCGGAGCAATGGCCGGTACTGCTCGGTGTCGTAGAGTTCGCCGACGTCCACGCGTCTCGCCCCTTCGCCGGTGACCGAGACGGGAACGTCGGTGTAGACGCCGCCCTGCAGCGCGACCATCCGGCCGGAGACCCCCTCAAGAGCCAAGTTGGAAGCCATTGCCGCGTAGTTGGAAGCGACCATCAGGTCCAGGCTGTCCGGGCGTCCCGAACGCATCAGATAGGCGATTTCCTGCAAGATGATGCCCTCGCCGGTGCGTTCCGTGAGCAAGGCTCCGGTCGTCGCGCCGATTCCACCGAGCTTGCGATGCCCATAGGCGTCTGCCTCGCCGGACAGATGAATCTCGCCGCCTTCGATGGAGGCGCCCTCGGAAACCGTGACCATCGCATAGTTCGAGGGGTTGTCGGCCTTGTCCTTCATCACCAGTTCGGCCAGCTTGTCGATGTCGAACGGCACTTCGGAGATCAAAGCGCGGTCCACGCCCGCGAGATAAGCAGTAATCAACGAAGTCTCGCCCGAATACCGCCCGAACAGTTCGACCACCGCGATCCGCTCGTGAGAACCGGTGCTGGTTCGCAGGCTGTGAATGAACTCGACTCCCCGGCTGACAGCGGTGGAGAAACCGATGCAGTAGTCCGTTCCGTGCACATCGTTGTCCATTGTCTTCGGGATGGCGATGACGGGCACGCCTTCGTTGTGCATTCTCAGGGCGTACGACAAAGTGTCGTCGCCGCCGATCGCTATCAGCGCGTCGACGCCGAGCGCTTCCAGCACCGCCACTGCGTTCGAGGTCAGATCGTGGGGCCCGCCGCCTGAGCAGCGCGAGCGCAGGAACGGCGGAACGTCCGCGCTCGCGACCCGTCCGGGGTTCGAGCGAGAGGTGTGCAGAAATGTGCCTCCCGTGCGGTCGATCTTGCGGACCACTCCGGGCGTCAAGGCCATTGTGTTGGCGGCAAGCGACGCCGCGTCGCCGGGGTCCGCATTGACCAACCCGCCCCAGCCGCGGCGGATGCCGATCACCTCCGAACCGCTGTCGCAGATCCGGTTCACGGCAGTTTTGAGACAGGGGTTCAAGCCCGGGACGTCGCCTCCGCCCGTCAAGACAGCGATTCTCATCTGAGCACCTCCCAAACGCCGACCGTGGACGACAACCGAAGCATGTTATCTTCGCCTCTGATGCCTCTCGCCGAAACGCCCGGCTCGGATCCTTCGACGAGGCGACGACGTCTCCCCGAGCGATCGCCGCTACGATGCAACATCCTCGCTGCACTCCGATGACCCACGGAAGCCGCCTGAGGACTTTCGCACACAGGTGGCCGAGCCGCCCGCTCATGGAGCGCCCACTCCGAACCCAAGCGGAGAAATCATGACGATCAGCGTGCCCAACCCCACAGGACACAACCAGTGGTATCCCTTCGCCAACCGCCCGCTGCCGCCCGAAGCAGATGGACGTGTCGCCAACCCTGCCGTGATCCCGGTGTTCGAGGCAGTGCCGCTCCCGGCGAGCGCGCGGTTCGTCGTGGTGGGCGCCGGGATCCACGGACTGTCGAGCGCATACCACCTCGCCGTGTATCTGGAACGCTCCGGCAAAGGCAAGGGCAGCGACGTGGTGCTGATCGATAAACAAGGCCCCGGTGCAGGAGCCACGGGATTGGCCTGCGGCTGCATCCGAAACCTGTATATGACCGGTCCGCTGCACGCCATCCTGCGAGCCAGCGTGGAGGTGTGGGAGTCCGATCCAGTGAATTTCGGCTTCCAGCAAGTCGGCTACGTGTCGGTGGGGGAGGCCAATCAGGAGGCTGACTACGTCAAGCTACAGGCTTCGCAGGCAGCCAGTGGATATCCATCGGATCTCTACACGGGCTCGGAAGCCCATGCGTTCCTGACGGGCTTGTGGCCCGATTTCAAGACAGAGAACTGCGACGTGGTGCTGCACGAACTCCGCTCGGGCTACGCGGGCACCCATATGGCGGTATGGGGGCTCGATCAGAAGTGCCGGCAGTGGGGCGTGCAGCGCGTCTACGGCGTCAGCGTCACCGGCTACAAGCTCGACGCGTCAGGCTCAGTCATCGCGGTCGAGACCGACCACGGCCCCATCGCCTGCGAGCAAGTGGTGGTGGGCGCGGGAGCATGGACGCCCGAGCACTGGGAATGGCTCGGTGGCCCTTCTCACATCGACGTCGGGTACCCCGACGGCCATGTGGAGGCCCAGGCCGACATGTGGACCTATTGGCGCTTGCTGGAGGGCGAGGTGCTGTTGCCGGAGGGCGTGGATTTTCGGACGGCGCAGCACAAGGATTCACCCGTTCTGCACGTCGAGCTCATGAACACGCCCGTGTACGGAGAAGACGACACGCTGCTCAAGGACCACTTCTACTCCTATGTGCGGTATGCGGCCGAACGAGTGGGCGCGCCGGGCCTTCAGGGCGGGACCATCCCCGTGAAGATCGGCCCCGAAGCAGCCGTCGAACCCTACGGCCACCTCAACGACGTGTACCAGGCCGAGCAGTGGTTCGCCGACTACTACTGCGCAACCCTCGGCATGCTGTTCAAGCGACTCGAGAACCTGCGGCCCTACTTCAAGGAACGCCGCAACGGCGGGATCGGGGCATTCACTCCTGACAATGTGCCGGTGTTCGACTACGTGGCCGACAATGCCTGGGTGATCGCCGACTCCAACCACGGCTTCAAGATGATCGGCGTGGGCAAACTCACCGCCCAGATGCTCGTGTACGGCCAGAAACCCGACGAGCTCAAGCCCTTCGCCCTTGAGCGCTACCGCACAGGCGACGCTTTCGGAGACCGCAACTCCAACTGCCCCTGGGTCTAGGCCGGAGCGTTTGAGCGCCACGGCAAGCGAGGCCGCAGGCCGGTTCAAAGTCAGCGGACGACAAGGATTTCCACAGCGCCGCCCAATGCTCACAGGGCGCGGAACATGTGGGCGACCACAGCAGCTATGGGTGGAGGCTGTCCGTTGGCGAGTGGCTCGAGCGTGAATTCGACTTGGGATTCTCTGGGATTGGCACTGGGGACGACCGTGGCCATGAGCTGGCAGGGAACCGAGTTGAGCGCAGTGAAGGTCACTTGCATGATCCCCGCTTCAGGGTCCGCGTAACTGAGCTCGCCGAGTCGGTGTCCCAACTCGCACAGCCGAGCGAAGACGTCCCCGGGTGGCAGCAGCAGCACCAGCTTCTCATCGGATGAGTTTGCGCGCGGGGGAGAAGGCGAGGGGCCTCTGAGCGGCGGCGCCTGTTGCAGCCAGGCGTAGGCTTCGGTGATACGCGCTGCTTCGGCGGTGTCGCCGCCGACGTCGGGATGAGCCTTGCGAATCAGCCTGCGGTAGGCCCGCGTTACGTCTTCGCCTTGCGCGTCTCGGCCCAGCCCCAGCGTTTGCAGCGCCAGCTCGCGGTTCACTGGCGACAGCCCGGGGGCCGCTGCTCAAGCATCGAGGCTCTCGATCTCGGCGAGGAGAAGGGGGAGCACCTCTTGCCAGTCGCCGACGATCCCGGCATCGGCGTGTTCCCAAGCGGGGGCCTCCGGGTCGTTGGTGATCGCCAGCACAGACAACGCGCCGCGGATGCCCACGGTGTGGTTGAACTTGCCGCTGGCGCCGATCATGACGAACAGCCGTGGCGAGATGCTGCGTCCGGTGATGCCGATCTGGCGGGCGTGGGGCATCCAACCGTTGTCGGTGACTTTGCGGGTGCAAGCGAGTTCGGCGTCAAGGAGCCTGAGCAGAGGGTCAAGCTTCGGATAGTCCGCCGGGTCGACTCCTTGGCCTACCGCTATGACCGTCGCAGCGTCGGCCAGGACGTCGATGTCGTCGTCCCGGCGGCGGGCGATCACCCGAAGCCGGCCTCTGGGACTGACCTCGATATGCTCCTCCGCGGGTATCTTCCGCCGGCCGGGTTCGAGGGCCTCCGGCGTCGGCAGCACGCCGGCGCGTACCGTTGCCAGCTGCACGGGGGTACGTGTGTGAACCGCGACGATGAGTTGTCCGCCGAAAGCTGATTTCCAGGCCACGAGGCGCCCGTCTTGCACATCGAACTCCACCGCGTCGCCGGCGAGGCCGGCACCGAGATCGGCGGCCACCCGAGAGGCGACCTCTCGGCCTGCGGAAGTGCCGGGCGCCAATATCGCCCAAGGCAGTCGATCTGCGGCCCAAATAGCCGAAGCCGCGGCGACGTCTTCCTCGGCCACTGCTCCGGCGAGGTGGACAATGTGGTCTGCGCCGTAGGCTGCCAAGAACTCTGCGTCGATGACCGGCCCGGCCGATGATGCGCCGATACTGTCCGGCAGCAGCACCGCTGTAGAGCCGTTGATCTCAGCTGCCAGCAAGCCCGCGGCGCCGAGCAGTTCCCGAAGCA
>JAPOYA010000064.1 GCA_026706815.1 Acidimicrobiaceae bacterium | reverse complement strand
GGCGGGCCATCCCCCCGAAATACAGCTTTGTAACCCGGTGGTACATGCGCTCGAATCCCGAGTCCTTGCCGAGTTCAACGCGGCGGGACTCTATCGCTGAGGCAATTCGTTCGACCTTGGCGTCTTGTCGGATCCAGGCATCATCGTCGTCATCGCGGTAGACGCCACGGGTGTTGGACCTGACCAACCCCTTCTTCATCGCCTGAAGATCAGAGCGGTTCGCGAGATAACCAAGAAGCACCGATTCGAGGCGTACGGTGCGCGAGTAGTCCTTCTCGTTCGGATACGGCGGTGAGGTGATCACGGCATCAATGCTGTTCGGCCTTAGGTAATCGCCAGCTGATCGAGCGTCCACGGCCAGTGCGACAGCAGAGGTAGCGGCGCGCGGACGAAGTTGGCACAGATCGGCACACATGGCCTGTACGCGCTCAAGCCACACGGACACAACCGGAGCATCAAGCTTGACCGTTCCGAGGCCCACCTCCGGCCCGAAACGCAGATTACCGACCTCTACCGGCAAGATCCGAGCTAGCGCGAGCTGCTCGTGGTCGGCGAAAGCTGAGTCGTATTCGCCTTCAAGGGCGTCAAGCAACACCAACACCTTGTGAAGCGGCAAAGCGCTGATTGAGTCCTTGAGCAGCAGTTTCGCGCTAGCGGCAGGAAGTGACCGCAACCGCACTCCTTGCGGGACCGACGACAGCGGCTCGTCAGAGATACCGTCCGCAGACAACATCGCTAGCGCCTTCTCGGCCACGAGTTCAGCGTGTTTGAGCAGAGCATCGGGATCTGGAGTCCAATCGACTTTGGTGGAAGCGGCGAGGTGAGACACCGGCACCGCTTCGAGGCCGTAACTCGGCACCCCGAGTTTCTTCGCCTCCACAAGGGTCGTGCCTGTCCCGCAGAACGGGTCGAGAACGCAGCTGTCGGCGTCAAGTCCGAACCGGCGCGCATAGTCGCGTACTAGGTGAGGCGGGAACGAAAGCACGAAACGGTACCAGTCGTGTGCAGGGGCGTCTTGCGCCAACAGTGTGTTCATGGAACCGTTAGTCCGTGGTCGCGCTGCAGAACTCACATCGGCCACTGTAGGCCACAACTCGCTCCCCGGAAGGGCAATCGGTCGAGCGGTGATCCCAGCCGAAGAAACGGGCGTTGAAACATGGCTGCGAGGCATCAGCAAACTCCTGAAACGAACAGATGTTCGACATTAGACCTCGGCTGTGACATCTGGGTTGGCTAGTTCACACGGTGCATAATTCGAGGCAATTCCGAGAGAGTCTTCGCATCCTCTACTGGAGTTTGTTTGCGAGGGGTTCAAGAAACTTCTGCGAAGTGTGCGGTTCTTGGTGCCACACGCATCGCGAAGTGACGAGTGGAGGGCTTCAAGCAGCCTTGGGTCGGGCTGACAATCGAGTCCCCACAGTTCGTGCATGCTCCGTCGAACCCGTTAACCGGCGATGTTGGCTCCAGATGCTCTTCCCGCTGGAGTGACAACAGTCCTCACGTGCTCTCAGTGCTGGTGGGGACGCCGCGGTGGGCGCGCATGCGCTCCTTGATGCGGGCGTGGGCTTCGGGGGTGCCGTCGTGGAAGGTCCCGAAGAGCTTGTCGATCGGCACCGGGCGGTTGCCGTAGTTGCATTCGAAATAGCGGTGGTGGAGATGGTGGTAGTAGTCGGCGCCGGGCGCAGTCCGGCCTCGGCGTCGGCCGATCTCGAACCGATCGAAACCGGCGTGGGAGACAGCCGGTGAGACTCCGTTGAACAATCCGCTGAGGACCACGATGAACGGGTGTGCGGGCAGCACCAACCAGAGCAGGAAAACGCTGAAGTAGATCACGTGCTCGAGCGGGTGCATGGAGATTCCGCTCCACGGCCCGGTGTTCACGTTGCGGTGATGCAGGTAGTGGGCGTGGTCGTAGAACCAGCGCACATGCAGCAGCCGATGGTTGAGATAGAAGTGGATGACCGACCACAGGAACACGCCGACGGTTAGCGCCCCCAGATACAGCCACGCCGAGTCCCAGTCTGTGGAGGCGACCCAGTCGTTGGCGTATGCCCACAGGATGAGCGATTCGTAGACGGTCCAGATCCCGCAGCCGCTGACGAGGCTCCAGAACATGTTGTCGCGCGTCTGGCTGGTCCACAGGAACGACTTGTTGGTGGTGCTGAGCCAGCGCTGGTTGTACTTGTAGCGCTGCTGCTGGGCTTGGCGCATGTACAAGAACAGGTGGAGCGACCCCGCCACGAGGGTCAACAGCACGACGTTACGCAGATATATCTCCAGCATCCACGCCGGACGGAGGGTCGCCATGCGCTCCATCGACGGGGTCAGGAAGCTCCAAGTCAGCGCTGCCAGCGCCACCCAGAACACCCCGTAGGGCAGCAGCACCGAAGTGAGCAGGTAGCGCAGCGTTGCGACCGGCCGCGGCGGCCAGTCGAAGATCGGCGACACCGTAATCGGAACCGCAGGCTCGTAGCCTTTTGACTCGGGGTTGCGCCCTGTCCTGTTGATCGGTGGGGATGTGCCCGCCATAGGCGTGAGATCTCCTTGAGGCGAACTGCTTGCCGGTTGAGCAGGCCTGTTCAACCAGGACCGAATCGTACACCCACGTCAAGCTCCAGAGGAAGCAACTCAGCGGCTGGCCCGAGCGGGGACCGGGGCAGTCGAGAACTCCATGACGCCGTCGTCGACTGGTTGGCGGCCGATGAACTTGCGGTCCCTCAGATAATTCTGGGTGTTGAGCCAGGGCTCGCGGTCGCCTTGGCGCGCCAGCAGATGCATGCCCCGTTTGATGTAGCCGGCTGGGAAGTCGTCGATGAACGGCCGCTGCGCCATGTCGTGGTCGGTCGGTCGCAGGCGCGGCGTGCATTGCGTCGTTCCCGTTGCGCGCATGTGGTTGAGCAGACGACACAGATAGTCGGCGTTCAGGTCTACGCGCAGAGTCCAGGACGCGTTGATGTATCCGAAGGTCGTCACGAGGTTGGGCACATCGGAGAAGGCCATGCCCTTGTAGGTCCAGGTCTCGCTCAGGTCGACGGACCGGCCGTCGACTTCGAGCTCGACCTCGCCGAGCGCAACGAGTTGCAGCCCTGTGGCGGTAACGATGATGTCGGCTTCGAGCTCGGCGCCCGACTCGAGCAGGACGCCTTTTTCTATGAGCGTGTCGATCGTGTCGGTCACCACTGAAGCCGAGCCGTTGCGGACGACCTTGTAGAGGTCGCCGTCGGGGATAAGGCAGAGTCGCTGGTCCCAAGGGTTGTATCGGGGAGTGAAGTGGGCGTCGACGTCGTATTCGGGCCCGAGGGCTTCGCGGGCGGCGCCGAGGAGCCGCTCTTTGAGACGATCCGGCTTCGTGCGCGACATCCGGTAGACGAGGTGGACGCGGACGATGTTCTTCCAGCGGGTCAGCCAGTAGGCGAGCCGTTTGGGCAGCACTCGCTTGAGTCGCTGGTTGACTGGGTCGATGGCGGGCGCGGGCGCCATGTAGGTGGGCGAGCGCTGCAGCATGGTGATGTGCGCGGTCTCAGCGGCCATCGCCGGCACGAGGGTCACCGCGGTTGCTCCAGAGCCGATGACGACCACTCGTTTGCCTTTGTAGTCGAGGTCTTCGGGCCAGGCCTGCGGGTGGACGATCTCGCCCTGGAATCGCTCGACGCCGGCGAATTCGGGGGTGAACCCCTCGCGGTAGGAGTAGTAGCCCGAGCACATGCTCAAGAAGTTGGCCTTCATTGTGGTGTGCTCGCCGGTGTCGGTGTGCTCCACCTCGACTGTCCAACGCTGCTCGGCGCTAGACCACGAGGCTCGGCGCACGCGCCGGTTGAAATGGATGCGGCGAGCGAGGCCGTTCTCTTCGATGGCCTCTTTGAGATAGTCGAGAATCGCGGGTCCATCGGCGATTGCCTTGTCCGCAGTCCAGGGTTTGAAGCTGTAGCCGAGGGTGTGCATGTCGCTGTCGGAGCGCACCCCGGGATATCGGAACAGGTCCCAGGTGCCACCGATGTCGGAGCGTCCTTCGAGGATCGCGAACGTGCGGTCCGGGCATTGGTTCTGCAGGTAGTACCCCATCCCGATTCCTGAGATCCCCGCGCCCACCACGAGCAGGTCTGTGCTTTCGCACGTGAGGTCGGGAGCAGAGTGGCGCTGCACGACTATCAGTATGCGTGGATCATCGCTCGAAGAGGTGGTACATGGCAGCGGTAGCGCTGCCCATCATTGCCACCCGTTCCGAGCGCTCTACCGAGGCCGCGAACTTCAACCCGTTGTCGCCGAGCCAGCGGCCACCCTCCCCGAGTGCGTCGAGAGCCGGGGCGACGACCGTGCGAGGATCAACGGGCGGGGCTCCCATGCGCTCATAGTCAGCGCCACTGGAGCGGAAAGCGGGGGTGTCCATGCTCGGCGCGACGATGGCCAACGTGTCGACGCCGGAGTCCTTCAGTTCCCAGCCGATCGCCTCGATCAGATTGATGGAGAACGCCTTGGTCGCGCTGTAGAGGCCCACACAGGCGGTGCCTGCCAGCGCAGAGCCCGAACTGGTGACGACGAAACCGCCGCGACCGCGCTCGGCCATGGCCGGCAGCGCCCATGAAGCCAGATCGACGGTTGCCCTGCAGTTGATGTCGAGGGTCTTGCGACGCATCTCCGCGTCCATGTCGAGAAAGGGGCGAACATATGAGACGCCCGCGTTCGCCACCGCGATTCCGATCTCAAGTCCAGCGGTCTGCTCGGTGAGCACATCAACCCATCCGGGATCGCTTACATCGGTGATGACCGTGCGGGTCCTCTCGCCGAGTCCGGCGGCGGTTTCTGCGACCTTCGGCGAGACGTCGACCATCACGACCCCGACTCCCCGGGATATCAGTTCCTCGGTGTATGCCAGTCCCACGCCGGCCCCGGCCCCTGTCACCACACCCCACGGACCGTATTTCTCAGCGAACTCTGTCATGCCGCAACCTTGTCAGACCCGTGCGGCGCGAGCGAATGCGCTGGCCATGCGAACGTTGGCCCGCTGTGTTACGCGTGTAACTGCCACTTTATTGGATAGTCAACCGCCATTTTATTGGCGGATAACGTGGCCACCGAGGTGCGGCACACGGTGCTTGCGGCAGACACCGCGGCACCAGGGGAGCCTCCATTGGAGCGGCGGACCGTCGCGAGCTACCTTGCAGCATTGAGGCCGCCCAGAACGCGGTAACTTTCGTCGACGGCCAAGCGGATGGAGAAGTGACCGGATGGTCGGGCAGGCGGGATTTGAACCCACGACCTCCTCGTCCCGAACGAGGCGCGCTACCAACCTGCGCCACTGCCCGTGTTGCAGAACTGCGAGTTTACCGGCTCTCGGCGGGCGACGCGAGTGCTTTGTCGATCGTTCGCAGGGTGTTGAAGGCACTGAGCGGTTTGATCATCCAGCCGTCGGGGGCAGCTCGGCCGGCCAGGAAGACATCGGCTTCACGGTCGAGCAGCAGATAGACGACGCTCGGGTCGAGGCGACCCGCCTCCTCCTCTTGGCGGACCGCCAGACATGCGGCTACGCCCCCCATATTGCCGATTTGAAAATCAAGCAGCACAAGATCGGGCTTGATCTCGGCAATGGCCGGCACGACGTCGGCGCCGTGGCGCACCCGGTGTATCAGGTGGGCGCCCCCGACCGCGGCCTCGATGTCGTCGACCAGCCAATCAGCGTCGGCAGCGAGAAGGATGTTGGACACTCGCCGAATCGTACACGGCGTCGACGACTACTGTGATGTCGGCGCGCGGGCGGAGACAACAACGCCACAAAACGGGTACGATGCGCTTGTGCTTGAGATCTCAGCCAGCCGCGTGAGCGAAGGAAATTATGTCGTGCTTCGCCCGGTGGGTGAACTCGACGCTTACTCCGTCGCCCAGTTCCGAGAGGCTTTCGCCCAGGTTTCTGAAGAGCAACGGCTGTTGGTGGACCTCTCTGGCGTGCAATTCATGGACTCTGCGGGTCTTGGAGCTTTGATAGGCGGCATCCGCAAAGTTCGCGACAACGACGGTCGGATCGCAGTGTTCAGCGATCGTGCGGCGATTTCTCGGCTGCTCCACACGACCGGCTTCGACCGCATCGTCCCAGTCAAGGAAGACGTGACCGAAGCCGTAGCCGCCCTCAGCGAAACCTAGAGCGAGTCTCGAACGAGCAGTTCGGCGATGCCGCTGAGCGTGGATATGTCATGCACGTCGCTCGACAGCAGGGGAACCCTCATGAGCGCGGCGTCGGGGACGTGTGCCATGATCTGCGAGACCCTGTCCTCGTCGCCCGCGGAGGCGAGGACATGGTCAACAAGAGCTTGTGCCGCGCCCGCCAGAGGGCTTGCACTCAGCTTGGATTGAAGCTCTGCGGCCTCGTCGGCCGATATCGACAGAGCAGCGAGCATGCGGTTGACCACCACTGCATGGACCGACAGATCCGCGTCGGCCAGCTTGTTGAGGAAGTAGAGCGCTTCGGCGATCGTGTCACTGCGGGGCGAGGCCACGAGCACGAAGGCGGTGTCGGCCGACGACAACAGGGCCAGCGTCTCATCGGCACGGCTCTTGAAGCCCTCCTCCATGCCCTGAAACGTCTGGAAGAACTCGATTGCGTCATCGACGACCTCGGCGCCGACCACACGCGACAGCCTGCGGACTACACTGCCCGCCGCTCTGTTCACGGTCCGCAGAACGCCGGGACGAGGGGATATCAACAACTTGTAGACGGTGTTGTCGAGCAGCCTGCCCAACAGTTTGGGGGCCTCGAAGAAGGCGAGGGCATCGCGGGTCGGCGGTGTGTCGACCACCACGAGGTCCCACTCTCCTGAAAAGTGCAGCTCGTTCAGCTTCTCGGCGGCCATGTAGTCCTGGGTGCCCGGCAGCTCCGTCGACACGTTCACATAGAAGCGATTGCCGAAGATGCGTTCGACCTGGTCTTTGCTGGTGGCGTGGCGGCTGACCACATCGTCGAAGGTTGCCTTGCTGTCGAGCATCATCGCCCCGAGAGTGCCCGGCCAGGCGCCGTCGATCACCGTCGGGGTGTTGTCCAGCTCAGCGATCCTGAGGGCGTCGGCGAGGCGTTTGGCCGGGTCTATCGTGACCACCACGGCCCTACGGCCACCGTGGGCCGCGGCGACCGCTGTGGCTGCGGCCATCGTTGTCTTGCCGACGCCGCCTGTGCCGCAGGCGACGATCACCCGCTTCTGCGCGACAAGGTCTCCATAGCGGCTTGACCCGGCGCTGCTCGTCACGGCACTCAGCGGCGGTGTGCCGGTCATGAGCCGGCCCACCGTTCGGTCGCCTCGATGGAAGCACTGGCTGCTGTGGCGAGCGCCTTGAGCTCGGCGAGGCCGATCGAAGTCGTGAACAGGTGCGGCAGACGTATCTGTGCAAGGGGCAGCTGCTGGGCCAAAGAGGCGAGCTGCTCATGCTGCAACGAGAGCCGGTCACGCCGAAAGCCCGCTGCTGTGAGCAGGTCGCTTATCTCGTCAACACTCAGAGCGCTCTCTGAAGCCCCGATGCCCGACACGTCGAGCTCGGAACTTGCGTCGAGCCCTTCGATTGATGGAAGAAGGCCGTTGACGACGACCGGGCCGAGGGCCACCCCCACCTCGTCCTCAACAGCGAACACCGTTTCGACCAACTCCTTTATCGGAGTCTCCTCGGCGATGGTGACCAGCAGAGCACGGCAGCGCTCGCTGTCCCTCAACATCTCCAAGACTTCAATTGCCTGGCGGCGCAGCACACCGGTGCGCGCTGTGTTGCGTACCGCCAACGGCGCCCTCAAGAAATTGAGCGCATGGCCCGCCGCGGGTGCGTCCACGACAATCAGGTCTGCCGCACGACTCTGCTCAAGATGCTTGATCTGCCCCAGCACCAGCAGTTCTTTGATGCCGGGCGTGGCCGTGGCGACGATCTCCAGCAGTCCGGACTTGGACATGCGCCTCACGATCCGCGCGAATCCGTGGTTGCTCAACCAGTCGACGAGCGCCGCGTCGGGGGTGATCGACCGGCAGCGGACCTGACCGCGGCCTGGGTCGTCGTAAACGGTCTGCTCGTCGTAGCCTTGTGGATCGACGCCGAACATCGGTGCCGAATCCAACCGGCCGGCCACCTCCACAACCATGACGGTGCGCCCGGTTCGAGCCGCCGCCAAGGCCAAGCAGGCTGAGGCGGCGGTCTTGCCCACCCCACCTTTCCCCGCCACGATCAGGATCCGCGACGATGCGAAGAATTGACCGGGATCCATTCCCCCCCTCGAAGCGATTGACACGATGGACACGGCTGCTGCGTCGTTGGGCCACGCTATCGTCTGCGACCGCACTGGTAGCGGTGCTGCTGTCCGGCTGGTTTGCGCCCGCCCACGCTCAGCAGGCTTCGAGCCTTGCTGAGCAGACCGTGGCGGATGAGGAAAATCTGATTTTCGACGTCATCGAGATACCGGGGTTGATCGATGAGATCGTCGCCGACTTCATCGAGGACTCCATCGCCGCCGCCGAAGCCGGCGGATCAGGAGGTGTGGTCCTTCAGGTGAACAGCCCAGGCCATGTTGTCAGCGATGAGCGGTTGACGGAGGTGGCGCAGGCCATTGTCGACTCAGCGGTCCCGGTCTACGCCTGGGTCGGCCCGTCCGGCGCCACCGCGCAGGGCGGGGCAGCCCAACTCGTGGCGGCGACGGAGGAGTTGTCGGTGTCGGTGGGATCGCGATTCGGGAACACCGGTGAACTGATCTTTCCGGAGCTTCTGTCCGACGAGTTCCTGTTTGTCTCGGCTGCGCTCAAGGACGGCACGGTGGACGAAGACACCGTGATCGAGCAGGGCCTCGCCCACCGCCCTTCACCCACCCTCCTGTTCTTCGTGCTGGACTTGCCGGGTTTTGCGAGCACGGTAGACAACAGCGGCGACGAACCGGTGCGGGTGCCGGACTCACAAGTTCGCTTCTCCAAGCTTCCCCTGATCGACGGCTGGGTACACAGCCTCGCCAGCCCCGCCATGGCCTATCTGCTGTTTCTGATCGGGGCGGCGCTGCTCATATTCGAGTTTTACACCGCAGGTGTAGGCATCGCCGGGACGATAGGAGCGGGCTGTT
Source organism: Acidimicrobiaceae bacterium (assembly GCA_026706815.1). Lineage (GTDB taxonomy): Bacteria > Actinomycetota > Acidimicrobiia > Acidimicrobiales > Aldehydirespiratoraceae > VXYK01. The sequence goes on along the minus strand of JAPOYA010000064.1, from coordinate 7,757 downwards.
TTGTGATCGGTTGCTACGGCTTCGACGTTCTGCCTGCCCGGGGTTGGGCTATCGCGCTGCTCGTCGTGGCCATGTTCGGCTATGCGATTGATGTGCAGGTGGGAGTGCCGCGTGCCTGGTCGTGGATAGCGACGATCTGTCTGATCAGCGGATCGTTGTTCCTGTACGACGGGATGGCGATCTCGTGGATAACGCTGCTGGTGGGCATCATCGGCGTTGCGCTTTCGATGATCTCGGGCATGCCGTCGATGATCCGCACTCGCTTCGGAACGCCCACGATCGGCCGCGAATGGATGGTGGGGATGATGGCTGAGGCCGCAGAAGACATCAAGAAGGAAGGCATAGTCAGTGTCGACGGCGCCCCTTGGCGAGCCCGGGTGAATCGGACGACGCCGATCTCGGCGGGCGATCAGGTCCGCGTCGTCGCTATCGAAGGGCTCTACCTTGAGATCGAGCCGGAAACCGGCGGTGCTCGCGACTACCGCGAGATGCGACATTGATCCAATGGGATCGAATTGTCTAGCGGTTGACCCAAGAAACCACAGATAGCGTTATTTTTTCTGTGGATCGCGCTTAAAACGTTTGCCCAACCTCTTTCTGTCTGGTAGGCCAAGCATCTGAAGAAAGGGAGTGCTGATGATCAAGCAATTTGACGCTGTCGATTGGCAACTGCGGGCAGCTTGCCGCGGACCTCAGTCGGCGATCTTTTTCCCTCCTGCATCGCCTGAGCGACGAGATGAGAAGCGGGCCCGCGAAAGGCATGCCAAGGCGATATGCGAAACCTGCACTGTGCGCGACGACTGCTTGGACCATGCCCTCTCCATTCGTGAACAGCACGGGATATGGGGCGGCCTCAGCGAGAGCGAACGCCGCCAACTGTTGACGGTTTAGCCAGGATCCGTCAGGCCCGATTCCCCCTAGGCCGATTCCCCTTGGACTGATTCGCCCAGCGGCGGAAGTCGGGGTCCGCCGATCCGCAAATCACCTCGGCGTCTGGTGATCCCGTTGTTGTCGAGGTGAGACAACAACGGGATGGCGTACTTGCGGCTCGTCCCCCACTCGTCGCGGACCTCGGCGACCGTCACCCCGTCGGGCTTGCGGCTCAGCAGCCCGGCCACCACTCCAGCAGCGGCAGCCACTGCGCTCGCCGCGAAATAAACCCCGTCGGCTTCGATCACGTCACCCCTCCGAACCAACTCGCGAAGTTCCGCCCGATCAACACCGGCGGGATCGGGAGGAGCGAACGGCGACGCCTCCAAAGCGTCGATGAACGGATGTCCGGTCAAGGCGTCGACGGCGTCGACGGCCCTCGCGTGACCGTGGTCCACTGTCACACCCTCAAGAGTGTCCAGCACCGCCCGGCCGAAGTCGTCGAGTGTTGCGATGTCGAGTCCGAGCGGACCCGCCGCGGCGACAGCCTCGCTGAGTTCGACATGGCGGGCCTGCAACACCGCTGGGTCCACCGCCCAATTCCCCACATCCGCAGCGCGACGCTCACCGGTCAGACGCAGCAGATGGTCGACGTCCACTCGACCTCGTTCGGCGATCACGCGGTCCGAGCTTCGATCAGGCCTGGCTTCGGCCGCAGCGACTATCGGGTCGACGTCGAGGATTTCTCCTCCGCCGAGCGTTTCGCCCCGGCCCGATTCGCGAAGGATGAACCGGTCCCCGGGCAACAGAGGCAACCCGACGGGCAGGTGAATGCGAACCGCGCCCTCCGCGCCGGGCTGGATCTCCGAGGGACCCAGCACACGGACTCGGACGGGGAACTCTCCAGAGCCCAGATACGTCATGTGAGCGCCACGCCGGGTGACCGGATGGTCAACGGCGTCAAGGACCTTCAACGCCCCGTCGATCCGCTGGGTGACATGCCACTGGTCGGCTCTGATCAGCACATCGCCGCGGGTCAGCTCGTCGTGGCTGACCCCGGACAGGTTCAGGGCAACCCGGTTCCCCGGCCCCACTTTCGATCGCTGGGCATACAGGCTCTGCAGCGCACGGACCCGTACGTCTCGCCGATGGGGCAGGGCAGTCAGCTCATCGCCGACCCGCACCCGTCCGCCGGTGAGGGTTCCCGTTACCACCGTCCCAGATCCTTTTGCTGCGAACACCCGGTCGATCCAGAGCCGCGGGCGCTTGTGGTCGACCGCTGTCGGTGTGCCCTCAAGCAACTCGTCGAGCGCCTCTTGGAGATCCGCGACGCCGGTTCCGTCGACAGCGTCCACCTCAACGATCACAGCACCCTCCAGGAACGTGCCCTCGATCCGCTCTTCCACGTCAAGTCGTGCCAGTTCTCGCAAGTCCTCATCGGCCAGGCCGGTTTTTGTGAGCGCCACCAATCCGTGCTCGATCCCCAACAACTGAAGGATCTGCAGATGTTCCTCGGACTGCGGTTTCCAACCCTCGGTGGCTGCAACAACGAAAACGCAGGCGTCGACACTGCCGACACCGGCCAACATGTTCTTCAGGAAGCGAACATGACCTGGCACATCGATGAACGCCACCCCCCTGCTGGAGGCAAGTTGCGTTGAGGCGAAGCCCAAGTCGATGGTGAGTCCGCGTTCCTTCTCCTCAGACAGCCGATCCGGGTCGGTGCCGGTCAGCGCCTTGACAAGGGTCGACTTGCCGTGGTCCACATGCCCCGCCGTCGCGACAACATGCATCAGCCGATGCTCCCGACGTGTGGTGAGCGGATCATCAGTCAGAGCCGGGGGTCAGCGCAGCGGCGATCTCGGAGTCATCGTCGGGGTGAACGGTGCGCAGATCAACAATGGTCCGTCCGTCGATGACTCGGGCAATGATCGGGGGCTCGTGGTTGCGCAAAGCACTGCGCTGGTCGCCCTCGACCGCCACACCCGCAGAGGGGATCTCCACTTCCGGCAAGGTCCCGCCGCCCGGCGTGGAAGCCACGTCCACAACTAGCCCAACGCCGATTTCTCGGGCTCGGGAGCGCAGCACGTCTTGGGACAGAGACGCCATCCGCCAGAACGGGATGGCGTCGCCGTCACGATTCAGATAGGCCAAAGCGGTGGCCTGCAAAGCACCGAGCACCAGGGAGCCAGGTCTCAGGGCACGGGCCAGCGGGTGAGCTGCGCACGCTGCCACCAGATCAGCGCGGCCCGCGATGATGCCCGCTTGTGGCCCCCCGAAGAGTTTGTCAGCGGAGAATGTGACCAGATCGGCGCCGGCTTCAAGTGTTTGACGAGCTGCTGGTTCGTTGTCCAGCCATCCAGGTGGCCCGCCGGGCAGCCAGGGACAACGACTGTCGACAAGCCCCGAGCCGATGTCTGCGACCAACGGGCGGTTGAGCGCGGCGAGCTCGGCGGTCCGAGGGGCTTCGGTGAAGCCGACGATCTTGTAGTTCGACTGGTGTACCTGCAGCACCAGAGCGGCGTCTTCGCCATGCTGGTCGACAGCCCGTTTGAAATCGGCCAGCCTCGTGCGGTTGGTGGTGCCGACTTCAATGAGCCGCGCACCAGAACGCGCCATCACGTCAGGGACCCGGAAACCGCCGCCGATCTCCACCAACTCGCCCCGAGAGACCACTACTCCTGAGTCCTCGGCAAGACTCGCCAAGACGAGCAGCACCGCAGCCGCGCAATTGTTCACCACGATCGCCGCCTCAGCCCCGCATACTCGGGCGATCAGCGCCGGTGCGGTGTCCATTCGCGAGCCGCGTTCACCGGTCGTCAGATCGAATTCGAGATTCGAGTACTGCTCGGCCTGCTCCCAGCTGATCGGGGCGCGACCGAGATTGGTGTGCAACAGCGTGCCTGTGCCGTTGATGACCGGACGCAGCAGTCGTCTGGCAATGTCATTGGCGATCTGACGTGCGCTGTCGGGGCTTCCGGCGTTGATCGCGGTGCGGGCCGCCTCCACCAGCATCGGGTGCGGAAGGCCGGTGTCGTGCAACGACCGGGCCAACCGGTCGACCGACGGAGGGCGCGAAGTCTGTTCAGTCACGGCCGGATCAGCCTAGAGCGCCGGTGCCGTCGATGGGTTCTGCGGCGCGTGGACCCCGAATTCTCGTAGGATGACTGCATCTTGGGCGTTCTTTTTGTTCTGTTTCTTGTTGTGCTGGTCACCGAGGGCTATCTGATCCTCGCGTTCGCCGCAGCCTTCGGCGGGTGGACCACCGTGGGTCTGATCGTTCTGACCAGCATGGTCGGCGCCGTTCTCGTCAGGCGTGAGGGTCTCAGCGTGCTGCGCCGGGCGCAGCAGTCGCTCGACAGAGGCCAGATACCGACCAACGAGCTGATCAACGGAGTGTTGTTGCTGGTAGCGGCGGCGCTGATCCTGACGCCTGGGTTCTTGACCGCCGGCGTTGGACTGCTGCTGTTGTTCCCGCCTACCCGCGCCGTCGTGCGGGAAGTGCTGAAGCATCGCTTCGCCGGTCGTGTGAGGGCTGTCGGCACGATCCGCGGACCCGGTATGCATTTCGGTCAGTGGACCGACGCGAACGCGACTGACGTCACCGACGCCGGTGAAGCCGGCTACGGCGACGGAGGCTCGGCGATCGAACTGGGCGCGGCGTCTGAGGAGGACCCGGACTCCGGTGCTGACGACGGCCCCGGCGCAGGCCCCGAACGACGCTGACAACCGGCGGTTCAGTTCGGGTTCGGTTCGAGTTCGTCTAGTTCGTCGAGCGCGGCCATTGCCGCTTCAAGCATGCGAGCCGAGCAGCCAGCCATCTCCACTGGAGGAATGTACTCCTCGGCAATGGCCGCGGCGATGGCCCTGATGGCATCGGCTGCGCGGCTTGAGCCGAGCACCGCTGGAGAACCGCTGTCGCCTCCGACCGACACCTCAGCCTCGATCGGGACCGATCCGAGCAGCGGAACACCCACATCGTCGGCGAGTTGTCGGCCGCCTCCGCTTCCGAACAGATCGTGTTCGCTGCCGTCGGGGGCGATGAAGCTGGTCATGTTCTCGATTACACCGACAATCCGCAGGTAGTTCTTGCGACCCATGTCGGCCACCCGCGCGGCGACCTTCTGGGCATTGCCTGCGGGGGTGGTGACGATCAGCATCTCGGCGCGGGGCAGCAGTTTCGCCAGGCCCATCTGCACATCGCCGGTCCCGGGAGGCATGTCGATCAGCAGGTAGTCGAGATCTTCAGACCAGGCGACGTCTTCGCAGAAGTGCCGGACTGCCCGGTCCAGCATCAGTCCGCGCCACATCAGCGCGGAGTCTTCCTGCGCGACCAGAAAGCCCATCGACACGATCTCGAGGCGGCCACTGCCGACCTTGCGTATCAGGGGAGCGATCTTGCCTTCATGGGCGACCAGATCGCCGTCGACTCCGAGCATGCGGGGAACAGAGAATCCCCAGATGTCGGCGTCCATCACGCCGACCGCGTAGCCGCTGTCGGCCAGCGCGGCTGCCAGATTGGTAGTGATCGAAGATTTGCCCACTCCACCCTTGCCCGAGGCGATCATGATGATTTTGGTGGTCGGCGGGATGGCGGTGGCCGGGGCGTCTTGGCTGACGTTGAATCGTGCCTTGGCCATGGCCTCAGACTTCTGTTCCTGGGTCAGTTCGCCCCAGTTGATTTTCACGCTGGTGACCCCGGGGAGCGAAAGGAGACGGCTGCGGATGTCCTTTTGGATCTGTCCCCTGAGCGGGCAGCCACTGGTGGTCAGGGCGATCTCCAATGTGATCCTGCCGCTGTCGGCGACATCGACGGAGCGGGCCATGCCGAGCTCGACGATGTCGCTGCCCAGTTCTGGATCGATCACCCCGCGCAGCAACCCCATCACGTCATCAGCGGTGGGCAGAGCAACGTCTGTCACCCCCCGAGGCTACCATTGCGCCGGGCCGGGTCTGGCGCATTGCCGTTTGTCAATTATCTGGCTGACCGTTTGTCAAATAAAAAGATTGCAGTTTGCAAAGTAGAATGCTGACGGCTTGTAAAGTAGAGCTAGACTTCAGTGAATGGAACTGGTTGGGCGACACATTCAGTCCCAGATCGAAGGAGCGCTGGAATGGGCTCGGGTTGTGATGATCCATGGCGCACGCCAGAGCGGCAAGACAACACTGGCCAAAGCAATCGTCAAGAGCAGAGGGGGGACTTATGTCAGCCTGGACGATGAAGCTCAGCTGGAACTCGCCAAAGCCGACCCGGTCAGTTACCTGGCCGACCAACGCCATCCGCTGGTCGTAGACGAGTTCCAGCTTGCCGGAGACAGGCTCATCCGTGCGGTGAAACAACTCGTGGACGCGGAGCAGACACCGGGGCGCTTTCTGCTTGCCGGATCCACCAACTTCTTGACCGTGCCCAACATAAGTGAATCACTGGCGGGCCGAGTCCAGACATTCCGCCTGTCACCGTTGTCAGAAGCTGAATTGGCCGGCACACGGCCGACAGAAATCAACAGCTGGTTTGAGGGCGCCCCCCGGATTTCGGCGGTGATGCCCATCACCCGTGACGAATACCTTGCCCTACTTTGCCGGGGTGGCTACCCGGAGGTCATCGGCCTCGACTCGAGCGCACGACGCAGATGGTTCCGCAGCTACATCGAAACAGTGGTCCAACGGGACATCGCCGCCCTTGCCGACATCCGCAGAACCGCCGCGCTGCCGTCGTTGCTTCAATGGACTGCCGGACTTACCAGCAGCCACGTCAACTTGTCAGACGCCGCTCGGAAACTCCAGGTCAGCCGCCCTGTCATCGCTTCCTACTTCGAGTGGTTGCAGAATGTCTTCCTCGTTCACGAACTCTCGGCCTGGACTCGAAATCTCGCTCCGCGTCCAGCGAGACGGCCCAAGTTCCACCTCACTGACAGCGGGTTGGCTGCCAGCTTGCTGAGAGTCGACCCCGAAGCCCTGACCACCCCAACCGCAGCCGCTGCCGGGCCGCTGTTGGAGACATTCGCAGTGAACGAGATCGAGCGCCAGCTTTCCGCCTCCGACCGCGACATCGGACTCTCCCACTACCGGGACAGCCAAGGCCGTGAAATAGACCTCATCCTCGAAGGCCCGAACGGCGGAGTGGTGGCGGTCGAGATAAAGGCGACTCGCTCCCCCAACTCCGGTCAGCTCCAGCATCTTGCTTGGCTGCGAGACAAGCTTGACATCGCGGCGCCGAGCAGCTTTCGAGCCGGTGTCCTGCTCCACACAGGCGACCAGTCCGGCAAGATCGGAGACCGCCTTCACCTCCGCCCCATCAACTCCTTGTGGACCGCCTGAGCCGCTCTCCGCATTGGGAACGCCCTGCTTCAACAAAGCTCGGCTGGGAGCACTTGGTTTGACGATACCAGCGGTTAGCCGGGCACATGCGGACCCGCGGTTTGCGATTACTCTCGCGGCGGCGTGGTGTTGATATCGTTGAGACGTGGGTGGTTTGCCGGACGAGTCTTGGGCCTCCTCGGAGGCTACGCGGAAGTCCATGCAGGGGAATCGCAGTCGGGATACCAAGCCGGAGTTAGCGGCCCGTTCTCTGATTCACGCCCAGGGGCTTCGCTACAGAGTCGGTGTCCGTCCGCTGCCGGGATTGCGCCGCACAGCCGACGTGGTGTTCCGCAGGGACAAGATCGCGGTGTTCTTGGACGGTTGCTTCTGGCACGGCTGTCCAGAGCACCACACTCAGCCGACCACCAACTCCGAGTATTGGTCCGCCAAGATCAACGGCAACATTGAGCGGGACAAGGACACCAACGCCCAGTTGGAACAAGCGGGTTGGACGGTGTTGCGGTTCTGGGAGCATGAATCCCCTGAAACCGTTGCCGAGGTCGTGCAGCGAACAGTCCATGCGAGCC
>JAPOYA010000065.1 GCA_026706815.1 Acidimicrobiaceae bacterium | reverse complement strand
TGCCTGTGCCAGCGTCAATCCCGCTGATCGATGACAGCACAGAAACAGCATCCGCTCACACCCAGCGCTCTTGCACATGGGAGCCCACAACCGTCACGACGCGGACCCGATCGGGGGGCGAATGGGTCACCAGCACGGTTACGCGCTGGCGGCAAGTGTGCGTGAACGTCTCCCACACGCACTGGTGGGAGCGCGCGCTGATAGGCGGGTCTTCAGGGTATCTATGTGCTACCGTGGCCCTACCACTTGGCCCAGGTGGTGCGGTGGCGGCAGGCTTCGCTTGCGGAGCGCTAATGGGAGGAGTGACAGGATGAGCAAGTTCACAGTAGCGATCCGCAAATATTCGACCGAGATCCGAAAAAGCAAGAAAGAGGCCCCTCTTGAGGGTTTGTGGGCGCGAAGCTATCGCGAGTTTGCCGTGTTCTGGCTGGTCATGACGGTTGGCCTCGCAACGATAGTGATTCCGGTGAGCGTGTTCCGGTACTCGGTGGTCATGCAGATCGCAGTCCCGGTTGCCGTGACGCTGGTCACGGCAGTACCTTGGTTCGCGTGGATCGTGTGGGGACGCGACGCCTATCCCCTCAAGCGAGAGTGACTGCCTCAGGCAAGAGGCCGGCGAGGACCACGACCACATCGCTGGCCTGATCGCTGGCGCGCGGTTGGAAGTGATCCTCGCAGAGCATGAGACGATGCGCAGCTGCTGGGCATGAAGAATTTGATCCAGAAGCAAAGCAAGACTGCGGCTGCCTAGCCACTAGGCGGCGAGCAGTTTCAGGTTTCCCAGAGGAACGACATCGGCAGGGCGACGATTCTGTCCGAGATGCGCAGCGGACGCCGTCCGGCATGCAGCACGATGCCTACTTCGAACCGGTCCCCCGCCGCGTCGCGCAGCCAAGCCATCCACTTGGCATCAGAGGGGCGCACCGTCGCCCCGGCCTTCACCTCCACTGCGATGAGCCGACCGTCCAGCCGCTCGATCAGCAGGTCGATTTCCCTGCCCCTGCTGTCGCGGAAGTGGTGGAGGCGCAGCGGCTCATCGAGTGCAGCTGCCTGACGGCGCAACTCGTTGACAGCGTAAGTTTCATAAAGCGGCCCGCGGCTGGGCTCGCCAAGGTCAGCGAGGCGCTGCGCGTCGACCCCGAGCATGGCCGCTGCGAGACCGCTGTCGGTCACCATCACCTTGGGACGGCGCTTGGTCTGCGTGGCTGTGCTGGAGGCCCAGCTCCCCAAGCGCGTCACCAAGTGGACCATCTCGAGATGCGAAAGGTAGTCGGCGGTGGTCTCAACGCGTCCGAATCCCAGATCGCGGTGCAAATCTGCCAGTACAAGTTCAGTCGATGTGCGCGCCGCGACTGCTCGCAACAGCCGAGGCAGCTCTATCGAACGCCGTGCCCCGGTTGTCTCGACTATGTCCCGGGTGACCGAAGTGAGGATGTACGACTCGAACCAGCGGACACGGTCTGCATCGCTCAAGTCGAGGGCTTCCGGATAGCCGCCTCGGCAGATCCGCTCGGCATAGTCCGACCGTGAGAGCACCGACGGGGGCGCGTCGAGCAGATCCGATATGGCCGTCGCGAGGGCCGCTCTGGTTCCCCCACCTGCACAGAGGCGCGCCAGCAGGCCGTCCGCCTCAGCGTGCAGTTCGACCGCCGAGAACGGCGACAGGTTGAAGAACACGGCCCGGCCCGCGAGGGACTCCGACAAAACGGGCACCGTGAGAAAGTCGGCCGAGCCGGTGAGCAAGAAGCTGCCCGGCGCCAGATCATCGTCTACTGCAAGCTTGATCGCCCTCACAAGATCGTCGCCGCCTCGCTGGATCTCGTCGATGACCACGGGTCGGCGGCGGTCCGCTATGAAACCAATGGGGTCTTTTGCTGCCAACTCCAGTTCCGTCGGGTCATCAAGGCTGAGAAACGTGCCACCGTTGACAATCTGGCGGGCCAACGTCGTCTTGCCCGACTGCCGCGGTCCGCCCAGCACGACAATTCGGAATGTGTCGAGCGCACGACGAAGCACCGGCTCGATTCGCCGTTGAACAATGTGGGAAGGAGTCGTTGCCACAGTGCTTCCAGTTCTTTCTCTGGCTACTGTTGGATACTATAACTAGCTAATAGATGTTTTTTCATCTATCTGATAGTATTTTTATCCATACACAGACCGCTGTGCAAGTACAGCGCTCCTGCGCATGGGAGCCCACAACCGTCACGACGCGGACACGCACTGGTGGGAGCGCGCGCTGATAGGCGGGTCTTCTGATACCTATGTGATACCGTGGCCCTACCACTTGGCACACTGGGTCAGCCCGCCACACCACCACTCAACCATACGCCGAACCGCCTTTCGCGGTAAAACGGATTGTCGGCGTCGGTGGCTCGTTGCCTAGAGTCACGCCATGACAGAAGAACAGCGTCTGGCCAAAAGGCGGGCGATAATCACGGGGGCCAGTCGGGAGGTCGGGGCCGGAGCCGGGGCCGCGCAGCGCATAGCGGCCCGGATGTTCAGCGGCGCCGAGGCGGTCCAAATGGGTCTGGCGACCTCCAGCGCGCCGGCCGCCGAAGTGCTCCCCCAAGCCATGGAGCTCGCTCAGGAACTGGCGGCCCACACCGCACCGCTGTCGGTCGGGGTATCGAAGCGGCTCCTGTGGATGTCTGCGCCGACGCCCGAGGAGATGAACACCCTGGAGCGCGAACTGCACCTGCATCTGATGGGAACCGCTGACTCCGAGGAAGGCGTGACGTCGTTCATGGAGAAACGCGATCCCAACTGGACCTTGAGAATCTCCCAGGACTGGCCGGAGTGGTTCAAATGACACCGCAGACGACTCGCACCGCGTTGGTGGTCGGAAGCGGGGATCCCGCCGACTCGATCGGGGTCGGCCTGGTCGCGGCGGGTTGGAGCCTTCTGCGGCTCGGAGACGACCCGATCAACGACGACACGGTCGCCGCAGCCTTCCCCACACTGGAGCAACTGGACTTGGTCGTTCACGCCCGCTATCCCCCTCTGTGCCGCCGACGCCTAGCGTTGACCGACTTGACGGCCCGGCAATGGCACGCAGCATGCGACGAGCCGCTCGAAGCGGGCATACGCCTGGCCCGTGCTGCGTATGAACCGCTGCGCGCCGCGGGGGGAACGTTCGTGTACCTGGTGCCGCTTATGGCCTCCGCCGGCGGTGACGGCTTCGCGCCCTTCGCCGGAGCAGCGGAAGGACTGCGCGTGTTGGCCAAGTCGCTCGCCAGAACCTGGGGCGCCGACGGCATACGGGTCCATGCCGTCACCCTGGATCCGGGCGCTTTCCTGGCGCCGGCCGACGCCGCTGGCATAGCCGAGGCCAACTCCTTGCACGATCCTCCCCTCGGCAGGGTCCCAGACCTCAGCGGCGAAGTCTCCCCCGTAGTCGACGCCCTCACCTCCGACGCGTTCGCCGCGTTGACCGGCGCTTCTCTGGTGGTCGACGGCGGCCTCTGGATGCCGGGATGAGCGGGATGCACCGATGACTGCGCAAGCCGGGATGGGCGGGCTTCTCGAAGGCAGAGCGGCGATGGTCACCGGCGCCGGCCAGGGTGTCGGCGAGGGCATCGCCGCGGCCCTCGCCGCCGCGGGCGCCGGAGTGGTGGTCGCCGCGCGCCGCCCCGACAACGGTGAACCCGCAGCCCAAGCCATCCGCGACCAGGGAGGCCGCGCTCTCTTCTGCCGCTGCGACGCGACCCGACGAGCCGATGTGGACGCGGCCGTGTCCGCCGCACTCGAACAGTGGGGGCGTCTCGATCTGGTCGTCCACAATGCCGTCTCCCCGCCCGGACCGCCGAGACCGATTCAACAGATCGACGACGAGACGATCGCCATGCAGATCGCGACCAGCACCACCGCCGTGTTCCACTGCGCTCAAGCGGCTTTCGGCGAACTCCGCGCCAATGGCGGCTCGCTGATACTGCTCACCTCGCCCAGCGGTATTGAAGGATCGGGCCACCTGCCCCTCTACGGCGCGGTCAAGGGCGCTCAGAGGGGCCTGTTGAAGAGCCTCGCCCGGGAATGGGGCCCCCACGGGGTGCGGGTCAACGCCATAGCACCGGTGGCCTGGACTCCGGCGATGGACGCCGCCACAGCGGCGAACCCGACACTCGAGGCCCGCCTGCTCGGACGGACACCGCTCGGACGCATCGGCGATCCAGCCACCGACGTCGGCCCGGTGGCCGTGTTCTTGGCATCAGAGATGTCACGCCATATGACCGGCCAGACCCTGGCCGTCGACGGAGGCCGCTACCTCGGCCTCTAGCGCGGCTCCGGCTCCGGTTGCGCTGGCGACGGCTGAGCATCGGCGGCGAGCCGGATCCCCATGTTGGCGGTGCAGGCGTCGGGCGTGTTCGACGAGCGGGCACCGACCCGATAACGGTTGCAATAGGAGTCGTGGCACAGATACGACCCGCCTCTGATGACTTTGGAACTTCCCTCGTCGAACCAGTCGGCGCACCATTCCCAGACATTGCCGGCGGTGTCGAACAGTCCGAAGCCGTTGGGCGGGTAGCTGCCGACAGGCGACGTCGCATACCATCCGTCGTCAAGCGTGTTGTGAGTCGGGAAGGCGCCCTGCCAGATGTTGCACTGCTGGACTCCGCCGGGTGCGAGCTCGTCTCCCCACGCGAACTCCGCCTGTTCAAGTCCGCCGCGGGCTGCCCGCTCCCACTCGGCTTCTGTCGGCAGCCGACCGCCCGCCCAGGCGGCATAGGCCGCGGCCTCGGACCAAGTCACATGCACGACCGGATGGTCTCCCAAGCCTTCAAGATCACTGTGCGGACCGGCGGGGCGTCGCCAATCTGCGCCCTCTACAACCCGCCACCATTCTGCACCCACCACACCGCGGGTGTCGCAGAAGTCGTCGGGCAGCACCCCCGCGAACACGAACGACCAGCCTTCGGACTCGGCGAGCGTGACCAGCCCGGTTGCCTTCGCGAAGAGGGAGAACTCGTCGTTGGTGACGAGATGCGAGGCGATCGAGAACGCTTTTGTGGCGACCTCGCGGACAGGCCCCTCGCGGTCTGCTGGGAACCGCCGATCCGTGGTGCCCATAAGGAACGCGCCGGCCGGGATCTCTGCCATTGCCGGGAGCGCGGCCCCAACCGCGACCCCGGCCCCAGAGCCAACGGGATCTCCAGCCGACCCCTCGCCGGGACGTGAGGGGGAACAGCAGGCGTCGCCGGTCACCGTTTCATTATGGCGGCCGATTATGGCCGCCGCCTCGATCAAGAAGCGCTCTTGATTGCGTCGCGGGCTCGCTGCTCGGCCACACGTTTGCGTCCGATGATGGGCGTCGTCGGGGCGAAACCGGCGGCTGCCCGCTCCGATTCGCTCTCCCCACCCCAGAACCCCAGTTCTCGGTTCTTCCTGGCGTAGTCACGGCACTCGACGAGCGACGCACACGAATCACAGATTCGCTCGGCAGCGGCTTCCCTGCGAACCCTCGCCTCAGGACGCTCGGCGAAGGGGGCGAAGAACAGGTCGCCATGGCCGCTGCAAGCCGGATCGCTCATCCACGCCGTGGACTCGATCGGACCGGCGAGGTTGTCGGAAAATTGGATCATGTCAAACATAGGCACCCGCTTGGTTGGAGCCCCTAGGCCCATTCGGAGATGTAGCTTCGGGTGCCCCGTTCGGCTAGCAGTCTCAACTTAGGAAACCAGCCGATGTTTGTCGCATGAACTTTGATAATTGTTCGCGGTGGAAGCTATCTGAAAAACAGATAGAGCGAGCTTGTGTGATCGCGGCGGGCTACCCGCCTGTCGGAGACAGCACCCGAACGATGTTGATGTAGTGGCCGTCGCCGTATATCGCCTTCGCCAGTGCGAGGACGTCGGCGAGTTCCAGCTGCTCCAATTCCTCGACGAGGCGCAGGGGAGTCGGCAGTTGATCGTCTGGCGCGTATGCGCGTCGGGCCAACGGACGGATCAGGCCTGCGTTCGAAGCCCGTTCGTAGTTCGAGGCGACGACGGCGACCGCTGCGGTGAATTCGTCGGGTGTGACATTGCCTTGGGCGACGCCGTCGAGGATGCGGAAGACCTCCGATTCGATCTCTTCCATCCGCTCGGGGTCGCCCGAGGCGTCAAGATGCGAGCGTATGCCCTGTTCCGGGGTGAAATAAGTCGAAATGCTCACGGCCACCGAGTATGTGGCGCCGATGTCCTCCCTGACGTCGCTGACCAGTCTTGCGTCCAGAATGGTCTCAAGGACGTCGAGCGCCACCTCCACCGCCGGGTCGACGTCGTGCAGCACCTCGTGGTCGACTTCGAGGGCTGTGGCTTGGGAGTCGGGGCCTAGGTCCACCTCCTGGCGCACGATCGTCTCGGGTGCGGGAGGACGGCGGTTCACGTAGCTGTCCGGGTCGCCCGAGGGCAGGGTCCCCACATAGGTGCGGGCCATCCGCTCGATCGTTTCGCGGTCCACATCGCCGACGACAACGACAGTGAGGTCGTCGACGCTGGCGAAGCGCTCCTTGTAGCGTTCAAGCAGGGATTCCGCCGTGAGTTCATCGAGTATCTCCTGGGAGGCGACTGGGTTGAACCAGTCGAACTCGTCGCCGTAGCGCGCCCTGTTGTAGGCAACCCACGCTTTCCAGCCCGGGTCGGCTTGAGCGAGGTTGAGGATGATCTCGCCGATGTTGACGACTTCGGCGAGGGCCTGGTCGTCCACACGGGGTTCGGTGAACAGCAGGTGCATCAACTGGAACATCGTCTCGACGTCGTCGGCGCCGGCAGAACCGTTGACGCCCTGGGTCGTCTCGCCTATGAACGGTTGCGCCGCCGCGTTGATCCCGTCGAGGTAGCGCGACAACTGGGCCGGGCTCAGATCCCCCAAGCCGCTCTGTTGCACGGCTCGCGTGGCCAGCCGGCCGGCCAGGACCCGGTCGCCCGGCTCGGCGGCGGACCATCCGCCCAGCGAGACCGCTTGGAGGTTGACTTGGTTCTCGGCTATGTCGGAGGGGGCGAACACGACCACAGCCCCGTTGGGGAAGGTCCACTCGTAGGCCCCGTCCAAGACGTCGAGCTCGCGGGCTTCGGTCTCTTCAACGGGGTCCGGCACCTCGAGCAGCCGGTCCGCGTCCTCGATCACCGGTGGCAGCTCGCCGGCTTCGGAGGCTTCAACGGCTGCGGACAGCTCTTCTGCGGTCGGCAGGTCCGCGGCGTCGGCGGCCACACCGAGGACCAGCAGTCCGCTCTCAGCCATGATCTCTTCGAGGCGGTCGCTGAGCTCTGTCGGGGTCAATCCGCCCAACAGCGCCGATACCCGCTCCAGCCGGTCCGCAGGCGTGCTGATGTCGGCGCCGTGCAAGAAGTGTGAAACGTAGCGGGACGCGTAGCTGGTGTTCTGGATTGTCGGGGCGGCCTCGACGGCGAACTCCAGACTCGACTCGATTGCTGTGACCGCCCGTGCGACGTCGAGGTCGCTGAAGCCGTGTTCTGCGAGTGTCAGCATCATCGACCAGAAATCGGTGAGTGCCTGCTCGTAGTCCTCGGCACGGAGGTTGGTGCCGTAGTAGCGCAACCCCTCGGTGTAGGCGAACGAACTCCAGTGGGTCGGGTCTGTCTGGGAGAGGTAACCCTGCTCGTAGGCGTCCTGCAGGCGGTTGCCGAGCATGATCGCAATGACCTGCTCAATCCAGAGCCGGCGGTCGCCGTCAACGGTTCCGCCGTCCCATGACGGCAGCCGGACGTCGAGGGAGAGATACGAATAGCCCTGTCCCGGCGAAGCGGCTATCTCGTACTTCGGCTCCGGGTCGAGCGCTGATTCCGTCTCGGGGGCGACGGGGTCCTCTCCTGCGGGTATGGCGTCGAAGTGCTCCCTCACCAGCTCTTCGAGCTCGTCCAGCGGCAGGTCGCCGACGGCGATGACCGCCATGTTGGACGGCACATACCACTTCTCGTAGAAATCGCGCAGATCTCGGGCGGTGATCGTCTCGATGTTGTCGATCGTGCCTATCGGGTTGCGTCCCTCGTAGGGAGTCCCGGTGACATAGATGCGGTCGAACGCGTTGGCGATGACGCCGTCTCCGGTCTCGTATCTGAGCCGGTATTCGTCGCGCACGATTCCCCGCTCGTCTTCCACGTCATCGGGATTGAGGGTGGCCGCATGCGCCCATTGCGCCAACACCTCGAACACCGTGTCGACTGCGTCTTCGTCGTCGACCCTCGCGTCGAGTTCGTAGACGGTCTCGTCATAGGAGGTGTAGGCGTTGATGTCGGGGCCGAATTCAACCCCGATGCGCTGCAGTGCGCCGGTCAGTTCATTGCCCGGGAACTTCTCGGTGCCGTTGAAGAGCATGTGCTCCAGGTAGTGGGCCACGCCGCTGCCCACTTCTGCTTCATGGAGCGAGCCGGCGTCGACCGCCAGGCGCAGGGTCAGGGTCCCGCCGGGGCTGCTGTTGCAGCGGAGGTAGTAGGTGAGGCCGTTCTCGAGGGTCCCGATGCGCACCGCGGGATCCACCGGCAGCAGGCCGTCTTCGACACCGGTCGATTCGCTGTCCTCGGCCTCGACTTCCTCGCATTCGGCAGCGTCCGGTTCAGGCTCGCCGTGGTCCTCGGCTGGATCGCATTGTGGGGTCGCGGCGTCGACGGTCACACCCGGTTCGCCCTGATAGCGGTACAGGAACGTGACGAGCTGGCCACGCGTCGCCGCGGCTTCGGGTTCGAAGGTGGTCGGTGCTGTGCCAGTTGTGACGCCGGTGTGGGCCATCCAAGACACTCCGGCTCGTTGCCAGGGCGCGACCACATCGCTGAAGCCGTGGGGTGGAGCGGACGGCTCGCCGGCCAGTCGATGCAGGAACGCCGCGGCCTCGCCGCGTTTCAGCAGCTCATCAGGAGCAAAAGTGGTCGGAGATGTGCCAGTTGTGACGCCGGTGTGGGCCATCCATGAGATCGCGTCGCTCTGAGACTGGTCGGTCACATCGCTGAAAGGGTGGGGAGCGCCGGGATCGGGGCGTCCTTGCATGGCATGAATCCAAACCGCGGCCTCGCCGCGCGACACCGGAGCGTCGGGGCCGAAGCAAGGGCCTGAGATATCGGTGATCTCATTGTCGACGGCCCATTGCACCGCATCGGTGTACCAAGTGCGCGCCGACACATCGCCATAACCCGACACAGCCCCGACAGGTGACGGCAACGCCGCCAACAGAGCTGCCGTCAACGCAACAACCAACCCGGCCCGACTCAACGCGGCTGTCAAACGAGAAGCTGAATGGTCCATAAGCACCAAAACCTACACCCCCTATCCTGCAATTGAACGCCAAGCGGTCTGCAACACGAGTCACCGCACCGTGCAACCGTGTTCAACGCGAGGCGCGCCTGCGGTCAGGCGACGGTGCCGCTGTCCCGCAGTGAGCCGATCTCCGCAGGCGACAAGCCTAGATCTTCCGCCAGGATCTCCTCGGTGTGCTCGCCCAATCGGGGGGCGGGCGCCGGTTCCACTGCGAGCGCTCCGTCGAAGGCCAGCGGCGAGCCCGGCGACAGGTACCTGCCGATCTGCGGCTGATCCACTTCCTGGAACAGCCCACCGTCCGCGGAGCACCGCGGGTCGTGGTCCACAAGCTGCTGGAACGTCTGGTATCGACCCCAGCAGACGCCCAGTTCGTCGAAGCGGGCGGCCACTTCAGCGATCGTCCGGGAGGCGATCCAGGGACGTATCGCAGCCGACACTTCAGTGCGGGCCTCGAAACGATGGCCTTCATTGCCGAAATCGAGTCCTTGGGCTTCAGCGATCGCGGACACGGCCGCTGTGGACTCGGTCGCCTCCAGCAGGCTCGACCACTGCTTCGGGCTGATTCCGACCACGTAGACCCTCACTGCGTCAGCCGTCGTGAACTCGGCTCCGTACGCGCCGTACAGGTCGTTGCCGAAACGCCCGCGCCCGGCGCCGTTGACCTGGGCCTCGGCGACATGGCCCAACGCTGCCACCGCGGCGAGCGCCACATCACTGAGCGCCAAATTCAACAGGGCTCCCCGGCCGCTCAGCAGGCGGCGGCGGTCAGCGGCGAGCAGACCGAGCGCGGCGGTCTGACCGCAGATCAAATCCCACGCTGGCAGCACATGGTTGACCGGTTCGGTCGAGTCGACCGGGCCGGTCGCCAGCGGGTAGCCCATCGCGGCGTTGACGGTGTAGTCGAGTGCAGTGGAGCCGTCGCGGTTGCCGGTCACGGCCAACATGACCAAATCTGCTCGGCGCTGTTGCAGAGCTGGGTACGACGTCCATCCCCGGGCCGGGAAGTTGGTGAGGAACGTGCCTGCGACGCCTATCAGTTCGGCCAACAGCTCCTGCGCGCGCTCGGAGCGGAGGTCTGCTGCGATCGACCGCTTCCCCTTGTTCAGTCCGGCCCAGTACAGCGATTCGCCCTCGGCGGTGAGCGGCCAGCGGCGCGCGTCGAGGCCGCCTCCGATCTGGTCGAAGCGGATGACGTCGGCGCCGAGCTGGGCCAGTGCCATGCCGCCTGACGGGGCCGCGACGAATGCCGACCCTTCGATTATCCGGAAGCCGTCGAGGGGCGGGGTCATCGGTCGTCCGACCTGCCTGCCGGCCGACACAGGGCAGAGAACGCGGAGAGCGCAGAGAACGCGGAGAGCGTCGGCACCGTCGAGATTGTGGAGAACATCAGGCCATCCAACATCAGGCCATCCAGGAGATGGACTGCAATTCGCTGTACGCCTCGATCCCCCATTTGCCGCGGTCGCGGCCGACGCCGCTCATCTTGAAACCGCCGAACGGGGCCTCCATGTGGGGCTGGATCAGGTTGAGTCCCACACAGCCGGACTCGAGTCTCCCTGCAAGGTTGAAGGCGCGCTTCGTGTCGCCCGAGAAGACATAGCTGTAGAGGCCGTAGTCGGAGTCGTTGGCGAGTTGGACCGCCTCCTCGTCATCGTCGTACGGCATCGCCACTATCACCGGGCCGAATGCCTCCTCGCGGACGACATGCATGTCCGGGGTGCAGTCAGCGAGCAGTGTCGGTGCGATGAAATACCCTGGCAGATCGGGGCGTTCGCCGCCGCAGACCAGGGTGGCGCCGTCGTCGATCCCGGTTCGGATGAACTGCTCGACGCGGTCCCGGTGCAGTTCAGTGATCACCGGGCCGATGATCGTGGACCGGTCTGTCGGATCGCCGACTTTCATGAAGCCCGAGAATGTGTTGAGCGTCTCGACCAGTTGGCCGTAGACGCTGCGGTGGGCGATCACCCGTGTCGGCGCCGTGCAGATCTGGCCTGCGTGGAAGCCCCAGACCGTGGCGATGGACTGCGCGGCCCTGTCGAGGTCGGCGTCTTCGGCGACGATCGCGGCCCCTTTGCCTCCGAGCTCCATGAGCAGGCGCTTCATGGTTCTGCCGCCGTTCTCCATGATCTTGGCGCCGACCGGCGACGAGCCGGTGAACGAGATCATGTTGACGTCTGGCGAGTCCACCAGCGCGGCCGGAATGTCGGGGCGAGAGCCGTTGACGATGTTCACGACGCCGGCTGGGAATCCCGCCGCCTGGACAGCCTCACCCATGAGCAGTATCCCGAGCGGGTCCTGGGGGGCGGGTTTGATGACCGTGGTACACCCCGCAGCCAGCGCCGGAGCGATCTTGCCCGCCACGTTGGTGATGGGGAAGTTGTAGGGGGTGATCGCAGCTACAACGCCGACGGGCTGACGTCTCACCTGGGCGCTCAGCAGCCCGGCCGGACCCAGCGGACCCGCCGCCGTCGGGATCGGCGCCAGGCTCTCGTCCAGGTCGATCGGCTTGGCGTAGTAGCGGAAGCGGTCGACTGCGGGGCCTCCGACCTGCAGGGTCTCGGTGGCGCCGATCGTTGCGCCCGTCTCTGCCTGCACCGTCGCCACCCAGTCCGGTGACCGCTTCTCGATCTCTTCGCCGAGTCGGCCGATGTGGGCACAGCGCTCTTCTCGGCTGAGCCTCTTCCAGGCGGGCAGGGCTGCTCTGGCGGCGGCGGCGGCATCGGCGGCCTGTTCCACGGTCGCTTCGGGCGCCCGCCCGACCGCCTTGGTGGTGTGCGGGTCGATTATGTCGTAGTGCCCGGCGGCGGGTTCAACCCATTCTCCGTTGACCAACAACCGCCAGTCCTTGTCGACGTCAATCATGCTCATGGCCCGAACGTTATCTTCGCCGCCTCCGATGACCCCAAGCGAGCCCGCCGCTCAACGTGTTCCTCTCTGGCCTGTTCAGAGATCAGGCGGACGACTGAGCGGACAACTGATGTGTGTGTGTCCCGATGTCGTGAGTCGCAGTGGCCGCGTCTAGCCTCATCGTCAACCCGATTCACCCGATGCTCGGCCTTCTCCGGTCGAGGTGAGGAGTCCCAATGCCTGAAGCCGTGATCGTCGCCACTTCCCGCACCCCCATCGGTCGGGCCAACAAGGGTTCGCTCGCAGGCGTCCGCCCCGACGACATGTCGTCGTTCATCCTCAGCGACGTAATGGGCAAGGCCGGAGTCGAAGCATCCGACGTCGAGGACGTGATCTGGGGCATCGGCCAACCCGGCGGCGAGGGGGGCTACAACATCGCCCGGGTCATCTCCGCCATGCAGGGCCTCGACATTCCCGGCGTCACCGTCAACCGCTACTGCTCCTCTTCGCTGCAGACGATCCGCATGGCCGCCCACGCCGTGAAGGCCGGCGAGGGCGACTGCTTCGTCGCCGGCGGAGTGGAGACCGTGAGCCGCTACATGCACGGCGCCGCCGACTCCGGTCCGCACAACGAGAAGTTCGCCGACGCGCAGGGGCGCAGCAAGTCCCGCAGCGGTGAGGGCTCAGCGGCTTGGACCCCCTCGGACGGACTCCCCGACGTCTACATCGCCATGGGCCAGACCGCCGAGAACGTGGTGCAGGCGACCGGCATCAGCCGTCAACGCCAAGACGAATGGGGCGTCAGTTCCCAGAACCGGGCCGAGGAAGCACTCAACCGGGGGTTCTTCGAGCGTGAGATCACTCCGTACACGCTGGCCGACGGAACCGTCGTGTCAAAAGACGACGGCATCCGCGCCGAGACCACCTTGGAGAAGGTGTCGCAGCTCAAACCGGTGTTCCGCCCGGACGGCACGGTCACCGCGGGCAATGCCTGCCCGCTGAACGACGGCGCCGCCGCGGTGGTCGTCATGAGCGATGCCAAGGCGAAGGCGATGGGCGTCGAGCCTCTCGCCCGTATCGTTTCGAGCGGAGTGTCGGCTCTGCACCCCGAGATCATGGGGCTCGGCCCGATCGACGCCTGCCGTCAGGCTCTGGCCCGCGCCGAAATGACCATCGACGACATCGATCATGTTGAGATCAACGAGGCGTTCGCCGTGCAGGTCCTCGGTTCTGCCGACGAACTCGGAATCGACTTGGACAAGCTCAATCCCAACGGCGGCGCCATCGCTCTCGGCCATCCGTTCGGCATGACCGGCAGCCGCATCATGACCACGCTGCTCAACGGGCTCGAGGACTCCGATTCGACGATCGGCTTGGAGTCGATGTGCGTCGGCGGCGGTCAGGGCATGGCCATGATCGTCGAACGGCTCAACTAGCCGCGCAACTCCACAGAACAAGCTGCTCCCAGGGAGGAAGGACAATGTCAGAACACGTCGCACTACCCGGAAAGCTGGGTGATCCCGACCGGACCCTGGGGACAGATCCACGGGCGGACTCGCGCATGGTGGCGGCGCTCGCGCCGCTGGGCCTGGCGGGCGCACCCGAACCGGTTCCGTTGTCCTCTGAGGCAACGGCTGAAGAGATATACGAGTACACGGCGACGATCGAGCCGGGCTTCGAGATGTTGTTCGACATGATCTACGCGGACCTGCCCGCCGTCGAGGGCGTGGAGTCGCGCACCGAGGTCGTCTCCGGTGCAGACGGCAACGACGTCAACCTCTACATTCACCAGCCCTCCGCTGCCTCCGACAGCCCGAGGCCTTGCATTCTGCACATTCATGGCGGGGGCATGGTGATCCTCAAAGCCTCTTACGCGAACTATGTGCGCTGGCGTGAAGAACTGGCCGCCCTCGATCTTGTGGTCGTCGGCGTGGAGTTCCGCAACGCCGGCGGATCGCTGGGCCCGCATCCGTTCCCCGCCGGCTTGAACGACTGCACCTCGGCGCTGGAGTGGGTATACGCCAACAAGGCCGGGCTCGGCGTGTCGAAGGTCGTGGCGTCGGGCGAGTCCGGCGGAGGCAATCTGACGCTGGCCACAACCCTCAAGGCAAGCCGCGAGGGCCGCCTTCACATGATCGACGGCGTCTACGCGCAGTGCCCCTACATCTCCGGGGCCTACGGGGATCCCCCGATGGAGTTGACCTCGTTGCACGAGAACGACGGCTACTTTCTGAGCAGCGAGATGATGGACCACATGGTCCGTGCGTACGACCCGGACGGAGAGAACCTCGCCAACCCGCTGGCATGGCCGCTGAACGCCGGCGTCGGCGACCTCAAGGGCCTGCCGCCGCATGTGATCTCGGTGAACGAGTTGGATCCACTGCGCGACGAGGGTCTGGCCTACTTCCGCAAGCTCGCCGAGGCGGGTGTCAGCGTCAGCAGCCGCACGGTCAACGGCACCTGTCACGCAGGCGATGTGATACTGCGCGGCGCCCTCCCCGAGGTTTACGCCGCCTCCGCCCGCGACCTCGCCGCCTTCGCCCACAGCCTCTAGCCCCCGGCACTCCCGGTCTGGCCCCGGCGCTCACGGCGCGGGGACTTGCTCGCCGGGTTGGCTCGATCAGGCGGGCTGGTTGATCAGATGGGTGGCGGCGTTGTCGAAGTGGTCGAACATGGCGTCTCTTATCTCGGCGGGCAGAGGGGCGCCGGTGCCGTCGGCGAGTATGGCGACGCGCAGCGACGCCTCCATGTGCTTCATCCAGGCATCTCGTTCGGCAGCGCCGATGGTGAAGGGCATGTGGCGCATCCGCAGACGCGGGTGGCCCCGCTTCTCGCTGTAGCGCGACGGCCCACCCCAGTACTGAGCCAGAAAACTCGCGAGACGCCAGCGCGACGCCTCCATGTCCTCGGGGTACATGGGTCGCAGCAGCGGATCGCTTTCTACCGCGTCGTAGAACCGGCCTACCAGCTCGTCGAAGAAGCGCTGCCCGCCGACCGCTTCAAACACTGTCGGCGGAGCTTGCAGCGCTTCCCTCATTGCCCCCTGCAAACTCACACTCCCCGGCGACACGAACTGTCGAGATGCTTCTTGGGCCGCTTCAGCGTCGTCGGAGTTCTCCTCAGCCTGCGGCGTTTCGTCGTCCACCCGCTCAGGCTAGACCGGGCACAGCGCGGCGACTCAGTCTGAACATCGACGGACATGAAAGCGCAAACCTGACCGGCGTCACCTTTGTCCTCGGACCTCTGAGCAGCGACACTGTTTGAAGCACTCAGTCACACGAAACCGGGCTGGGCCCCCGAGAAGAAGCCCCGCCAGTGCACCATCGACAAGCGATGGTGGACGGCGGGGAGGATTAGTTGATTTCTAGCACACTGAAGCAGCTAATTGCCGGACATTAAAACCGGTGAAGCTCTCCTGGCTGCTCCTTGGAAACCGCAGCTTCTTGCTGCTAACGTGATTCCATGGAGTTCTTGGCCATTGCGTTCGGGGTTGTGATATCTGCGCTGCTCGGGATTGTAGGTTGGCTGCTGAACCAGCAATTCGATCAACTCAACGCCCGGTTCGACAAGATCGACGACCGGTTCGGCCAAATCGACTCCCGGTTCGACAAGATCGACGGGGGCTTCACCAGGCTTCGCTCGGAGATGAACGAGGGCTTCACTGAGCTTCGCCGCGGCCATGCGGACACGCGTGAGCGGCTTGCCCGGATCGAGACACAGATCGGCATAGGCATCCCCGAGCATCTGCGCCGCGATCCAGAACCGGCCTAAGGCTCGTCGCCGTCGAGGAGCAGCGAGAAGCGCTCTTGCAAGAAACGGAAATCTACTTGGCGGAATTGGCGGAGAAGACAAGATCAACGGCGCGTGACCGACGGCACTGGTCGTGCTAAGCGGCTGTTGATCGACTCGGGGGCAGTTGACGGGTTGGCCGGCGAAGAGAAGCGATCCGCTGCCGACATTACGCGATTGAAGGAGAGGGCTACTGGCCGCCCGGGGGTGTGTTGTTGACCATGGCGGTCGCCACGGCCAACGTGATTGTGCCGTGTGTCCACTGGCGCTGTGGGTTGCTGTCTAGCCTGGATCCACTGGTCAGGGGTTCGTGTGGGGGGTTCGGAGGGTTGTGGCACCGGGGTTGTGTTGTGGGGCGCGCCGGTCCCTGGGGTGTGCGATTAGATGGCGGTTAGTCGTTGTCTTTGATGGTGATGGTGGCGGTGCCGTGTTGGATGGGGGCGCCTGTGGGGTTGGCGAGGACGGCTTGGAAGGTTTCGTCTTGTTCGGGTGTGTTGTCGTCGAGGATGGGTATGTAGATGTAGCGGTAGAGGAGCCGGGTGCCTTTGGCGAAGACGAGGGGCCGGCTGGGTGCGGTGAGGCCGCGGTAGTCGGCGCCGTTTTCGGCGGTTCGGTCTTGTGTGGTGATCTGGACGGTGACGGTCTCGTCGGGTGTGTCGCTGAGGTGCACCAGGAGCCGCAGGTAGCGTGCGTTCTCGGCGATCTCGGCGTCGCGCACCGACAGGGCCGCCCCGACCGGGGTCGGGGTTGGCGGGGGTTGGTCGTCGTTGGCGATGGCGGTGTCGACCGGCCCGCCGGTGGTGGTGACGCCGCCTGAGAGGCCTTGGCTTGTGGGTGCTTGTTGGCCTGTGCCGTATGCGACGCGCACGGTTCGGCTGTCGGTGTCCGTGTTCGGCGCCGCCGTCAGCGCCAGCGTGGCCTGCTGCGCGCCTGTGGTGAACACCACCGCCGGGTTCTGGGCGCTGTGCGGATCGGCGGTGACCAGTGCGACGTGCGCGTTGAGGCCCTGCCCCTGCTTGAGTTCCAACGTGTAGTGGGCGCCGGCTGTCGCTCCGGTGACCGCCAGCGGCGCGGTCACCGCCTCGCCTGCGGCGAGGGCGCGGTTGAGGGTGACGGTGACGTCGCGGCTGCCGCCGTCCTCGGCGACCGACGCACCGGCCGCGGCTGCCAGCGCGACGGTGGTGGCGTCGTCGTCGGCCACCGCGACCGACGCGGTGCCTTGTGCGCCTGAGATGCTGTAGCCCGAGCCGGCGTTGACTGTGACTGTGACGGTCCCGTCGGGCTCGTCGACGCTGTCGCCGACCGTGGTCACCGACAACTGCGCTGATCCTGTGGTGGGCACGACCACAGTCCTCGAACCAGTTGTCGCGCCGAACTCGCCGGTCTGCGCGACGGTGACGGTGACGGCGAGGGGCGCGGCGGGGGCGGGGGTGGCGGTGATGGTGTACACCGCGCTGCGGCCCTCGGCGATATCCGCCCCGGCGGTGACGCCGACCACAGGGACAGGGTCAGGGTCAGGGTCGGGGTCCTGTGGCGGGGGGTCGCTGTCAGGCGTGTCGGGGTCCTCAGGGTCGGGGTCCTGTGGCTCGGGGTCGGGGTCGGGGGGCGGGTCGTCGTCGTCTCGCACCGTCGCCGTCGCCGCTGCGCTGCCGGCAGTGGCGGTGTAGCCCGAGCCCGGGTTGACTGTGAGGGTGACGGTGCCGTCGGGCTCGTCGACGCCGTCGCCGGTGGTGGCGATGGTGAGGGACGCGGTTCCGCTGGTGGGGATCACCGCGGTGCGGGCGCCGACCACGGCACCGTATTCGCCTGAGGCGGTGACGGTCACCACGACGGTGAGCGGGGCTGCCGGCGCCGGGTCGGCGGTGACGGTGAACGCCGCGGGCCGGCCCTCGGCGACCGCGGCGGCTGCGGCGGCGACGGAGACCAGCGGCGCGGCAGGCGGCGCGGGGGTCCGGGGTGTCTCGGCGCGGCAGGCTTGGAGGCGGTCGAGCT
>JAPOYA010000032.1 GCA_026706815.1 Acidimicrobiaceae bacterium | reverse complement strand
GCGCTATTCGTGCTAGCGGCGCTCGTGGCTTTAATGACCGTACGAGCTTGGCCAAACCTGTCCTAACCTTCCGAAGCCTCTCGGTCTTCGGTTCAGTTCCTTGTCAAGCGACGACTCGCGCCACTCACCGGCACTCCGAGTTGCTGCAACCAGAGACAGCCACAGCAGTCGTGTGGTGTTCCTGCAACCGCAGAAGGCGCCTAGCCGCGAATCTCCAGAAGGTCGCTGATGCGCGTGCGCAATTCGGCGATACCGGTGCCCTTGTTGGCGCTGACCCAGGTGATTTCCGGCTTCTCGACCCCGAGTTTTTCGGCCAGGTCGACTCGGCGCTTCTTTGATTTGGAGGGACGGACCTTGTCGGTTTTGGTGGCAACGAAGCAGATCTGGCGGTTGAGGTGCTCCAGCCATTGGCGGGTTTGCAAGTCGAGGGCAGTGGGACCGATCTCGGAGTCGATGAGCAGCAGGATCGAAACGAGGTTCTCCCGTTCTGCGATGTAGGTGTTGAGCATCTCAGCCCATCTCTGCTGTTCGGCCCTGGGCACTTTCGCGAAGCCGTAACCGGGCAGGTCCATCAGCCAACGCCCTGAATCGGCACGGCCGACCTCAAAGGCGTTCAATAGCCTGGTCGCGCCCGGCGACTTCGATGTTCTGGCAAGGGACTTGCGTTGTGCGAGCGCGTTGATCAGTGACGACTTCCCGACGTTGCTGCGACCCACCAGAGCGATTTCTGCATGCACATGCGGAAGATCGTCTGCACGCGTGAACGAGCGCACGAAGCGCATGGGGAGTGGGCCTGCCATCCCGCAAGGTTACGTGAGTGGCAGTCAGCCGAGCGGTGCTTAGTCCAGCGGGCACCTCTTGTTCGCTGATACGCGGGTCGCTGCGTAGGCTATGGTATGGCACCGCGTAGCGCCGTAGACGGGGAGTAGGCGATGGCAGAAGTGGTTCTTGAGAAGGTCACCAAGGTTTACGAAAACGGATTTCAAGCCGTTACGGACCTTGATCTCAATATCGAAGACGGGGAGTTCCTGGTTCTGGTCGGCCCGTCCGGTTGTGGCAAATCCACTGCTTTGCGCATGATCGCAGGCCTTGAAGAGATCTCCGGCGGCGAAATGCGGATCGGCGACCGTGTCGTGAACGACGTGGAGTCCAAGGATCGCGATATAGCGATGGTGTTCCAGAACTACGCGTTGTATCCGCATATGACGGTCTACGACAACATCGGTTTTGCCCTCAAACTCGCCAAGACGCCGAAGGCCGAACTGGATCAACGTGTGCGTGAAGCCGCAAAGATCCTTGAACTGGACGATTATCTCGACCGCAAGCCGGGCCAGCTTTCGGGTGGTCAGCGACAGCGCGTGGCGATGGGTCGAGCCATCGTGCGCCAGCCTGCCGCTTTCCTGATGGACGAGCCCCTTTCGAACCTCGATGCCAAGCTCCGTGTCCAGATGCGGGCTGAGATCGCCAAACTGCAGAGAGAACTGGGAGTCACGACGTTCTACGTGACCCACGACCAAGTCGAGGCGATGACCATGGGAGATCGGGTAGCGGTCATCAAAGACGGTTTCCTTCAACAAGTCGACACCCCGCAGAATCTCTACGACCAGCCGGAGAACATCTTTGTTGCCGCATTCATCGGCTCGCCTTCGATGAACCTCTACGAGGCCACCGTGACCGGCTCGACGATGCAGCTAGGCAGCCACAGCATCGAGCTGGGTGAGGTTCCGTCCGGGGTCGCCGCCCGCGAGGGCCAAACTATAGTTGTGGGCATTCGTCCCGAAGACATGGACGACGCGAATCTCGTGGATGGTGACACGCACGGCCACGTCATCACGGCCACCGCATCACTGGTCGAGTCGCTCGGTGCGGAGATCATGGTCCACTTCGAGATCGACGCCCGAGCAGTGGATGCGGGCGATCCCGATGTGCTCGAGGAGTTGTCCGACGAGGAGGTTGCAGATGCGGTCGCCCGGTTCAACCCCCGCAGTGCCGCTCGCGCGGGTGAACTGATCTCTGCAGTGATCGACATCGAACGCCTGCACTTCTTCGACCTCGAAACCGGTCTGGCGCTGCGTTGAACGCAGGTCCAGAAGCGAGGGGCTAACCCTTCACAGAACCCGCCAGGATCCCTCGCACGAAGAAGCGTTGCAGAGCGAAGAACACAACCAGCGGGAAGAACGCCTGAACGAACGCGGCCGCGGGCAGCAGGTGTTCATTTCGACCGAAGTCGCCGGCGAGGTTGGCAATTCGGATTGTTGTCGCGATCGCGTCCGGGTTGGTTCCGGCCATCGTGTTGGCGATCAGGAAGTCGTTCCAAGTCCACAGGAACTGGAAGATGGCGAAGGCGGCGAGCACCGGAATCGACAGCGGCAGCACCAGCCGCCAGAAGATCGTGAAGTGGTCGGCTCCGTCGATGCGGGCGGCTTCGAACAGATCGCTGGGCAGCTCAGAGATGTAGTTGTGAAGCAGGAAGATGGCGAAGGGCAGCGCGAAACCGGTGTGGGTGAGCCAGACCGCGGTCGTCGTGTTCACCAGATCGAAATCGGGAATCAGCGTGACGGTCTTCTCAAGGAAGGGGATCGTCCAGTGAGAGCCGAAGTTGTAGAGCCTCAACAACGGGATCAACGCGACTTGGAGAGGTATTGCCAGCAGCGAGACGGTGGCGATGAACAGCCATTTGCGGCCCTTGAAATCGATCCACGCGAAGGCGTAGGCAGCGAAGGCGGCGAAGGCGATCGGAATGACCGTGGCGGGGATGGCGATGGCGAAGGAGTTGAGCAACGACTCCTTGAGCCCGGCGGTGGAGCTCGCCGAGAAGACCACATCGTAGTTCTCCAGCGTGAGGCCGTCATCGCGCCAGACATTCCACCAGCCGGCATTGCGCTGGTTGTCGCGGGTTCGAAACGAGTTCACAGCGAGGCCCAATGTCGGCAAGCTCCACAGCAGCACGATCAGCCAGAGCACACCGGTCGGGATACGGCGCAGGAAGCCATAGATTGCGGTGTCGACTCCAGGACGGTTGCCACCCATCTCAGGCCTCCCGTTGCATGCGACGAATGTTCAAGACCATCACTGGCAGAACCGAGGCGAACAGAATCACCGCGAGCGCGGCTCCCACACCAGTGTTTGAGAACAGGAAGGCTTCCTCGAACATGTCGTTGGCAAGAACCTGGGATCCGAAGTTGCCGTTGGTGACCACTTTGACGATGTCGTACACCTTCATGACCAAGACAATTAGTGTGGTGACGACTACGCCGATGGTTGTGCGGATCTGGGGCAATGTCACCCGCCAGAACACCTGGGACTCCGTGGCGCCGTCGACCTTTGCGGCTTCGATGAGTTCGGTGGGCACAGCTTTGATCGCGGCAGACATGATCACCATCGCGAACCCGGTCTGGATCCAGATGAGGATCACCATCAGCCAGACGTTGTTGAAGGGCTGATCCTGGACGAAGAAGATTGTGTCGGGGACGGTTTCGCCGGCTGAGTTGGTCCTGAATCCGCCGATTCCGTCGAATGTGAAGCGGTAGGCGATCCACAGCAGAACGATTGTCGCCAACGCTCGGAGCGGGATCTTGTCGTAGGTCCGCGAGGTCAGGGAACGGCTGATCGATGCGACTCCCAACGCAACCAGTACCCAAACGAGGACGGTGCCGAGCACGGTGGGTATCCCGCTTCCGGTGCTCCAACGCCCTAGTTCAACCCAGACCGCATTCATCAAACCTGTCTGAGATTTGCTGGTGTCTCGGGCCACGTACACCAAGCGCCAGATGATCGAAGCGCCAACCAGTGAAATGGCCATGGGCATGAAGATGATCGACTTGGCCACCGATTCGAGCTTCGCGCGGTCGGCGAGCACTGCGATTGCCAGCCCCAGTCCGGTGGAGAACACGGTCACTGTGAAGACCCACCAAAGGTTGTTCATGATCGTGCCGCGCAGCACCGACAGCACTCCGAAAACAATCATGACCATGGCGATCATCAAGGGCGCAAAGGCCGGCCCCCCGGCCGAAAAGCCATCGCCGGTGCGTTTGCGCAGCACCAAACCGATTGCGAGCCCGCCAAGTCCGACCAGCACACCCAGGACGAACAACAGGCTGGTGAAGATGTTGGTCCAGTCACCGACATCGAAAGAGTTGATGTCAGTGAAGACCGAGCCGTAGTTCTCGAACCAGACGAGGTCCACCGAGTCCTCGTCCTTGAGCGAGAGCCAGATCGTGATCAGCGTAGGCGCGATCAGCGAGACCGTGACGAAGAACAGAGCGGGGACCAGGAAGATCGCGCCCCTGGACTTAGCGTCGATGCGGGCCCGGCCGACCATATCGGCGTTTTTGCCGAGTCCGATGCGAGCACCGATCGCAAGTCCCGGAACCACCGCCGCGATCGCAGATTCGACAGCGGACCCGCTGCCCAACTCGGGCACTCCGAAACCACCGATCAACCAACCGAGCGCACCGCCGATGAGAGCAGCCGGGGCTGGGGCGCGCCGACGAAGCAGTGCGATGCCTGCGCTGATGCCCGCAATGGCGACCGTCGAAAGCAGCAGCGGCAAGACTTCCAGTTCTGGGCGGGCATCTTCGGCAAGTCGGATCCCGATGAACCCCCCAAGCAGCAGGCCCGAGCCCGAGGCGATCCAGAGGCGTTGGGCCCGGTCGTCGTTGTTCGCGAGAATGACCGCCAACGCCGAAAAGACCAGAGCGCCGAGCAGCGGAGTCCACAGCAACTCTCCGAGCCGTGTGATCGAGTCGGCATCGGGGCCGTGCGGTTTGAGAAGCCGGTTTCCCTGAAGCAGCAGCAGCAACAGGAAACCGACTGCGTAGCCTGCCAGGGCGTTGAACCGAGTCCAACTGGTACGGACCTGGTTGAAGAGCAGGTTGACGCCTATCCACAGAACCGCGCTGGCACCCACGGCAACCACGATCAGGACCAGGGTGCTGAAGATCTTGCTGAGGTCCTCCCCGCTGAGGATTGCTCCCTGCACCGGTCCTCCTTTTGATGCAAGCGCGGCGTCCGCTGAAACCTAGCTGATCTTGAAGCCGCTCGCAGAACCAGAGTGGGGGTGGCCCGAGAGCCACCCCCACTTCATGGGATTTCAGTTGTGAGAGTCTCAGTGATGAGACCCGTCGCCTATTGCGGCCAACTGGCCTCGATGCGGTCAGCAGCCTCTTGGGCGGTGATGTCACCGTTCACCGCTGAGGTGCCTTCGGTCCAGAAGGTTCCTGCACCCACATCTGCGGGCATCAGGTCCGAACCGTCGAAGCGGACGATAGCGGCGGTTGCCAGCACGTCTAGGAACGACTGCTCGAGCGGCTGATAGACACTCGGATCCTGACCTTGAGCGGCTGACAGGAACCCGGAGAGGGTTGCGCCACCGCCCTTGCGGGTCGCCTGCGAAATCTGGCGGGCCTCTGCATAGTCGGGGGTCGACAGGTAAGCGAGGAGCGCCATGGTTGCATCGTTGTCGTTGAATGCTGCGGCGAGGGTGCCGGCGCCTAGCACAGGACGGTCACCGTTGATGTCGGGGAAGTAGAAGACGTTCACTTCGCCTTCACCGTCACCGAAGGATGTGCCCTCAGGCATGAATGCGCTGAAGAAGCTGGCCTGGCGGTGCATGAAGCAGTCGCCGTCCACGAGCGGCTGACCATTGTCCTGGAATGCCGTCGCGGCGATCGAACCAGAGGATGCGAAGACGTTGTCCTCGGTCCACAGGTCGAGCACCGTCTGCATCGTCGAAACGATGCGCTCATCGTTGAACGGGATGTCATGGGCTACCCATTGGTCGTACACGTCGGGACCGTGCTGACGCAGCACCATGTCCTCGACCCAGTCGGTGAAGGGCCAACCGGTGGCCTGGCCTGATTCGATGCCGACGCACAGCGGCCTGTTTCCGTCTGCAGCGATCTGGTCGACCAGTGCGGCGAACTCGTCGTAGGTCTCGGGGACCTCGTAACCGTTGGCCGCGAAGCGGGCCGGCTGGTACCAGACGAGGGACTTCAGGTCTGCTTTCACGGGAACGCCGTATTGGACTCCGTCCACGTTGCCGAACACGGTCCAAGCCTCGGACCAGTTTGCAGCGGTCGCGGCAGCGGCTTCGTCGTTCAATGGGACGACGTGGCCGTCACGTGCGAAATCGGCGAGCTTGCCGGGCTGGGGGAAGATCGAGATGTCCGGGGGATTGCCGCCCTCGACTTGGACGTTTATCTCGGCCTCCCAGTCGGCGGAGCCGAGGTAGGTGACCTCGATGCCGTGTTCGTCGCCCCAAGCGCCTAGAACTTCTTGGATTGCTCCAGCTTCGCTTTCGTCGCGCTCAGGTCCGGTGACGGTCAGCGAAGTGGCCATGTCGTCCATGTCGTCCATGTCGTCCATGTCGTCGTCGTGGTCGTGGCCGTCGTCGTCCATGTCGTCGTCGTGGCCGTCGTCGTCCATGTCGTCCATGTCGTCCATGTCGCCGTCGTCCATGTCGTCGGTTGTGTCGTTGCCGGTGGTCGTGTCGTCATCGTCGTCACCGCAAGCTGCGGCAATGAGCGTGAACGCGAACAACAGCGCGAGCAATTTCAATAACCTTGATTTCATATTTTTCCCCTCCAGGGGGGTCGACGCCCTCTGAGCCGACCGGTTGCGAAGGGCGAAGTATAACAGGTTTCTGTTTTCTTATCCACCGGCCCAACGACGCTAGGGAGTCCGCCGGGCCGCCACGGTTTCTGCCCCTTCAAGGAGGATCGTTTCGCTCGAATCAGGCTTCTGTCCGCCACCGGTGCGGTGGAGCACCGACCAGGTTCCGCCAGGAGCCATTGTGACGGCCTCGTCGTTCGCATTGAGGGCGAACAGATGGTCCCCTCGACGGAACGCGACAACTCCGTCAGGTGCTTTCGTCCAAGTCGCAGTCGGGTCCAGATCGCTCAGTTGCCGACGAAATTGCAACAGCGACCGCATTTTGTGAACGTGTGCCTCAGGGTTCTGTCGTTGCACCGCAACGGAATCCTCCGCGCTGTGTCCCAGCGGAAGCCAAGTCTCATCGGCGCTGGAGAACCCGAGATTGCGACCCGGCTCCCAGGGCATGGGCGTGCGACAGACGTCGCGGCCGACCGCGCCGGCATTGCGCGTGGCGATCGGGTCTGATCGCAGTTCCGGTGGGACGTCGCCGTCCTCGAGCCCGAGCTCTTCGCCCTGATAGATGAACGGCACGCCCGGCAGTCCGAACAGCATCGCCGCGAATGCGAGCGAACGGCGTCGGCCCAAGTCGCCGCCACCGAAGCGAGTCGCTGGACGGCTCTCGTCGTGGCTTGATTGCACCCAACCGACTCTGTCGCCGAGTCGTTCGGAGGTTTCGCGCAGGGTCCGCTCGATGTCGGTTGCGGTCCACGGCATCTGCATCGACGCGAACCAGAACCCGAGATGAAGCCCGTCTCCAGGTACCAGGTCGGCCAGTCCGGCCGGATCCAGCACGTAGGTTTCGCCGATCAGCGCGGTGTCGTAGCGTTCTGCGATCCGACGCCAGTCACGGTATATCTCGAGGCTTTCGGGCCGTTGCAGATCGTATCGATGCTCGAAGCAGCGGAACTGTTCGCGGGGATGCGTTATTCCGGCAAGATCGGAGATCTGAGGGTTGTCGCGGAACTCGCTGTCCTTGATCAGGGCATGGGCGACATCAATCCGGAAGCCGTCGACCCCCCGCTCGAACCAGAACTCGAGAGTCTGCTCGAATTCGGCCCGTAACGCGGGATTGCGCCAGTTGAGGTCGGGTTGTTCGGGCAGGAACAGATGGCAGTAGTACTGCCCGCTCGCCTCGTCGAGCGTCCAGGCTGGACCCCCGAAGTGTGCGACCCAGTTGTTGGGCGGTCCGCCGTCGGGCGCTGGGTCGCGCCAGAGGTAGTAGTCGCGGTAGGGGCTGGTCGGATCCTCGACTGCGGCACGGAACCAACGGTGTTGGTCGCTGGAGTGGTTGGGAACGATGTCGAGCACAACCTTCAGGCCCAGTCCATGCGCCCGATCGATCAGCTCCTGCATCGCCTCCAAGTCGCCGAATATGGGTTCGACGTCGACATAGTCAGCGACGTCGTAACCGTGATCGGCCATTGGAGACGGGTAGCAGGGTGTGATCCAGACGATGTCTACGCCCAACCAGGCGAGATGTTCCAAGCGTTCGGTTATCCCCATCAGATCGCCTATCCCGTTGCCGGTGCTGTCGGCGAAAGAGCGGACATAAACCTCATAGCCGACGGCGTTGTGCAGCCAGGCCGGCTTCTTGGTCTCTGGCGTCTCGATCATGTCAGACACGGTTGCCTCCTACCGCCGCAAGCCAGGAGACCATCGCTTCTGCCAATGGCTCACCGACGTCGTCTTGGATGAAATGGTTGCCGGGATCGTAGAACCGATGAGGTTGACCGAGAGTGCCCGGGATCAGTTCCAGAAGGTCCGAATCGAGATGACCGAGCACCGGATCGCTGCGGCCCCAGAGCAGCAGCACCGGCTTGGTCCACGCAGAGAGGACCTTTCGTGCGGCCTTGTTCTCGGCCACAGATTCGTGCTCAGGAGTGATCGGCACCAAACATGGAAATTCCCGGACGCAGGCCATGTAGTCCTCGTTGGGAAAAGGTGCGTTGTAGGCAGCTTGCTCGGCGGGACTCAGCGTTCTGGAGCTGACGGCGTTGTTGATCAGGCGTCCGCAATCGAATGGGCTCAATGTTTGTGAGAGCTCGAGCCAGAAGTCGAAGCCCGGGCCGAGACTCTCGCCATATGGCAGGCCTGTGTTGCCGAGTACGAGGTGCGCGAAGCGGTCAGGTTGTTCAGCGGCCATCCGCAGTGTGATCAACCCTCCCCAGTCCTGGCAGAAAGCGTCCCAGGTTTCGATTTCGTCGAAGTGGTCGAGGAATTCGCTCAGCCAGGCCACATGCCCGGTGTAGGTGTAGGCCGAACGCTGCGTGGGCTTGTCGGAGCGGCCGAAACCGATGAGGTCGGGCACGATGACGCGATGCCCTGCCTCGGTGAGCGTCGGGATCATCCGGCGATACAGGTAGCCCCAGGTCGGCTCGCCGTGAGGCAACAGGATAGTGCTTGCGGTTCCGGGGCCTTCGTCGACGTAGGCCATCCGCAGGCCGTCCACCTCCGCGTAGTGAGGTTCGTAGGCAAAACCCGGCAGATCAGAGAAACGATCCTCGGGGGTGCGAAGGAAAGGGATCCCCGCGGCTGTCTGGTGTGTGGTCATGGGGGTGAAACCTAACGGGTTTGCATCCGCCTTCACGTGTTAGGCCAGGTTGACGATCTTGAGGTCGGCCGCGCTTGCCCGGCTCATCGACGAGCCCTCCTCCCAGTCGTCAAACCGGCGCGTGCCAGGTCGCTATGTGACCGCGCTGAGGGGGTGGTGGAATCTCGCAAGCAGGTCGTCGACGACTCCAGATTGGTCGTCGCTTCCGGTCAGCACAGTGCAGATCGCCTCACCCAAAGCGACTACATCGGTATCGGCGTAACCGAGAATTGTCGGCACAGTCGAACTCAAGCGAATGCCAGACGCCTCCCAGGGCGGCTTCAAGTCGTTCGGAATCTGGTTCCTGTTGACGAGTATCCGCGATTCCCTCAGTCGGTCTTCGGCGATCCGACCGTTCTCGCAACAGTCAGAGACGTCGTACAGCAAAAGGTGACTGTCCGTTCCGCCGTATTGCGGCTCGCCGAGCAGAGTGGAGATCTGTTCTGCGAGCAGTTGAGCCACTTCCATCATCCGCTTGGCGTAGCGGGACAGGTCATCGACAGACCAAGCGGTCATGCAGGCCGCTTTGGCCAACAGGCCGAGTTGGCCAGGGGATCCCTGAAGGATCGGAAAGATCGCTTCGCGCATTGCCTCTGCGTCGCGGTCTCTGAAAACCAAGATGCCGCCCCCGGCTCCGCGCAGGTTCTTGCTGGGATCGATAGCGGCGGAATCGACGTGACCGAATGCGGGTGGATGCAGGCCCGCCGCGACGAACGGGGCGCAGTGCGCCAGATCAGCGTGCAGATGAGCGCCGACTTGGTCTGCGGCAACCCGGAGCTGGGCAAAGTCGATCGCGCGGCTGTATGCAGATCCCCCGGCGACGATTATCGTCGGTTCGCTCTGACGGACCGCATCGGCCACTTCGTCGTAGTCCAGTCCCGCCGCGGAGATCGGCAGTGGTACGAACTCGTGAGGTGGAGGCACGCCCGCGCTGAATGAATAGTGACCGCCGTCGGTCGGGCTCAGGGCTGCTACCTTGCCTGTTCGCTCTCCCAGGATGCTCCGAAAGACGGCATGGTTCGCTTGTGTCGCAGAATGCGGCTGGGCGCTGATCTGGTACTCGTTGCCGATTGAGAAGATCCGTCGGGTCTCGTCTTCGATGATGCGTTCGGCGAGGTCCACGGGTTCAGAAGCAGGGAAGTAGCGCTCTTGGAGGTGGCCTTCAACTCGAACCGCAGACGCCGGCAGCGATGCCATGGCGCAAACTTCCGGCAAAGGAAGGGTGGCGCTTCCTACAAGCTGTATGTAGGTCGTGAGATGCTCGTTGAGGCTGTCGATGATTGCATCGAGGCGCTGGAAGCGCGGCTCGTTGAAGCGACGCAGGCTGTACATATCTAGCGGCCAAGCATACGGCCATTGCCCGCCGGGAGATTCCCGGTTGGATCGGGTGATGACCCGTTGCGACGGCGCTTGGTATTCTCTGGGGCATGGCGCTGTCGCTGGACCGCTATCCGGGGATCACCTATGACGCTGAGCTCCCGTCGGTCGCTGATGTCGACGAGCTGAGGCTTCTGCGCAAGTGGGAGGTGGCGATCGGCTACCGGATCTTCGCGGCGATGCGCTGGGGGCAGATGGGAGACGGCCACATCAGTGCGCGTGACCCTGAGTTGACAGATCACTTCTGGGTGCTCGGCTACGGCATCCGTTTCGCGGACGCCACCATCGACAATCTCACTCTGGTTGGACCCGACGGCCGAGGCGTCGCCGGGCCGACGGAAAACGGGGTCAACTTCGCGGCTCACCACATCCACTGGCCCATCCTGGACGCGCGTCCGGATCTGGTTTCAGCGGCCCATGTCCACACTCCGTTCGGCACTCCATGGGCGGCCAATGTCGAGCCGTTCCGGCCGATCAGCCAGGAATCGTGCATGGTGGTCTTCGATCAGTCCATCTACCGCGGCGAAGACCTTGAAGTGATCAGCACTGGTGGGGGAGAGGCCATCGCCCGTGCCATGGGCGACACGAGAGTGTGCATTCTGGCCAATCACGGGCTTCTCACCGGCGGCCGTTCGCCGGGCGACGCCGTAGGCAGGTTTGTTACCGCCGAGCGTGTTGCCGAAGTGCATGTGAAGGCTCCCGATGCCGAGCCGATCAGCGAAGAAGCGGCCAAGGAAGCGGACGCTTCGCTGAATACTGGCGATGTGGGTTGGCGAGTGTTCCAGTGGCTGGCCCGAGATCTGGTTCCCGACCCCTCCGTCGTGTTGATCTGACCGTCCGTAGCGCTGTACACAGAACTTGATCCGCTGAGACAGGAGGTCGATGGTGAGCGTAGTATGAGGTGAGTGGCCTGAAAGTGAGCCGGATGTGAGGCGTCGTGGAATTCTACCGGGCCGCGGATTGTCGGGAAGCAGAGTGGATCAACCTCGTTGGAATCGTGATTCGATTCCGGCGGGGATCGTCACTTTCCTGTTCACCGATGTGGAAGGGTCGAGCCGTCTTTGGGAGGAGGACGCGGTTTCTACAGCCCGAAGCGTGGAAGTTCACGATGCCCTGGTTCGCCGCATTGTCGAAGGGTCGGGCGGGTACATCTTCGGATGGGCCGGGGATCACTTTCGTGCGGCGTTCCAGGACGCCCAAGCGGCGGTTGACGCCGCTGTGTCCATTCAGGATGAACTCGCTCGAACGGATTGGCGAAGCGGACCTGCAATACGGGTGCGCATCGGACTTCACCGAGGCAACGCCACACGCCGCGGCAACGATTACTTCGGAACCGTCCCCAACCGGACGGGTCGTCTGGAAGCCTGCGCCTCGGGTGGCCAGATTCTCATTTCCAGCGATGTGGCTGAGGTCGTCGACCTCGAACTGCGTTCGCTGGGACGTCATCGTTTGCGAGACGTACCCCAGCCGATGCTCATCTACCAGATCGGGTGCAAGGATTTTCCGTCGATCAATCTCTCTGACTCGCCGCGAACGACGTTTCGCAATGCGAACTCTCCAATCATCGGTCTCGTAAGGGAACTCGGCCAGGTTCTGGCAGCCCAGCTCCGAAGAAAGTTCCTTACCTGTTGCGATTTTATAAATAATGCTGTTTCATTTAGTGTAAATGGATTCTGTAGATATTGTCATCTTGGATCGGCCTGGCGCTTTCTACCTCTGGACTGTCATGTCGGCCACAACCGAAGAGCTGGCTTGGGACCGGACAGCCGTCGACGGTTTGATCGAACAAGCCGACAGGATTCTTGCCGGATCCGCTAGTGATCCGTCGTTGTCGCTTCGGCGAGCTCACGATGGACTCAACAGCTTGGCAATCGATTTGAGGTCGCGGCTCGATCAGATTGATCTGCTGTGGGCCGATGTCGAGCGGATCGACGAGTTGTCTGCTGACATCGCAGACTGGGAGGTGAGTGACAGCGCCGCCCAACTCGATTTTCTCGTGCGGAATCGTCGCGAGAGAATCAGTGCCTTTATGGGCGGAGATGAGGCGGCAACGGAAATGATCGTTGAACTGCTCGACGGCGGGCTTGACTTTGCCAACGCGATCGGAATCACCGAGCAGCGTCTCTTCAATCTGCGTGTGTCGGAGGTGTTGGCGGACCGAGGCGGTTCGCTTGCGGAGGCAGAGGAGTATGTTCACCATCTGGATTACCAGCTAGCGGTGTTGAACGCGAGCGGGTTCTTCGGAGAGGACGCGGTGGCCGGCGTCGGACTGGCCATGAGCCTCGACATCGACATTCTCGAGGTCGTGGCGGTTGTGGCTGAACAGGATGTGGATCTGGTGGACGCAGTCGCTTGGATAGCGAGCAGCCGCGCTCTTGGAGTGTCGGTGGCGGAATTACGGGCTCTTCGGGGCTTTCGTGAGAATCTGGAAGATCTCGACAACCCGTCAGGCGGCAAGACTGATGACAGAGTAAGCATCGGTGATCTGCGTTACGTGGTCGAGCATCCATGGAAGTTCGCGGAGCCGACGGTGATTGCAGCCCAGGCGTTGCTGGACAATCCCGGGCTTTGGAATCGCCTCGACACTGCTGCACGCAACGAGGATCTTCTTGAAGGTGAGGTGTTCGGCAGCCGACAGCCCGGAGACGGAGTGGTGTCCCTCGATGACCTTGAGATGTTCATGGTCAAGAGCCAGATCCACTCAGTGTTGAAGGAGTACCGAAGCCAGATCGATGTTGCTGCCGATGCTTCGGGTGAGATCGACGGATTCTATTCGCGCGCCGATTTCCGGCGGTTCATTGAAGACAACCCCCATCTGCCCGACGGGGTGCTTGTTGCGGCCGACGCGGCGCTGGAAGCCGGTTGGTTCGATCGCACTTGGTTCGAGGAGCATCGTGACGAGTTGGCCCTCGGAGCGGCGGTGCTGGCTGGAGGCGCTGTGATTCTGCTGAGCGCCGGCGCGGCGACGCCATTGGTGTTGGCTGCCGGGGCCGCGGCCGGGGCGACCGCTGCCGGAGGCACCGCATTGACCATCAACCTCACTGGTGACGCCAACGACGCCTTCGACGGGGTGCTCAAGAACATCCGCAACGGTGCGGTGGTCGGGTTCACGGTTGCGGGTCTGCCGACGGCGATCGAGTCCGTTGGCGCTGCGACCGGTGTGGCGAGGCTGGAAGCGGTGTCGATGGCCGCAACCGATGTGGCGGCTATCGCTGCGTGTGGCGCGTTGGACATCGTCGTCCCCGAAGACTGGGAGGACGAAGTCCACGCCACCGCCGGGTTGGCTGCTTCGGCTTCGACAGCGTGGTCGATCGGCGGCGATGTGACCAGCACAAGCCCGGCGCCGCGGTCCTATGACTCGCTCGAAGGCGGACTTGATGCTGCAGCCAACTTGATCGGCTGCGAGGCCCCTGACGATGCCGCGGAAACTCCGCAGTGGGCGCGAACCGCGGAGTCTTATCTCCGCTCGTCAAGAGATGCCCGTTCTTTGTTCGATGCTGTGCGAACCGATGCCGATACGGGGTTGACGGCTGATTGATCAGTTGATCTGGCGTTCCCGGTCGGCCCAGTAGGGTGCGCGCAGTTTGAACTTCTGCAGCTTTCCGGTCGCGGTGCGGGCCAGCTCGTCGCGCATCTCCACACTGGTCGGGCACTTGTAGTGAGCGATCCGCTCCCGGCAGTGGTCGATCAGGTCCTGCTCGGTGACCGAGGCGCCCGGCGCCGGCACAACGAGGGCCTTCACCGTCTCCCCCCACTTGTCGTGGGGCACGCCGATCACCGCTGCCTCGGTCACGTCCGGGTGGGAGAACAGGCAGTCCTCAACCTCGATGGACGACACGTTCTCGCCGCCGGAGATGATCACGTCCTTCTTGCGATCCTGGAGCGTCACGTAGTTGTCATCGTCGATCACGCCGCCGTCACCGGTAGGTAAGCTCCCCCAGAGAGGGCGCCGGCTGATCGGGCTCGTCGATGATCCCGTTGTCGGCACATCCGCGTATGCCCGCGGGAAGCAGATCGGATTGGAGCGTAATCAGCGATGAACTCCGCTAAGCCGACGATCCGCAGGCTCACAGCGTCTCTTCGGAAGCGACAATCACGTCAACACGGCTCGACAGTAACGCTCCTTCCAGCTCGGGATGCTCGACCGTCGAATCGATGTGAGCGGCGTTGTGGGCCTCGATAACCGAAGCCCAAGCCTGCTCAGCAACCGCTTGGGCGGTCGCTGCGTCGTTGCACTCGCCAGAGTCCACGTTGTTGCCACATGCTGTGAGCGCTAGCGCCAACACCACCAGACCGCGCGCCAAAGGTGATGCAGCGAAGAATCGTCTCACTCCGACACCGTGTCCGGCGAGATTGACCGATGGCCAACCCCATCAGCTTTGTCAGGGAGCGGGAACCTGCCCCGCCCGAAGCGGATCCACCAGAAGACGCCTAGAACCCATGCGGACACGGAGCCGGTGATCAACGCGATAGCGGGGATTGCGTCGAAGTTGCCGAAGTCGGCCCAAAGTCGGGACGCTGTAGAAACGGCAAAGAAGGCCCCCCAGATGGTGACAGCTTCGCGGACACTTCGGTAAGCGGCGTCCGGCTGTTGCTCGGAAATGATGAAACCCTTGTGACGACGCATTAGTGGGTCGGTCCCCAAACATAGGTAGTGACAGCCATCAATGTACTACAAACGGCACCCGCGCCAGCAGCGACCAGCGGACCGCCGACTAGGAACCCAACCCCACCGCACAATATGCCGACGGCTACATTCTGAACAACAACGTCCACAACATGTTTGTGCCAGTTCCTGTAACAGTGCTGAGCGTATTCCGTGACCGTGTAAGTTCGCCAATACCCAGTCGCCCCGGTGTTTGCATCGTACCCGGTGGCCACCCATTCTCTTTCCGTGCGTTGGACGGGGTACTCAAAACACTCTTGTTGATAGTCTGCTGAGGCGGGTTGAGCGTGCAGTGTCGACAAGGCCGGAACGTCGACGCTGCCGGGTGGGCTGACAGCCAGCAGGGTTGCGAGCAAGACAGCGGCTAACGGGACCAGCCAACTGACAGAATCAACGAGTTGCTACGCCTCCGCGCCCAAAGCCATCAAAGCTGAACCCAACCCAGATATCAATGATTGATATCCAAGCTAGATTCAACTATAGTTCAGAATACGATCACTCAATATAAATTGTATGGCACAAACCCACAACACCCGCATGTTTATGTTGGCAATAACACTTGTTACTATCGTGTACGGAATTGCAGCTAACGCTTGGTCTATTGATGTGCGATATGAGTTGCTTCTGTATATTCCAGTCGGCTTGACAACATATTTTCTCGTAAGCATCAAGTGGCCAATTGTTGGTTCAAGCAGACAGTTAGCGAAACGAATACAAGATCATTGGCGTCTTCTGTTGTACCCGCTCGAAGAAAGAATCTCAACTATTAAGGCTGACGAAGAATTGTCTAGCTTCTCGACCGAAAAAACCCCAGAGATCTTTAAAGTTTTTGTTTCTATCGCGAACCTTATGATGCTCCTTCTTGTTTTGTCAATCATAGGAACCATCGTTAGTGATTCAACTGGTTTATCTATGCGAATCGTGTCGCTAGCTGTCTTTGCGATTGTCGTTAGTGCTGCACTTTGGACATTTAGACGACGAAATCGAGCAGGGTGAACTTAGCCTGTATTCCCCGGTGTGTTGGAGTTTCGAGCAGGACGGCGGCTAACGGGATAGTGCTGGCTGGAGGTGCTGTGATTCTGTTGAGCGCCGGCGCGGCGACGCCATTGGTGTTGGCTGCCGGGGCCGCGGCCGGGGCGGCCGCCGCCGGAGGTTCCGTTGGCGCTGCGCCCGGTGTGGCGAGGCTGGAAGCGGTGTCGATGGCCGCAACCGATGTGGCGGCTATCGCTGCGTGCTGTGCGAACCGATGCCGATACGGGGTTGACGGCTGATTGATCAGTTGATCTGGCGTTCCCGGTCGGCCCAGTAGGGTGCGCGCAGTTTGAACTTCTGCAGCTTTCCGGTCGCGGTGCGGGCCAGCTCGTCGCGCATCTCCACACTGGTCGGGCACTTGTAGTGAGCGATCCGCTCCCGGCAGTGGTCGATCAGGTCCTGCTCGGTGACCGAGGCGCCCGGCGCCGGCACAACGAGGGCCTTCACCGTCTCCCCCCACTTGTCGTGGGGCACGCCGATCACCGCTGCCTCGGTCACGTCCGGGTGGGAGAACAGGCAGTCCTCAACCTCGATGGACGACACGTTCTCGCCGCCGGAGATGATCACGTCCTTCTTGCGATCCTGGAGCGTCACGTAGTTGTCATCGTCGATCACGCCGCCGTCGCCGGTATGGAACCAGCCGTCGACGAGCGCCTCCGCGGTCGCTTGGGGGTTGTCCCAGTACGACTTCAGGATCACGTTGCCGCGTGCCAGCACCTCGCCATCGTCGGCGAGCGCCATGGTGACGCCCAGCGCGGGATTGCCCTGCCGTGCGAGCTTTGCTGCCCGCTCCGCCGGTGTGAGCCCATCCCATTCCGCCCGATTGCGGTTGATGGTGAGCAGCGGCGCCGTCTCGGTCAGGCCGTATATCTGGATGAACTCCCAGCCCAGCTCAGTTTCAACCCGTTCGATGGTCTTGGTGGGGGGAGGCGCTCCCGCAACCACGATGCGGACCTTGCCCCGGCCCGGGATCTCGCCGTCCCAGGCAGCCGCGGCGTCGAGGATGGCGGCCACCACCGCCGGCGCGCCGCACATGATGGTGACCCCATGCTGTTCGACCCGCCGCAGAATCTCCGCGCCGTCGACCTTGCGCAGCACCACATGGGGGACTCCCATAGCAGTCATGACATAGGGCATTCCCCAGCCGTTGCAGTGGAACATCGGCAGCGTGTGCAGATAGACGTCGCGGTCGCTGACCCCGGTGTGCCAGCCGAAGGTTGCAGCGTTGACCCACAGATTCCGGTGGGTCATCTCCACGCCCTTGGGCCTCGCGGTCGTGCCGCTGGTGTAGTTGATCGAAGCTGTGGCCGACTCGTCGGGGGTCCAGGCGACCGGTTCGCTGCCGATCCGGTAGAGAGAATCGCTCTCTTCGCCGGCGATGAAACGGTGCTTCACCGGGATGTCTCCGAGTGTCGGCTCGAGTTCCGGGTCGATGATCAGAACCTCAGCCCCACAGTGCTCGACGATGTAGGCGACCTCCGCCCGGCTCAGGCGAAAGTTGACGGGAACGGCGACCCGGCCGAAAGCGCTGGTGCCGAAAAGGTGGACAAGCACTCGAGCGGCATTGTGCGACACGATCGCCA
The DNA here is from genome assembly GCA_026706815.1 of Acidimicrobiaceae bacterium. Classification (GTDB taxonomy): domain Bacteria; phylum Actinomycetota; class Acidimicrobiia; order Acidimicrobiales; family Aldehydirespiratoraceae; genus VXYK01. Next base: position 72,107 of record JAPOYA010000032.1, on the reverse strand, counting down.
CGCGAGCACCGAGGCCGACGCCGAGGTGGTCCAGTCCCGCGGCCAAACCGGAGGACAGTTCCTCAAATCGCCGGTAGGTCAGCTCCCCCAGAGAGGGCGCCGGCTGATCGGGCTCGTCGATGATCCCGATCCGGTCGCCGTACACGAGCGCCGCACGGCGCAGATGGTCAGCAATGGTCAGCGGTACTTCCATGCGTCCTCTCAGAGTACTCGGACCCGTCAGCCTAACTTGGCGCAACCCGGCGCGGCGTGCCTCGGTTATCTGCAAGCCCGCGCGGTTGCCTCTCCTGCGAGGATTCGATCAATCCTGCTAGTCGTTAGTTGGTCGTCACTGTGGTCGTGGTCATTTCCCGTCGCGTGGTCAGCCGCGTGAGCGGCATAGGCGGCTAGGTAAATATCCTCGGCTTCTGCTTGGGCGGTAGCCGCGGCACGACAAGCCGCTGTAGGCCAGCTGTCACTGCAGCTAGCCAACGTGAACGACAAGGCAACCATCATGAGAGTTGAGCGTGTAGACAAGATCGGTTCCGTTTCGTCCAGCTACCAGCAATAGCCTGGGGTGGGGCTATTACTGGTAACTGAGCGCGGTTGTGATCGTCGCGCTAGCTGTGTTGTCGGACCGTTTGTTGCCGCAACCTTCTCCTCAAGGCGTAAAGAACAGAGAATCCGGCTAAGCAGACAACTCCGTATACGGTTGCAGTAGTGTCAGTGTGAAGAGGCAGAATCGCCACGTTCACGCCGATTGCCAGAATCCCAATGACGTATACATACTTGGGCTGAGAAGTCAGCGCAGTCATAATCCCGTCTTTTGTCGTAGTCATAATCTCGTCCCTCTCACCTTAGATCCAGTCCAGCCAGATTATGTCTGGAACCAAACGGCAGACTTCCTTGCTGGCCCAGTACCCGGCGGCGGCTCCGACACCAGTTCCGATTACGGTTCCGACCGCGGTACCGGCACCGGGTACCACAGCGCTGCCAGCCGCTCCACCTGCAAGTGTGCCAGTAGCGGTCACTGTCCCAGCAACAAAATATTTCACGGTCGCGCACACTTCGTTGCTGAGATGGTAGTGCCGCTTGCTTTCGGTCACTGTGTAGTGTTTCCGCTCGCACACTTTCACAAGTTCCTCTTTCCACTGGTATATTGGCCCTCGCTGGGATCGGGGGAGGCGGGTGTTGGGGTTCGTGTAGCCGACCACTACTTGAACGCGCTGTGGTTCCCAACGGCACACAGTGCGCCATTTGGTGACTTGTTTGGTGGCGGTGTGGGCGTCTGCCGATTGTGCTTGCAGTGCTGACAACACTGGAAGATCGGGGCTGCTATGTGGGCTGACTGCTAGCAGGGTTGCGAGCAGGACGGCGGCTAACGGGATGATGAGTATTCTCTTGATGCAAACGCATCAACACCCCGCGACGCGGGGCGTTGATGCAAAGCATGAGGGGAAAATATACTGCCCCGCTGTTGGGTTGTCAACTCGCCGGTCGAGGATGTTGCCGACCGGCGCGCGGGCCCGTCAGCCGGGGAACAGCAGAGTGCCGGGGTGGAACTGGCTCCAGGCGAACCAGAAAGCCTGGTGCGCGGCCAGCGGGTCACCCGATGTCGCTGAGCCGGCGGTGAAGCCCGCGCCGTCTGAGGTCACCGTGACACCGCCAAAGGTGACCGAAGCGCCGTCGGCAGTCAGGGGTTCGATCATGGCGACCGAAAAAGCGACCGGGGTGCCGTCATCGGCGATCACGCCGACGACTGGCTCCTGCACTTCGAGTCTTGGATCGACATCGCCGATCGGGAAGATGGGCCCGTCGTCGTCGCGGCCACGCAGCGGATCGAGCGGGTAGCTGTGCCCGAGCCCTCCGCCTTCGGCAACTATTCGTGTGTCGGGGTGAGCCGCCTTCCAATCTCCCCAGGTGCTGGTTCGCACGCTGGTTTGGTCGAGTCTGACGCCGGCCTCGCGCAGCGGCCCGCTCAGTGCCTCTCCGGTGAAGGTGTCCATAACCGACATCGTGTGGAACTCGAACATCACCTTGTTCGACCTGCTCAACAGTCCGGAAGTGCGCAACTCGTAGGCGCCGTAGCCGCCGGTATCGATCCCGGGAGCCACATCGTCGGTGAAGTACGCCTGGGCCGACCCGCAAAGCGTGCAGTACGGGATGCCCAGACGGCGACCGCCTATGGTGATGTTGACCATCTCATGGATCTCCATGATGTTCTTCGGGAAGGCCACCGCCTCATCGCCGACAATCACACCGAACACGATGGAGTCGTCCGGATACCAGGAACCGTCGGAAGCGGGGGTGAGCGCTGGGTCGTTGAGCGCGGGTATGCAGCCCCGGGGGCAGCCGGCGTCCGTCTCGCCGATCGGCCGGTCGTCTATGAGAACACCGCCCCACGACACCCAGCGCCAATCGACGGCGGCTTCAGGGTCGTCGAACAACGGGGCCCAACGCGGTTCGACAAGCCCAACGAAGATCTGCCGTTTCCAGTCGATGTACCCGGGCGGCGCGGGCACGTCCCAGGCGATCAGGTGGTTGGTGCTGAACAGCCAATCGGACTCGCCGTCTGGGATCGATACACCGGTGAGCGACTCCCAGGCTTCAGCGAAGCGATCGAGCACGGTGCCGAGACGGACGAAGCGAATGACGTCGGCGAGCAACCACGCCGCCCTCGGGTCACCCGAGTCGCCCACCCGTTCAATGGCCTCGCCCACACGTTCAAAGGCTTCGGGGTCTGCCCTTGTCGCCGTCAGCGAATCGAACAGCGCGTTGAGGTCGGCTTCCAAGTCGGGATCCAGAGGCCCGCTCGGTGAAACCGGTGCAGGGCCGAACGGGCTGATCTCGGGACGGGTTGCCTCTTCTGCGTCGATAGACGAGCCCGCCCCGCCCGCATTGCCCGAGCCACTCGACCCGCTTGGCTCATCAGACACATCGGTGGCATCAGTCGCCGCCTCTGGAACCGGCTCGGGCAAGGGATCGCCACTTCCGCAGGCAACAGCTCCAAGTCCCAGGACGACAAGCAGCGCTGCTGCACGATGACTGACCATGTGATTTGAACCTAGCGGTGTTCTCAAGCTTCGATATCCAGACGGGGGACGATCCGGTCGAGCCACTTCGGGATCCACCAGTTCCGTGAACCGAGCAACTCCATAGTTGCAGGTACCAGCAACATGCGCACCAGGGTGGCGTCGAGCACGATGGCAGATGCGAGACCCAGGCCGAACACCGCCGGCACGCGTGCGTCTTCGAGAATGAAACTCCCGAACACGAACGCCATGATCGCCGCCGCCGCCGTTATCACCCGCGCCGTTGCCGCCAGGCCGTCGCTCACCGACGTGACCGGGTCGCCGGTGCGCTGATACTCCTCGCGTATTCGGCTCAGAAGAAAGACCTCGTAGTCCATCGACAGGCCGAAGACGATGGCGAACATCATCATTGGAATGAAAGGCTCGACGGGTCCCGGGTCGACTCCGATGATGGTGCTGAACCAACCCCATTGGAACACCGCAACAACGATCCCGTAGGCCGCGCTGATCGACAGCAGGTTCATGATCACTGCCTTCAGCGGAACCAGCAGTGAGCGGAAGACCGCCATCAACAGGACGAACGAGAACAGCAGCACAGCAGTGAAAAAGAAGGGCATGCGACTGCTGAGATAGTCGGAGAAGTCGATACCGGCAGCCGTACCGCCGGTAAGGGCCACCTCCAATGTCGTGCCTGCAATCGCGCCGGGTATAACCACGTCTCGGAGACGACCGACAAGCAGCTCGGTGGCGTGGTCCTGGGGAGCGGTATGGGGAATCGCCCGGATCATGAACGCACTCGGCGAATCGGGATTGTTGGGGAGCACCTGGGGAACTGCGGCGATCCCGGGGTCGCCCTCCAGCGCTGAGACGAGAACGCCGATCGCTTGCGCGTCGGTGCTGCTGTTGAATACCGCGGTGATCAGGAACGGGCCGTTGAAACCCGGGCCGAAACCATCGGCCAAAAGGTCGTAGGCACGTCGTGTGGTGGTTTCTTCGGCGAAATTGCTTTCGTCGGAGAAGCCGAGACGCAGGTCCAACAGCGGCGTCGTGATGAGTAAGAGGATTGCCGTTCCCACCACCGCGATGCTGCGTGGGCGAGCTTGCACGAATCGGCTCCACCGGTACGCCACAGTTTCGCGCAACGGTTTGACCTTGCGAGGCGGGAGTTGGCGGCGCAATGCAGGGACAAAGAAACCGGCGATCAACACGACGACGGCCAAGGGGAAGAAGAACACCAGAGGATCGAGTCCGAAACCGAAGCCGAACAGAGCGACAGCCACCGCGCCCGCGGCGATGATCCCGCGCCAGCGGGTGATTTCCAGCCGTTGCCCGGCGAACCCGACCAGCGCGGGCATCAGCGTCAACGACGAGATGAGCGTGACCAAGACGGTGATGGAGGCGGCCACGCCTATTCCGGTGACGAACGGAAGACCGATCACCATCAGACCCAGCAGGGAGACCACCACGGTGATCCCCGCGAACAGCACGGCACGTCCGGCGGTGCGCATGGCGCCGACCGCGGCGTCGGCTGGATCTGCTCCCTCCCTCAACAGTTCCCGGTGGCGGGTCACAAGGAACAACGTGTAGTCGATTCCCACGCCGAGTCCGATCATGGTGGCGAGCGTGGTAGCGAACTCGGGGCCGCCGGAAATGTTGGAGGCGAGCACCGTTGCGGCGATACCACCCACCACGCCGAACAGAGCCACCCCTATAGGAAGACCCATGCCCAACACCGATCCTGTGGCCAGGATCAGGATGAAGATAGCGAACGCAATGCCTATCAATTCAGATTGCGGAGGTTCAAAATCTGCCAGAGCGCTCCCGCCGATCTCCACTTGCAGGCCCTCAAGGGCGGGAATCAGATCTTTGATATGTTCACCGATCGCGCCTGAGTTTTCCTGGTCGACGTTCTTGCCGAGCTGAACAGATGCGTAGGCGATCTGTCCGTCTGCGGATATTCCGCCACCGCCAGTTGGACCCGAGTCATAGGGCGACGAGATGATCGCGCCTTCGATCTCGTTGGCTTCGCTGAACATCTGTCGCATGACTGCGACCACTTCTGGATCGTGGACTCCTTGCTCAGCGGAATACACGATGCTCCCCGTGAGCCCGCTGCCAGCCCCGCCGAAGGCGCCGAAGTGCTCGTCCAGCGCATCAAAACCTGCTTCGGTTTCTGAACCCGGCAATGCCTGTTCGGCTGTGAACCCGCTGCCGATGCTCAGCGCTGCGCCGAGGAGTGTCGCCAAACCCAGGATCCACAATCCGAGCACGGCCTTGCGTCTTTGGTAACACCAACGTCCGAGGCGAGCCACCATCCCGGCGAGTCTGCCCGATATCGGTCTGGAACAACACGTTCTCGCCGAGGTTGTTCATGGCGCTCAGAGCTCGGGGGTTTCGTGGGGCAGCAGAACGCGCGCAGCGCGCAGATAGCCATAGGGCGTCTCGGCTCGGAAGTTGGAGACACGGCTGGTGTAGACGTCGGCGTGTTTCTCTACTTGGCGTGCGAACAGACTCTTGTCGACGCCGGCTCTCATCAGCGGACCCCAAGCCACGTTTCCCTGCTCGCTTGCAGCCCGTGCCAGCGGCGCGATGCGTTCGTCGAGTCCTGCTAGATCAGCAGCAGTCGCCTCAATGGCGGCATCGATCCTCTCTCTTGGCTCGTTGCCGACGACGAGACGGCGGCGCTGCATCCGCAAGCGCGACTGCGCCAACTCCAGCCGGCTTTTCTCCTCCATCAGATCGGCGAGTTCGACGTTGGTGTCCAGGGCATCGGTGCTCGCCAGAATCTCGTCCTCCAACTCACGAACGATCAGCGCGGTGCGCCAGCGCAGCACGTCTTTGGTGACGTACACATCGCCGAACAGATGGTCGCCCACGTAGAGGAACTGCGATCCCTCATGGCCCAGCGCGTCTTCCACTAGACGAGCGTTGCCTCCGTGGTAGACCGCTCCTGACTTGATCGCACCGAGATGCGGTTCCAGCAGGCCCCGCTCAGGGTCGACGACCTCATAAATCGGTCCGACATCGGAGAAGAATCTCGGTTTGTTGGCGGCGACGATGATCAGGTCGAACAAGTCACGCCAGGTTTGGCCTTCAGGCATGAAGCGGTTGAAACACCAGTTCATGATCTGTTGGCTGTAAGACCACTCGGAGTTGGTGATGAGTATCAGGTCTTTGCCGGCAAGACGCTGATCCATGAGAGTCGGCACGGTTTCCGGGTCGAGATCGACGAAGCGTTTGGGGTCAGAGACGATTGCCGCTTTGAGCGATCCGTCGCGGTGTGCGCTTATGAGGGCAGTGTCGATGGTGCTGTGAAGCTGCCGGTAGGTCTTGACGCCGGGCAGAGGTGAGCGGTCGTGGCGGTCGACTAGCTGGCACCACAGTGAGGCTCGGCTCAACTCGAAGAGTGTGTTCATGAACTTGAACCGCTGATCAGAAAGGTCGATGACCGTCGCCGAATAGCTTCGTCGCAATTCCGCAAAGGGCAGCATTTGATTGCCGTGCTGGGCTCTCACCACGTATCCGAAGCGTGTCGCTTTGACAATGTTGCCCAACTCGAGGTCGAAGGTGAGTCCGAGCGTGAAAGCCTCAGGGTCGAATACCAGATCAGCTACCGGCCAGCCCAACTTTTCGAGGTAGGCGCAACCATGGTCGAAAGCTGCCCGCTCCCACTCATCCACGAAGTAGTGGATGAGCGTGTAGTCCATGTCGTAGCCGATCGCTCGGACGCCGCGGAGGTTGAGGGTCCGGTTGCAGAACACGCCTCGTGTGTGCCGGCGCTCGGGAGGGGGTTGGCTCACGGCGTCATTGTCGCGCGTCAGGGGGTTCCGATGTAGGCGAATACTCCGTTGCTTCGGAATCGAGGGCGGTGGGGCGAGTCAGGGCTGCAACATCGGGCTTGTGGTCCAGCAGCGATGCCCTGGCCACAGCTTTGTTGCCCCATCGCGAGCGGATGCTGTCGATCATCGTGTCGAGCAAGTCGGTTGGCTTGCCGCCGTCGGCGAACGGGAGTGCGAGTTGTATGGCATCGGGTGTGCCGAGCGCCGAGTAGGTGACTCCGATCAGTGTGCAACCGACTCGACCCAGTCTGCTGCCCGGGCCGTGGGGGCCGTCGATTAGATCGAGAAGCAGTTCGTCGGCGACCGCAACGAGAATGTCCGTTTGTTGAGTCGCTTCGGGCAAGGTGCGCGACCGGGTCTCGTGACGCATCTCTGAAGTCCGGTACCGCACGGTGACAGTGCGGGCGACGCGTTCTGCTTTGCGCAGTCGGGCCGCCACCTTTTCGGCCAGGGCGAGCATCTCGAGCCGCAGTTCCTCGCGGTGACGGACTTTCTGCCCGAGAGCCCGCTGAGCACCCATGGATCGGTCACGACGGTTGGCGTCGATTGCACGCGGATCGTGGTTGTTGGCCAGCGCCAAAAGGTGGGCACTCGCGTGTTCGCCGAGAAAGCTCTTGAGCCCTTCACGTCCGCAGGAGGCGAGATCTCCGACCGTGTCGATGCCGTGATCGTGGAGCTTCGCAGCAGTGACCCGACCCACACCCCAAATAACCTCGATGGGCAACGGATGAAGGAAGGTGAGTTCGTTCCCTGGCTCGACGACGATAATGCCGTCAGGTTTTGCCTGGCCGCTGGCGACCTTGGCCAGAAACTTGGTTGGAGCAACCCCCACCGAAAGCGCCAACCCCACATTCTCCCACACCTGGGCCCTGAGTTCCTCGGCGATCTGAGCGGCGGGTCCAAAGAGGTGCTCGGCTCCGGCAACGTCTAGGAAGGCCTCGTCGACCGACAGCGGTTCGACGAAAGGTGTGAAGTTGTGGAACTGTTCGAATACCTCGGTCGATGCTTCGGCATAGGCCTCCATACGAGGTGGAACCGTGATGGCTTGTGGACATAGAGAGCGGGCGAGCACACCGCCCATCCCGGAGCGGACTCCGCAGCGTTTGGCTTCATAGCTGCACGCCAACACGACGCCTTGGCCGACGATGACCGGATGGTTGCGCAACTCGGGATCGTCACGCTGTTCAACCGATGCGTAGAAGGCGTCGAGGTCTGCATGAAGGATGGTGGCCCGGTTGCCCACAATCACAATCTTATGGCAAACGTATGTTCGATGCCAGTAGCCAGACGGCGATCCGGTCGTGGCAATCCACTAGTTGTCGCCAGCCGTTTCGACTATGGCGAGGATGTCTTCGCCGTATCTTTCGAGCTTGACCGGGCCGATCCCGCTGATCGACAGCAGATCGTCGTCAGATTGCGGTCGCAGAGCTGCGATCTGGTAGAGCGTCGCGTCGTTGAACACCACATATGCCGGCACACCGGCTGCTCTGGCCGTAGTTGAGCGCCACGCCTTCAGTTGTTCGCGCAGCCGCACTTCGTCGAGGGTGGAGACCACAGGTGGGACAACAGGCGTGGGACGTGTGCGGCGGGTCGGAGTAGGAGGTTCTGCGGAGTCCGCACTCGCCGAGACGGGAGCCCGGGATTCGGGCTCAGGTTGTCTGGGCGAGCGCATCTCGGCGATGAACGGCGATGCTGGACGGCCGGCAGTGATAGCGACACTCTTGCCGGCGCGGGTAATGGCCACATGGAACACCCGCCGTTCCTCTTCAGTGTCCGATGAGAGTCGGTGCGGCATCAATCCCTCGCTGGCGTCGTGGACGATCACATGGGGCCACTCGCGTCCTTTCACCCGGTGAATGGTGCTCAGCGTCACTCCAGGCTGATTGGATCTGGGCGCCGCGAGTCGCTCAGCCAACCAGCCGGGAAACTCAGCCGGGTCTTCGCAGCGTTCGGCCACGGCGAGCAGCGCAGCCAGATCATCACCGTGGGTCGAGCGGTCGACCGACCGTCGGCTGGCATCGAGGAGGTTGTCGAGCGCTCGTCCCAGCCCGATATCGTCACGGATCGCGACTAGGAGTCTCACCGTGTCGGCATTGCGGTCAGCCAGCTTCCGGAGTGCTTCAAGTTGAGCGGTGAACTCCAGTATCTTGAGTTGGTCGCGTTCCTGTTTCAGCCTTTTGGCCAGAGCCTTGAGTTGCCGAAGGCTCCTCTGCTCACCTGCCCAGCCCGCCAAGCGACGACTGATTCCTCTTGGTGGCCTGCGCACCGCTGTTTCGAGCGCGTCGCCCGGAAGGGCATTTTCGGCGGCGACAGCGAGGCGCAACCAGGCCAACGCGCCGGCAACGCCGGTTCTCTCCGTGAAGCCGGGCCCGACGGGTTTGTTCGTGGGAATTCCAGCTTCTTCGAGCAGAATCATCGGTCCCAGCAAAGTCACGTTCACGCGAGCCAACACGGCGATGGCGCTCAGTGGAATGCCTTGGTCGCGCAGTTCTGATACCCGAGCGATTGTGCTGCTCATGGGGTTGTCGCTGACCAGCACCTCAATCTCGGGTTCGGAAGCGGCTCGGCCGGGACGAGCGCTGACGGTCTTGTCGACCCGACGGCGATTGTGGGTCAACAGCGTTGCTGCCGCGTCCACCACGCTCGGTCCGCAGCGGTAGTTGACCTGCAGGTCATGAGCGGCAGAGCCCGGGAAGAGATCTGCGAAATCGATCAGCCAGGACGGCGAGGCTCCGGCGTAGCCGTAGATCGTCTGATCATCGTCGCCGACTCCGAAGACCTGTGCGGCCGGACCCGCCAGCAGGCGGATCAACAGAATGTGGGCCGGCGTCAGATCCTGGAACTCGTCGACGAGCAGCAGGCCGCAGACCCTCCGAGCGGTCGCCCTCGCCTCGGGGTCGGTGCACAACACCTCGATCGCTCCCAGGATCTGCTCGTCAAAGTCCACTACTCCGGCGTCCGCCAAGCGTTCACGGAACTGCGGCACCACATCAGCGAAGCCGCGAACGTCACCGCCGAACTCTTGCTCAACGGCACTGGGCGAACGCAATCCCAGACGTGTGGCGGTGAGCGCCTCTATCCAGACTGCCAGGGGATCGGCCATGGCCACGCGTCGTCCTCCCACAAGATCGCCGAGAATTCGGCGGACCTCGTGTTCGTCGATCACTTCGGGACGGTGACGGTGAGCAGGGGAGCGGAAGGGACCCGCGCCGGACAGGATCGCCAGAGCCAAGCTGTTGAGGGTGCGGATCTGCAGGCCTGCCAGGTCACCGGTTCGTTCTTGCATTTCTTGGCGCGCGCGCACATTGAACGCGACCAGGCAGACGGTCGAGGGATCGATGCCGCGATCGCGGATCAGGTGCCGGGCTCGCTCTGTCAGCACCCGGGTCTTGCCCGATCCTGCCGGGGCGATGATCCTGGCGCCTCCGCCGCTGTGCGCGACCGCCTTGAGCTGATCGTCGGCGAGGTCGGCACTCGGCGCGATGTTGCGGATCGCAGCCAAGGAGCCTATGGCGAGATGCACAGCCGGTATAGCCGGAGCGCCGAGCTCGACGTCGTCGAACCAGTCCAGCGGCCCACCGTCACACCAGGCTGGACCTTGGTTGGTTGCGACGTCTCCTGGCCCGTTGTCGACAAGAGTTGCTCCTGCGCTCAGCGCTCTCGAAACTGCACAGATCGTGGGTTTGTCGGCATTCCGTGCATCAACCGCATGGTCGAATACGAGATGCCGCAGGGGCTCGCCCTCAAGATCGGTATCGGGTGAGAGATACCAATACGGAACGTCGAGCACGGGGTCGTCACCATCAGGATCGGCACGCAACTCGATCACGGCTCGCGAACGGGTCGTTCGGCACTCGCGTAGTCGGTTGATCGCGCCCGGCTGCCCATCCACAACGATGCGCTCACAACCGGCCCAGGGTTCGGGAACGGCTTGACCGGGATTCACCACCAGGTTGCGCCCGAGAGCTTCGGGTCCGGCCAGGCGCCGCCAATCCGGCTCCAGCACCACAGGGCGACACTCCTCGGGGTGTTCTGAACGGCCCGCCGGGAACTCGGCCGGTCTCGGCGGCGAAGGTTCTGAGCGTGCGTCAGCCGATGTCGCATCCAGCGAACAGGTGCGCACCTCTTCGACCGTTGAATGCCGTCCGCCGCAGTGTCCGCAGGCGATCATCGCGGTGCTCCAAGCATCGGCTGTACGGTACGCCGCCTAGGCGTGTCCGCGGTTGTCACCGAAACCCCAGTCGTCGCTCTGCACGATTGCCAGAGCCAGTGAACCGACGCCGAACATCAACAGGAGCACGCCGAGCAGGTCTGGGGTCTTGCGGGCCGAATGCACCCGGTTGGCAGGAAGGCGCGGTCCCACGAGTGCCAGAACCACGATCCCGACAGGCACATTGCAGAAGAAAGCCCACCTCCAGCCCAGAGCCTCGACCAGCGCACCACCGACAAGAGGCCCCAACGCCGCGGCCACCCCTCCAGCGGCGCCCATGGCGCCGACCGCGGTTGAGCGCATCCGCTTGGGGAAGGCGTCGAGGACCAGAGCGCCAATGCCACGGATCCCGTCACCAGCCCGAAAATGCGCCACGGGGAACGGGTGGTCGTGTCAGCGGTCACCACAGACAACTACACCCTTGCGAGCACTTTTCGCTAGTCGACGGGGCATGTCTTTATCTGGCGAGGTAGCCGATGTCACAGCAATCGGACAGAATCGCAGAATGCCAGAACGAATTGCAGTAATGGGAGCAGGAGTCATGGGTTCGGGCATTGCCCAAGTCATGGCTATCGCGGGGCACGAGGTTGTTTGCCGCGATCTGAACAGAGAGGTTCTCAACGTTGCCCGAACCTCTGTGGACAGCGGTCGTTTCGGAGTCCGCGGCGCGGTTGAGCGTCAGAAGCTCACCAACGAACAAGCCTACGCAGCTCTGGGTCGCATCACCTTCACGACCGATCTTGAAGAGGCCGTCAACTGCGACGTCATCATCGAGGCGATTCCCGAAGACCTCGCTCTGAAGATTCGCTTCTGGCGAGAGCTCGATTCGATCGCCCCCAGCCACACGATTTTCGCCAGCAATTCCTCGGGGTTCTCTATTGCGGCATTGGGTGCGGCCACCGACAGAGCGGATCGCATGGTCGGCTGGCATTGGGCTTCACCTGCTCCGGTTATGAAACTCGCGGAGATTGTCAGGGGTCCGTTGACGTCGTCTGACACTGTCGACACCGTCGTGCGGTTGGCGGCTGCTGCGGGGAAGAACCCGGTGGTTGTCAATGACACAGACACCACTTGGGGCTATGTCACCAACCGCGTGTATTTCGCCATGGTGCGTGAAGCGAACCGAGTCGTCAGTGAGGGGATCGCGGACCGAAGCCAAGTCGACCAGTTGATGACAGACTGTTTCCGCTGGCCGTCAGGGCCCTTTGGAATGGTTACCGGGGCCAGTTCAGGATGGTCATAGGAGAGGGCACGACCAAAATTCGCGTTCGCTTCCAAGAAGATCTCAGCCATTTATGGTCCTGAGCGGAATACCGCTGGGCGACCGCCAGAGTGGGATTTCTGGTCGGGTCCGTTGGCAGCGGCGCTTGTTACACCGAGAGGGCCAACGATTTGAGTTTTCGGCGTTCAAGCCAGTTCTGAATCGGCCGATCAGCCCAGATAGCCGCGCAAACCAGCGCGATTGCCGCAGCCACGTCGAGCCACCAATGATTGGCGGTGACCACGACCGCCAGCGTCATTGCGATTGGATGGGCGTAGCCGAGCCAACGCCAACGACTCTTGATCGAAGCGGTGATCGCCCAACCCGCGATCAATGCCCAGCCGACATGAAGCGAAGGCATGGCAGCGATCTGGTTGGCTGTGTTGGCGATCATCTCGCTGTCGTAGATCTTGGGACCATAGATCTGGAGTGTGTCTGCGAATCCGTGCTGGGGGAACCAACGCGGTGGTGCGAGGGGGAAGCTCACGTGGATGATCAACGCGGCCATCGTCGAGGTGAACAGCACGCGGCGAACTCGCCCGTAGTAGTCGTATTGAGCGACGTACAGCCAGGTCAGGAGCATTGCCATTCCCAAGAAGTGCCCCAAGAAGTAATAGCGGTTCAGCACCCAGATCAAGGCGTCGTTGCCCAGGACCAAAGATTGCAGTCCGACCTCGTTGAATATGCCCAGCGCTCGTTCCCAGTCGACGATCCGCTGCGAGTTGAGCAATGCAGTGTCGATTTCGTCCATCGCCAGGAGACGGACGAACCGGTACAGCACTAGACCGACGGCGATGATCGTGATTTCCCGGGCGAGCGGCCAGCCCCACCGTGAGCGGGTGCGTGGCTCGTCGGCGTCAGTAGAGCTTCGAGATTCGATTGCCGTCGGGGTCATCCTCACTCCCAAACGAAGCACTTTAGCGACCAATGCGCAAGCGGCCTATCCGATTCGAGTCTACTGAACGGGAGCTGCCTCCGCTGAAACGATGGTGCCGAAGAGGTCTGTGTTGCGCCCTTCCAACAGAGACAGCAGGATGCGATCACTCGCCGTCGGGATCGCGAAGGTTGCCTTTGCGCGCACAATGGCTGCTTCGGTAATCGGCCCGAGCAGACCGTCGACATCGGAGTCAGGGTCGAGGAAACCCTCGACCCCCAGGAGCCATTGGAGTGTGCTGATCTCGTCGAATGTCAACGGCGCCTCGGTGTTTTCGGGTGCCTCGCCGATCCTCAAGCTGTCGCTGTCGTCGTCGGGGCTTCGGGCGATTATCGCTCCTTCATCTCCGAAAGCTTCATCGAAGACGGGACCGGCGAGTTTCACGGCGCCCCACAACGCTGCAACTAGGAGAATCAGCAGTGCTACTCCTCGTATGTGGGTGTCCATTCGTGTCGGCCGGGTACTCGCTGAGCGGTCAGTTGGATCTGCGGGCGTCGAGTTCGGCTTTGATTTCGGCGCAAGTCTTGCAGATCGGGTATTTGAGCGGATCGCGGCTCGGTACCCAGACCTTTCCGCATATCGCGACCACGGGTGTGCCCTCCACCGTGGCGCGGGTCACGTCGTTCTTGCGCGCATAGTGAGAGAACCGGTCGTGATCACCGTCGTCGGTCACCGGGTTGGTGACGGATTCTTCGGTCGGGGTGATCGTCGGGGTCGAAACGGTGTCGGGCATGAACCAAGTCTGCCTCAATCGCAGCGGTTCGGCGCAGATTCGGTTCCGGTACTCGCTAGACCTTCTCTAGTCGGGCCCGCACGTGCTTGTGCCAAGGGGTCCCCGCGAACCAGTCGCGGTCTTCTTCGGAGGTCAGTTCGTTGGGGGAAATGCCCAGATCGGTGTCATCGGCAACGCTGGGATAAGTGAGTCCCTGGCCGTTGGGCAGTGACACATGGCCGGGTTGCAACGTTGAAGATATCTCAATCTCGGTGACGGTCTCTCCGCGCTTGGTCGAGAGCCGCACCTTTCCTCCGTCTTCCAGACCGAGACTTTCAGCGTCTTCGGGGTTGATACGCAGACCCGTGCCCGGTTTTTTGCGACGCCACTGCGGATCTCGAATGGCGGTGTTGGCGGTGTAGGAGCGGCGTTCGCCGGCGGACAGGACAAACGGATAATCGTCGCTCTGGTCGCGGGGATCGGTCGTCGCCAACGAAACGAACTCCTCTCGCAGTTCTTCGATCATCAGGTTGATCTTGTGATCGGGCGTTCGCATCCGTTCCCAGGTCTGTTCGTAGGGATCGGTCGAGAAGACCATGCCGCTGGCGGAGGTGAAGATCTTCTCGAAAAGGGCGTCTCCCAGCGCAAGTCCCTCGCCTTCAATACCGGCACGTCGCGCAGCTTCGGGATCTTGGGACGCGAAAATCTGGGACAGCCCCCACATCACCGCAGCAACTTCGTTGCCCTCGCCCAAAGCCGGACCGAGCGTTTCGTAGAGCACGACAGGTGTGTACTTGCCGAGTTCGGGGTTGTCGGCGAGCGTGGCGAAGAAGGCCTCGCCGTAGGCTTCTCGGCCCTGCGCGGCCGCGGCTTTGAGAGGCGCCAGGTCCTCGTCGTCATATGCGCCGAGCTCGCGGCAGAGCCGGCGGTGGATCTCCGCTTCTGTCAGCGTGCCCTCGAGCGGTTCGAAGACTGGTTGGCGCAGGTGGAAGTAGTTGTCGGGGAACTCGGTAGTGAAAAATGTAGCTTCCCATTTTTCGTATTGGGAGCAGGCTGGGAGCACGTAGTCGGCCTCGCGGGCGGTTTCGGTCATGGCGACATCGATGACCACCACGAAATCGAGGGCGCCGAAGGCTTCGCGCATCCGCTGAGAGTCGGCTAGGGAGTGGATTGGATTGCTGGATTCGACGATCATCGCCCGGAAACGGTCGGGGTGATCGGTGAGGATCTCGCCTGGAATGTTGTTGCAGGCGATAAGGCCGCCGAGGATCCGGTGGCCGCCCACGGGACTTTGGCCTTTGCTGCCGCCACCGGCAAGTTTGCCCATTCGGGTGTGAAGGTTCATCCCGCCCTTGTTCCCGAAGTTGCCCGTGAGGATGTAAATCAACTTCTCAAGCCAGGAGTTGAGGGTCGAGTGAGGGGCCATCTGGATACCGAGGTCTTCGAAGACGGCGCAACTCCGGGCGTTGGCGATCGTGGTCGTGGCGCGTCGGACCTCAGCGCTGGGCACGCCGGCTTTCTCGCACCACTGTTCGACGTCGACGATCGACAACATCTCGATCAGGTCATCGAAGCGGTTGGCGTGGCGCGCCAGCCATTTGCGGTCTGCCAACCCTTCGCTGACAAGGATCTGCAACATGGCGCCGAGCAGCCAGGCGTCACCGCCAGGACGTACCTGAAGATGAATGTCCGCTAAATCGGCGGTTTCGGTGCGGCGTGGATCAATAACGATCAGGTGCCGGTCGGGATCGTTGGAGATTTCTTTGAGGGTCACTCGGGCCCGCGGGAAACCGTGGCTGTGCCAGGGATTCTTGCCCACGAAGACGGCGCAGTCGGTGTGGTGGAAGTCGGGAGAAGTGTGGCACGACATCGCACCGTACAGCTGGCCGTCGACCCAGAACTCACCGGTCTTCTCCTGGGCCAGCGCATTGGACTGGTATCGCATACCGAGAGCTTTGCGAGTCGCCCCGGAGAACCCGCCGGGGAGATGATTGCCCTGAGCACCTCCTCCGTAGTAGAAGATCTTCTCCCCGCCATGCTCATCACGGACTTCGGCTAGACCGGCGGCCACTTCGCGAATGGCCGTGTCCCAATCGACCTCCTCGTATGTTCCATCGGCCCGGCGTCGCAGCGGAGCGCTCAGGCGATCCCTGCCGTTTTGGTAGTGGTCCAAGCGCAGCGCTTTTTCGCAGGTATAACCCCTAGAGCCTGGGTGGGCTTTGTCGCCGCGCACCCGGGTGATTCGCCGGTCGTCGATCTTGATCTCCACGCCGCAGTTGATGCTGCACAGCATGCAGGCCGTCTGATGCCACTCGCTTGCGCCCTTGGCACTACTTCTATTCGCGGAACTCGAGTGGCTCATAGTTTTTTCGATCCTTGCGTTTCGACTGGCGATTCAGCGTAGCGTGAGCCGGTGAACAGGGGAGTTCTGCTCGGCACCGGGGCCTATCTGTTGTGGGGTCTGTCGCCTATCTACTGGCGAATCGAAGGCGACGTGCCTTTGTTCGACGTGATCTTGTGGCGTACTGCGGCCGCGGCTGCGATGTTGGTTTGCTGGCAGACGGCCGCGGGGTCGCTGACGAGGTTGCGGTCGTTGGCTGCCGAACCGCGAGCTCGTCTGATGTTCGCGGCGACTTCTCTGTTGTTGGCCTCCAACTGGGTCACATTTATCTGGTTGGTGGGATCCGAGCGAGTTTTAGAGGTCAGCCTCGGTTATTTCATGACTCCGCTGATGAACGTTGTGCTCGGCGTGGTGGTGCTGCGGGAACGCTTGCGGCTCGTGCCGATGTTGACAGTGTGCGCAGCCGCATGCGGAGTGCTTGTGCTGGCCCTTGATGTCGGCGGGATTCCCTGGGCGGCGATCTATTTGGGAGGCTCGTTCGCGGTCTATGGCCTGTTCCGCAAGACTTCGCCCGCGGGCTCCATTGATGGTTTGACCCTTGAGATGCTCGTACTGCTGCCGTTTGTGGTGTTTCTGCTGGTATTCAGAGCGCTCAGCGGTGACGGAGTATTCGGTCTGTCCGATGTCGGTCTCGACATTTGGCTGTTGGGCGCGGGCGCGATGACCGTCGCTCCGCTGCTGCTGTTCGCGGCTTCGACCCGGTGTATCGAATTGTGGGTCGTCGGCATGCTTCAGTTCCTCGCGCCGACGATCCAGTTCTTCCTGGGCGCCTTGTTGTGGGATGAATCCTGGAGCGGCGGACAGGCTGTCGGTTTCGTCTGTATCTGGCTGGCGCTCATTGTGTTCGTGGCCGATACCGGTGTCCAGATCCGCCGCGCCAGACGATTGACGAGTCCCACAGCCCCGCGTCCGTCAGCCTGAAGTGGGACCTCTGAGGGGTTGCGGGGTTGTAAGTGCGGGCACTCAGGGCGTCGGTGTGAGTGCGTGGGCGCGATCGATATTGGCAATGATCGTGTCGCAAAGCTCCTGCCAGCGCGGGCGGGGAAGATCGTGGCCCGTGTCGGGCAGCATCAACAGGCGGGAACTGGGGATCGCCCGGGCTGTGGCGATACCGCCGCTGGGTTTGACGAGCGGGTCTTTCATGCCATGGACAACCAGCGTAGGCACGGTCACCTGAGCGAGTCGCTTGGTACGATCCGGGCTGGCGCCGATAGCTGCAGCTTGGCGCGCTGCACCGGTGGGAGTGAAGCTCCGCTGCACTGAGGCGGTCGCGTTCAAGCGGTGCCTCTCTGCGTCGAAATGATCGCCCGAGATGGCTCGGAACATCCTTACCGACTCGTCCACCGCATTTTCGATCGTCGGTTCTGGTCGTTTCCGGAGCTTGCGGATCAGCGACAGGGCAATACCTCCGGACCTTCGATCTCCGGGTTTGCTGGCGATCGAACAGAGGCTGCGCACTTTGTTCGGGTGGTTGACAGCCATTGCCTGGGCGATCATGCCGCCCATAGAGATGCCAACGACGTGCGCCGAATCGATGTTGAGAACGCCCAATAGCTGGGCGGCGTCGACAGCCATGTCCTCAACTGTGTAGCCCACGCCTCGCAGAGGCCGTCTGCTCAGCATCGACATCATGGACTTGTGAATCGATGGCGGCTCCCAGTCGGCTTGAGATGACAGGCCAGCATCGCGATTGTCGAAGCGGATGACCCGGTAGCCGCGGTCTGCGAACAGGTCAACGAACTCTTCAGGCCAGTCGATGAGCTGTCCGCCGAGCCCCATTACGAAGAGGATCGGCTCGCCTTCCCCTCGCAGGTCGTATTCGATGGTTATCCCGTTAGATACTTCGACGCTGGCCACACAGTGACTTTACTGTGCCTGGGGGCTAATCCAAGCGGACGATTCAAATGCCGAGTGATCGCGGAACTCGTCCAGAGCCTCCGGGTTGGCCAAGGCCTCGGTATTGGTGACTTCGTCGCCGTTGACGACGGCCTTGACCGCCAACTCGACGATCTTGCCGCTACGGGTGCGGGGGATCTCGCTTACCTGACCGATTACCGCCGGCACATGCCGTGGAGTTGCGCCGGTCCTTACTGTGGTCTTGATCCGGTTCGCGAGTTCTTCATCCAGCGATGATCCCTCGGTCAGCACGACGAAACAGGCGATACGGGTGTCGCCCTCATGGCTCTGGCCGATGACGACACTGTCGACCACTTCCGGGACTTTGTCGATCTGGCGGTAGATCTCCGCTGTGCCGATGCGGACGCCCCCTGGATTGAGGGTGGAGTCGGAACGACCGTGGATAATGAACCCGCTGTGCTCGGTCCGCGCGGCGAAGTCACCTTGGTGCCAGACGCCCGGGATTCGCTGGAAATAGGCGGCCTTGTAGCGGGCATCGTCGGAATCGTCGTGAAACCCGAGAGGTATCGACGGGAACGCATTGCGACACACGAGTTCGCCTCGGACCCCAGCGCCCAGGGTGTTGCCGAGTTGGTCGACCACGTTGACATCGAGTCCCAGCGCGGCACGCTGGATCTCACCGGCATAGACTGGACTGGTCGGATCACCTGCCACGAGACAACCGCAAAGATCGGTACCACCGGAAATCGAGGCCAGATGCAGGTCTGGTTTCACTCGTTCGTAAACGGTGCGGAACCCTTCGGGTGCGAGTGTCGAACCGGTGGAGGTCATGGTCCGGAGGCTGGTGAGGTCATGTGTCTCGACCGGACGCAGGTCAGACTTGCCGAGGGCTTCGATGAACTTCGCGGAGGTGCCGAAGAGAGTGATCTCAGCTCTGTCGGCGAGGTCGAAGAGCCGGTTGCCGTCACCGAACATGGGCGCCCCGTCGTACAGCACGAGCGTCGCCCCGGAGGCGAGGCTGGAAACCTGCCAGTTCCACATCATCCAGCCTGCGGTCGTGTAGTAGAAGACACGGTCGCCGCGTCTGACGTCGCAGTGCAGTTGATGTTCAACCAGGTGTTTCAGCAGGACGCCGCCGCTGCGGTGGACGATGCACTTCGGCCTTCCGGTGGTTCCTGAAGAGAACAGCACGTACCAGGGGTGATCGAAACCGAAACGAGTGAATGTCGGCTCGGTCGGCTCGATGTCGCTGACAAATTCGTCGAGCGTGACGGCCTCGGCTGCACCTTTGAGGCTACCTACCTGGCCGCCCTCGCCCAGATGCGGGACAACGACGGTCCGCTCCACCGACGGCAACGCAGCGACGACCTCGTCAAGCAATCTGAGCCGGTCGTGCGTCCTGCCGTTGTAGCTGTAGGCATCGCATACGAAGAGCAGTTTCGGTTTGACCTGACCGAACCTGTCGACGACTCCGTCGACACCGAAATCGGGCGAGGTCGAGGTGAACACCGCCCCGATCGAAGCAGCCGCCAACATCACCGCGACCGTCTCGATGATGTGTGGCAGCCATGCGGCGACACAGTCTCCGGCCCCCACGCCCGCGCGGCGCATGGCGACTTGGAGTTGCCCGACAAGCAGCCGGAGCTCGCTGCCGCTGATCTCTTTATAGAACGAGGGGTCTTCGCAGAACGACATCAACGCCGGCTGGTCGCTAGCGACAGAACCCAGCAGGTTCTCGGTGACGTTCAGCGAGGCGTCGCAGAAGAACCGTGTCTTCCAGAACGAGTCGGCCTCCTCAATGATCCGTTCGCCCCGGTCGCCGATCGTTCCCAGATCATCCCACGCAGCAGCCCAAAACTCAGCCGGTTTCGCCACTGACCAGGCATGCAACTCCTCATATGTCCCAAACCCGCGGCGAGCACAGAACTCAGCCATGTTGGTGCAGCCGGCGCGGGTTGCCGACGGCACCCACAACGGCGATCCAGAGGTGTTCACGGCGGCACCATACCACCGGCCCTGAGACAGATTCGCAATGGCTCACACAGCACGATCGGGTGGCTGGTCAATCAGCGTTCCAGAGTTGTTCGGTCAGTCATCGATGAGTTTGCCGTCTCGCAGTTGAAGGGTCAGTTGTGCTGTGGAAGCCAAGTCTTCGTCATGAGTAGCGAAGATTATGAGGCGCCTTTGGGCTGCTGTGTTGAGAGCGCTGACTAGGACTGACCGGGCGGTGTCGTCCAAGGCGATGGTCGGTTCGTCGAGCAGCACGAGATCGGCGGGTCGCGAGAGCGCGATAGCAAGCGTTGCTTTCTGCCGTTGGCCGCGACTGAGTTGGGATGGGAAGCGTTTAGCTACCTCGCTGAGCGCGAACCCTTCCCAAAGCTCTGCACCGAGAAGATCTGGAGATTGGCAGCGCGCGAGAGTGACGACATGATTCTGCGTGTCGGCCAACGTGATGTCGTCGAACAAGACTGGGCGATCGGGCACGAACGCGATCGTGGCGCGGGTCGGACCTTGTTGTACGTTGTGGCCGTCGAGGGTCACGGTACCTGTTTTTGGAACTGCCAATCCAGACAGCACCTGAAGGAGCGTGGTCTTACCGGCACCGTTGGGGCCCACGAGGGCGACTAGGCCCGGTCCGGTCAGCATCTCATCAGGGACGGACAGCGCCAGGTGAGTTCCGTGACGCACGGTGAGATCATGGATCGAGAGTTCGACCTTGGAGGAGAGCGAGTTCATTGTGTGACCTTTATCGGCTTGAGCACCGCTAACACGGCGAAACTAACGCCCGCGATCCACAGCCCGTCGATGAGTGTCGTCTCGTTTTGAGCCCAGCGGCTCATGCCTATGACAGCGGCCCCGGCGACGATGAAGGGGATGAGGCTACGTACCGCGAGCGTGCCGCCGAGTCCGGAAAAACCGACTGTGTCCAGTATTTGTTCGATGTTGGGTGGTCCGTTACGGGCCTGCAGAGAAGTGGCAACTGTTACGCCTGCGGCAAGACCGAGCCAAGGCCACAGAGGGGGCGCGGTGCCCCGAAGGTTGGCCAGAGCCCAACCGGCCAGCGCCAAGGAACCCACCGCTACCAAACTCACTGCTAGATGTCCGCCCAAAAACATGGTCCACCTCGCAGCGCTAATGTGCGACAGCCTTGGCTCAGCGGAGAGAGATGCCAAGGGAGTGCCAATGTCGATACCAGCGATGAACAAAAGGGTTGCGCCCAGCATGAACCCGGCATTGGCTCCGCTTATGTTTGCGAAGACCAGCGCGATGAGAGGGGCGATCACGACCACTCGGACCAAAGCGACCGCAGGGGCGCTTGAGAAGGATCGCACAGACCGCCAAACGGAGAGCGGACGTTGTGGTTCGAAAATACCAATTCGGCGGTAGAGCCGAGGTCCGTCCCGAAAGAAGCGCAATTCGGAGAGAACGCTGCGCACATCCAACAAACCAGCACTCACCCTCAGATCAGTCAAACCTTGAGACCGCGTCCACAGAACCGGCACGGGAATAGAGACGCTGCGCCACACAGCGATACCGGTCGCGACAAACCCTGCTGCCAACGCGGACAGCGAAACCACGGCGCCTCGCGACGGGGCCAGCGCGATTCCAGCCACGGGCAATGCTGAGCACACTACGGCCAGCACGCGATCTGCGAACCATCGTTCACCAGTTGTGCTCCACAGCACGGCCAGTGCCACGACCATCATTCCGACACCGAGACCACGAACTGTGGCTGACACGATCTTCTCGAGCGCGTATTCGTTGTCGAGGCTCATCGAAGCGATACACGCGCCAGCTATACCTCCGACACCAGATGTCAGCAAGGCTTGGCGCACGATAGCCGCGCCCAGAGGCGCTGGTCCGCGGTCCAAGACCAAATCGAATATGACAGTAGGTTCCGACAACAACAGCGGACCGCCCCTGATGCCGGACCAGAAGGCGAGCGGTCCTGCCAGAATTGTGGCGGACAACAGGATCCGGTCGACATCGGTGTCGTTGATTGGGAGTGCCTCGGCCAGCAGTTGGGCATAGCCCGGTAGGAATAGCCAGGCCACGAAGAACAGGTACGCGGGCCACAGCACACTTTGGAGCGAGGAGCGCAGCACGAAGTCGTCAGATGTCCGCGGCGAAACCCCAACGCGCGGCGAACTCGGCCGGCGAAAACACTTCGAGATCGGCCTCTAAGGCGGCACCAGGATCGCCTTCGTCGCCGTACGTGCCCTTCACGGTGGTCAAAACACGACCGGTA
This sequence comes from Acidimicrobiaceae bacterium, assembly GCA_026706815.1. Classification (GTDB taxonomy): domain Bacteria; phylum Actinomycetota; class Acidimicrobiia; order Acidimicrobiales; family Aldehydirespiratoraceae; genus VXYK01. The sequence goes on along the minus strand of JAPOYA010000032.1, from coordinate 49,633 downwards.
TCGGTTTCGACGATCTTCCACACGCGATTCGATGGTGACACAGCTCCGCCCATGGTCAACAGGGCGATAATCAGGGTTGACACGGTGCGCAACACACGAATCGGCAGCGAGCGCTTCCCGACATCAATGTGCCAGACGCTTGACGCGGTTTCTGACTCAGCCGTACTCAACATGACCTAGGATAAAGCAAGAATCGGTTTCGCTCGGATACCCGTAATCATAGGGTGGACAGTGCTGTAACGACAGGTTCGGGCTGCGTCAGTCGGCGGCTTCGAGCTGTTCGGCGGCTTCGGTCCAGTTCTGCATCAAGGCGGCGGCTTGGGCGGTGGCTTCGTCATACAGCGCAGCAAGTCGTTGGAGCTCTTCGGGATCATCGCAGATCGCCGGGTCTGCCAAACGCTGTTTCAGGTCGGCGACGACTGAATCGGCCTTTGCCAGGTTGCGTTCCAGGCGGGACACCTGCTTGCGGAGCTCGGCGGTGGCCTGGCGGGCCTGCGCCGTCTCGCGGCGACGCCGTGCGCGAGGGTTCGACGACTTCTTCGGCGCCGGTTTCGCCGTTCCGAACTTGTGGGGGTCCGCGGGAGTGAGAACTTCGTCTGGCACGCCTGCGTGCCATTGGGCTTTGCCGTGGCGCACTTCAATGACGGCGTCGGTCACGTTGCGGATCAGGTGACGGTCGTGGGTGACCAGCAGAACCGTGCCCGGGTAGGCCGTCAGAGCGTCTTCGAGAACATCGCAACTCGGCAGGTCCAGATGGTTCGTGGGTTCGTCGAGGACCAGCAGGTTGACCGGCTCGATCATGGTTCGAGCAAGAGCCAAACGGGTGCGCTCACCCCCGGAGAGGTCCCGCACACGGCGATCCGCTGCGTCACCCGGAAAGCCGAACGAGCCGAGCACGGTACGCAGGTTCCGTTTGCCCGGGTCGATCCCGCCGGAGAACAACTCGACAACGGTCTTGGTGCCGTCGAGTTCATCTGCCTGATGTTGATGGAACGCGGCCACGCTCACGTTGTTGCCCAGCTGAGCAGTTCCCTCAGTGGGTTCGAGTTGCCCCAGGATGAGTTTCAGAAGGGTGGTTTTCCCGCCGCCGTTGGGTCCGACGAGGGCCACCGTTTCGCCTCGTTCCACGGTCAGCGACACATCTGACACGACTGGCATGTCGTCGTAGCCGACGGAGGCGTTGTGGAACTCCGCCACGACCCGCGACGACCGGGGCGGCTCTGGAAACGCGAACCGGGCCACCAGTTCCTTGCGGTCTGGGACCTTGATCATCTCCAGCTTCTGGAGGGTTTTGACCCGGCTCTGGACCTGGCGGGCCTTGGAGGCCTTGTAGCGGAACCGGTTGATGAAACGCTCAACTTTGGCCACCTCGCGAGCCTGGCTGGCTGCCGCGGCTTCGATCCGCGTCAGGCGTTCTTCACGGGCGACCACGAACTCGGCGAAACCGCCCGTGTATTCGAGAGCGGTGCCTTCGGCCAGTTCAACCACCCGGTCGGCTACGGCATCGATGAAGTCGCGGTCGTGACTGACGAACAGCAGGGCGCCGGGCCAGGCGGCGAGCTGCTGTTCGAGCCAGGCAACCGAGTCGACATCGAGATGATTCGTCGGTTCGTCGAGGATCAACACGTCGGGTTTGGCCAACAGCAGGCGGGCCAATGCGACGCGCATGCGCCAACCGCCGGAGAGTTCAGCCACGCTGCGGTGTGCGTCACCTTCGGCGAAGCCGAGTCCGGCGAGCACTTTCTGGGCATCGGCCTCGAGGGCGTAACCGCCCATCGATTCGAACCGGCTCTGGGTCTCCCCGTAGTCGTTGAGAATCTGCTCCTGGTCCAAGTCGGGGTCGCTCATTTGAGTTTCGAGATCGTTGAGTCGTTCGGCGAGCACCGCCAACTCTCCGGCCCCGCTGATCACCTCGGCAATAACCGTTCTGTCCGAGGCGTCGACAAGATCCTGGGGGAGATAACCCAAGGTCATGTCCCGGGGTTTGGTGACCGATCCGGCGTCGGCCCGGTTTGTGTCCATGAGGATCTCGATGAGGGTGGTCTTTCCGGTGCCGTTGCCGCCGACCAGAGCGATCCGTCGTCCTGCAGTGAGCAGCAGTGTTACGTCGCGGAAGAGTTCACGAGGGCCATATGACTTGGCCAAGCCCGACGCGGTGAGCACCGAACTTCAGCCGAAGAAATCATCAAGTGCCGATTCGGCACAAGAGGCAATGGCGGCGACGGGTGATTCCCCTTCGAGGCGGCTCAGCCAGGTCACCGAGGCGTAACCGGCCATGACAGCACCGGTGTCGTCCTCGGTTGGAGTGTCGATCGGCTCGCCCCAAGACATGTCCACGGTGAAGGTGCCGTCGTGGCCCGGTTTGGAGACGAGCGACGCTGAAGCTATTGAGCGTGGCGGAGCCGAGCAGACTCTTGTGCGTTTCCAGCCCTCCATCTCGGCAGCGGGACGGTTCGGAACATTGATGTTGAGCACCACCGGGTCGGTCGGCAGGTCTTTGGTCAACTGTTCGACTACGACCGCGGCGACATCGGCGGCGCCTTGCCAATGCTGGTTGGCGAGCATGGCCTGCCAGCCCTGGCCTTCAACGCCCCAGTCGTCGATGGACTGGCTGACCGCGACCGCGTTGATTCCCCCGTTGCGGGCAGTGAGGCACGCCCCGACCGTCCCAGAGTGGTAGACGCTTCGCCCCACGTTGGCGCCGGGGTTGATACCGGAGACAACGAGATCGATGTCGCCGAACGCGCCGAGCCGTCCGAACATGGCGCACAACGCTGGTGCCGCGGTCACAGACCATGCTTCGTCGATACCGTCGATCTTGGTGCGATGCACCTCGGGTTCCATATGCCAGATGGAGCCGATTGCGGCGCTGTAGCCGGAGTACTCGGAATCGGGAGCGGCGATGACCACATCACCGAAGGGCCGCATGGTCCGAGCGAGCACATGCAGTCCGATCGAGTCGATGCCGTCGTCGTTTGTGACCAGAATGCGCACCGAACGACCCTATCGGCGCTTGCCATCACCTCGATTACTCTGTGGTCTTGTCATCTGTGAAATCGGCCTAAATTCAGCTTGGGCTGGGCACTGTGTCATAGCCTTTGGTTATGGTGCTTCATGGGAGCGGCGGACAATGTTTCACCGTGATAGGCACCCAGAAAGCCGTTCGCGCCAACCGGACGACGAAGAGTGAGAAAGGAATTTCGTGGATCAGCGATCTATAAAACCGGTTGTAATGTTCGCGGATTATCAATTCCCTCTTCTTTGAGGATCCACTCATCAGTCGTCCTCTCCATGAATGGTGCGAGCGAATTGACGCTCAACTCTTACCACCTCAGCTCACGCGACCTGAACTACACTCGCGGGAGTGAACCGCCTTGTGACGCTCGTTGTCTTGGCCGTCGCGCTGGTGGGGAGTGCCTGTAGCAGCACGGACGGAGAACCAGGCGCTCAGGGGTTGGATGACAGCTTCTATCCGAATATGGGCAACGGCGGGTACGACGTCCTCCACTATGAGATCGACCTCGATATCGATCCGGCAGCCAACACGATTCAGGCGCTCGCCACAGTCACCTCACGGGCCACCCAGGACCTTTCGGCGTTCAACTTGGACTTGTCGGGGCTGACCGTTGCAGAAGTACAGGTCAACGGGTCGGACGCCGAGTTCTCCCGCAGCGGTACCGAACTCGTCATCGAGCCTGCCAGCTCTCTCGCGTCGGACACAGAGTTCTCAACGTCGGTCAGCTATTCAGGGTCACCCGAGCCGGTCGTCGACCCGGGTGTTCCGTTCGGGCTCGGCTGGCACCACAGCGAAGACACGATCTACACCGTGAGCGAGCCGTCCGGGTCGATGAGCTGGTTCCCCTCCAACAATCATCCCACCGACAAGGCGACTTTCGAGATCCGCATCACTGTGCCCGCGACGTCGACCGCGGCGTCCAACGGGGTCCTCGTCGAGGAGATCAGCGCCAACGGCTACACAACCACTACTTGGCGAATGGACGATCCGATGGCCAGCTATCTGGCCGCCGTCTACGTCGGGGACTTCGAGCGCATCGAGACCAGACAGCCCGGCAGTCCGCTGATCCGCGACTACGTTCCCCGAAACAGCCCAGCAGAGATCGTCGAAGCCCTCTCCATCACCCCACAGGCGATCAGCTACTTCGAGGATCTGCTGGGCCCCTACCCGTTCGACGCCTACGGCACGATCGTGTTGCCGCTCGAGCTCGGTTTCGCGCTCGAGAACCAGACGCTGTCGGTGCACGGCCGCTACACGATCGACCCCATGATCATCGCCCACGAAATAATCCACCAGTGGCTCGGCAATTCGTCGACGCTCGACGACTGGAGCGAGACCTGGCTGCACGAAGGGTTCGCCACCTACCTGTCGATCATGTACATGTCTGAACACCACGAATGGGACCTGAACGAGCAGACGGACGAGTGGCACGAGTACCTGACTGCCGACGGCTCAATACCGCCGATGGAGATCGAGAATTCTGAAATGTTCGACGTTTCGGTCTACTTGCGCGGCGCGCTGACGCTGCACGCGTTGCGGGGACTCGTGGGCGAGACCGTGTTCAGCGACATCCTGAGAACCCACTACGAACAGAGCGCCAACAGCAACACCAACACCGCCGAGTTCCTCGCGGTGGTGACACAACTCGCCGGTGCCGCCGCAGCCGAGTTAGTAGAGTCGTGGCTGTACGACGACCCCATGCCGCCGTTGTAGGACGGACAGAGAATGCAGGTTGGAACAAGGTTGTCAACACGTTGCAGCTCCCTGCCGGCCTGTGTGCTGTGCACCCGGGCCATGTGTGGGCGCTGGACTTCCAGTTCGACGTGACCGCTTCGGGCCGCAAGTTCAAGATCAATGGGCGAACAACAACCAACCAAAACTCTCACAACAAACGGACCAAAAAAGGGGGTCCGGTCATGACCGCTCCGATTGGAGGGTTAGGGGCCTAAGATCGCGCCGATGGAACCGGTGCCGTATCTCACGCAACGCCTGCAAGGCTTCGGCACGACGATCTTCACGGCTATGTCGGCCCTCGCCGTTGAGACCGAGTCGGTCAACCTCGGGCAGGGATTCCCCGACAGCGACGGTCCGGTAGCGGTTTCTCAAGCGGCGATCGACGCTATCAAGGCCGGCCACAACCAGTATCCGCCTCTGCCGGGGATCGAACCGTTGCGCATCGCAGTTGCGGAGCACCGTCTTCGATTCCGCGGCCAGAGATTCGATCCCGCCGGCGAGGTGCTGATCACCACCGGTGCCACGGAAGCTCTGGCAGCGGCGATGTTGTCGTTGACGGGGCCAGGCGATGAGGTCGTCACGTTCGAGCCCTACTACGACTCCTACGCGGCCGGGATCGCCATGAGCGGCGCGCAGCGCAGGGTCGTGACACTGCGGGGCCGCGAATTCGCGTTCGACCCGAATGAGCTTGAGGCCGCGTTCACCCCCAACACGAAGCTGATGCTGCTCAACTCGCCGCACAACCCGACCGGCAAGGTCTTCTCGCGCGCAGAACTCGAGATCATCGCCCGTCTCTGCATCGAGAACGACGTCATCGCGGTGACCGACGAGGTGTACGAACACCTCGTGTTCGACGACGCCGAGCACATACCTCTGGCCACATTGCCTCAGATGGCTGAGAGAACCATCACGATTTCGTCTGCCGGGAAGATCTTCTCGTTCACCGGTTGGAAGATCGGTTGGGCCTGCGGCCCTGCTGAACTGGTCAATGCGGTACGCACCGCCAAACAGTTTCTGACGTTTGTGAGCGGTGCGCCTCTGCAACCGGCGGTCGCGGTCGGGTTGCGTCTCGGTGATGACTTCTTCGGCTGCTACACCGCTGAGATGCAGTCGAAGCGGGACCGACTGGTAGACGGGCTTGATGCGGCCGGATTCGACGTGATCGTCCCACAAGGCACCTATTTCGTCACTGCCGACATCGGCCCTCTGGACGAGAGAGACGGTATCGACTTCTGCATGTCGCTTCCCAAGCGCTGCGGTGTGGTGGCGGTTCCAACACAAGTCTTCTACGACGATGCCGAGGCCGGCCGACAGCTTGTGCGTTTCGCCTTCTGCAAACGCGATGAGATCCTCGACGAGGCAAGCCGCCGACTCGCCCGGCTCAGAGACCGAACGAACGGGGCGAGCTGATGTTGGTTGCGGCAGTTCAACACGACATTGAGTGGGAGGCCCCGCAACGCAACTTCGAACGGCTGCGTCCTCGTGTCGAAGCAGCGGTCTCCGAAGGCGCCTCGCTGGTTGTGCTGAGTGAGATGTGGTCGACCGGATTCTCGATGAACTCGGCCGAGATCTCCGAAGCTCCCGACGGTCCCACGGCAACTTTCATGCACGAACTGGCCGCATCGACCGGTGCGTGGATCACAGGGTCATTCCCCGAGCACACTGAAGGCTATGCCCTTCCGACCAACCGTCTGCTGCTTGCCGGACCCGGCGGAGAGGACCACCGCTACTCCAAGATCCACCCCTTCACCTACGCGAGAGAAGATCGCCATTACGCCGCTGGACGTGGAACGGTCACAGTCGATGTCGAAGGCGTGAAGGTGACCCCGCTCATCTGCTACGACCTGCGTTTCGCCGACTTGTTCTGGGACCAGGCGGCCGCAACCGACTGCTTCGTGGTGCCGGCGAACTGGCCCAAAGCCCGCCGCCAGCACTGGATGACGCTGCTGAGGGCCCGTGCAATCGAGAACCAGGCGTATGTGATCGGCGTCAATCGAGTGGGTTCGACTGGACGCCTCGACTACTCAGGCGACAGCCGCATCATTGACCCGCTGGGGGAGATGGTTGAAGCAGCCCCGGATGCGGAAACGACGATCTGTTCTGAGGTCTCTCCCGCTGTTGTAGCCAGAGTCCGCAAGGATTTCCCCTTCATGCAGGACCGTTGACACTGTTGATTGCTATTGATTGATTGCTATTGATCGGTGAGGAGCTGTTCTTTGAGCTGGCGCTTCACGAACTTGCCGTTGGCGTTCTGAGGCAGTGGTTCGTCGACGAACCAGACGTGATCGGGTTGTTTGAACTTGGCGATGAGCGGCGCCAAGTGGGCGGCCAGCTCAGATTCGTCGAGGGTGCTGCCGTCTGTCAGGTAGATCGCGGCGCCGACCGTTTCACCGAGCCGCTCATCGGGAACGCCGAATACGGCGGCCTCTGCCACATCGGGGTGTTCGTAGATTGCCGCCTCGACTTCAGCGCAGTAGACGTTCTCGCCGCCGCGCAGCACCATGTCCTTCACTCGGTCGACGATGTGGACGAACTCGTCGGAGTCGAAATACACGATGTCGCCGGTGCGGAACCAGCCGTCCTGGATAGCCTCGGCGGTCGCCTCCGGGCGGTTGAGGTAGCCCTTGACGACCGCAGGCCCCTTGACGCACAACTCACCGCGTTCGCCTGATGGCACCTCGTTGCCGGCGGCGTCGATCACCTTGTACTCGAAAGTAGGCATGACAAGGCCGGCCGAGGTTGGCCGAGCCAAGAAGAAGGCACTGCTCACTGCTGTGATGACGCCGCTGGTTTCGGTGAGCCCATAGCCGGTCGCCGGCTTCACGTTTCCGCGTGTTTTGTCGATTTTCTCAACGAGGTCTGGTTGGACGGCCGCGCCGCCGCCGCCCAACGATTCCAAGCTGGACGTGTCGCGGGTCTGCCAGTCGGGGTGTGCCAAAATCTCGCGGCTCATGGTCGGCACGCCGGTGAACATGTTCACGCTCTCGCGCTCAATCAACTCGATCGCCCGTCCGGCGTCCCAGCGGTACAACATCACTATCTTGCCGCCGCCGATGGTCACAGGATGAAGCACACAGTTGTTGGCCGTCACATGGAACAAAGGTGTGGGAACCATTACGACCGCTTGGCCCAGATCGTCGACTTGGCCTGGGCTGCTGGTTTCGTCGTCGCCATCGGCGGCGGCAGCATTGCTCGAGGCCGCGGCAGCCTTGGCGGTGGCCGCCGAAGCGACGGTGCTGGCGAAAGCGAGGTTCATGACGTTGTGCACCGAACCGCGGTGGGTCAACTGCGCTCCCTTGGGGAAGCCGGTAGTCCCGGAGGTGTAGAAGATGCAGACGTCGTCGTCGGGGTCGATCTCAGCGGTCGGAAGGTCATCCGGCGCACCGGTGATGACGACATGGTCTGTCCAGCGCGAGGCGTCGTCGGGCAAGTCGCGTTCGCTTCGCACCGAAATAATGTGCATGGGCGCTTCGGCTCGCACCGCCGGGAGCACCTCCAGCGCTCGTTCAAGGCGTTCGTCATCGGCGATCAGCAGCTTGGGACGTGAATCGTTGAGTGCGTATTCGAGTTCGGACGCTGTCCACCAGGCGTTGATCCCCACCGCGCAAGCGCCGACAGCGATCGTCGCCCAGTAGGCCAGAGCCCACTCAGGGTAGTTGCGCATGGCGATCGCAACCCGGTCGCCGGAACCGATGCCGTGCTGGTCGACCAGGTGATGGGCCAGTGACCGGACCATTGCGTGGGCTTCGCCGTAGGTGATGACCTCGTCTTCAAACACGATGTAGGTCCGGTCGGCATGTTGAGCCGACATCTCCCAAACGAATCGCATGTTCGGAGGGGCGTTGTCGAAGACCCGCATTGGTATGCCGCGAACCTCTTGAGTCGACCATGCGAAAGGAGCGCCTTCCTCGGTCATTTCTGCCCATGTCTGTTTGAGTGTCTCGATCACGGGGTTATTGATAGCGCACTTTGAGGGCGTCTGCCTACCTCGGTGGGAGTATCTGCCCATTTGGGATGAAGGCCGTAGGCTTTTGCCATGGTTGAAGGCTCAAAGTTCTTTCGAGTTGGAGACGAAATAGCCGCGGCGTTGGCGGGTCATCGACGGGTAGTGGCTTTCGAGTCCACGATCTTCAGCGGCTTGGGCCTGCCGTCTCCAGCCAATCGAGAGTGCTTTTACCGGTGTGCGGCCGCGGTACGTGATGGGGGTGCAGTCCCGGCACTGACCGCGGTGGTCGACGGTGCGGCGGTCGTTGGCGTCGAAACACATGACCTCGATCGAGTCCTCTCCGGTACCCAAAAAGTTGCGGCTCGAGACTTGGCCCGGGCTGTTTCGGGCGACCTTGACGTCGGAGTCACGACCGTCAGCGCTTCGCTGACCTTGGCAGCGCGTGCAGGCGTCGAAGTTTTTGCCACGGGTGGAATCGGCGGGGTCCACCGCGGAGCAGGGGTCACTGGCGACGTGAGCGGAGACCTTGTCGCCCTGTCTCGTCATTCGGTGGTCGCGGTCTCCGCCGGCGCCAAGGCATTTCTGGACTTGCCGCGCACGCTGGAACACCTGGAGACCCTGGCGGTGCCGGTGGTCGGCTGGCAGACAGATCGCTTTCCCGCGTTCTATGTGCGCGACAGCGGACTCGACGTTCCGACTGTGGTCGACAACGGCGATGAGGTGGCGGCCATGCTGAGGGCTGCGGCAGCCGTTGGTCATCCGGGAGGTATTCTCGTGGCCAATCCGATACCGGTGGGCGCCGAACTGGACCCTGAACCGATAGACCGGGCGCTTGACTCGGCACTGACCCTTGTAGAACGGCAGCGTTTGCGCGGTCCGGCGGTCACGCCTGTGCTCCTCGACGCTATAGCCGCGGCGACCGACGGGGTCAGCGTCGAGGCCAACCTTGCTCTGGCCCAAGACAACGCCCGCGTCGCCGCGGAGATCGCTGCGGCACTGGCTCGATAAACCAGTAGCGTTTCCCGGCAGTGACTCCTGACGACCTGTTGATGACCTTGATAGGCGACCCGTCTGCGATAGCTGACCCGTACCCGCTCTACCGGCAGCTTCGCGAGACGGCACCGTTGTTTCAGACCCAGACAAGCGGTACTTGGGTGATTTCTGGATTTGAAAACGCCAGAAACTTGTTGAGAGACCCTCGTTGCGGCAGCCCACCGGACCAGTCATCCGTGGGACCGGTGTCGATCGACGGCAGCCCTCGTCGGGAGGTCGACCAAGACACCGTTTCGATGTTGTTTCTGAACCCACCGGACCACACGCGAATTCGAGGTCTTGTCAGCCGAGCGTTCACACCACGCAGAGTCGAGCGGTTGCGTCCCGAGGTGGCGGCGATGACCGATGTGCTCCTCGATGAGCTCGACGGGAGCGGTGACTTCGTCGACGTCGTGGCTTTTCCGCTACCGGCAAACGTGATCAGCGAACTGGTGGGCGTGCCGAGAGCCGACCGTGACTGGCTCCGGCCTCTTGTTGCTGATTTGACTGCCTCACTTGAACCGGTTTCGACCCCGGAAGAGATCGACAGAGCAGAAGCGGCATCGCTGCAAGTCCGGGAGTACTTGTCAGAGTTGATCAAGGTTCGGCGAGCCGACCCGCTAGATGATCTGCTCACGGGCCTGATTCAGGCCAGTGACGGTGAAGACCGGTTGAGCGAGGACGAAGTGATATCAAACGTGTTGTTGATCTACGCGGCCGGCTTTGAGACGACCACGCAGTTGCTCAGCAACATGGTGAGAGCCTTGGCAGCTCACCCGGATCAGCTGCAGTTGCTGCGAAACGATCATTCCCTCATTCCTGCTGCGGTGGAAGAGGTGCTGCGCTACGACCCGCCCGTTCAGGTCGACGGCCGTTACACCTTCGCAGACGTCGAAGTCGGCGACATCACAATCCCGGCGGGTTCGACGACACTCATGTTGCTGGCCGCAGCGAACCGCGACCCATTCGTTTGCGCGGATCCCGACCGCTTCAACATCACCCGCAGCGATACCCAACTGCTCTCGTTCGGCTCCGGCATCCACTACTGCCTCGGAGCGGCTCTGGCCCGGCTTGAGGGACAGGTGGTTCTCGAACGCCTGCTGAGTCGGTACCAGAGTTGGTCTGTCGGCGAGGAAGTGTGGAGGCCGCGCATCACAATTCGCGGGGTTGAGCGTCTCGTCGTGGAGCTTCAGTAGCCCTTCCATTTCGGTTCTCGGCGTTCGCGGAAACTGGCCACTCCTTCTTCAGAATCGGCGGTATATGTGTTCAGCTCCACTGCCATGGCTTCGTTCTGGGCCATTGTGGCTCGGTCGCTGTCGAGGCTCTGGTTCACCAGCCATTTGGTGAAGCCGAATGATCGCGTGGGACCGGCGGCAAGCCGCTGGGCCCAGTCGCTCGCCGAAGGTTCCAACTCGTCGGGGCTGACCACCTTGTTCACGAGCCCCCATTCGAGTGCCCGATCCGGAAGCAGGTCCTCGGCGAAGAGCATGAGCTCCATGGTGCGGCGCACACCGATGATGCGTGGCAACAGCCACGGCCCGAGAGCATCAGGCACCAACCCTCGACGGGCGAACACCTCGACGAACTTGGCTTTCTCAGAGCAGATCACCAGATCGCAGGCGAGGGCGAGATGCGCTCCCATTCCCGCTGCGGTGCCGTTGACTGCTGCGATCACCGGGATTTCGCAGTCGAGGATGGCAGGGAACAGCGTGTATTGTCCGTCTAGCATCATTTGACGCGGATCGCCGATCACACGCTCGGGGAGATCGTCGGCCCGATCGCTTTGGTATTTGTGACTGAGGTCGGCGCCGGGGCAGAAGAGCTTGTCGCCGGTGGCGGTCAACACGACCGCGCGCGCCCGATGGTTGGAGTTGAAGGCCTTGAAAATGTCGCGGAGGCGGTCCCGGCACGGAGGATTGAGCGCGTTGCCGACTTCGGGGCGGTCAATAGTCACCCAGGCCACCTTCCCTCGATACGTCAGGCGGATCTGTTCTTCGAGCGGGCGATCATCGGCCATGGATTTCACAGTAGCCACCCGCGTAGGTGAGTGGTCGAATTGCCGGTGGTCAGTAGCGAATTGGCGCGATTGTGTTGCGGGCAAGATCATTTGCAGCATGGCCGACACCGACCTAACCGGATTCTGGAAAATCGCCGAAGCGGATCCTGATCATCTCGCTCTGGTCGACCCGGATCACAACCAGATGACCTACGGCGAGTTGTATGAACTGACCAACAGGATTGTCCATGGTCTGCGAGCCGCCGGGTTGCAACGGGGTGATCAGGTCACAACCGTGCTGCCCAACAGCTTTGAGCAGGTGGCGGTCTGCCTTGCGGCCTTCCAAGGGGGCTTTTTCGTAACGACGATCAACTGGCATCTTGTCGGACCGGAGATCAGCTACATCGTCAACGACGCCGAGACGAAGGCCCTGATCGTGTCAAGCCGCTTCGAGGCTGAGGCTGTGCGCGTGCTCGGCGACTGCGTCACCCCGGACGCGAACCGATTCTCGGTGGGTCCGGTGGCAGGATTCAGGCCGTTTGCGGATCTGATCGGCTCCCAGTCAGGGGAGCGCCCCGACGAGCTGTATCCCGGTTCCTACATGTTCTACACCTCGGGCACCACCGGGCGTCCCAAAGGTGTGAGACGTGCGTTGGCAGACGGAGACGTCGACGAGATCTCCGCAGGCTCCGGCGGGTTGTTCAGGCTCTTCGGCACATTGCCGCACGATGACAACGTACAGATCACCCAGGCGCCGACTTATCACACCGCTGTCAACAACTGGACCACCATGTCTCTGCACATGGGCCACACAGTGGTCCTCATGGATCGCTGGACGCCCGAAGGCCTGTTGGAGCGAATCGAGCGTTACCGGGTGACCCATTCGCACATGGTCCCGACCATGTTCAACCGACTGTTGCAGCTTCCTGCCGAGGTCCGAGAAGCGTACGACGTCTCGTCGTTGCGACGCATGGTTCACGCTGCGGCTCCGTGTCCGATCGAGACAAAGCGCAAGATGATCCATTGGTGGGGCGACACCGTCTGGGAGTACTACGCGGCTACCGAAGGAGGCGGCACCATCGTCGGCCCCCGAGAATGGCTCGCCAAACCCGGCACTGTCGGGAAGCCCTGGCCGGGCTCTGAAGTCATAGTCGTAGACGAACAGGGGGACGAGCTTGCGCCCTTTGAGTCAGGAGCCGTCTACATGAAGATGCCGGGCAACGTATTCGAGTACAAAGGCGACGAGGAGAAGACCCAGAAGAGCCGCTTGCGAGGGTTTTTCACGGTAGGCGACATCGGCTATCTCGATGATGACGGGTTCTTGTTCCTCAACGATCGAGCCAACGACATGATCATCGTCGGCGGGGTCAACATCTATCCCGCTGAGATCGAAGGCGTGCTGGTACAGCACGAAGCCGTAGCCGATGCGGCTGTGTTCGGGGTCCCCGACCCCGATACGGGGGAGGAGGTCAAGGCGACCGTGGAGCTTGTTGCCGGCTGGGAGCCTGATGATGAGACCACCGAGGCCATCATGGGTTGGCTCAGCGGCCAGATCGCCAAGCAGAAATTGCCCAGGTCCATCGACTACACGACTGAGATGCCCCGCGATCCCAACGGCAAGCTGTACAAGCGCAGGCTAAAGGACCCCTACTGGGCAGACCGCACCGGCAAGATCGTTTAGCGGTCGCGGCACATCGGAGCTCGGCGACCCGAGCACCGCGGGGCTGGGCGTGAACTCGACTGGGACGCGGCCGATGCTGTCGACTAAGTTGGTGCGGAGCCGTGTGACGTCTCCAGCCAGGCGAATGTCGGGGATTCGTTTGGCGAGTTCCTCAAAGACGATCTTGATCTCGAGTTTCGCCAGGTTCGCCCCCAAACAGAAGTGTGCTCCGCCGGCGCCGAAGGCCATGTGATGGTTGGGGGTGCGTCCGATGTCGAATTCGTCTGCGGTCGGCCCGAACTCAGCCTTGTCGCGGTTGCCCGACGGATACCACAGCAGAACCCTCTCGCCGGCTGAGATGCGTTGACCGCCGAGTTCGGTGTCTGCTGTAGCGGTCCGGCGAAAGAAGTTCACTGGGCTGGTGTAGCGGAGCACTTCGTCGACCATCGTGTCGGCCAGTTCCGGATGCGCCTGCCAGCGCTGCCATTGGCCTGGGTTGTCGAAGAAGGCGAGCATGCCTTTGGAGAGGCTGTTTCGAGTTGTCTCGTTGCCCGCGACGATCAACAGAATGAAAAAGAGGTCTCGTTCGGTTTCGGTCAGCTCGACCCTGGAGCCGTCCTCCATTGTGACCACGGCGTCGGTGAGTTTGGTCCACAGGTCGTCAGCGGGCTCCCTGCGTTTGCGCTCGGTCAGGCCATGGGCGTAGACCCCCATCTCGAACAGGGCGGCGTGAGCGTCGTCGGTGTCGCCGGAACCGCCGACTGCCCGGTTGGTCCACTCGAACAGCAGATGGCGGTCTTCTTGAGGCACGCCGACGATCTCGGCGATGGCGATCAGGGGAAGCTCCGCAGCGATCTTTGTGACGAAGTCGCATGATCCCAGCGGCGTCACCTGATCCAGAATGGCTGTGGTGCGCAACCGGAAGGCGTCGGTCAGGCGGTACACCACCCGCGGGGTGAACCCCCTGTTGACCAGCTTGCGATAGCGAGTATGGGCAGGCGGGTCGGTCATCGCCATCTGCAGGCCCGGCCCCTGCTCGGGTTGTTGGTCGTTCAAGGTGATGCCGCCGGCGCCGTTGCGGCCCGGCCCGGTCTGATGGCTGAACAAAGTGCCGGATCTATGCACCTGCTGGATGTGCTCATATGAGGTCACGCACCAGAACGGCTCATTGTTGGACCGCTCATTGGCCGGGTGTCGCCAGACCGGGGCGTTCTCACGCAGGAAGCTGAACCAGTCATGAGGACACCTATCGGCAAAAACACCAAGATCGGTCAAGTCGATGTCTTCGAAGCGAACATCAGATGTTGACGTGGAGTCGCCGGCCATGTCCGAACTGTACCTTCCTGAGAACCTTTCTAGGAAGTATTATATCTTTCAGGGAAGCAATGTCAACAGCCTTCCTGGAAGTTGTCAAAATTCTGGAGACGCGAGCCCGTCTCTCGGGTCGACCGCTGGAAACGGGCTAATCTGCGGATGTGTCGGACTTGACCTCAGATGAACTGACCGCCGAACTACTGGGTTCTCTGGGTCCATCTGCGGGTGAGCGAAAGACGCGGTCGGCTGGCGGTCACACTTGGAGCACCGCACTGGAATCGTTGGCGCCCATGGTCGGGGAGCGACACCGCGCCACCTTCGTAGTCTTGGTATGGGCATTCAGAACTGGCCGTCAACTTGAAGCTCTGTTGTCAGACATCCTGTTGAACGAAGGCCTTGACACTTCAGAGTTCACCCTTTTGAGCGCACTTCGCTTGGAGGACCCACCCCACCGTCTCGCCGCCGGCGAGCTTGCTGATCGACTGGTGCAAACAACAGGAGGCACAACGAAAACCATTCGTCGCCTTGAGGATCGCGGGTCGATTCGACGCATCGCTGATCCCGACGACAAACGCCGGGTTCTCATTGAACTGACCAGCGCAGGCGCGGAACTCGCCCGTTCGTCCTTGGAGTTGGTGCTGGACGCGTTCGATCTCGACATTGGAGAGATCGATGTGGCAGAGCGCACCGAACTGGGTGTGCGGATTGCCCGACTCTCCGAAGAACTGAGTGAGCGAGTCCGCCGTCGCTAGACACGCGGCAGTTCCCTGATCGGTTGGGAACTCACAGATCCGGGTGCTGTGCGTTGAGACCTGACAGCTCGGCTAGTTCCTGTGTCCGTTGCTGCACCTCGGCAACAGCGCTGCGCAGGCTGGGAAGCTCTCGTTCGATCGCACCGTCTTCGCGGAGAAACACAAAAACCATACGTTCGACAGTGAGCGCGGTAGCGGCTTCCAATGCGGCAACGTAGCCGGCGCCCTGCAATCGGTAACGGTCTAGTTTGACGGCGATGTCGTCGTCATCGTCGACGCGGTCGGTCTTCCAGTCGACGACAACCAAGCCGGAGCCGTGTCGGTAGAGGAGATCGATGTAGCCCTCCACCAGGCAATCGCCCACCGTGGCGGCAACCCAGACCTCGCGCCAGCACTCGGTTCTCGAGGCTTGTCGGGCTGCTTGTGAGCCGATGGCAGACCTGGCTACCCGTTCAACGGCGGATCGTTGGCTGTTCACCCCCTCGGCCGCCGCCTGGGCCGCCGCGGCTTCGCGCAACCCGTCTCCAGTGGCGAGGTCGACCACTTGCAGAACGCCGTGTACGGCGCGCCCGAAGCCACTCCCGTAGCGTCCCTTGAGCCAGGGCGGAAGATCAAGGTTGCGGGGGTGTTTGTTGAGTCCGGGGTCGAGATCAGCCGCCTCAGTCACCTCCCGCGCCAGTCTTGTAGCGGAGACCACAGTGCGTCGACTTGAGTTGAGGGTCGCTTCGGATCGTTGGGCAGCCCATTGCCCTTTGTCGAGCAACGGTTGGCGGAAGGCCCTTTCGAGAGGAGTTGTTCCGGCGTGCTCAGGCACGAACCGTGTAGCCGACTCCGAGTTCAGAGCATGGTCTGCCAGCACTGATGCGTTCGTGGTTCTACGCCCCGTGGCCCGATGCAAGCAGACGATCAGGTGGTCGCGGGCGCGGGTTGCGGCCACATAGAGCAGGCGCAGCCTCTCGTGTTGGTCCATTGTGTCATTGAACGGTTTCCAGTCGTCATAGCGTTCCGACGCGACCCGGCTCGAGACCTTCAACAGAGCGGGTTGACCGGGTGGAAAACTGACCGAGGGGCCGCGTTGAGGGTTTGTGAACATGGTTGTCAGGCCTGCCATCACGGTGATGGGGAACTCCAGGCCCTTGGCGCCGTGAATCGTCATGATGCGGACGCTGTCGTCGTCGGTTTCGGGAAGAACCGTCTCAGACACTCGGGCGTTGTCGACCCCCTGTCGGCGCGTCCACTCCAGGTAGGCGCGGAGATCGGTGCCCCCTGCTTCAGACCATGCTCTAGCCTGATCGACCACGAATCGCAAGCGCCGCCAGACGTCTCTCGGAGAACCCGTTGCGACAGCGCTCTCAAGCACGGCCCGCTCGCGGACAACACGCTCCAGCAGCCCCGCCGGAGTCAGCCAATGCCGTTCATTGTGGAGCTTCACAAGATGTGAAATGGCTTCGGCGACAGGATGGTCTTGGCTCTCCCGGATCGGCTTGAGCAAAGAGAAGCGGCCGTTGTGCTTGAGGCGCCAACTGGCGAGGTCGTCGTCGCCGCAGCCGTAGACGGATGATCGCAAGGCTGCTACGACAGCGAGTTCATCGGTTGGGTCAGAGACAGCGCGGAGTGTGAGCATGAGCTCGCGGACTTCCCGTGTGGCGTACACAAGACTGGACGTCTCGGCTCGGTAGGGAATGCCGTTTGCATCAAGGGCGCGTTCAAGGCTTGCCAGGCTGATTCGGGTGGGCAGAAGGATGCAGACGTCGCTGGGGCGCGCCGCGCGCCATCCTTCGTCGGGGTCTTCGATCTGCCAGGGCTTTGCTCCTCCTAGAACTTCGGCCAGCGTGGCGGCAACGTCTTGGGACTCCTCGGCGCGCAGGTCATCGGCTCTAATGTCATCCTCGATCGGTTCGGCGCCCAGAATGGCGACTGCAGGACCTACTGTGTCGGCGCCGAGGCGATGTGGGGACAGCGCAACGTACTCTGGCTGGCTCTGAGGCTCGGCGATGATCAGCTTGGAGAACACATCGTTGATCCAAGCAATGATCGGTTCGACTGTGCGGAAATTGACTGTGAGCGCAGCACGGTCGCTGAAGCGCTCGCGGGCCGCGAGGTATAAACCGATGTCAGCTCTCCGGAAGCGATATATCGATTGTTTGGGGTCGCCGACTAAGAACAGTCGCCCGGGGGCTACCTCAAGGTCGTTCCATTCGCGCCCCTCGACTTCACTGTCGGTCGTGGCTATCAACACGGCGATCTCAATCTGAATCGGATCGGTGTCCTGGAACTCGTCAAGCAGCAGGTGGGTGTATTTTTGATGGAGTGAAGCCCGAACCTCGCCGCCCACATCTTTGTCGCGTAAGAGTTGACGCACCTGTACCAGCAGGTCGTGAAACTGCAGGCATCCGCTTCTGCGCCGCTCTTCGACAGTGGCGAGGACGAACCTGCCAATCCGCGCTCCCACGTAATCAAGCGACGCAGATGTGACCTTGCGGACAGCTCCGTCGCATTGTTCGCCCAACTCCTTTACCGCTCTTCTCACCAGCGCCACATCGATCTGCCAGTTCGCAGCTTTGCCGACCGTTCCCGGCTTGACCGCTCTGCTGGCGCCGCTCTTCTCGCGGCCCATGTCGGCGGCGAGAAAGAGCGCCTCTATGTGGTCGAATGCGTTAGACAGTTCGTCCCGGTTGCGCGCGACCCGATCTAGGTGCTCCAACAGCTTGTCTGATTGGCTTGTGCAGAATCTCCGAAGCTCAAGCACCTCGTCGAAACTGCTGAGCAGGCCGGAGGCGTCGATCGGCTCGGGTTGAGGAGGAGCGAGATCAAGGCGCTCCTCGACCAAGTCCCAGTTGTCCGACAGCTGCAAGGCAAGAGCCCGGAGGTGGTCGATCCTCACGCCCGCGGCTTCCAGAGACAGCAGAGAGCGTGCCACTGATCGGTCTTCGAGGAATTCGTTGAGGAACTGCTGCCATTGGTGCTCGAACTCGACTTGGGAGCTGATCTCATCAAGGACTTCGATTCCCGGGGGAAGCCCCGCTTCGACCGGGTGCTCGGTGAGGATGCGCGCTGCGAACGAGTGGAGTGTGCTGACAGCAGCACCGTCCAGTTGCTCGATCGCGGCCGACGCACGGGCATGGTCGGACTGTTCGAAGCGTTGGCGAATTCGGTCGCGCAACTCTGTCGCTGCTTTCTCGGTGAAGGTGATCATGGCGATGGTCTCCATGGGCACTCCATCGTCGAGCACCAATGCCTCCACCCGGTCGACAAGGGCTCGGGTCTTGCCCGTGCCCGCTCCGGCCTCGACGAAAAGGTTCTTCGTCCGCTCAATACGGGTCCGGCGCCGCTGTTCTTCGTCGGCAGGAGGGCGAGCCTCGTCGGCGTCTGGTGCGCAGAGCGCTTCTGAAGTGCTCCGGCTGTCACTCATGCGCCTCTCCGCTGATTTTCAGATAGGGATCCATCTCGGGGTCGCTGCTCTTGCGCAACCAGTCTGAGTATTGGTGTGAGAGTCCCAGACCGTCGGGTTCGCAGAAGTGGCAATCGATCCAAGGCCGGAATTGCGGATGCGCGGGGTGTGCTGGGAACAATCCGGATTCGATGCCGTCGATGATGTCGGCAACTGTGCCCAGCCCGTCTGCTTCCAACTCGGGCGTGATCGCATAACCGTGCGATTCGAAACCGCCCTTGCGGGTGACGAACCAATAGGCGCCGGAGGTAAGGGCATTGGGCCGATTCAGCAATTGCCGAGCGGCTAAGGCGTAGAGCAAGAGTTGCAGGCTGGTGCCATTCCCCAGCGGGTCATCATCGAGGTTCTGGTAGTTGCGTGACGATCCCGTCTTGTAGTCGATGACGAGCAGGTCTCCTTCGGTGTGCCCATCGACACGGTCGATGGCGCCTCGCAGCCTGACGGTTCGGCCATTGGGCAAAGCGATGGTGACGGCAGCATGATCGCTTGCGGGCAGACCGAACTGCAGTTCAGAAGCAATCGAGCTTGCACCGCGGTCGAAGCGTTGCTCGAAGTCGAACCGGGTGAACTTGCCGAGATCGTCAAGGAATATCTGCTTGTCCCGTTGCCAATAGATCGCTCGTCCGACCAAACCACGTTGTTCGAGGCGTCTGGCTTCTTCGACTCCGATCTCGATCAGGCGGTTGACTTCTCTCACGTTCCACGGCTTGTTTGCTGCGGGGAGAACCTTGTCGGCTCGCGCCTCCTCAATCCAGCGTTCAAGCACCAGATGGAAGAGCTTGCCGAGTTCCAGAGGGCTTATTCGGTACTGCTCTTCGGGGTCCTCGACGGGGTTGACGCCGAGGACGTGACGCACGAAATAGGCATGTGGACACCTCGCCCAGAGTTCGAGCCTGCTTGCAGAAGTCACCTCTACCCTGGCCTTCAACGACTCTTGCTCAGCTGCGCTGAGGCTGTGCTTGAGGTTCCCGTCAAAACGCGTGAAGCGATTTGAACGTCGACTCGCTATCAGGTCCACCCCGCGGCGCAGTTCTCGACGTTGCACAACTGGCTTTGAATCGAAGATGCTGTGTCCGTCTTCTACCCAGTCGAGAACTGCGCGCATATCGTATTCCTGGTTGTGCGCCGGGAATGAAATGGACCTCAGTCCGGCGATGAAGGAAGGAACCTCAACAAGCCAGTCGCCAGTGCTGGGGGCGAGGTCTTCCGCCGACGGACGCACGCCGTCGCGTGCTTCGCAAGTGTCGAGCAGCCAGCGGCTCGGGGAGTGATGCGCGTTCTTGCGGAGATCCCCGCGGGGAAATGTGAAAATGGTGTGCTTCGCGGCTGCCATCACTGCCAGCAGTGCTCGGTGGGCGTCCTGTGCTTGCTCTGTGCGGGTTGGAAGGCCAGGCCCTGCGGCAATCCGGACATGATCCGGTATCAGCGGGTCGTCGCGTCGACGTGAGGGCATTGTCCCCTCGGCGAGACCCAGCACGATCACCCGGTCCAGTTCCAGTCCGACCCCCAAGTCGACAGGCCCTACGAGGACTCCATGACCGAAGGCGCCTTGGAGCCCCAGATCGTCTCCCAGTTGGAGTTCCAATGCCCTGCGGAAAGCAGCCGGACTGGGGTTGGGGTCAATTCCGTCGAGGTCGCCGATCTTCAAGACAGCCGCGTCGACGCGCTCGGCAGCTCGCTGCTCATGGGTCGGCCAGTCCTCGCGTGATTCTTTGCCGCCGAGATAGGCGCGGATCAGCCTGCGACACCAGCGAGCTGTCGCAGACCATGACTTCTGACTGCCGGGATGCAGGTCGTCTGCCAGTTTGGCGATGAACTCAGCCAGCTCTGATGCGTGTGCGCCATCGTTGCGCAGACGTTGAACGCGCCATTCGCTGTCTTCGTTCCGCTCGAAGCGTGCAGCGTCGGCATTCGAGTCCTCGACCAGCCGGGCCAGGCGGCTGCTCCACTGATCCAGCCCGGACACCACGCCCGCCGCCCGCGAGACCCTTTCCCAAGCAGCGGCGGGAACCGGTCTGTTGTCGGGGCGGCGGACCGGCGCGCTCGCCAACCAGGCGCACACGTCGTGACGCGAGAAGTCGTGATCGCCCAGTTTGAGCATGCCGAGCAGTGCGCGGCCCAACAGAGATGATTCGGTGTTCCGCACGGATTGTCCGAACCACTCGATGCCGGCGGCGTCGAAGGCGTCTGAGATCATCCTGGCATACGGTTCGTGACTGCCATAGAGCACCGCGCAGCGGTTGAAGGGTGTTCCTTGAAGCGATGCGTCGATGATGCTGCGAACCGCATGGCGCACCTCGTCGTCGGCGTCGGAAACGCTAAGGGCCCGATCGGCGGTCGGCGTCTTGTTCGATGCCGTCGGCAACGGCGGCCATTCGCCTCCGATCTGCTCGACGGCAAGCTGCACTGGGGCATCGGCTTCTGGTGTGCCCGACACTGCGGCGATGATGTGAAGCCGCCGCTGTGCGCCCAGCGCTGAGAGCAAGCGGGTCTGGTTGACGCCCATGCGCTGCGGCAGGAAGAGGATCGCCGGACCCAGACCCTCCGAAGTCGGGCCGCCGACGCGGATCGCCTCGATCGCAGCATCGACCAGATCCTGCTCGTTGGAGTACTCGTCTTCGATTTCGCTGTTGACAGCATGGTAGACGCGAACCACATCCGCGGCACGAGCGGAAGCGCCGGACAGATTTCTCAGTGTCGATGGCTGGATCTCTGAGAGGGTGCGGTAAGCCTTGAGCAATGCCTTCTCTGTAGCCGGGTGGTTGTGGACTCCTTCAAAACGACCCGGTTCGCGGCTCAGCACCGCGCGCACAGCACCGGCCAGAACCGGGGTGGAGATCGGCTTCTTGCCGAGAGCGGCTACAGCGGCAGATCCCAACAGTTCAGCGAGTCGGTAGGGGGTGAGGAAAGCGACGGCCGCTGCTCCCTGACGCCCGAGCGCACGACGAGCGGCGATTCCCATGTAGTTGGAGCGCACGATGATGCTGACAGGGCTGAGAGGGTTGCCCTGTTTGCTGCGTGCGACGGCGCTTGCGAGTGCTGCGTGAGCGCTGTCTCCGTAACCGGTGGTTTCGAGAGTTATCGGCATCAGGAGTCGATGGTACGCACGCTGTGTGACACGGTTGGGGAATGATCGTGGTTGACGCCATGAATGTGATCGGGTCGAAGCCGGACGGCTGGTGGAAGGACCGAGGCGGCGCGCTGGCTCGTTTGGTCGACGCGCTGGTGGCTTTCGACTTCGATCAGTGGGTTGTGGTGGTCGCCGACGGCCGCCCGGTTCCCGGGCTGCCGTCCGGCACTCGAGGCAATGTCGAGTTGCGCTACGCAGGGCGTTCGGACCCCGATGCTGCCGACGACGAGATCATCGCGCTGCTCGCGGAACTCAACTGCGGCGAATCTGACAGCAGAGAGGACCAGCCTGTCACCGTTGTGTCGTCAGACCGTGCCCTGATCTCCCGGGCCGAGCAACTGGGCGCCCGATGTGAGGGCGCCCGGTCGTTCCGCCGCCGGCTCGGCTGGTGATTGCTGGAACCGGAGCGGCCGAAGGCTTGCCGTCCCGGTCCAATCCAGTCTCAGGGCTTCCATTGGCCCTAGCCGGTGCCTCTGACGTGGGGTTCGAGCGAATTGTTGCTGGACCTCCATGGCTTGGGAGGCAACGCGCCTGTCGGATCAATCGGATATGGAGGCCGCATCCGTGACCGCTCAGAGCATCTATGGGCGATTGACCGAGGGCTTGCGGCGTTGCACCCAGACACGGTCGAACTAGTCTCCACCTGACATTCCCAATTGTCTGAGTAGAGACTCAGGGAGTAAAGACTCTTATAATTGACTCGCCCTGTTGGACAGCCCCCGAGAGTCGATGTGAACTACCGAGTTGAAGAACTGGCTGAAGCTGCCGATGTCGGCGTCGACACGATCCGCTACTACCAGCGTCGCAAACTGCTCGCACCCCCGACACGCCAGGGTCGCATCGCCGTTTACAGCGACTCCCACCTGGCCCGCCTGCGCCAAATACACGACCTCTCCGAACGCGGTTTCACGCTGGCCCAGATCAAGGAACTGTCCACCGGCGATGCTTCTGGACTTCTTGCCGATCTGGCAGACCGCAACGCCGCTGACCCTGATCTGGACAGAGCTGAACTGGCACGACGAGCAGAAATCCCCGAGTTCATGATCGACATCGTGGTCGGAGCCGGTTTGATCACGCCCACCGGTGAGGGGGCTGGGCAACGCTTCTCACCCGACGCAGTCGAGATGCTTGCCGCGGCCCGCACCCTGGTTGCCTCAGGTGTGAGTTTCGAAGAGTTGACGGCTCTGGCGATGCGCCACGCCACTCACGTAGAAGACGTAATCGATGACTCGATTGAACTGTTCAAACGTCATTCAGACCACCAGGGTGGTGATCGTGATGAACTCGTGGCGTTGCTGGCACGTCTCGTCCCCGTTGTTTCCGGGCTCGTTGCCCGCCATTTCGAGCAAACCCTGGTAAGCCGCGCGCTCGCCCGCCTCAACGATGACGCGGCCATTGGCGGGGGCATCGTTGTCGTTGGGAGGCGGCTCGCCAGACGGCTTGATCCCATCGCGGTGTTCGCTGCCTCGTCTGAACACCATCGGACTCTTTGGATTCGCCCGGATTTCGATCTCTCCTTGGTGGCGCTCGGAGCAGTCGAGACCATCGCCCCAGTTGGTGACGGACGCTTCTCGGCAGCCTCGGCGGCGCGGGCAGCTCTCGCGGCTCGAACCCAGCGGGTCGGCCCCAGAGACGCCCCCGTCCCGGTTCTCGTCGGCGGATTCTCGTTTACGTGCGCGGAGCAGTCCGTAGAGCTACCCACCGATGGGCGAACCGGAAGTCCTGATTGGACTGGCTTCGGAGATGCATGTTGGGTGCTTCCGGAGATCACAGTTGTCGACCGCCCCGACGGCACTTGGCTGTTGGCAGCCGCCAAAGTGGGCGACGGTGAAGACGAGGCGCGAGTCACCGCTGCGCTCGACAAGCGCCTTGACGTCTTCGCAGCTGATTTGCCGGCGCCGCTGACCGGCTCCTTTGAAGTTGCCGCGGGTGAAGTCGTTGCCGACGACCAGAGCTACCTGAACCTCGTCGACGATGCGTCTCAGGCAATCGCTGACGAAGAGTTTCGCAAGGTGGTGCTGGCGCGGATCCACGAAGAAGCCGTCGTCGATCCCATTGATGTGCTGCATCGGCTTCGGCATCGCTACCAGAACTGCGCGGTGTTCTCCGTTGCGGTCGGTGATCAGCAATTTCTCGGTGCCAGTCCCGAGCAACTCGTCGCCCTCGACGGGCCTGAAGTCCGGACCGAAGCGGTCGCCGGAACGATCAGCACCGGCGCAATAGACCGGACCGATGAGAGTCTGGCCGCTGAGTTGATGAGTTCGTCCAAGATACGGGCCGAGCACCAGTTTGTGGTCGACGACATCATCGGACGACTCGAAGTGCTTGGGTTGCAGGGCAGATATCACCCCGAACCGGAGGTCATGCGCTTGGCTCGGGTGCAGCACCTTCGCACTCCGATAACTGCGCAGGTTCAGCGGAGAACGGGTGGCGTAAGCGACATGGACGTGCTGCGTGTCGCCAGTGTATTGCATCCCACGCCTGCGGTTGCGGGAACCCCGACCGAGACGGCTGTTGATTGGATCCTCGAGCGTGAGGGGTTTGATCGGGGTTGGTACGCGGCGCCGGTCGGCTGGTGCGATCTCGACGGCAACGGAGAGTTGTGCGTTGCGCTGAGATCCGCTCTGATGGGTGATTCGGGCGCTGTGCTGTTTGCCGGTGCCGGGGTGGTGTCCGAGTCGGTTCCAGACGACGAACTGGCGGAAACCGGCGTCAAGCTTCGCGCCCTGCTAGATGTGATGGAAGCCTCGAATGGCCGTTGATCCCGTCTACGACACCGTGGCTTCATTTGCTGCGGGACTGGTCGAGCAGGGGGTGACTGACGTGGTGATCAGCCCCGGCTCGAGGTCGACGCCATTGGCCCTCACTCTGCATGCCCAACCCGGACTCCGCACTTGGATTCAGGTCGACGAGCGATCAGCAGGGTTCTTTGCGCTCGGCCAGGCCCGCCGCACGGGTCGGCCCTCGGTGCTGGTGAGCACTTCGGGCACCGCGGCGGCGAACTACCTCCCGGCTGTCATAGAAGCGCACCACGCGGGCGTTCCGATGATCGTCTGTACCGCTGACCGCCCCCCTGAGCTGCGAGACTGGGGTTCCCCCCAAACCATCGACCAAGTCAAGCTCTATGGTGCGGCTACCCGTTGGGCGGTCGATCTGGCGGTCGCTGGTGAGTGGTCTGGAACTCAGGCCCGACTCGTCGCCCATCGTGCTGTGGTGTCCGCGGCGGGGATCGATCCCGGGCCGGTCCATCTCAACTGGCCCCTGCGCGAACCACTGGAACCAGTCGCTGCTGTTCCCGTGGTTGACCCACGTACGCCCGGCGGCGGCGTGTGGGGGGTTCCGGCTGTGCCCGGCAGCAGCTATGACGGCGTGTGGGGGGCTCCGGCTGTGCCCGGCGAAAGCACCGCGCTGAGAGCTCTGATCTCTTACGAGCGGGGTGTGATCATCGTGGGCCCCGATGCTGCCAGGGGAATCGAAGCCCAGAATGAAGTCGTTTCAGCGGCGCTGGCGCTGAGCGCGGCCACCGCGTGGCCTGTAATCGGCGAACCGATCGCGGGCACCCGTCGCGCCCGTGGCGATTCGCCCGCGACCGTGATTGCCAACGCAGACCACATACTTTGCCACGCCGCCGTTGCCGAGGAACTTCGCCCTGATGTGGTGATTCGGCTCGGAGGAACCCCGACCACGAAACCTCTGCGGTTGTGGCTTGAAGCTCACCGGCCCGAGCATGTGCTTCTGATCGACCCCGCAAATCGCTGGAACGACCCCTCGTTCATGGTCACGCGTCATGTGGCGGCGGACCCGGTAGCGGCGCTGACCGCGGTTGGGGGCGCGGTGCGCCAAGAGTCGCTCTGGTGTGATCGTTGGAGGGAGTTGGACCGGCTCGCGGGTCGGGCTGTCAGCGTCGAGATCGGGCGAGGTCCGTTGCTCAGCGCGCGTGTCGCCTCGGTGTTGGTCGAGACGGTGCCCGCTGGAACTTTGGTGATGGCCTCCAACTCAATGCCCGTACGCGAGCTCGACTCGTTCGTCACGACCGAGGGCCCGCGCATTGATTTCGTCGGCAACCGCGGGGCCAGCGGAATCGACGGAATCGCCTCAACGGCTTTGGGTCTGGCATCACAACACGACGGTCCCGTGGTGCTCTATGTGGGCGATCTTGCCCTGCTGCACGATCTCGGCGCGCTCTTCGGGGCGGCTCGTTGCGGCCTGCATCTGACGGTCGTGTGTGTCGACAACAACGGCGGAGGCGTCTTCGCGTCGCTTCCAATTGCATCCCGCAGCGACGAGGTGGACTTCGAGACGCTCTTTCGGACTCCCCACGGACTCGACTTGGCTGACTTCAGCGGCGTCGGCGGGGTCCGCATCAACGAGGTGACCACAGGGTCCGAGCTCGCCGAAGCGCTGCGCTCAAGTTGTGAGCACGACACGCCCGGTGTGGACGTCGTACTGGTCTCGGTGGATCCCGACGCCGACCTGGCTCAACACCGAGCCATTGCTGATGCCGTCAAAGTTGCCGTCTCGTGAACATCGTCCGCTCATGAACCCTCATTCGGCAGGCACAGTGCCGGCGTCCACGGGGGTGGATCTCCATGTCGAGCGGCGGGGGACCGGACCGACTGTGGTTCTCCTGCACGGCTTCACCGGTGACGGCACCACGATGGCTGGCCTGGCTCGGCGGCTGGAGGTTGAAGCTGAGGTGGTTGTACCCGACCTGGTCGGTCATGGTCGAAGTTGCTCGCCTCCAAGCGTGGGGGACTATTCCGTCGAAGCGATGGCCGCACAAGTTGCAGCAGTCGGTGAGACAACTGGAATCGGGCCGTTTCATCTTGTGGGCTATTCGATGGGCGGACGGGTAGCGCTGACACTCGCTTGTCGACGTCCGGAGCTGCTGCGATCGCTGACGCTCATCGGGGCATCGGCAGGTTTGGCGGGCCACAGTGAACGAGCTGCGCGTCGACAGGCCGACGAAGCGTTGGCGCAGAGCATTGAGCGTGACGGTCTTGAGCGGTTCGTCGACGACTGGATGGCGAACCCGCTCTTCGCCACGCAGGCACGCCTCGGGGAGGGCTTCCTGGCTGCTTCGCGGGCGCAGCGGCTTCGCTGTTCGGCGTCAGGTTTGGCTCGGAGCTTGCGCGCCGCCGGCGCCGGGGCGATGGCGCCACTGCACGACGACCTTGAGTCATGCACTGTCCCCACCGTGTTCGTCAGCGGCGCCGAAGACCCGAAGTTCACCCGTATAGCCAGTGAAGCCGCCTCCCGAATGCCGCGGGCTGATGCGGTTGTGATGGCCAATGCGGGCCACGCTGCGCATCTCGAGCAACCCGACGCGGTCGCAGCAGTGATCCGCAGGCAGATGGGCTTGGGTTGACTGTGGCCCTCATCGCCGAACTGCGGGACTATCGGCTCGCGCTGGCGTCGCCGCTGGTGACGGCTCACGGGGTTGTGAAGCAGAGAGAGGGAGTGCTGTTCTCGATCAGCGATGGCGTCGACGTCGGCTGGGGTGAAGCGGCGCCATTGCCGGGCTGGTCGCAAGAGTCCTTGACTGACAGCAGGCGAACGCTGGATTCGGTTGCTCCCCGGTTGGCACAGCTGGACAGCCTCGGCGATCTCCGTCTAGCCGCGATCCTCGCGGAACTCGAAGCTCAGCCTCATGCCCGTGCGGCCCTGGCGGGGGCAGTCTTCGATCTGTCCTCCCGACGTCAAGGGGTCAGCCTTGCCGGTTTTCTGAGGAGCCGCTTCTCCTCGGCGTCTCATGCGTCTGGTTCGCCGTTGTCCCGATCAGTGTTGCTCAACGGTTTGATCTCGCACGGCGACCCCGCAAAGGTGGGTGCAGCGGCAGCGGCCTTGGTCGCGGAGGGTGTTTCGGCTGTCAAGTTGAAGGTTGCTGCCGCTGGCCCACAGACTGACGTGGCCCGAGTGTCGGCGGCACGGTCAGCGATAGGCGACGACATTGAACTCCGGCTTGACGCCAACGGCGGCTGGGACGTCGAAACCGCGATTTCCACCCTGCGAGAGATGGCCGGCTGCAACGTGGCCTTCTGCGAAGAACCGACCTCCGGCATTGACGGCATCGCCGCTGTTGGAGCTGCAGGTGTGGTGCCGGTGGCGGTCGATGAGTCTGCTGCCACCCCCGACGACATAGTCGCCGCTCTGAAGACGAACATGATCAGGGTGGTGATCGTGAAACCACAAGCCTTGGGGGGTTCCGACCTCGCCATGTCCGCGATAGCTCTGGCCGAGGACTTCGGCGCTACTGCAGTGGTGACCAGCATGATCGACAGCGCCGTGGGAGTCGCTCACGCAGCCCATGTCGCCGCCGCCTCTCTGCCGGGACAGGTTCATGGACTCGCCACGTCAGACATGCTCAACGAAGACGTTGGTCCTCGGCTTGGGATCGAGTCGGGCAAACTGATTCTTGCCGACCTCCCCGGCCTCGGGGTCGCACCTTCGAAATGCTAGTTGTAGTGTCCGCGAGATGAGCGCTTCCACGGGTGGCCAGTCCTTGGACCCGGTACAGGGTGTGCTCGAAATACTGGACCGTGCCGCAATGACCGGCACCAACAAACTCGGTTTGCTGCTCACGCTGCTCGACTTGCTTCCTGCGCTGGAAGAGGAGAGGACAATTTCTCGACGCCAACTTGCGGAGCGCTACTTCGAGATCCATTGGGAGCACGGCCGACCCTTCGGAGACGTCGCCCTCAAGCAGAGTTCAGTGCATAAATTGCGAAAGGACGGCACCGCAGCTACCGACACGACGGTAATGCAGGAGGTTCACAAGCTTCGCGAGATGCTCAAAGCAGAATCAAGCGGTCTCCACGACAAGCCCCTTGTGGTAGTGAAGAGCCGTGTTGGCGATGGCACTCCGCTAGGTCGCGCATGGAAGAGGAAGCTGAGACAATCCATCAAGGAAACCGAGAAGGCTCTTTGGAAGAACCCAGTCCAGCTTCTCCAGAAACTGCCAGGTGACCCGGACTGCTTTTTGTATGAATATGACGCAGATGAACTGAAACTTCTGCCCGGTGTAGCTGAAGCTCTTGTGAGGTATGCCGGGATCCTGCGCCCCTTGATCGAATTCAGATTTGTTCAGACAGTAATGCGAATCAACCGTGGAGTTCTTGACTTCGACACTGAAGACGTCTACTCGCACCTGTTCGGCAAGGCCCGTTTCATGCCACCGGAAGCGATGCGAAGAGAACTGGTGAACATCCAAGGGGGCTGTTGCATCCTTACCGGTGAACGACTGCAGAGCAGCGGGAGTTCACTGGATCACGTGATTCCATGGTCCCGCGCTCGATTGTCGCAGATCGAGAATTTTCTCGTCACCACCAAAAGTGTGAACAGCAAGAAATCAGACACTCTGTTGTCCCCCGAGATGGTGGACAAATGGCTTGATTTTGTTGACTTGAACGCTTCGGAGATCCGTCAATGCGCAGAAGAGTTCGGATGGCCTACCGACTTCGATCGTGTCCGAGCGGTTGCTATGCAGACTTACAGCGCGCTCAACCCTGCTGCCGGAGTGTGGAACGGGTCCAGCGGTATTCAACCGCTGGGGAACAGAGGGCGGGCGGCGGTCCTCGACTCCCTGAGTCAACAATGATTGACTGAGATGTCCCGCCGCTATGGTGCGGGAATGCAGATTCTTGAGCGACCTGAACCGCTGGCTGGAGGAATCGACTTCGGCGAGGGGCCGCGGTGGCACGACGGCCGCCTGTGGTTCTCAGACTTCTACCAGAACGCTGTGAAGGCGGTCTCGTTAGACGGTTCGGTCGAGGTTGTGCTCGAGATGTCGGGACAGCCGTCAGGCTTGGGCTGGCTTCCAAACGGCGATCTGCTGCTGGTGTCGATGCTGGACCGGAAACTGCTTCGCTACGACGGCGCCGAATTGCACGAGCACGCCGATCTGTCCGAGGTGGCCACCTTCCACTGCAACGACATGGTCGTCGACGCCCAAGGACGCGCCTACGTGGGCAATTTCGGCTCCGATCTCCATGCCGGGGCTGAACTCGTCTCGGCCACGTTGGCCTTGGTGCAACCCGACGGCACGGTCGAGGCCGCGGCTGCCGATCTGAGGTTCCCCAACGGGTCGGTCATCACCCCTGATCAGAGCACCCTCATCGTGGGCGAGAGTTTCGGCGGAGAGTTCCAAGCGTTCGACATCGGCGAAGCCGGGCGCCTCTCCAACCAAAGGGTCTGGGCCGAGGTCCACGGCACCGCCCCCGATGGCTGCTGTTACGACGCTGAAGACGGAATCTGGTTCGCTGACGCCGTCGGCAGTGCGGCGATGCGCGTACTGGAGGGCGGCGAGATCACCCATCGAGTGGAGACCGAGCAGAGCTGCTTCGCCTGCATGTTGGGCGGAGAGGACGGACGAACTTTATTCCTGGTGACGGCACCCGATTCTCATCCGGATCGCGTAGGTGGTACAGGTCAGGGCCGCATCGACACAGTCCGGGTGGAGGTCTCCGGAGCCGGCTGGCCATAGGCCCCGGATGGTCCCGTCGGACCCCGGCCGGGTTTTGCCAGAGGACGTCGCTCAGCCTGTTTGCGAGTCTGGGTTTCGCTGATCGAGGGTTGTCGCCGTAGGGTGCATATACGTGGATTTGATTATTGTTCGACACGCCCGCCCGACGCGTCATGAGGTTGCCGGTGAGCACGAGACTGCTGATCCGCCACTGTCAGAACTCGGCCGAAAGCAAGCCCAGCGGACCGCCGAATACTTGAAGAACGAGGGAATCGACCACATTGTCGCGTCGACCATGAAGCGTGCGCACCAAACGGCGATGCCGTTGGCTGACCTGCTCGGCCTCGAAATCGAACTGATCGACGACCTCAAAGAGTCGGACCACAAGAGCAAGGCGTACGTGCCGGTCGAGGAGATGGACGCCGACGGCGAGGAGGCCGCCAGAATCCTAGAAGGTGACATCCACGAGAACCTCTTCAGCGACGGGTTCGACGCCTTCGAGGAGCGGGTGCTTCGCGGTTTCAACCAGGTGATTGACAGCAACCGGTCCAAGACGGTTGTGGCGTTCTGCCATGGGATGACCACGATGGTGTTCCTCAGGTCCATTCTCAAGTTCCCGGACCCACTGGCGATGATTGTCGACTATTGCAGCATCACCCGGGTGCAGGCAGCTTTTGTCGGTATTCGGTCGGTTCGCTCTATCAACGAGACGCACCACGTACGGGATCTGATCGATTGGTGAACAGGCCGGTCTCTTTAGTCGTAATGGCAGCGGGTCTCGGCTCGCGATTCGGGGGTACGAAACAACTCGCAGTTGTCGGCGCTGACGGTGAGGCCTTCATCGACTTTGCGATCCGCGACGCGGTCGACGCCGGTGTGGGCAGGGTCGTGCTGATCGTCCGCAGTGACATCAAAGATGACGTGCAGTGCCATATCGGTGACCGATACGGGGATCTCGAAATCAGCTATGTCTGTCAGGATGAGCACGGACCGCCGCGCGCCAAACCGTGGGGCACCGCTCATGCGGTGCTGGCTGCAGCGGAGGAGGTGGACGGCCCGTTCGTTGTCTGCAACGCCGACGACTATTACGGCCGTTCGACGTATGAGTCTGTGGTCGCCCGAACCAGCGGGCTCGAGGCCGGACAGGCCCTGCTCGGAGGGTTTCGTCTGGAACGCACCCTTCCCGAGGTTGGCGAGGTCAGCCGGGGCATTTGCACAGTTGAAGCGGACGAACTGGTCTCACTCGTTGAAACCCATGGCATCAGCCGGCGACAAGACGGCTCGATCACCGCAGCCGAGCCGCCTGGAATGCTGACCCCCGATGCGGTCGCGTCCATGAACTTCTGGGCTTTCGACGAGCAGATCTTCGACCAACTCGAAGCCGCCTTCGAGAGGTTTGCCCGCAAACACGACGATGACGAGAATGCTGAGTTTCTGCTTCCCTCGCTGGTCGATGAGCTCATGTCGTCCTCGGAGTTGAAGGTGAAGGTGATCCCCACCGACGAGGCGTGGGTCGGAGTGACCAATCCCGCTGATCTTGAGATCGCCCGCCGCCGGATCAGCGAACTCCGCGCGAGCCTGTAGTGCCGGGTTGCACAACGAATGCTAGGGTGTGGGGTGGTGACAGGTAGGGTCTGAGGCGCATTGTCACATGAGCGAGGCTGTTAGCCGCCACTTCGCGGCCGTGGCCCGAGACACACCCATCTGAACCGCCACATGAGCCTGGGGCAGCCCCGCCTCAACCCGCCGGGCCATCAACAACCGCCCAGCGGGCGTGAACCTTGCATCAGCACGCGACATAACGAGCCTTCTGTGTCAGATGTCAACGCCACACTGACACAGGAGGCTCACCCCACCGTGCTACCAACCTCTATGCCCACTACAGTTAGAGCCATAGGAGAGCGCATGCTCTTACTCAAAATTGAAGAACGAGCAGTGAACGAATGAGACGTGCATTAATGACAAAGCAAGTTGGTTCCCTACTCATTTCGGCGGCGTTGCTGCTAGTGGGGGCTTGCAGCGGTGCTGATGAGGTGTCGGTCGACGACGAAAGACCCGACACGATCGCTCTCGCGAGCACCTGGATGTATAACTTCACAAGCCTTGAGGAGATGGCGGCCACTGCCTCCCTTGTAGTTTCGGGCGAAGTGACCGCGGTTGAGCGTGGCCGCACGCTCAATGCTGATGACCCAATGTCCACCACGATAACGGTACGCGACGTTACCATCACGATCGCTGAAACTCTCAGGGGAACAGCACCCGGCGCGACTGTCGTTATCGAGGAGGAGGGTCACTTTGACGATGGCACATCGTTTGAATACGCGGAGATGCCTTGGAGCCGTGTAGGTGACAAGGGCGTGTACTTCTTGGCGCAGAGTTCGAGTCAGCCGGACGACCGCTACATCCAGATCGTCCCTGACGGACGGATTTTAACCCACCGTCATGTTGATGGGCAGTCCCAGATCTACGAAACTGCGGAGGTTTTCTCGCACTCGGCTCTTGGCGAGGTTTTGGGCGAACTCGCCCCAGACGGTGTCGCCAACCGTGTCCGACAGTCGGTGACAACCGTAGTGGGCGAGAACATTCAGCCGCAGAAATCAATCTATGAGGTGCTGGCAGAACTCGAAGCCGAGGATGACAGCGGCACCCGTGGCAATACTGGCAACAGTGGCGGCGGCAGGACACCTTCCGCTCCCGGTGACGGCATTGTACCCTCGACTCCCGGAGGCAGTACCTCCGACAATGGCGGTAATGACACAACTGGTCAGGAGACACCGTTGTGAAAAAGATAATGAGACGGTTTCGAAACGCGCTCCGCTCAGCGTTCGCTGTGTCGATGGTCGCGGCGCTTGTGACTACCACCGCGGGCGCTCACCATGACGATGAGTCGACCAGGTTGCGTACCCGCGATAACAACACTCAGGAATATGAGCATGTCGACCTAACTCCAGCTGGCAAGATGGCGTGTGACTGGGGGGCCAGCCAACTTGAGAGGTCCGAAATCACTGCAAGAGAAGGCAACAGTGATATCCACTGTCACGACAGCATTCTCAGCGGCTATTCTGGTTCCAGAGTCTATTGCACGACGATCGTTTGGTGGAACCGCCGCTGCGGTCACTTTCAAATCGATTTTAATCTGAGAGACATGGACACCACACCGGACTCCGTCTATGAGCGTAACTTCTGGCGACATGTTGGCTGCCACGAGTTCGGCCACACCGGCAGTATTGCGCACGTCAATTCGAATGAGTCGTGCATGAGAAGTTGGGCTGCTCTTCGTCTGAACAACCCAGAGACGTTCACTAGCGCCGACTTGCGCCACATTAACGACGCTCTTTGAGTTCAATTTCGCTGTGTTGAAAGCTCTTCTTTTGATGACCGGACTTCTGACTGTGCTGGTTGCATGCAGCGACACCGCAACTGACAGTGAGTTCTGCGAGCAGGCGCAGTTTTTTGCTTCAAGGAGCATTCGCGACGCTGATACCGATGAGGACAGATCCAACGCTGGTTATCTGGCAGCGTTGACGAAGCTGCGTGATTTGGCACCAGCGAATCAGCACGCTGACCTTGACTTGTTGGTTGCATTTGAACAGAACTTGGATATCGAGCGCGAAACCGAGGACGCCGCGGTCGCGGCTGCCGGAGATCGGGTCGGCGCGGCTATCGAAGCTAGTTGCCGCGTGCAACTACCCGGTGTTCAGGGGTGATAACCATGAGAACGCCGTGTCCGTAGAATCTAAGCCGAACGGCCTACCGGCAACAAGTGAAGAAACCCTTGATTTCACAGTCGGAACCCGCGGCTCCAAAGCCACCCACAGCGCATCCACCACCCCAGGCCCAAAGCAAGCATGCTTGAACCATCTCCACCCTGTCGTTGACTGTTGAGACACCCGCACCAAATTCAGGGACAACACAACGACAAGCGGACATCCACCTATATGCGGACGCTCTTTTTACGCGTGCTGCCGAGTTGACTGTTAGGTGATCCCCCACCGCCGAGACGTGGGTGAGTCGGTAATTCTGGGTTGCTGTGTGCCAACAGGTAGGGTCTGAGGCGCATTGTCACATCTGAGCGAGGGCTGTTGAAGCCACAGGAGAGCGCATGCGTGGCATCATCGCCGCCGGGGTCCACATTCCATATCACCGCCTTGATCGATCAGAGATCACAGCGCTGTTCGGCCAGGGTGGAGGACGGGGGACGCGCTCGGTGGCGTCTTACGACGAGGACACCACAACCATGGGGGCAGAGGCGGCTCGCAGCGCTCTGCGCAACGCCGGAGACGTCGATGTGGACTCGCTGTGGTTCGCCACGTCCACACCCGCATACCTCGAAAAGACCAATGCCACGGCCATCCATGCGGCGCTGCGTCTGGCGCCGTCGGTGGGCGCTCTCGATATGGGCGGAGCGCTTCGCTCTGGTATCGGAACGCTGCGCACGGCGCTGACGGGACGGAGCACAACTCTGGTCGTGTCATCGGACATTCGCGACGGCATGGCCACCTCGGGCGACGAAGCGACAGGCGGCGATGGTGCGGCGGCCCTGTTGGTGGGTGACGAGACAGCGGGCACAGTGATCGCTGAGTTCGTTGGTTCTGGGGTCGCTACTGATGAGATTCTGGAACGTTGGCGGATACCGGGCGCGCCGCGTTCTCGGGTTTGGGAGGAGCGGTTCGGTGAGGTCGCTTATGCCCCGTTGATCCAAGACGCGTTCGCCGCGGCTCTGGCGGACGCTGGTGTCAGCACCGATGACGTTGACCACCTGGTACTGACCGGCATGCACAACCGGGTTGTGAAGCGCAACCGGACTCGGCTCGGAGTCCCCAACAACAAGATCGTCGACGATCTTGCAGACACGGTCGGCAATACCGGCACCGCTCACGGCGCGTTGATGCTCGCATCGGCGCTCGAGAACGCCGGCCCGGGCGAGGTCATCGTGTTGGTGGTGATTGCTGACGGCACCGAAGCCGTGGTGCTGCGCACCACCGAAGCAATCGTCGACCATCATGCGTCCTCGCCAGTTTCGGCGCAGATAGCCGCGGGTGGGTCGGTGAGCTACGGCAAGTATCTGTCGTGGCGGCAGATGGTTGCGGTTGAGCCCCCGAACCGACCGATGCCCAATCGACCTTCAGCGAGTGCCGCTCACCGTCGACGGGAGTGGAAGTTCGGTTTCGTTGGAACCCGCGATCGTTCCAGCCAGATGGTTCATCTCCCGCCGGCGCGGGTATCGGAGAAGGGCGGCGCGGTGGACGACATGGAACCGGTGGCAATGGCCGACACCGAAGGCACCATCGCCAGTTTCACCGTCGACAAACTGGTGTACTCGCCCAGTCCCCCGGTGGTGTTCGCCGTGGTCGATTTCGACGGGGGAGGACGGGCTCCATTGGAACTCACAGACATCGCCGCGGACGAGGTCAAGGTTGGTCAGCGGGTCGAACCGACCTTTAGACGGTTGTACACCAGCGACGAGATCCACAACTACTTCTGGAAAGCAAGGCCCGTTCGCAGCGTTGGCGCAGCCAGTGCCGACCCGCCACGGGAGGGCTGATGGGATCACACGGAATAAAGGACCAGGTGGCGATTATCGGCGTGGGCTGCACACCCTTCGCCGAGCATTGGGATTCCTCGCTCGACGACCTGATCATCGACGGGGCTCAAGCGACCTATGCCTCCGCGGGGGTGGCCCAAGACGACATCGACGCCTTCTGGTTCGGAACGTCCCAGTCGGCGGCCTCCGGTTTGGCCATGGGCGGTCCGCTCAAGATCCACGGCAAGCCGATCACCCGTGTGGAGAACTACTGCGCGACCGGGTCTGAGGCGATGCGCCAGGCCGCCTACGCAGTAGCCTCGGGAGCGTATGACCTGGTGATGGCCTTGGGCGCCGAAAAAGTGAAGGACGGCGGCTACCAGGGCCTCAACGCCTTCCCGATTCCGACCGACGGCACGCAGCGAACCCTCACCGCGGCGGCCATGTTCAGCTTGATACTTCCCGCCTACGCAGCCAAGTACTCCATTGATGAAGACGATCTTCGTTACGCGGTAGCCAAGATCGCCGAGAAGAACCACTACAACGGCGCCCGCAACCCCTTGGCGCAGTTCCGGCGCGAGACGTCGGCGGAGCAGATCTGCCAGATGGCAGCAGTGGCCGGACGCCTGTCGGTGTTCGACTGCGCGGGCGTGGCCGACGGGGCCGCTGGTGCGATCATGTGTCGTGCGGAGGATGCTCACAAGTATTGCGACGACCCGCTGTACATCAAGGCGCTCTCGGTTGTCGCGGGAACCGGTGCCGGGTCGCTTGATCCCGACTACGACTACACCACGCTCAACGAGTCGAAATGGGCGGCCGAGGATGCGTATTCGCAGGCCGATGTAACTGATCCGAGAGCCGAGATCGCCATGGCTGAGGTGCATGACTGCTTCACACCGACCGAACTGGTGTTGATGGAAGACCTCGGTTTCTCCAACCGGGGTGAGGCCTATCGTGATGTGCTCGACGGTGCCTTCGCACTGGATGGGCGGCTACCGGTCAACACCGATGGCGGCCTCAAGTCCTTCGGTCATCCGGTGGGGGCGTCGGGCCTGCGAATGCTCTACGAGGTCTGGCTGCAACTGCGAGGCGCCGCTCCCGATGATCGCAAGATCCCCGCTGGTGACCGGACTCTCGGATTGACCCACAATCTGGGTGGGTACCCCGGCGAGATGGTCAGCTTCGTCGGCATCTACGGCACCGAACCCGGCTGACCCCTGGATTTGGAGCTGAGCGACGACCAGATTGATCTGAGGGACAATGTTCGTGCAGTGCTTTCCCGTATCCCGATCTGTCCGAGGTGTTCCTCGACGACGTGATCGTTCCGGTGTCCAACCTCGTCGGCGAACTGAGCGACGGTTGGAAGATGGCGGGTGGATCGTTGGCTCATGAGCGCTCGATGGTGTGGCTCAACTCGGTGATGGGCGTGGAGTCTGCGATGGCACAACTGCTGGAGATGGCCCCTGAGATCATGGCTCCGTTGGACCAGCGCGAGCAGGTGCTCGCAGCCGACGACATTGTCGGGTTCTATGTCGAAGCGCAATGCGCTCGAGCGCTCGGCTATCGAGGCTTCGCCCGCTTCGTTAAGGGTGGTACCGCCCCTGAGCAGGCACTCATGAAGATGTATGCCAGCGAGTTGCGGCGTGATCTCGGTCGGGTGGCGGCCGCGTGGTGCGGCCCGGCGTCGTTGGCGATCGCACGATCGGTCTCGAGTC
The DNA here is from genome assembly GCA_026706815.1 of Acidimicrobiaceae bacterium. GTDB lineage: Bacteria > Actinomycetota > Acidimicrobiia > Acidimicrobiales > Aldehydirespiratoraceae > VXYK01. Next base: position 11,902 of record JAPOYA010000032.1, on the reverse strand, counting down.
CACCGAGTACGACCTTCGCGGGAAGCTGGTGGCGCTCACGCGCCTGATCCCGATGGTTGAGCGGAACTACAACCTCATTGAACTCGGCCCATGGGGCACCGGAAAGTCCTTCGTCTACCGGGAGTCCAACCCGAACGCGATCCTCATTTCCGGTGGCAAGGTCACCGTCCCCCAGATGTTCGTGAACATGTCAAGTGGCCGGGTCGGTCTTCTCGGTACTTGGGACGTTGTTGCCTTTGACGAGGTCGCTGGCCTCCAGATGGGGGACTCGACCGTCGTCAACATGCTGAAGGACTTCATGGAGTCCGGGTCGTTTGCTCGGGGCAAGGAAGAAATCCCAACAGAGGCCTCGGTTGTTTTCATCGGCAACACCTCGAAGCCCCATGAGGAGCTAGTTCGTGCGGCACACCTATTCGCGGATCTCCCACCCCAGATGATCGACCCTGCGTTTCTCGACCGGCTGCACTACTACCTGCCCGGTTGGGAGACACCGAAGCTCGAAGCGAGGCTGTTTACCGATCATTTCGGTTTCGTGTCTGACTACTTCGCCGAAGCGATGCGCCAACTCCGCAAGAACAGCCAGGTACGGGCTATTGACGCGGATTCTCGCTCGGTTCGCATCTGTCGGCACGAGACGAGCGCGCGGTACGCAAGACCGTTTCTGGTTTGCTGAAGATCCTGCACCCGCACGGTGAGTGGAGTCATGGCGACCTCCGCGAGTACCTCGAGTTCGCCATGGAGGGTCGGCGTCGAGTCAAAGAGCAACTCAAGAAGCTCGCTTTCCACGACTACGCCAAGACGGCGTTCTCGTACTTAGAAAACGACACGGGACGCGAGATCTGGGTCGAGGTCCCAGAGCAACCCGATGAACTCGATACCGAGCCCGACATCGATGTGGCCGAGGTCGAGCACGAGCAGCGCCGCTCGACGTCGGAGCTGATTGAGGCTGGCGAAAGCAAGACTGTCGAGTACAAACAGACCGCCCGCTACAACCCCTACACCAGCAAGGTCGACAAAAAGCTCGAACACAGTGTCTTGAAGTCCGTCGCTGGATTTATGAACGCGGGTGGGGGCGTCCTCCTGATCGGCGTGCACGACAGGCAGGACCCGACCGGCATGACCGATGACTACGCAACCACTGGCAACAACGGCCGGGACGGCTTTGAGAACTGGCTGATCACGCGGCTCGACCGGGAGATCGGAAAGTTGCCGGCAGCCACCCTCGTAGACGTGACGTTCGAGATATTCCCGGAGGGTGACGTCTGTAGGCTGGATGTCCGGCCTAGCCCAAGACCGGTCTACCTAGGTGATGACGCCGAGTTCTACGTGCGAATGGGCAACTCGACCCGGCGCTATAACGCGAGGGACGCAATCGAGTACATCCGGTCCCGCTGGTAAACGTAGGAAGGGACATGATCGGACAACACCAGGGGGTGCTGCCGCTGCAGTTCGACCTAATCAGAGGGCGGACGCAGATAATCGGTGTCGTCTCTCACTAGGTCGAAATGGGGCTGTTCGAGGTAGTGGTTCCACAGGTTGTGCTGTTTGATGCGCAGCGGCCCGCGGTTGTCGCCGGGGCCTCTCCAGGTGGCGGTTTCGATGCGTTTGCCGATCCTGACAGCGGTCTCCAAGGCCGGTAGTAGGTCGGTGTCGGCGGAGAACACGACCGCGGCGTCGTAGGTGTCTGTTCGGGCCATGTCCACCAAGTCAACCGCCAACATGACATCGATGCCCTTTTCGCGGCCCACCCAGTGCTGCTTCCCGCGTCTTGTTGTCTCGATGTAGTCCATCGGCCGGGTGCACACCTTGACGCCTGTTTCCGTTTCCCAGCCGGCGATCTGGATTTTGGTGGCCCGTTCCAAGTCGGTGCCGCTGCGCATGTCGGGAACAGCCCGGTAGACCCGAACGGCGGCCAGCACCCTACCGGAGTCTTTGCTTCGGCCAAGATCGCGAAGCAGTTCACCGACCTTCAGCGGATGGACGTGTCCAGCTTGCACTGGGGGTTTAGCACCTTCGAAAAACGAAGAGCGGGCGCGATGGTACACGTTCTGGTAATCGATGAATACAACAACGCGGTCGCCAGGCACGAGACAAAAAAGTAGCCCCGCCATGCCCTGGAACCAGGGCAGGCGGGGAAGAATACGGCCAATGTACCGGACCTGACGGAACTCGAACAACCCCATTTGTCAAGAATGGAGAATCGTCAATGTAGTGGAATCGGCACTACTGCGGTTCAGGCACGGACCCACCGTGGCATTGCGTCTGCGATGAGGGGCACGGCTACGATCAGCGCTGAGCTTCAAGGGGGGAATGTGGTCCTTCGTCCACTTGCCGGGATTCGAGTTGTCGACCTGACCGTTGAACGCGGTGAATTTTGTGGTCGCATTCTGAGCGACCTGGGTGCAGACGTCATTCGAGTCGAACCTCCCGGCGGTTCCCCCTCACGCACAATGGCGCCTATCGACGCCGACCATTCGCTGTTCTGGACCTTCCGCAACTGCGGCAAGCGGAGCGTGGTGGTCGACCTTTCCAACGACGCCGAGTGCAGTTCGCTGCATGAGCTCATCCATGCGAGCGATGTGGTCATCGACTCCGCAGAGCCGGGAACCCATGTCGATTCTGGACTCGACGCAGAAGAGCTCTCGGCAAACAACCCTCACCTGATCGCGGCTTCCATCACCGCCTATGGCCGAACCGGGCCTTGGGCTGGCCGTGATGTGCCCAACGCGGTCGTCGACGCGACCGGCGGGATGGCTTTCAAGGCAGGCACCCATGAGGGGGGCCCGATCCTACCGCCGGGCAACATCGCCGATGACACAGCCTCGTTCACCACAGCGTTCGGGATCCTGTGCGCGCTCTGGCAGCGCAACAACACGGGCGTCGGCCAGGTGATCGACGCGTCCGCCAATGAGTGCGTCGCCCAGATCACCGACTGGTCGCTGTCGAATTGGAGCCGCTCAGCCGATGCCGGTGAGCCGCCGCCTGAACAGCGAGCCGGACCGGGAGTCGTCTACACGATCATCCCGTGCGCGGACGGCTTCGTCCGCCTGATTGTGCTCAGCCCGCGCCAGTGGCACGCCATTCGTTCATGGCTGGGGGAACCCGACTATCTCCAAGACCCCGAACTCGACACCTTCATCGGACGCCTGATGATCGCCGATGCGGTGCTCAATCCCCTGTACTCCGAACTGTTCTCGTCCATGACCATGGCCGAGGTGTCCGAACAGGCCCAAGCACGGGGGATAGTCTGCACTCCGTTCCTGAAGCCCGGCGATGTTCTGGCCAATCCCCACTTCGAGAGCCGCAATACGTTCGATCACGTGAAGATCAGCGACGGCAGGACAATGAAGTTGCCCTCGGGTTGGTTCGAGATTGACGGCGAGCGTTGCGGGCCTGTGGGCCGACCTCCCCATGTCGGCGAACACACCGAGGAGGTGTTCGCCTCACTCCGCTGCGGGACGGGCACAGAGAGCCGCGACTTGGAATTCGCTGAGACTGCCCGCCAGTGGGTCCGATCACAAGCCGCCGAACCGCAAGGCAAAGCTCTGCCGCTGAGGGGTCTGCGGGTGATGGACTTCGGGCACGGCGGGGTCGGTGTGGAGTGCGGACGCATGTTCGGCGAGTACGGAGCGGATGTCGTCAAGATCGAGAGCCGCAGCTATGTCGACTTCATCCGGTCTGTGCTCGGAGGCGAGATGTCCCCCTCGTTCGCCTCGTCGAACCGCTCCAAACGCAGCCTGGGAGTCAACGCCAAGACCGAGCGGGGGCTCGAACTGCTGCTGCGGATGGTTCGAGACGCCGATGTGGTGATCGAGAACAACTCCACCGGAACGATGGAGGATATGGGGCTCGGGTACGGCGAAATGTCTGCAGAGAACCCTGATGTGGTGATGGTCTCGAGTCAGCTCATGGGCTCGCGGGGGCTCTGGGCCGACTGGTTCGGATATGGTCCGAACACCCAGGTAACTGGCGGTCTAGCGCACCTGTGGAACTACGAGAACCACCCGGAACCGGCGGGAAACCAGGTGATCCACCCCGATCATTTCGCAGGTCGGGTCTGTGCTGTGGCTGCGATGGCCCAGTTGTTGGGACAACAGCTGTTGTCGGGCCGACAATCGCAGCGAGGCACCGGTGGGGCGCATGTCGAGGTTTGCCAAGTTGAACAAGCTGTGTCGGCGATCGGCGACCTGCTGGCCAAGGAGTCGCTGGTCCCCGGCTCAGTGCGACCCCGCGGCAATCATTCCGACCACGGCTCGCCATGGGGCCTGTATCCTTGCGAAGGCGATGACCGTTGGGTTGCGATCTGTGTGCGCAATGACCGCGAATGGCAAGCACTGGTCGAAGTGATGGGGTCACCTGCTTGGGCCGCGAGTCCAGAGCTCGCCGAGGAGCAGGAGCGCCGCGCCGGCGAAGCTGCTGTCGACGAGAAGATCTCCGAGTGGACCCGCACCATGCCCAATGGGGAAGTGGTCGATGTCTGTCTGGCCGCGGGAGTCCCCGCGGGGGTCATGCACACCGCGGGCTCGCAATCCACAGATGCCCATCTGGAGGCCCGCGGCTATCTGCATCACATGTATCAGCCGCCGATCGGCGACATGATCTTCGAGGGAGCCGCGTTCCATGCCTCAGCCATGGACGCCCCCGACATCTTCCCGGCGCCGGGACTCGGAGAGCACACCCGCGAGATCGCTTCAGAATGGCTGGGCCTCGACGACGCCGAGATCGAGAGTCTGATAAGCCGAGGCGTGCTCGAGATCGACCTGGCGGCGGGCGACTAGCCGGCTTCGGAATGGGTGACGGCGGGTTCGCCCATCCACTCTCGCAGAGTGTTCTTGAGCTTGGTCTGCTGAATGAACAGGTCCTGTTCGGCGGGAACATCGCCTGCAGCCTGCGGGGCTTTGAGGTAGAAGCTCAACCATTCCTGCACGCCGAACTCGCCGGCGCGGGCAGCTAGATCCATGAACAGGGCCAGGTCCAAGACGATCGGGGCGGCAAGGATCGAGTCGCGGCACAGGAAGTCGATCTTGATCTGCATCGGATAGCCCATCCACCCGAAGATGTCGATGGCGTCCCAGCCCTCCTTGTTGTCTCCGCGCGGCGGGTAGTAGTTGATCCGGACCACATGGTCCACGTTGCCGTAGAGGTCGGGGTAGGTCTCGGGTTGCAGGATCGTGTGCAGCACCCCCAACTTCGACTCCTCCTTGGTCTTGAAGTTCTCCGGTGCGTCGAGTACCTCTCCGTCGCGGTTGCCCAGAATGTTCGTGGAGTACCAACCCCGCAGTCCCAGCATCCGAGCTTTGAGACCCGGGGCGATAAGGGTTTTCATGAGGGTCTGGCCGGTCTTGAAGTCCTTGCCGGCGATCGGCACGCGATTGCGCTGGGACAACTCGATCATGCATGGCAGATCTGTCGACAGGTTGGGGGCCCCATTGGCGAAGGGCACACCGGACTGCAATGCCGCGTACACGTATATCTGGCTGGGGGAGATGTTGTCGTCGTTGTTCTTGAGACCGTTCTCGAATGACTCGATCGTGGCGTGTACCGCGCTCGGTTCTTGGAACGCCTCGGTTGAACCGCACCACACCATCACCAGACGCTCGCAGTCGTTCTCAATGCGGAAGTTCTCAATGTCGGACATGAGCGCCATGGCCTGGTCCCACATGTTGGTTTCAGTTTTGACGCGCGCTCCGTCGAGACGGCTGACCCATTTCTGGTCGAACACCGCTTCCATGGCGACGATGCCCTCCATTTCCGCGGAAATCGGGGCCAGGTCGCGTTCTTCGAGAACCCCGCAGGTTCGGGCGGCTTCTAGGGCATTGGCCGAAATCGGATCCCAGCCACCGAAAACGATGTCGTCCAGCGAAGCCAACGGCACGAATTCGCGGATCAACGGATTGCGGTTCTCGTCTCGGGTTCCAAGACGAATGTGGGCCATTTGGCTGACAGAACCCAATGGGGCTTCGCCGCTTTGGCGGGCGGCCAGCACTCCGGCGATGAAGGTGGAGGCTACGGCGCCCATTCCAGGGGTCAGCACTCCGAGTTTGCCAGTGGGAGGCGCAATGTCTCGAGCGGTCATCCTCTGAGCATATGAGCACTGGCGCTGCTCGAAGTGTTGCGCGGCGCGGGTTCGCTCTAGAGTCACGACGGTCGAGACAATCGAACAGACAACAAGCCATGGAGATCCTGATGAGCAACGCAGCAAACGCCTACGAACTTCTCAAAGCCGGTGAGGGCGTCGATGAGGGCCACGGCGACTGGTTTGAGATAACCCAGGAACAGATCAACCAGTTTGCCGACTGCACTATCGACCATCAGTTCATCCACATGGACGCACAGCGTGCGACGCCGATGTTCGGCGGAACTATCGCCCACGGTTTCCTGACGCTGTCGATGCTGACGCACCTGACCGGTTCCATTGAGCAGAACCTCCCACCGCTGACCGGTGTGATGATGGGAATCAACTACGGCTTTGACCGGGTGCGGTTCATCAATCCGGTCGTCTCCGGGAGCCGGGTCCGCGCCGGCAGCGTGATCAGCAAAGTTGAGTTGAAGGGAGCGGCGATCAACAGCACCCGGGTGATCACCGTCGAGATTGAGGGAGCCGCCAAGCCTGCGCTGATTGCCGAATGGATCGCCAGGATTGTATTCGACGGCTGATTGCGTGAACTCTCACACGACGAACGCTGAAGTCCCCTGAACAAAGGCACGAGATGAACGACTACCCCATCAGAGTCGGTTCCATGTTGTTCACGATGGTCGACCCCGAGAGGGGTTACGAAGTCGAGTACAACCGCTGGTATGAACGCGACCATTTCTACGCCGGCTGCATGATCGGCCCGAAGCTCTTCGCGGGGAAGCGATGGGTCGCCACTAAAGAGCTGAAGGATCTGCGCTTCCCGCGCGGCGACACGCCGGTGGCCAGTCCAGTTGAGGCTGGCTCCTATCTGGCGATCTATTACGTCCTCGAAGGAAGCCATGTGGAACACTTTTCCTGGGCTGTGGATCAGGTCGTGTGGCTCTACAGCAACGACAGGGGGTTCGCGAACCGCGTCCATGCGCACACCGTGCTGTTGGAACGCCCTAGTTGCCATTATCGCGACGCTGACCCTGTTCCGATCGAGTTGGCTTTGGACCACCCCTACAAGGGTCTGGCGGTGGTGGCGGTGAACCCTGCAGAGGATGTGAGCGAGGAGCAGTTGGTGGCGCATCTCCAGGACGAGGCCCTGCCGGCGCTGATGAAGGACTCTCCGGTCGCGAGCATGGCGTCGTGGCACTACCAAGATTCCGGCAGCGGCGACACGGACCGCGCCCCGATGGATCTCGGCATGCCGCCAGGGCCCGTAGACCGACAGTTGCAGTGCTTCTTTCTCGACGACGAGCCGACCGCTGTCTGGGATCGATTCCGCACCTACGCCGACAATCTCGCGGCGAGTGGAATCGGCGAAGTGGTTTTTGCCGCCCCGTTCCTGCCGACGATCGTTGGGACCGACACCTACACCGATCAACTCTGGTAAGGGAGCAAATGATGATCCTTCAAGACTCGACAGTGATGGTGGTCGGGGTCGGACCCGGACTCGGCAGGTCGTGCGCCGCGGCATCACTGTGCGACGGCGCCAACGTGATCGCGGTGGCTCGCAATCTGGAGCGACTCCAGGAAACGGCGTCCGAACTCGATCCCACGGGTGAGAGGACACTTGTCGCCGGGGCCGACATGATGGATCTGGAGTCGCTGAATGCGGCGGTCAGCGCTGGTGTGGAACGCTTCGGCAGGCTGGACGCGGTGATCAACGTCGCCGCGATGGATGCGACGATGGGCACTCTCGCCGACCTTGACGATGAAGGTCTGCGAACGGTTCTTGAGATCAACGCGCTGGGTGCTGTCAACGTGGTCCGCTCGGTCACGCCCGCACTCGCAGCGAATGAGCACGGCGGCTCGATCGTGTTGATCGGGTCGCAAGCGTCGCTCAAGCCGGTGCCTGCGATCCCGCAGTTCGCCTATGCGGCCGCCAAGTCCGCCCTGCTCGCCATGGCTCGGAACATGGCCGCGGAGCTCGGACCGCAGGGCATCCGAGTCAACACCGTTGTCCCGACCTGGATGTGGGGACCCAACGTCCGGATGTATTGCGAGTGGCAAGCGTCTGAAAGAGGTATCACCGCAGAAGAGGTGAGAGACGAAATCGCGCAGGGAATGGCACTGCGGGTCATGCCCACGGACGCGGATGTGGCTGAAGCGGCGGTGTTCTTTGCTTCGGACCGGGCGCGGATGATCACCGGGCAACGCCTGTTGGTGAACGCCGGCGAGTTCTTCGACACTTAGGCCGACACATTGGGCTTGTGTGGCGTCTGTCGAAACGCGAGTGAAGCATTTCCGATAGGGATCCCAACCGGGATACCCCTCGTTTCATAGTATTTCAATGAAACTAGTGTACAGTTTTCCCCAGTTCTTTACTTTTTCATTGCGGTTTCTTTGCTTAAATGTTGACCGTGTTTGGAATTTTGTACTAATGTTGCACATGAGTTTGAGATCATCCGGGCGCAGGGCCGGATGTTTCAGGCTTGGGAACTTCATTCCCGTCCCCCTCCAGGGAAAACAGGGTCCGGTTGGCACAATCCGCTGGCCGGACCCAAGTCCCTTTTTGACGCGATCTCCGTTGCAGTGTCAATTTTCACTCGTTCGTGCCACGTGCGTAGAGTGGCTTCATGGTCGCACTTGATTTCCAGGCGTTCGACGCCGACAACCACTATTACGAAGCGGAGGACGCTTTCATCCGCCATGTCGACCCGAAGATGCACAAGCGGTGCATGCAGTGGGCCGAGATCAACGGTCGCAAGCGCCTGCTCGTAGGGGGCAAGGTCAACCGGTTCATCCCCAACCCGACCTTTGATCCCGTGGCCCGACCGGGCTGTCTCGATGACTACTTCCGAGGCAAGGTGGCCAAAGACGACATCGTTGCCGCTTTCGGCGAACTTGTGCCGATCCCCGATGAGTACCGTGATCGCGACAAGCGATTGTCGGTGATGGACCGCCAGAATCTGGAGGCGTGCTTCCTGTTCCCGACCCTCGGGGTGGGGATGGAGACTTCTCTCGACCACGACACCGAAGCTGTGCTGACAGCTTTCGCTGCGTTCAACAGGTGGATTCACGAAGACTGGGGGTTTTCCTACAAGAATCGGATCTTCGCGGCGGGATACATCACCCTCGCCGATGTCGACTGGGCTCTCGACCAACTCGACTGGATGATCGAACGGGATGTGCGTGTGGTCAACATGCGCCCGTCGTCGGTGCCCGACTCCAGAGGTGGACGCCGTTCGCTCGGCGACCCCGCCCATGACCCGTTCTGGAAGAGAATGAACCAGCACGGCATCACCCTCGCCATGCACTCCGGTGACGCCGGCTACGAGTTCTTGAGCGACTACTGGGGGATGACCACTGAGTTCGAGTCGTTCCGCCAGAATGCTTTCAAGTCACTGCTCACGTACTCGCCGATCAGCGACGCCCTCGCCTCTTTGATAGGCGAGGGTGTGTTGAGCGAGCACACCAACATCCGGGTCGCCACCATCGAAACCGGCTCAGAATGGGTTCAGCCGTTGTTCAAGAAGTTCGACAAGACCTACCGGCAACAGAAGCACATGTTCGCGGAGGATCCGATTGAAGTGTTCTGTCGTCAGGTCTGGGTGTCGCCCTACTACGAGGACGATCTGTTGGACTTGCGAGGCAAGATCGGCGCCGACCACATGCTGTTCGGCTCGGACTGGCCCCACGCCGAGGGCCTGCCGGAGCCCACAGATTTTGTTCACGATCTGGAGGGCTTCGACTCTTCGGAGATCCGCAAGATCATGCGCAGCAACGGATTGGCGTTGACCCAGCGAGCTGTCTGAGGGCTTGCTGCTGCAGCTCTGGGCCGCTCAGCGGCCACCTCCTCGGATTCCTAACAGGCCGTAACTGCGAATCGGCGGGGTTTCACAAGGCTTATTATGTTGTTTCAAGTTGTGCCGTGATTGGTGGTGGTGTAGGGTCGCTCCATGGAATCCATGGCGGGAACAGGAATCGACACAGCGGTGTTGACGACCCTCGGCGCGGCCTTCGGTGTGATGTTCGCGACGCTCACCACGCTCATGGTCAGCTCAATACGCGTCCAACACCGCGAAAGCACCCAAACCCGCCAACTCATCACCCAGGCGAGCGAGAAGAATCGTGAGTTGATCGAGCAGGTGACAGAGAAGAATCGTGAGTTGGTCGAGCGGGAGTGCGCGAAGAATCGTGAGTTGATCGAGCAGGTGACAGAGAAGAATCGTGAGTTGGTCGAGCGGGAGTGCGCGAAGAATCGTGAGTTGATCGAGCAGGTGACAGAGAAGAATCGTGAGTTGGTCGAGCGGGAGTGCGCGAAGAATCGTGAGTTGATCGAGCAGGTGACAGAGAAGAATCGTGAGTTGGTCGAGCGGGAGTGCGCGTTGATCGAGCAAAAGACAGAGACACTGACAACCGATTTGAACGAATACAAACGAGTGACCGAACGCAATCACGACACAGTCATCAAGAGCCTCAACAACATGGCGTCCAGCCTCGGCGATGCCCGCGAGCGGCTAGCACGCATCGAAGGCATCCTCAGGATCGGTTTGCCCACGGCCACAGACCCGGAGTCGAACGGGGGAACCAGCGAAGCCGCCTGACCCGCCGAAGACCTCGTTGGACCAGGAATGGGTGGCTTGGTCGTTTTAATATGGCCATGGTCGTATATTTATGGCTATCATCGTTGAGATGGATTCAGAAACGAAGGATTCGACCCAATCCCTCCCTCAGGGGCGATTAGTGCCGGCAGGCGAGTTCAAGACGAACTGTCTGCGCCTCATGGATGAGGTGAACGAGACAGGCACTGAGATCATTGTGACGAAACATCGTCGTCCGGTCGTGCGAATCAGCCCGATCCGCACGGAGCGCCCCAAGCTGGTCGGATCATGCGCGGAGCAGCTTCAGATATTGGCTGACATCGACGGCGAGTCGGCGATTCCACAACAAGATTGGGATGTGATTGGCCGGCCCGACGAATTGCTCAACCCCGAGCGATACCAGTGAGCGTGCTTTTGGACACCAACGTGTTGCTGCGGCTGCTGTCCGACAGCCGACACGTCGGCAAGACGTTCAAGCACGACATCGAAGCTGGCCTAGACGACGGCAACGTCGCAGTGTCCGCGGTCACGTTCATGGAGACAACCCGGCTGCATCATGACCGACGTATCGATCTCGGATGCCACCCGGCAACCTGGCGTCGGGAACGTCTCATGTCTGGCTTACGCGAGATCCCCATTGACGGCGATCTCGCTGTGGAATCCGTCCTGTTGATGAATTCGGGATTCCACCGCGACCCAGCAGACCAACTGATCGTTGCTACCGCCGTGCAGACCGGTATGGAGTTGGCGACCTTCGACTCGGCAATCCAAGAGTGGGTGTCACGCACGCACTTGATCACCCTCCGAGACCCCACAAGCTGATTCGTTACGGCCCGCACTGACCGCGCGGTTTCTCTTAGAAGGGGAGGGGGCCCGACCTTGCAAGCGGATGACCCACCCCGAGCGCGATTTGGACTTGAGCGAAGAATATTCAAGGTCGCCGGATCGCGAAGGCGAACTAAGGTCGGTTCCTGTCTCAAGTCAGAACTCTAGCTGGCGTGAACCACCAACTGCCCCCTCTCGAAAGCGATTTCGCCGTAGCTTCAACCACTTGGCCGCAGGTCTCGGCGACGGCGTGTCATAGTGGTTGAGTACAATTAGTGGTGTGTCGCGGATTTGGTTGGGGCGGTTCGGGCTCGTTTGGTTTTGGCGATGATCTCGTCGGCGGTTTTGGTCCATCGCAGCGGTTCGGGGTGCCGGTTCCAGTTCGCTGCCCAGGTCTCGATGACACTGG
>JAPOYA010000045.1:18157-19398 GCA_026706815.1 Acidimicrobiaceae bacterium | reverse complement strand
CTCGTAGTCGTCGAGCAGGTACGCCTCTGGCACTCCGGCGAGCCCGAGTAGGACCATGGCCATGACTCCGGTCCGGTCCTTGCCTGCTGTGCAGTGGAACAGGATGCGGTGTCCCGCGGCTATCTCGTTGATCACCTCTGTGAAGTAGTCCCCGAATCCTTCGAGCATGTCCAGATATCCGGAGGACATGTCGTCGTTGTCGAACTTCACGAGAGTGCCGTCGATGATCCTTGCCAGCATGCTGCGGTGTTGGGCCACGTCGCTGGACATCGGCCGGTGGACGAGTCTGACTGTGTCGGGGAGTCGATCCGGCGCCGTCGCGACTTCGCCGTCGCTGCGCAGATCGAACACGGTGGAGATGTTCAGTGATTCGATTCGTGCCTGGTCGTCGGCGGAGAGTCCGTCGAGGCGGTCGCTGCGGAACAGCCGCCCCCAGCGCGAGTAGGAGCCCTGTGCGGTCGGGTAGCCGCCGAGGTCGCGAAAGTTGTCGGGCCCGTCCATCTCCAGGCGTCTCTCGGCGGCGACGATGAAGCCCTGTCCGGGTTCGAACAGGTGGATGTACTGTCGGCGCGCGGTGCGGGCGATCACGGTGCGTCCCGCGGCGTCGGGGGCGCGGACGTCGGTTCCGGGATCGTCGGGATCGTCTGAGACGAAGACCGACAACGACGGTGATCCACCTCGCCAGGTGACGATCAAGGCGTCGTCATCGGCGACAACGTTGAGGTGGGCGACGGTCACCTATTGGAGTTCGACGCCGGCGCCTGCTGCTTCGAGAGCTTCCTTGGCCTTCTCCGCGTCTGCGACGGCGATGCCTTCCAGGATCTTGCTGGGGGCGCCGTCGACCAGTTCCTTGGCTTCCTTGAGGCCGAGGGAGGTGAGTGAACGCACCTCTTTGATGACCTGGATCTTCTTCTCGCCGATGGCGGTCAGGACGACGTCGAATTCAGTCTGCTCTTCGGCCTCTGCTGCGCTCTCACCGGCGCTTGCAGGTGCTGCGACTGCTGCGACGGCGGGCGCCGCGGCGGTGACGCCGAACTTCTCTTCGAACTCCGACAGCAACTCGCTGAGCTCAAGGACGCTCATGGCGCCGATTGCATCGAGTATCTCTTCTTTGGTAGCCATGTCAGGCCTCCTTTTCTTGGCTGGCTTCGCCAGATTCGCCGGCGTCTCCGGCATCGGCGTCAGCCGACGCCTCGGTTTGTGGTTGTGCTTCGTCTGATTCGGCTGCGTGCGACTCGGCT
>JAPOYA010000045.1:9083-18120 GCA_026706815.1 Acidimicrobiaceae bacterium | reverse complement strand
TTTCGTCGGTCGTGTTCACATCGGTGGTGGACTCGGCGCCGCCCCGGTCTTCGATCAGCGCGCTGAGTGCGTAGGCGAACTGCCTTGGGACTGCTGAGAGCAGGCCGGCGAACTTGGTCATCGGGGCCCCGAACGCGCCGGCGAGTTGTGCCAACAGGACGTCGCGCGGGGGGAGCGCGGCGAGGGCTTTGATCTTGTCGGAGTCGAGTGGCTTGTTGCCGAGCACGCCGCCTTTGATCACCAGCAGTTGGTTGGTCTTGGCGAACTCCCGGAGCGCTTTGGCGACAGCGGCGACATCGCCGTCCGAACCGTCGGGCTGTTCTCCGACGAATGCGAGCGCGGTCGGTCCGACGAGCAGGTCCTCGATCTCCAGGCCGGCGTCTCGCGCAGCGAGCCGTACCAGCGTGTTCTTGTAGATCTTGTACTCGCCGCCTGCTTCGCGGAGTGCCCCGCGCAACTCGGCCATGGCCGAGACGTCAAGTCCCCGATACTCGGTGAGGATCGTTCCGTCGGTGTCAGCGAACTTCTGTTTGAGTTCGTCGACGACTGCGACTTTCTCCGGTCTCGGGTCTTTCATTTCGGTCCTCGGGTGGTTCGGATACTGGTAACGCGACACTGGGTAAAAGCACACTGGGTAAAAGCACTGTGGGCGCTCACCGAGTCGGTGAACGCCCAGACGAATCTCGAGAATCGGGGGTGATTTCGAAATGATCAGGTAGCTCTCCTCGTCCGGCGGGCGGTTGCCCATTGGTGCTCTTCAGCAGTCCCCGTGAGCGGGTGGCCCCTGTGAGCGCACCGGAGGTCTTCGGTGAACAGAGTCTTCAGTTGTGGATCTTGAATTGTGCCGGTGAGGGTACCAAGCTGAGCGCGGTTTGACTCAGTGGCCCGTCACAGGGGTTCAGGCTTCGCTGCCGATCTGGGCCGGATCGATGCGAACACCGGGGCCCATGGTCGTTGAAACCACGATCTTCTTGACGTACTTGCCCTTGGCGGCGGCGGGTTTGGCCCGATGAAGTTCGGCCGTAAGCGCCCGAAGGTTGGCCAGCAGCGCCTCTTCGCTGAACGAGATCTTGCCGATCGGCACATGCACATTGGCGAAGCGATCGGTGCGGTACTCGACGGTGCCGCCCTTGAATTCTTCGATCGCCTTGGTCACGTCGACGGTCACGGTGCCGGTCTTCGGATTGGGCATCAGGCCCCGGGGTCCGAGGACACGGCCGAGTTTGCCGACGGTGGGCATCATGTCGGGCGTGGCGACGGCCACATCGAAGTCGGTCATTCCAGCTTCCACCTCGGCGGCGAGTTCGTCACCGCCGACATGTTCGGCTCCGGCCTCCCGAGCGGCGGTGGCCGCTTCACCCTGGGCGAACACCGCGACGCGGACGTCTTTGCCGGTCCCGGACGGAAGGGCCACGGTGCCGCGGATCATCTGGTCGGCCTTGCGTGGATCAACGCTCAGCCGGATGACGGCGTCGACGCTCTCGTCGAACTTCTTTGAGCCCAGCGACTTGATGATCGAGAGCGCGTCAGCATCGGAATGCATCTGGTTGCGGTCGAACTTCGCGCTGTTGTCGCGGTATTGCTTGCTTTTCGCCATTGTCGGCTCCCTCTGGTTGGATGCCGTCCGGTGAGGTCTTCCGGTACGAGCAGTCGGCTGGCTTTCAGCCGGTTGGTTGTTGGTCGGCTGGTTGTCAGCCTGTCGGTTGTTGGTCGGCGGTGATCAGCCGGACACCTCGACGCCCATCGAGCGGGCGGTGCCGGCAACCTGAAGCTTGGCGCCCTCAAGGTCGATTGCGTTGAGGTCGGGCATCTTTATCTCGGCGATCTCGGCGACTTGTGCGTCTGTGATCGATCCGGCCGTTTCGCGACCGGCGTTGTTGGCTGCCAGTTCGATTCCGGCTGCCTTCTTGATCAGGTAGGTGGTGGGCGGAGTCTTGAGGATGAACGAGAACGATCGGTCTTCGAAGATGGTGATCTCCGCTGGGATGACCTGACCGCGCCGGTCCTCGGTGGCGGCGTTGTAGTCCCTGCAGAAGTCCATGATGGCGACGCCGTGGGGACCCAGCGCCGTGCCGACTGGCGGCGCGGGCGATGCTTGGCCGGCGGGGATCTGGATTTTGACGACAGCAGCGACCTGTTTCTTGGCCATTTGATTTCCTGACAGACGGGGAGCGGTCCAGTGTGGGCCGGTTGGTCCTCCGCGACAACCTCGAGTCGCGGAGACCGGCAGCTGAACGCGCCAGTTGTTCGTTGTTGGCTGGTTGGTGAATAGTAGGGGTTTCGCCGAACGGTGCGGTCAGAGCCTGGCGACCTGGGCGAACTCGAGCTCGACGGGAGTCTCGCGGCCGAAGATGTTGACCAGAACCTTGACCCGGAGTTGGTCTTCGTTGATCTCGATGATCTCTCCGGAGAAGTCTGCGAAAGGACCTTCGCGAACCCGCACGGTCTCGCCCATGCCGTACTCGAACATCGGCTTGGACCTCTTGGCGGCTTCCTGGGTGCGGTCGGCTTCCACGCCGAGAAAGTTCTCCACGTCCTTGCGGCGCATCGGCGATGGTTTGCCGCCCTGGTTTACGAAACCGGTGACTCCGGGAGTGTTGCGAATGACATACCAGGAATCATCGTCGAGACGGGTGCGGCAGAGCAGGTATCCCGGGAACAGCTTTTTCTCAGTGACCACCTTCTTGCCGTTCTTGAACTCGGGGGTCTCGCGAGTCGGGATCACGACCTCGTAGATGCGTTCCTCCATGTTCATCGAGGCGATACGGGCCTGAAGATTCTGTTTCACCTTCTTCTCGTAGCCCGACTGGGTGTGCAGCACGAACCAACGACCCGGACGGTCGTAAGGAGACACGTAGGACGGCTCTTCTTCAGCGAGGATGTCATCTTCGGTGAGGACCTCGGGTTCGGCTGGCGCCTCGGACTGGGGCGCCGCCTCCTCGTCGGATTCGGCGGTTTCGGGGCTGTCATCGACCTCGACTGCGGCTGCGCCACTGGTTGCAGCAGGCGTCTGCGCCGCATCGGGGCCAGTCCAGGCGTTGGCGAGACCCGCTCCGGTCGGCGCCGGATCGGTTTCTGCCGGACCAGAGCCTTCGGCTTGGTCAGGTGATGTGGTTTCAGACATTGCGGCTTGGTCAGGTGATGTGGTTTCAGACGGTGATGTGGTTTCAGACATTGCGAACTCAGTTGTCGAACAGATCAAGGATAAACACCGAAAACACCCAATCAAGCCCGTAGATCATTGCGCCGAGCACAATTATCGTGACGAGGACAACGATCGAGTAGTTGACGGTCTCGGATCGCGACGGCCACGCAACCTTGCGGAGTTCATTGCGAACCTCGCGCAGAAACTGGAAGACGCCGGTCCGTTCTTGAGGGGGCCCGGAGCTTGGTTGCTTGCGGCGCGCGCGGATCGGCTCGCCGTCGGCGTCAACCTCGCCTTGCCTCTGCAACATGCGTTTTTGCTGTCGGTTCATCGACATGAGCGGACTTCCTTGGATCTCGACGCCGCCGCCGGAATGGCGACAGCGCCACGCAGGGGCGGCAGGACTCGAACCTGCAACCGCCGGTTTTGGAGACCGGTGCTCTACCAATTGAGCCACGCCCCTGAGAACGCGCACCAAGGCTAGCATCCCCTTTGCGGATTTTGTTTGGAGATTTCGGCCCGGCTGCCGGCGACGATCAGATTGCCAGGCGGGTGGCGCGGCGCTGCCGTTTAGCCAGCGCGATCACGCCTGCGGCTGCGGCGATACCCCCGAGAGTGGCAGCGGCGCGGGCCGGGAGCCGACGCGCCGACGTCTGGTCGAGCTGGTCGATCAAGTCGCGAATATCGTGTTCAAGCGTCGGGTCGAGATCGATCGGAGCGCTCGCCAGTTTGCGCATCATTCTCCGCAACCGGCGGTAGCTCGCCAGCTCGGCTTGACATCGAAGACATTCGGCCACATGGACCCGAGTCGGCAAGGACAGCAACGACTCGTCTGTGGAGACGAGTTCGTCGACAAGGTCTCGGCACGCAGCATTTGCGGGCAGAATCTTCTCAGACGGCATGGACTTCCTCTCCCTGGCTGGGGAACACTTGCTCGCGGAGCCTGCGGCGAGCGCGATGAAGGCGAACTTTGGCAGCGCTGACGGAGATGCCCAGTTCCTCGGCGATTGCCTCATGGGGCAGGCCGTACACGTCTCGTAGCACGACCACGGCGCGCAGACGGTGTGGAAGGTCTTGAACTGCGACTTCGAGTTCATCTCGAAGCGCGACGAAATCGCCGCGCAGGGCCGGGTCGTTGTCGGGCCGGGTCTCGGCCAGCAGTGCTTCGTCGGGCAGCTCGTCATGCCGGTGTCGGCGTTTCTTGGTGCTCTGCGTGGAGGCGCAGTTGGCGACGATTCGATACAGCCAGGTGCTGAATTGCGCGTCACCCCGAAAACGGTGGAGTCCCTTGTATGCCCGGAGGTAAGCGTCTTGAACCACGTCTCGTGCGTCTTCCTCGTTGCCGGTAAGTCGTAGTGCCAACCCGAAGGCGTCGCCATGGGTGCGGCGCACCAACTCGTCGAACGCTTGGCGTTCGCCGGACTTCGCCCAAGCTGCGAGCTCGTCCGGTTCCGCGGTGCGCACTTTGGACCTTGCAAGCGGCGCCGGGTTACGTGACGGATCAGTGACAATGCGCAACTTCGACGAGCTCTTGCGCTTCTGGCCCATGGGTGCCCCCTGTGGTGCTTGTAGCGACGGACAGATTCGAACTGTCGACCTCTCGATTATGAGTCGAGCGCTCTCACCTACTGAGCTACGTCGCCGCCCCCGAAACGGTCTCCCGCCTCGTGAGCTCCCTGTCAGAATCGAACTGACGACCTTCTCCTTACCATGGAGACGCTCTGCCTGCTGAGCTAAGGGAGCCTGCCACCCGCGAAGCGCGAAGCGTTGGCAATGATGCCACGGCACGGGCCCCCGCTCCAACATGTTTTGCATTCTTGGACTTGTTTGGTCGGGTTTGCTGATCGGGTTTGCTCGTGGGCTCGCTCTGGGGTTTTGCCTGTTCGGGCAGCGAGTCGTGCATTTGCTGGCCAGACTTCCCCTGTGTCCACCGACCCTGTGTCCAGCCGCCCGAGTCGGCGCCGCGTGTGATGACCCCGCGGCTTTTTCGTCGCGCGTTGCTGGTGAGCTTCGCGCTCTACGTCACTCTGGGGCTCCCCGACGGAGTGCTGGGCACAGTCTGGCCGAGCCTGCGAGACGATTTCGGGCGTTCAGACAGCAGCTTCGGGCTGTTGATCCTCTGCTCTGCGGTGGGCTACACGGGTGCCAGCATCGGGGCCGGCCACCTGACTCAGCGATACGGCACCGGAGTGGTGTTCCGCAATGCGTCTTTTGCCGCTGTCGCCGGGCTGGGATTCTTTTCTTTGGCTCCCACTTGGTGGACTTCGATGGCTGCCATTCTGATCCTGGGTGCGGGCTGGGGGCTGTGTGATGCCTCGGTCAATGCCTGGGTGGCGCTTACCCAGGGGCCTCGGGAGATGGGGCTGCTGCACGCTGCGTATGGTGTGGGAGCGCTTCTTGGGCCTTTGCTGGCTGCTCCGTTCATTTCCAACGGCGGCCTGTGGAGGGGCCCCTTCTTGGTGGTCTGCGGGCTTGGGGTGGCGCTGGTCGGCGTCGCTGCCACTGCCCGCGAGGGGTTTGACGCTGCGCCGGTGTCTGGTGTGGTCGCTGGTTCGCCTGCGCCTGAGCGCGGGTCGCGGCAACTGCTGGGGCTGCTGATTGTCTGGTTCTCGATCTATGTCGGAATCGAGGTCACTGTGGGCCAGTGGAGTTTCACCCTGCTCAACGAGAGCCGCGGCTACAGCGACGTGAAGGCAGCGACGTTGGTGACGGGGTTCTGGTGCGGGTTGACGCTCGGCCGGTTCCTGCTGGCGGGTTTCGGCGACCGCTTCTCGCCCGAGCACGTCCTTGCGACTGCGATCGGAGTCACGGCTGTCGGCATGGTTTTCTTCTGGGTCGACCCTGTCGGCGCCGGTGCTCTCGCGCTGCCGGTGATCGGGCTCTCGCTGGCGTCGATGTTCCCGTTGGCGATGGGGCGCACTGCGGTCTATCTGGGCGAGGCACGAGCCGCGCGGGCGGTCGGCTACCAGATCGCCGCTTCGTCTGTGGGGTTCGTGATTCTGCCTGCTTTCGTGGGTGTGCTGGCTGATTATCACGGTGTGGGAGTAGCGCTTCCGGTCGTCTTCGCGGCCACCTGTGTGCTGGCTCTGCTGTGGCTCCTCATCCAGGTCCGGCTTCAGTCGGCCAGATCCGGCCCTGTCTAGTGCTGAAGGCTGCTTCTGAAGGCTGGTTCTGAAGGAGTCCGGCTTCTGCTGGATCAGTGGGACAGTTCTGGGATCAGCGAGCGCGCGTCTTTCGTGCGTATCACGCCTTGCCAGACGCCTGCCCCGTACGCGAAGTCGTCGACAAGCCGGATAGCGAGCGTGCGAAGCAGGCCCGTGGGACGCTGCCCGCGGATCCAGTCGAGCAGCGATGGCCCCACCATTGCGGCGGCTATCAGGGTCCGGGTCTGAGGGCGGATCAACGCGATCAGAATCGCCGGCGGCCACCACACCCGTGCCACGGCCCGGGCGATGCCATAGCCGGCATGGAGGTGTCCGGCCCCGGCAATGCGGATCGCTATGGCCGTCGAGTCGGGCAAAGCAGCTAGCTTGCGTGTGAGCTTGCGGTTCAATGCCGCGGTGCCCCCCGCAGCCGCCGCCAGTCCGACGAGTGGGTGACCGGCAGCTGCCGCGGCCCAGGCGGCGGCGCTCCAGTGAGAACATCGTGCGGGTGCGACGTGTGATCCGTGTCTGGCTCTGAGATCAGCCGCAGAGGAGCCGTAGCTGCGCCTTTGATCCAAAAAGGCGCGCCAGCCGCCACGCGGCCGGTGTTTGACCTCCACTGCGGGGTCGTAGCGGACAAGGCCACCGCCAGCGACGAGCCTCCAGACCAGATCGACGTCTTCGCCGGTCCGCATCTCAGCATCAAAGCCCCCGATTTCTGTGATGGCATCGACTTTGGCGACCAGCGCCGCCGCCGGCGCGTAGGAGACGGGGTTGCCCGCAGCGACCAGAGCCCGCCGCTCGCCGAGGTCCAACGGTGAGCAGTGCTGTTCGTAGTTTTCAAGCAGGCTGTCGCCGGGTCGAGAGCGGATTCGCGGGGCGACTGCCACGACACGCGGGTCCTCGAAATGCCCGACGAGGTGGTTGAGCCAACCAGGCCGGAGTTCCACGTCGGCATCGACGAAGGCTGCCAACGACGTCGTCGATGATTCCAGTCCCGTGTTGCGTGCAGCCGCGGGGCCTTGGTTGACGTAGTGGCGGATCAACCGTGCTCCGTGTTGTGCGCACAGCGTTGCGATCTCAGCCGAGTTCTCCGAGCCGTCGTCGACCACGACAACGGGCAGACCACCCAGAGAGTCAAGGCATCGGGCCAGACCGCCCGCGTCGTTGTAGACGGGGATCACCACTGTTGTGTCGGCTAGGCCGTGGTCGGCGACTGGAGCAACGACGGGGTGAACGATGCCCGTGTCGAGCAGACG
The DNA here is from genome assembly GCA_026706815.1 of Acidimicrobiaceae bacterium. GTDB lineage: Bacteria > Actinomycetota > Acidimicrobiia > Acidimicrobiales > Aldehydirespiratoraceae > VXYK01. Next base: position 10,573 of record JAPOYA010000045.1, on the reverse strand, counting down.
ACGTGCCAGCCTCCGCTCTTGGCGGGTGTCGGCAAGCGGCTCGCCGTTCAGCCACGCGTCGAAGGTCTTGGCGCCGGTTTCTGAGAGCCGGATGAGGCGCAGGGGCGCACCACCGATGAGCAGTCGTCCGCTGTCACGGCGATCCATTGCTGTGTCGGCGACGAGGCGGATCCCCGCTGGCGGCAGCATTGTGTCAGGCAGTATTTTGCCAGGCAGTATCGCGTTGGCCTCGGATTCCACCTTCTCAACGTAGCGCTGACGGCGAGAAGAGCGCGACAACAAGAAACGCGCGGCAACAGGTATCCCTTCGCAATGCTCCGCCATTTGCGGAACCGCTAAACCGCAACCACCTTGAGTTCGTCTATCGAGGGGAAATCGTGGTCTTGGGTGACGACGGCGACTCCGAGCGACATGGCGGTCGCGGCGATCCATGAGTTGTTGACGCCCATCTTGAGGCCGCGGTCACGCAGGATCAGGCGAAGCCTGGCCCATGCTGCCGCGATTGCTTCGTCGATGGGCACCGGTTCAAGGCTGAGCGCAAAGGTAAGGGTGGACAATCGGCGGTCGCGGCTGGGCGTGTCCGTTGCAGCGAGTACTCCGCCGCGCAGTTCGCCGATGGTGATGACGGATACGGCCAACTCGTCGGGGATGGACTCCTCGAGGATCGGGCGTCCGGTTTCTTGAGCAACGAACAGGGATGTGTCAGCGATTCCTCTGCTCAAAGCCATAAAATGTCGTCGGTCGTCTCGTCGGCCAGCGAGACCAGATCGTCGGTGAGTCCGGGGTCGGCCTGGTGGGCGAGAACCTCCCTGATGAACTGACGGCGACGCATCCAGCGCCGCCGCTTTGCGAGAGGCGCCAACTCGGCTACCGGTCGCCCGTGCACAGTGATGGTCATGCTTTCCCCTTCGGCGACGCGATCTAGCAAAGCACGGGTGCGGTTACGCAATTCCCGAGAGGCGACTTCGATCATGCGACAAATGTAGCACAAATAATACATCCCCAATGTTCAAAGCGTCAGGCCATGACCCGGGTGACGGCGGCGGGGATCGCGGCGGGACCGTCGATGACGGCGAAGCGGGCGCCGACCTCGGCCGCGAACTCTTCGGCGTCGTCCGCGTCGTCAGCGGGGGCAAGGACCGCCAGTTCGTCGAGTCGCCGTGCCACAGCCACAGGGTCGGCGCCGGTGGTCGCCCGACAGTCAGACAGCAGAATCACAACCCGTCGTTTGGCCCGTGAACGATCGAGTTGATCGGCCGCAGCGGTCAGGGCTCCGGCAAGATCGGTGGTCCCCTGACCGCGGAGGCGCAGCAGGGAATCGACTACCGGAGGGGCGGCTTTGGCGTCTTGCTGTGACTTCAGCACCAGGATGCGGTCAGCGAAAACCAGCGCCGACCAGTCGGTCGGGACCCGGTGAGAGCACGCTGCCGCGGCCACGGCGGCGGTTGCCAGGCGTTGGCCGCTCATCGAGCCGCTGCGGTCTACGACCA
>JAPOYA010000045.1:0-8745 GCA_026706815.1 Acidimicrobiaceae bacterium | reverse complement strand
ACCTCACCGCTGATGTCGGCAAAACCTTGGTGGCGGGCCAGTTGACCACGCGGGATCGTGCGGCGGTTCTCCTCTGCCAGGGCATCGAGGGCGTCCGGACCCTCGAGGGTTAGCGGAGCGCCGCGGTCGCCCCCTCGGGGGCTGGGGCTTTTCCCTGGTCGTGAGCCGCGCTCGTCGGTTCCTCGGCGCTGACAATCAGCTTCCAAAGCTCGGCGACGACGGCTTCGGGAGTGCGGTCTGTGCCCTCATGGAGACGAATGCGACCAGAGATCGCGACCATTGCCGCGTCGAGGCCGACTGAGGGGTCATCGACCGCGGTCGACCGTATTGCTGCCAGCCGCATTGCCACTTCGACCAGGTCGATCGCCCCGCGGACCGATGAGCCGACGCGCAGGTCCGGGTGCCTGCGGGTTGCCCGGGCAACGGCGACCGCACGGTGAAGCAGGGTTTCGCTCGCATCGGTCTGCTCGCGCGCCTCATGCGGCTCATGGGGCTCGACCCTCAGGCGGACGATCTCCCGCTCCTCCTCGAATGACTGGTAGTCCAGCGAGATCCGGGACATCCGGTCGTAGATGGCGCTCGACACGCGGGCAGTCCCGATGTTGTCGAACGGGTTCATGGCGGCGACGAAACGGAAACCTTCGGCAGCTCGGGTCCGGCCGAGCCTCGGCAATGTGAGCTCGCCCTCCGACATCACCGTGATCAGGAGATTGATGGTCTCCTCAGGCACCCGGTTCAGCTCTTCGACGTAGAGCAGCGAGCCGTTCCTCAGAGCTTCCACCAGCGGCCCGTCCACGAAGACATGGGGTGAATAGCCCTCGGCCATCACCCGTGACGGGTCGAACTGTCCTGCGAGGCGTGCCGGGGTCAACTCAGCGTTGCCCTCGACGAACACCAGGCCGCTTCCCGCTGTGTCAGCGAGGGCGCGCAGAATCGTTGACTTGCCGGTGCCCGGTGGACCCTCGAACAGCACATGACGGTTTGTGCCGAGGGCTGCTGCGAGCAGTTCAAGCTCGCGGCGGCGACCGACTATCTCGGAACTCAACCTATCAAGGAACTCGGGATCATTGAGCATGGGACCGGCTGTGGATCATTCGAAGGTGATGACGCCGCGCACGTTCTTGTTGTTGAGCATGTCTTCGTAGCCCTCGTTGACTTGGTCGAGCGTGTAGGTGTTGGTGATCATCTCGTCGAGTTTGAGCTGGCCTGCCTGATACATCGACAAGAGTTGCGGGATCTCCTGGCGCGGCGAGGTGGATCCGAACAGGCATCCTCGGAGCTGCTTGTTCATCATGGCGAACTCGAACAGGTTGAGCTGCACGTCCATCTGCATCGCGGGGGCGACGGCGGTGGCGACCACGGTTCCGCCTTTGCGGGTGAGGAACTGGGCCGGTGCGAGCATGTCGCCGGTGAGAACGCCCGGGGTCAGGATGACGCTGTCGGCCATCACCCCCAGAGTCATCTGGCCGACGAGCTCGGTAGCCTCCTCCATTGATCCGGCACGGTGGGTGGCGCCGAACTCCATGGCGCTCTCCTGTTTGAACTCCGAGGGATCGACCGCCACCACGTTTTTTGCTCCGGCCACCGCGGCTCCTTGGATCGCCGCATGCCCGAGCCCTCCGCAACCGACTATCACGACAGTGTCGCCGGGTTTCACATCGGCCCGGTTCACCGCCGATCCGTAGCCTGTGGTGACACCGCAGCTGACCAGGGCAGCCGGTCCCGCGGGTATGTCTTCGGCGATCTTTATCGCCGAATCGACGCTGACCACCATGTGCTCGGCGAACGTGCCGAGCTTCAGGAAGGCGCACAGGTTCTCGCCTTTGGAACTGTGGTGCCGAAAGCCGCCCGCCATCATCTCGGGTTCCATCAGGTGCGCTCCGAGGTCGCACAGGTTCTGCTGACCCGAGGAGCACCAGCGGCATTTGCCGCACGAGGGGATGAACGAACAGGAGATGTGGTCTCCGACTTCGAACTCAGTCACACCTGGGCCGGTGGACATGACCACTCCTGCGCCTTCGTGTCCGCCCACGAGTGGCATGGGTGCGGGCATTGTGCCGTCGTGGGCGTGCTCGTCTGAGTGGCACATGCCTGCGGCCAGAGTTTTGACGAGGATCTCGTTCTCGGTCGGGTCGTCGAGCTCTATCTCCTCGACGCTCCAAGGGGTGTTGGGTTCGCGGAGAATGGCAGCCCTGGTCTTCATGGTGGTTCCTTCGGGAGTGGTTCTTTCGAGACGGTTTCAACGTCGCTGAACGTAGCAGGCTAAGACTCTAAGACGCGCCGGGGCTCAGTAGCCAGACGAGAACGCGAGGTGGATTCCAACCATGCCTCTAGTACGGGAGGCCGACGGCTGTGGTGAGGAACTTGGCGTAGGGCGAGGCGGTACGGCAGGCATCGGCGAAGGAGTCGATGAATCCCGGCGCCGTAACCTCCTCTTCTGTGAACGGGACGGCAGCGATGTGGTCTTTGCGCTTGAGGTCTTCGATGTCTGGGTGGTCCGGATCGAATCCCCTCGGAGGCCGCTTCAGCGACTCTCCGCCCAACTCGAACTCCTCGGCGAACCCGGGGGCCTTCAGAGCACCGTGCCAACTCTCGGCGTCGGCGACGATGCGCTCGCGAATGCGTGTCACCGCAGAGGTGTCGGGCCGCCAGATGCCGACTCCGGCAAAGATCTCGTCTGGTCCGAGGTGGAGGTAGAAACCCGGCGCGTGGGCCGACTTGCCGGCCTCGTGTCGGAAGTGAACTGCGCCGTGAGTCTTGTAGGGGGTCTTGTCTTTGGAGAAGCGGATATCGCGATAGATGCGGAACATGGACCCGCCGTTGGCGCGCGTGTCGGCAACGAAGTGCTTGCTGATCGAGTGCAGATGCGGCTCGAAGTCTGCAATGAAGTTGAGCAGTGGTTCCTTGACGTCGCGTTCGTACCGCGCCTTGTTGTCAGCGAACCATGCGCGGTTGTTGTTGGCCTGCAACTCGAGCAGGAATTGGAACAACTCGGAACTGAAGTGGGTCTGCACAGTCACAGTCCTAATTCATCGAGAGGGGCTGGGCCGAATTCAGGGCGCCGATATCCATAGAGAGGTTCGGGGCGGAGTTCATCGAGCGGGGCGGGGCTGATTCAAGGTGCCGATGGGTGGGGCGAGCCGAGGCGCTAGACAAGGGCCAGCCAGGTGACCAGGTGGACGTCTTCAGCGGTGATCTCGGGAAGGGGTTCCGGTGGGATGTAGGGTTCAAGGCCGAGAGCACGGATGACGTTCAGGATTTCTGTGGCTTGCTCGGCGAGGTCGTCTGTCTTCTTCATGGCAGCTCCGAAGATGCGGATCGTACGTTCGGGATAGGGGGCGCAGATTGCGTCGAGGGCTCGGTCGATCTCGTCTTGGGTGCTTTCGGGTGGAGGGTGTTCTCGCAGCACTTCGGCGGCTCGCAGCAAGCGTGGCGACATCTTCGGTTCGAGGTTGGCCTTGTCGGACATGAAGTTCCATTTCTCGATGATGTCAACTTGGGCTCTCTGCCAGGCGTCGAATGCGCCTCGGGCGGTGTCGTCGTCGAGCACGCGGGGAGTGTTGAATCCGTTTGAGGGGCGGGCCATGGCCAAGCAGGCCAACGTCTCGCCGATCACCGTGTCTCCGCCGGAGCGCTGAGCCTCGACGAACCGGAACAGGGGTCGGGGGTGGTCGCCGATCCGCGCACAGAACACATAGCCGACTCGCCCGACGGGGGCGTTGAGGGCCATGCCCGATCCCGAGCCCCACGGCAGCGACTTGATCTGGTCTGCCAGGTCGGAGTCCTCAAGCGCCTGGCGCAACTCTTGGCGGAACTCCTCGCCTGACAGCGAACCCCGTGAGGTTCCGCCACGCTCGAACAACGTCGGGTCCTCGTTGCGGATCCGTTCGATCTCCTCGCGGGTGTCCGAGAAGTTGATTTCCGCGCTGGCGGTCTGCTCGGGCAGGACTTCGCCCACTCCCACGCTCGCGGCTGCTTGGGCGAGTTTGGAGTGCAGCCGTTCTTCGAGGCCGAGCAGGTCGTCGAGGCGGGCGTCGGGGAACACGCAGCGCAGGTGGACCTCAGCGTGTTTTGAGCCGATCCGGTCGATTCGCCCGTGGCGTTGCACGAGCCGCATCGGGTTCCACGGCAGGTCGTAGTTGATGATGTGGCGGGCCTGTTGGAGGTTGACCCCTTCGGCTAGCACGTCGGTTGAGACCACGATGTCGTAGCGGTCGTCGTTGGCGCCCGCGGGAGCGTCTGTGGTTTGCGGAGCGAATCCCCAAAGCACGTTTTCTTTGCTTTCGCCGGTGTTGCCGGTCAAATGTGCGATGCGGCCCCGATACGGCGCTAGTCGTTCGTCTGAGGCTGCAACGTTTTGGAGGTGTTCGAAGATCCAGTCTACGGTGTCGGCGAAATAGCTGAAGATCAGCGCTTTTCGACGGTTCCGCTCAGTTGCCAGACCCGGTTTCTCTGTGGCGGCTTCGCCGGCGATCGAGGCTAGTTCCTCGACAACGGCTGCCAGCTTGGGATCGTCGGCCCGTGTCACGGAACGAGCTTGCTGAGCGAAGGTTCGCAACAGGTTGCGGTCGCGATCTACATGTTCTCTCAGCCGGTCTGTGTCATAGCCGCCTGCTTTATCGGTGGGGCCGACGTGGTGGCCGAAATAGGAGTCTAGAGCCTCGGAGTCCAGATCGTCGGAATCTGCGGCTATCCAGTCCGCGAGCACTTCGCCTGTTGCTATATGGCCGTTCTCGAGCAACGACAGGAAAGCGTCGTGGGTCTTGGCCATGCGTTCGCAAGTCTCGGCGAATGCATGGGAGGATGATTCGAAGCGCTTCAGCAATCCTGATCTCAACAGTCCGGCGAGTTGTATCTCATAGGCGTCGACTTGGTTGTCGAGTCGGTATTGCGACGGTGCATAGCGTGCCAAGGTGAGCACGTCTGGGTCGTCGACGTCGGCTTGCGGGTTGAGTGCGTGTTCGAACTGGTTGAAGAACCCGGGCAGCACCGCGTCGAGGTCGTAGGCGACTTTGCGGACTCGCGGCGTCGGGAAGATGATCTGCTGGTTCTTGCCGTTGACCTTGATGGTGTCGTTCGGGTAGAAGCGTTTGACGAATGACCGGGTCCGGCGGACCGCTACTGTGTCGAGGACGTCGAACAGGTGTTCTGGGGTGAGGTTCTCGGGGTCTTGTGCCATGGCGGCGGCGAAGTGGTCTCGCAGCGAGCGGATGCCGGCGTCGGCGAATACGGCGTCGTTGCGCAGGAAGTAGCCGAGCAGGTGGTAGAGGTCCCAGAGGCTGTTGTTGACCGGCGTTGCGGTGAGCATGACCAACTGCTTCGGGGGCGATCCCTTCAGCAGTTCTCGTAGGGCGGAGGCTCGTTGGGTGCTGGGGTTGCGGAGGTTGTGTGCTTCGTCGATGACGATGAGCGCGTAGTCGTCTTTTTCGGACTCGAGTGTTGTGGCGAGGGGCCCTTTGTGTTCGGGGTTGAGGCGGTGGTCTCCCATGACTTCTTCATATGAACGCAACTCGATCGGCAATATGTGGTCTCTCCTGAACGCCTTCCAGGGTCCGTCTCGCAGTGTGGCCGGGGTGATGACGAGCACTCGTTGCCGCCGTTCCAACGCCGCTTCTCGGATCAGTTCCCCGGCTAGGAAGGTTTTGCCGAGGCCGACTTCGTCGGCGATCAGGACTCCGTTGTGTTCCTGCAGGATCCGGCGGGCGCGGAACAGTCCGTCTGATTGGAAGCTGGTCAAGTGGATCTGCGGCGCCCCTTCGGCGTCGGCCTCGATTTCGAGTTCTTCTCCGTAGAACTCCCAGAGCATCTTCAGGTAGACGAGTTGGGGTGAGTGGGGCTTGAAACGGGTTTCGAACAGGGCGGCGAGGTCGTACGGGTCGGCTTCGTCCCACAGTTCGTCGAACCATTGCTGGACTTGGGTGACGACGTGCGGTGTGTAGTTGCCGAGGTTCAACTCAAGGTTTGTCGCCAGTCCTGCGTAGGTGAAGTTGGACGATCCGGCGACGACTCCATGGGAGCGGTCGCCGATCAGGAACGCTTTGCCGTGCAAGAAGCGGCCTTCGAGCCGACGGACCTCCACCTTGCCTGCTTTCAGCCATTCGACGAGTCGGCGGGCGGCGGCGTCGTTTTCGATTGAGAAGCCGAGCAGGTCTCGGTCTGTGAGAATGTCGCGTTCGTGGCCGTCCAGCGCTTGGCGCAGTCGGGTCCTCAATGCCCGTTGCGGGTGTGCTGATTCGGTCCGCAGCGCCCGCCTGCGGTTCTCGGGCGGGGTGGGTTCTGCGCCGAGCAGCAGCCTCACGCCGGTGGTGCGGTCCAGGGAGTCGGCCAGCAGCGAGTAGCCGCCGACGTTGAAGTAGGCGGTGGCGATGTCCAAGTGCGTTCCGCCCACGAACCCGGTCGCGGCATGGGAGACGAATCCGTTGAGTGCCTCTGCGACCGTTTCTGCTCCCCGGTTGACAGCCAGTTCGGGCTTCTCAGCCGCCATCACGGATTCTCCAATGAAAAATATAGAAATAGCATGACAATTGACTTCGGATCGGGAGTTGGTATAGTTCGGCAATGGCTGAAGAAGCTGCCGCAGAGCGAAACGTTGACGAGTCGATCAAGTCTGAGGAGGTGTCGTTGAACCGGGTCCTCAAGCAAGAAGAGGGCGTCTTCGCTGGATTCCAGAGTTCCTGCGAAGAGATCTTCTTCCCCGATTCAGATGAGGCCATTGATCTGCACACGGAGGAGCGGTTGGCCCTTCGGCACCTGTACCCCAACACGCTGGTGGACCTGGGACGGGCCGGGATCATCAAAATGAGGGTATTCCGGGAAGATGGATCGTCGTACTTCTTGCCCGGAGGACAAGAGGTGGAGTCCTGAAATCGAAACCACCAATTGTCCTTGATGCATGGCCGCTTGTGCGTTATGCCTTGGAGCAGCCGGAGTACGTTGAGGTGATCGGTGATTTGCTTCGAGGCCCGGACCCCATCGTTGTGAGCAGTATCAACCTCGGAGAAGTCCACTACACAGTTGCCCGGCGCAAAGGATTGGCGAGCGCGGAAAAAATCTGGGACGACATCTGCAATCGCGGCAAAGTTGAGGCGCCAACGTTGGAGTTGACCCGCAATGCTGCGAGGATCGCGTTGACTAGTCGTATTCTGTGGGCTGATGCTCACGCCGCGGCAACCGCGATAGCCCATGGCGGCGTGCTTTGGTGCGGGGACAAGCACCTGAACAAGCCTGGGCCTTGGAAGCGTCTGGATCTGCGCAAGCCGGGCATGCCCCCGCGAACCTCCCGCATGAAATAGCTGACGGGCGTCCAGGTCGATGCCATCCACGAATTCGGTGGCGGCAATGGAGACGAACCCGTTGAGTGCCTCTGCGACCGTTTCTGCTCCCCGGTTGACAGCCAGTTCGGGCTTCTCAAAGTCGGTACTCGGTTGCCGGGTGTGGATCGGTTCAATAATGATGATCCGCAAGTCCTCATCAGCGGTTTGATGGACTTCCTCGGCTTGAGCGAGAACTGATTGCGAGCACACGTCAGGCGAGCTTCCTGAAGTGGGTGAGGACTGCGGCGTGGTGGTCGGTGTAGTCGACATTCTCGCTGAACGTGTCGTAGATGACGGCCAAGTCGTCTTCGTCGAGGCCGTAGAGATGGGCGACGCAGGCGTCGAGTTCGCAGATGAGGTCATATTTTGCGGCTTCGTCGTTCGCCGACCCGACCGGTACCCCCACTTCTTCCGCCCAGCCGGTGTACCGGTCGTCGCAGGCGGCCAGCCGGGCGGCGATCTCTGCTACGCGGTCACGGATTGGATGTCCGGCGCCAGGATCGGGAATAGGGAGATTGTTGAGGATATGGAAATTCAAATGGAGTTCGACAACACAACGGGCGTACCAGTCCAAAACCATCGACGAGAGTACACCGAGCAAAAACGCTTCGTCGGTGGGTGTGCCCTTCGGCCATAGCAGATAAGGCGCTTGATTTGTGACAACGACCTGCCCTGGAATGAGTGCGGCTACGACAGTCCGGGTGTTCGTGGGGTTGGTTATATCACGAAAAGCGATTCGTGGACTCAAGCAAGGGAGGGTTTCGCCAGAGTCGATTGCCTCCTTTGCGAACTCCGAAAACGGTGATCTCTTGTTCGCGTGCTGTCGGACGCGTCTTTCTTGAAGATGTGCCGATATCTCAGCTGAATCGACGGAGGCGTAGTAGACGCCGGTGTCGGGGTTCCAAAGGTCGAACGACGCACCCTTGTAAACAAACCACAGGTCGGATTGGCTGCTCAAGGTCTCGGCCCCTCCATCGAGGAGAAATCGATGTTTGTCATTGGTCGCGTCGAGCTCTCGGTGAGGGCGGATTGCCCATCGTCGAGGATGAACCGGTGTTTGTCCGCGGTTGCATGGAGTTCCGCGAACGGGCGGACTTTCCATTGTCGAGGATGAACCGGTGTTTGTCGTTGGTCGCGTTGAGGTCCCCTTGCAAGGGTCTCGTTCGCCACGTTCGCTGGGTGCTGGGTGCTGGGTGCTGGGTGCTGGGTGCTGCTAGTCTGGGGTGTTGTTTCATCTTGCGCCAGATGCGAAATGCACCTCGGTTGGGCAACTGTGGGAACGATGCCGTTGACGACCAGCTGAGGAACTCCGACACCGGCACCTGTTCAGGTTTTCCGTCCACCAACTCGCGATAGTGGGCGAGCGAGCTTGCAGGACCTGGGAAGATCGCGACGAACGGTTCGTCCGGGTCGCCGTCAAAGCCACCCCCAG
>JAPOYA010000025.1 GCA_026706815.1 Acidimicrobiaceae bacterium | reverse complement strand
ATACGAACACGCCCACACCCCCAACCCCCACAACCAACCCCTCCACGATTAGGGGAGAAGCTCACTCCATTTCGCAAAGATGGACACCGAAATGTGCAACAGGCCGAAAACCCGTTGTCTAGAAGCCCTTCCCCCTTTGTGGATGTCTAGTCAGAGTCAGGAGGAAACGACGGACCCCATATCGTCCACACCATGCCGAGTAGGAACCACGCGGCGAGGCTGATGCCACCCCACAACGCTTCGACGACTAGAAAAAGCACGACCGTAATGCCTGCCGTGACGCCTAGCTCCACGGTTCCCCAAACGATTCGCTTGCCGCGGGTTAGCTTGGCTTGGGCCTCTGTGCCTCTCGCGAAACCACTGCACATCACCCACGCTATGCCGAGTAGGAACCACGCGGCGAGGCTGATGCCACCCCACAACGCTTCGACGACTAGAAAAAGCACGGCTCCGACGCCTACCGTGACGCCTAGCTCCACGATTCTCCAATTGATTCGCTTGCCGCGGGTTGGCTTGGCTTGGCTCTCTGTGTCCTCTAGGCCTCTCGCGGGGTGAGCGCCACCGTCTGGGCCGTGATCTGTCATGGGGTCTTGTTCCTGTGAGAGTCTCCGGCCAGACGATAGCACCCGCTAGATGCACGCCCAAGGCCGCTCTCGGCTAGGGGTGCTGTAGCGACACGCTCGGGGTTCACCATTCGCTTGCTCCATTTCCGCAAAAAAGATGGACACGAATGTCAGCGCTCGCAGTAGCCGCTGTCGGGGCCGTGCTTCACGCAGGCCCAACGGTTGAACAGCGCCACGTAACGCGCCCTCTTCTGTTTGGTCGGGTCCCCAATACGCCCGCTGCGCAGCGAGAAACAACTTGAGAAGATCCGCCTCCGACACCGAGGGAGGCACTGTCGTAGTCGTCGTTGGCGGCACCGTCGTGGTAGTCGTGGTCGGGTCAACGGCGGTCTTGCAGACCAGATATTGCGTCGCGACGAGCGTGATGTAGCTGCTGGCCGGTTCGAACGACGAGCCCTGCGCCGCTCACCGCGGCGCCGGCAACGGCCTTGATCGGATCGGTTAGATCGGCCCACAGCGTCTTGCGCTGGATCGGGTCGCCGGCGAACGGGTCCACTGGGCTGGAGCACCCGGTGTGGGAGTCCACCTCCGCCCAGGCGACAACCAGACGGCCCTCAGCCTTCTTCACGTCGGGAGCGTAGAGCGTCTCGTCGTTGCTTCGCGACGCCCTCAGCGCAGGGAACGGCGCCATGTGCTGACCGGCCGGGCAGACATGCTCGCCGGGGTCGTGGCGCCATGTGCCCTTGTCGGGGTCCGGGTCGGTGTATGTGGCGGTCCTGGTCCCGACCTTGACCCACCGCCTCTCGGGCACGGGCACCGTCTTGTACTTGGTGACCGTCTTGGTGCCGACCTTGACCCGATACTGCGTCTTGACTTCTCGGTATTTGGCGACTTTCACCCACCTGTGCCCGTCGGGAACCATCCGAACGCTCACCCGCGTTTGATACACCGGCACCTCCTCGGTCCCGTCGGGAACCTCCTTGGCGCCGACCACTACATCGCGCCAGCCATAAACGTCTTCCTGTCTGGTGACAGTCAACGGTTCATGAACCGACGGGTTGAGCCGACACAGCCACAGGCACAGGAGCGAACACGCTCAACTCAGCCGCGACAGACAGACGCCGCACACTACGCATCCTTGTCGCCCTTGTCTCCGGGCGGGTATCTGAACAGGTATCTCTTACAGAGCCACGGGCCCCACCAAAAGACGAGCAGGGTCATGTGGAAATAGGTCACGCCCCCCAACAACGCTTCGATGGTTAGAAAAAGCGCGGCCACGACGGCTAGCTCCACGCCTGTCTCCACGAATCCCCGGACGATTCGCGTGCCGCGGGTTTGCTTAGCTTGGGCCTCTGTGCCTCTCGCGGAGTGGTCTTGAGCGCTACCGTCTGAGTCGGGATCTGTCATGGGGCCTTGTCCTTGAGAGTCTCCGGCCAGACGATAGCACCCCAGGGTGCATGAGTTGGCGGGCTGGTCGGGGCATTGCCGTGGCACACACTCGATCGCTCCTGGGGCGCGCTCAGCGCTCGCAGTAGCCGCTGTCGGGGCCGTGCTTCACGCAGGCCCAACGGTTGAACAGCGCCACGTAGCGCGCCCTCTTCTGTTTGGTCGGGTCGTCCCAATACGCCCGCTGCGCAGCGAGAAACAACTTGAGAAGCTCCGCCTCCGACGCCGAGGGAGGCACCGTCGTAGTCGTCGTGGTCGTTGGCGGAACCGTAGTCGTAGTGGTCGTCGTGGTTGTTGTTGTGGTCGTTGGCGGAACCGTAGTCGTCGTGGTCGTCGTGGTTGTTGTTGTGGTCGTGGCCGTGGTCGCCATCGGGTCGACGGCGGTCTTGCAGACCAGATAGTTCGCCGCGACGAGCGTGACCGAAGCCGACCTCACGACACCCTTCGGGGCGGACTTGATCGCTTCTTTCGCCTTTTCGACCTGCTTGGTGACCCAAGCCGATCTCTTGGCGAATTTGGTCAAAGCGTACGTTCCGAGCGCCTCGATGAGCAAGGCTTCGGGAGCGCAGAGAGTCACATAAAGCACCTTGTACAAGCCGGGTTGGTGCTCCTCCAAATAGCTGGCGGCCGGCTCGATGACGAGCCCTGCGGCGCTCACCGCGGCGCCGGCAACGGCCTTGAGCGGATCGGTTATAAGGCCCCACGACGTACGTTTCACCGCAGGAGAATCGCTGCCGGTAGTTGTGATCGGGTCGACGGGCCTGGAACAGCCGGTGTGAGTGTCGATTTCCACCCAGGCGACCACCGGAGCTTGGGCCGAAGGCTGTTCATGATGATCGCTGAGCGGTGGAACGTAGAACTCTGTCTTTGCTTGTTTGCCCCACCTATACCCCCTCAGCGCAGGGAACGGCGCCATGTACTGACCGGCCGGGCAGGTGTGCTCGCTGGGGTCGTGGCGCCATGTTCCCTTCTCTGGGTCGGGATCGGTGACGGTGACCGTCCTGGTCCCGACCTTGACCCACCGCCTCTCGGTCACATCCTCTGTCCGGTACTTGGTCTCGATCCTGTACTTGGTGACCGTCCTGGTCCCGACCTTGACCCGCCGCCTCTCGGTCACATCCTCTGTTCGGTACTTGGCGACCGTCTTGGTGCCGACCTTGACTTGATACTCGGTCTTCGCTTCCCTGTACTTGGGGACCCTCACCCATTTCGTGCCGTCAGGCACCCGCCGGTATTGGCACCCGTTCGGCGGCTTGCAGCTACCCGGCACCTTCTCTGTGCGGTACTTGGCCACCCGCACCCACCTGTGGCCGTCGGGAACCTTGCGGACGTCAACCCGCGTTTCATAGACCGGCACCTCCTCGGTCCCGTCGGGAACCCGCCTGGTGTCGACCACTACATCTCGCCAAGCGTAGACGTCCTCCTGTCTGGTGCCGTCGGGCACCCGGTGGGTCCCGTCGGGAACCCGCCTGGTGTCGACCACCACATCTCGCCAACCGTAGACATCTTCCTGCTTGGTGACAGTCAGCGGCTCATGAACCGGCTCATGAGCCGACACAGCCGGGACAGCAGACAAACCACTGAACAATACCGCAGCAACAACAACTGCAGAAAGAAGCCTACGCCCCCCCCCCCGCGGAACAACTCAAATCAGACATCTCGGCTCCTTCAAGACCGGTCAAACTCAGCGGCGGGAACCGTACACGCATCGACTGGCCAAAAGCAACAACACCAGACAACAAGCCCCTGAAGCACGGATGCGTAGAGCACGGTATTCGGAGTGAATGTGGAGAGATGCCGTGCAGTGGCGGATAGCGTTTCGGTTCATGTCTCCAGTAGTGCAACTCGAACGCGACCCCCAAAAAGGCATCGCTGTAATCCGCCTTGATCGTGGAAAGGTGAACGCCATCAACGAACCGATGCTCGAGGAGCTCACTTCTATCTGCAACAGCCTCGCCGAAGATCGAGAGATCCGGGCCGCGGTCTTGACCGGAGGACCCCGTCATTTCGCGGCCGGCGCCGACATCGAGCGGTTCCCGACCTTCGACCGCGACGACGCTCTCGCTTTCTCCAGGCGCTTCAACGACACGGCTCTGGGCATCGAGGGGCTGCCGCAGATCACCATCAGCGCGATCAACGGCTACGCCCTCGGCGGCGGTCTCGAACTAGCTCTCGCAACCGACTTCCGAGTGGCAGCCGGCGACGCACAACTCGGAAACCCCGAAGTCCTGCTGGGCATCATCCCAGGCGGCGGCGCCACCCAGCGCCTCGCCCGCCTGGCCGGAGTGACCATGGCCAAGGACCTCGTCTATTCGGGCCGCGCCATAGGCGCCGAAGAGGCCCTGGCCAACAATCTGATCTCCGCGATCTTCGAACCCGACGAGGTGCAGGCTGAAGCAGTCAAGATGGCCGAGGGCTATGCCGCCGGCCCTGCGTCACTCCAGTTGGCCAAAGCCGCGGTGCTCAGCGGGTATCACCTGCCGCTCGACGAAGCGGTCAAAATCGAGTCGGAGCTGTTCGCCGACGCCTTCACCACCGAGGACTGCACCATCGGTGTGCAGAGCTTCTTGCAGAACGGACCCGGCAAAGCATCCTTCACCGGCCGCTGAGCGCCTGTACGTCAGTCGGCACGGCTCAGGCGACGTCGAGCGAACGCAAACGCAGTGTCGACAGCACAACCGCAGCGACAACCACCAGCGCCGGCACGACAATGGCGATCCCCAGCGAGAGGTCGCCCAGATACAGGTCCACACCGGTCTGCTCAGCGATGATCGACCGCGTGTAACCCCGGATTGCGAGCTTCTCCCCCACACCGCTGATCCCTGCCACGAGTCCCTCCCATATGAGGATGTAGCCGATACCCCACACAACGGAGTTCTTCGTCAACAAGCCGAGCAGCATGAACACCGCGGAGTAGGCGAGGTTGCCGACCACACAGGCCAGAACCGTGGCCCAGACCAGTTCCGAACCAACGTCGGCAATCAACGCGGCCACAGTCAAGGGCACGAGAGTCACCGGCAGGCTGACACTCACCGATGCCAGCCAACCACCGACAGCAATCGGCCAGCGGTCCATGGGACGCAACCACAGATACACCAGCGTGCCGTCCTCTTTGAGGTCGCCGAATGCCGCTGAGGCGAACACCAGAGACACGATCGGGACCACAATCGTGAAGCCCAGGTTGGACATCACCTCGATTCCGACCTCGAGAGCCTCTTCGGCTGACTCGTCTTCGCCCACTGCGCGCGAGACCAGTGCCACAACCAGCGAAACGATGACCCCAACACCGAGGAGTGCGGCGATTCTCCCCTTCGTGACCAACTGACGAACAAGCAGCCGGTGCGTGATCGCGATGGCTCGCAGGGCAGAGACGGATCCGCTCATCGCCGCTCCACCAGATACCTGAAGACGGATTCGAGATCGTCGTCTGTGGGGACGACCTCACGGAGTCGGATACCCAATTCAGCCGAGATCGGGGCGATACTGCGGCCGAAGCGGTCGACGTTGAGCGTGTCGATCAGCAGGGCGTTCTCCCGCACCGCGGCTCCGTCGGCCACGCCGCGTCCTATGAGCGCCGAGGCCAGCTTCCGTGCGTCATCGGAATGCACCCTGATGCGATGGGGACGGTCGTCCATCAACTCCCGCAGGCGCCGATAGTCGCCGGACGCAACGAGTCGCCCCTGCGCGATCACCAGCACGTTGGAACCGATCCGTGCAACCTCGTCAAGCACATGGCTGGAAACCAACAGGCACTTGCCGCCGTCGCCGAGATCGTGGAACAGACTGATCATCCGGTTGCGCTGAACCGGGTCGAGGCCGGTGAGCGGTTCATCGAGGATCAGCAGGTCCGGGTCGTTGACCAGCGCAGCGGCCAGTTTGACTCGTTGCCTCATCCCTTTGGAGTACGCACCGACCCTCTTGGGATCTTCGGGATCCAGATCCACATATGCCAGACTCTGGCGCGCCTGACCCGACGGGTCGGCAACTCCGTGAGTCCTGCCTGCCAGCTCAACGAACTCGTACGCCGTGAACCGATCCAGCAAAGCGTCCTGCTGGGGCGCGAGTCCGATTCGGCCACGGACGTTGCGATGCTCGCGAGCTTTCTCGCCGAGCACCCGCACAGTGCCCCGCGACGGAGCGGTGAGGCCGCAGAGCATGCGAAACAGCGTTGACTTGCCGGCTCCGTTAGGCCCCAGCAGGGCGGTCACGCCGGGCCCGACAGTGAAACTCACGTCGGAGACCGCTACCACATCACCGAAGGACTTTGTGACATTCTGGACCTCAACAATCGGCCTCGCTGTGGACACTGGCGGTGGGGCCGGCGGTGGCTCGAGAGACGACTCGGGAGCGCTCATCATGTCGCCTCGAGCTTTCGGTACTTGTATCCCACAATGCCGGCTCCCGCGGCAAACCAAGCCGCCGCGCCCAAAGCCACGGCTGCCGTATCGCTGTCCGACAGCTCCGATGCTGATCCGCCTTGTTCTGGGGACTCGCCGAGTATTCGCGTCGCCGTTTCACCCACCGTGCCCATCGGATCAAGGAAACCGTACGCGTTCGAGAACTCTGCGGCATCCACGAGAATGCTGCTGACGATCGCTCCGCCGAAGATCACCAGGATGACTGCGACACTCGCGAAAGCCCGGCGGTCAGTCACGCTGGAACCGGCCATCGAAATAGCTGCCATCACCGCCGAGATCACCAAGCCGGCCGCGGTCAGCCTGAAAAAGACCTTGAACCACTCCACCACCCCTGGGGGGCCGTCGCCGATCACGGTGTAACCCAGAAGAGCAAGCAGCACCGGACCCAGCGCGATGATCAACATCACCGAGAGCACGGCCAAGGCCTTGGCTCCCATATACGACGCCCGAGTCAACGGCGTCGACAGATACAACGAGAACATGCCGTCGCGGCGGTCGCGAACCAGAGCCTCCGGCGCCACCATCGCCGCGAAAAGCATGGTCGGAGCCACCGAGAAGCCGAACAAATCCGAATAGTTGACAAGCGAATCATCACCCAGGTCGCGGAACAACAGGGCGACGCCAAGGAACACCACCGCGGGCAGAGCGGCTATCACCACCACAATCACAGGGAAGACCTTGTGGCGGGCCGGGCGACCCAAACCCAGAATGCTGCGAATCGTCTGCCACACCAGGGAGCGGACCGCGCCGACAACACCGGATCGGGCGCCCTCGTACTTGCGGTAGCCGCGGTCGTGTATCTCAGTGCCGTCCGCGCTCGACCTAGCGTTGCCGTTCATGGCGTCCCCGCCGAGAAGAGGTCTTCGAGACGACGCCGGCGGCGCTCGATACGGATGACCCTGGCGTTCGCATCGGCAACTGCGTCACGTACCAGGTCCGCGATCAGATCGGCGTCGGGTCCGATCACCTCCATACGAGACCCCACTTCGCCATGGCGGACCTCGAGGCCGGACTCCGACAACCGGCTCACCACATCGTTGAACGCGTGAGGCTGATCAGCAGTCTCTGCCAGTTCGACCGCCACCCCCTGCTCATCTCCGACGAGATCCTCAAGCCGTCCCTGAGCGACGAGCCGGCCGGCGTCAAGGGCGACAATGTGGTCACAGATCCGTTCGACTTCTTCAAGCAGATGCGATGAGAGGAGAACATCGATTCCGTATTCGCGGCTGACCTGGCGGATCAGCGACAGCATCTCATCACGCTGCACCGGGTCGAGGCCGTCGGTCGGCTCATCCAGAAGCAGCAGCGCGGGATCCGAGGCGATCGCCTGCGCGAGCTTCACGCGCTGGCGTTGACCGGTGGACATCGTCCCCAGCGATCTTGCGCGCTCCTCCCCCAGTCCGACCAGCCACAACGCGTCGCTGGCACGGCCTCTGGCCTCGTTTCGGGGCATGCCTCGCACTTCGGCCATGTGCTTCACAAAGTCAGACGCGGGCGTGTCCTGGGGCAGGACGTTGCGCTCCGGCCCATAGCCGATCTGCGCGCGCAGCTCTGCGCCCCTGGCTCGCGGATCAAGTCCGAGGACCCGTGTCTGCCCTGCTGTGGGCACACGCAATCCCAAAACCAGGCTCATCAGCGTCGTCTTGCCGGCGCCGTTGGCTCCAACCAGGCCGGTCACGCCGCTCTGCACAGCAACGTTGAGCGAGTCGAGGGCACGCTGTGTCCCGAACTGCATCGTCAAGCCGCTCGTGGTGATGATGCTCATCGAGGCCGTATTATAGGAGTGCGCGCTCAGGTAGCCTCGACTGGAGCTTTGCGAATCCTCTCCCTAGTGAACCGGAGCCTTCATGAGTGATGCACCCGTTTCTTCTGTTTCTTCCACAACTGCTGCCCTCGCGGTGGGTGCCACCAAGATCTATGGCGAAGGCGACACTGAGGTGCGAGCCCTCGACGGCGTCGACGCCCACTTCGAACAGGGGAAGTTCACCGCCATCATGGGTCCGTCGGGTTCGGGCAAGTCCACGCTCATGCACTGTCTCGCGGGACTCGACACGCTGAGCGGCGGTCAAGTCTTCATCGGCGCGACTGACCTGTCGAGCCTGAGCGAGCGGGATCTGACCCTGCTGCGCCGCGACAAGGTCGGCTTCGTGTTCCAAGCCTTCAATCTCGTGCCGACTCTCTCAGCGCTCGAGAACATCACTCTGCCCATGGACCTCGCCGGCAGCGATCCGGACGAAACATGGCTCAACGAAGTCATCGACACCGTCGGCTTGGCTGACCGGATGAGCCATCTGCCGAGCGAACTCTCCGGCGGACAGCAGCAACGGGTGGCGGTGAGCCGCGCTCTGGCGAGCCGTCCCGAGATCATTTTCGCAGACGAGCCGACCGGCAACCTGGACTCCACTTCGGGCAACGAGATTCTGCAGTTCATGCGGAACGCTGTGGACCGCATGGGCCAGACGATCGTCATGGTCACCCATGATCCAGTGGCAGCGGCTTTCGCCGACCGGGTGATCTTCCTAGCCGACGGCAAAGTCGTCGACGAACTGCTCGACCCGACCGCCGAGCAGGTTCTCGACCAGATGAAGCAGCTTCACTGATGATCTTCAAGCTGATCCGACGCAACATCTCAGGCAAGCCCTTCCGCTTCCTGCTCACCTGTTCGGCGGTGACGCTCGGGGTGATGTTCACGGTCGGCGTGTTCGTGTTCACCGACGGACTGCGCGCAACTTTCGGGGGCATCGCCGAAGACGTCTCAGGCGAAACCGAATACGCGGTTCGCTCTGAGGTGGAGTTTGGAGACCGCAACCTCGTGGGCACACCGCTCGGCGACGATGTCGTCGACCTGCTCGAGTCCATAAACGGCGTGGCCAACGTGGATCCACAGATCTTCAAGTTCGGATCAGTGCCGATCGACGGAGACGGGAACGCCCAGATTCCCAGTGCGGCACCGAACATCGGGGTGAACTGGAACAGCGAGAGCGCGACGAGCCAACTGTTCGCGGCAGCGGGCCGGCCACCTGCAGCAGCCGACGAGTTCGCAATGGACGTCGACACTTTCGAAGACGGCAACTTCGCAGTAGGCGAGACCTACACAGTCGTCAACCCGGCCGGACCGGGCGAATTCACCCTTGTCGGCACCTTCAACTTCGCTTCACCTGAAGAGAACTCTCTAGTCGGCGCCAAACTGATCGCTTACGACACGCCTACCGCTCTAGAGGTGATCAACCTCGGGAGCGGTTACGATCAGATCACTTTCACCACTCACTCCGCAGCCGACTCCGCGACAGTCGGAGCGGAGGTCGCAGCTGCTCTGCCAACGGGCATTGAACTCGTAACCGGGGAGCAACTAGTAGAAGAGCAAACCGAGGAGTTCGAAGAGTTCATCGGCTTCTTCCAAACCTTCATGCTGGTGTTCGCCGTAGTGATACTGCTGGTTTCTGCGTTCGTGATCTTCAATGTCTTCACGATCCTCATCGGCCAGCGCATACGAGAGCTCGGTTTGTTGCGAGCCATCGGGGCAAGCGGATCACAGGTCACCCGGGCCCTGCTCGGAGAAGCTCTGCTGGTAGGCGTCTTCGCGACCGTGGTCGGCACGGCCCTCGGCATCGGCTTCGGCTGGAGCCTGCGCTGGTTGTTGGGGCAACTGGACTTCGGCCCGAGCGGCAACGAGTTGCTGCTAGAGCCCGAGACCTTCATCTGGGGCGCCGTGGTGGGGCTGGGCGTGACCATGGCCAGCGCGGTGGCGCCGGCTCTGCGGTCTCGCCGGATACCGCCGATGGCAGCTCTACGAGAGGACGCCCGTCTTTCTCTGCACGTTCCCGACGCACACCTTGGAATCGGGGCGTCGGTCACCGCCGTCTCATGGGCGATCGCCGCGTTCGGCATCGCCACTGACGAATGGCTCCCGCTCTTGGGGCTCGGCGCCCTGGCAGCAGTCGGCAACGCCTTCGGAGTCCGGCGGCTGGCACCCGCATTCGGGCAGTACGCGACCCTCGGCTACGGCCTGGTGCTGATGATGCTGGCGCTGGTGCTCGATTTGGAGATCACCACGGTATTGGCTCTCGTGGGCATCGCCGCGATCACCATTTTCTTGGGCGTGAACAATGTGAGTCCGATACTGGCACGTCCATTGAGCAACTTGATCGGTCGCTGGCCGCTGGCGATCCTGTTGGGACTCACCGGCGTGTTGACGACCGCTGCCGGAGCGCTGGCCGCCTTGGGCGTGTTGTATCTGGTGTACTTGTCACTTGTAGACGTGGTGACCGATTTCGACACCGTCGGCTTCGCCGCGTTGTGCGGTTCGCTGGCGTTGATTCCGTTGGCTCTGCTGGTGGTGCTCGTGGGGGTGCGAGGGGTCGACGCGGCCTTCATCATGGGTTGGAAGCTCCGCTGGGTCGCAGCCGGCGTGGTTGTGTTTCTGTTGGGCGCAATCGGCTCAGTCATGATCCTGACCGGCGTTTCGGCGATTCTCGCAACCGACTGGGATTCGGTAGCAGCAGTCCCCGTCGGAGCTGCCATTTTGGCTGTGGTGTTCTGGGTGAGCCGTTGGTTGCCGGGAACATTGAAATCGAACGCGCGCATGGCCCGTGAGAACGCTGGTCGCAACCCGAAGCGCAGCGCCGCGGCCGCCGCGGCTTTGATGATCGGACTGGCATTGATCAGCACTGCCTCTGTGGTCGCCGCTTCCTTCCAAGCCACTTTCGCTGACGTCCTGGAGAGGTCGGTCACCTCCGATTGGTTCGTCTCCCCCTCGAGCGGCGACCCGGACGAATCGTTCAGTCCGGCTTTGGCCGACGACTTGGAGCAATTGCCTGAGGTCGACAACCTGGTGCGTTATCGATACGCCTTCGAGGCGTACCGCACGGCTTTCGACGACAAGGTCCGGGATTCGTCCGCGACCGACATGGCGACCTCGATCAGCCATCTCGATCCTGACTTCACCGCCCTTGACGAGTCGCTGCTCGGGCGCAACGGCATCTGGATCCACGAGGACATGGCCGAGGACAACGACTTCGATATCGGCTCGACTTTCGATATCGAGTTCCCCGACCTCAGTGTTGAGACAATGACAGTGGCCGGGATCTTCACCGACTCGAGCATCTACGGCAACCGGGTCGTTTCTTTGGATCTGTGGTCCGAGCAATTCCCGTTGAGCCAGGACCAGTTCATCTCCGTCAACGTCATCGAAGGGGTCGATGAGGAGCAGGCACGGGCGGCCATGCGGACCTTCACTGATTCCTACCCGACGCTCGAAGTCGAAACGCCAGAAGAGTTTCAGGACCGTCAGGCGGGTCAGATCGATCAGGCCCTCACAGTGATCAACGTGTTGTTGGGGGTAGCAGTGGTCATCGCCCTGCTGGGCATCGCAATCACGCTGGCCCTCTCGATCTTTGAACGAACCCGCGAGCTCGGACTGGTCCGCGCCGTCGGCATGACCACTAGGCAGATGCTGCGGATGGTGCTTTTCGAGGGCGCGATAATCGCAGCATTCGGAGGGATCCTCGGAATCTTCCTGGGCACCGCTTTCGGTACCGCCGCAGTAACGGTCATGCCCGATGATTTCATCCGCACGCTCGATATTCCGGTGAACGACCTGTTGGGATACTTGATCGCTGCCGCCATCGCCGGCATTGCCGCAGCTATCGTGCCGGCCCGGCGAGCTGCCCGACTCAACGTGTTGGACGCCATCTCGCAAGGCTGAGCCAAGCGCACTCAGTCCATACAGAGTTCGAGCAGGTCGGACACAGCACCGGTGCCGACCACCACTCGAGCGGCTCATGGGGATGCATGATTAGAGGCTCTTCAACCTCCGAGTACTACGTATACCACACCATCCAACACATGAACGATCTAGAGGTATCGTCGTCATGACCCACAAACAGAACCGAACCAAGGCTTGCCGACAACGATGGATCACAAGGCTATTTAAGACATTTTTAATGATTATGGTTGTATTTTGGGCTATATCCTGTGTATCAGAGGAAGACAGCCTCTACGAAGAAACCTACGACTCCTACTTCAGATCGTTCTCAAGTGATTACGAACCAGCTGCCTCTCTAACAGACTTGGCCGAGCAATCCGAGGTCGCGGTTGAGGCCACTCTCATTGATGTCCAAGAAGGAAGAATCAAGGCTGCTACAGAGACAAAACCTGTATTGGACCCGAACAAGCCTGTACCCGCCGAATATCTTGTTGAGGTAAATCTGGTGTTTGAAACTGACGATGGAACTCGCTACTACGTTCAACTTCCTCGGCCCAACGACACGTCGGTCGCCAACATCCGTTCGGTGATGCCTATCGGCGCTAAGAGCGTCATCTACCTCAAACCCGACAACGATCCCCTCGTTGACGGGGCAGGCCGATGGTTCAACGTTCGTGAGGACGGCAACGAGTGGTTCTTCACGACCCCTCAGGGTTGGATCCTCGACCACCCTGAACGCGGCATCGTCTTTCCCCTGGAGAGCGCCGACCACATGTTCGCCGAGATGCCCGCCCTCACCGATCCCCTCGACGACTGGCTCCCCGAACAAACCACTCAGGACTCCCAAGACCTCCTCGAATAGCCCGACGATTGCCCGTCTACTCGTCTCGCATGACGTCGACGTCGTGAGGGTGGCTTTCACGCAAACCCGCACCGCTGATACGCACCAGGCGTGTGCGATGGGCGAGGTCAGCAAGGTTGGCGGCACCCGCATAACCCATGCCGGAGCGCAAGCCGCCTGTCAACTGACCGACGAGCTCCGAGAGCGGCCCCGCGTAACGCACGCGGGCCTCGACCCCCTCCGCTACATGCTTTCCCGAGCCTTGCCCGGTTCCGTAGCGGTCACTTGCACGCCCCCGCATGGCGCCGGCCGAGCCCATGCCGCGATACGTCTTCCACATCGCACCCTCGACCAGTTCAAGCTCGCCGGGCGCCTCGTCCACTCCCGCCAACAGGTTGCCGAGCATGACACAGTCAGCGCCCGCGACAAAGGCCTTGACGATGTCGCCCGACGCGACAACCCCGCCGTCAGCTATCAGGGGAACAGACAGATTGCGGGCAGCCTGAGCGCAATCGTGGATCGCGGTCATCTGGGGCATGCCGGCCCCCGCGACAACTCTGGTCGTGCAGATGCTGCCCGCACCGACGCCAACCTTGACAACATCCGCGCCGGCCGATGCCAACACCTCCACGCCTCTGGCGGTGACGACGTTGCCGCCCACGACCACCACATCCGGCCAAGCCGATTTGATCGTGCGCACCGCGTCGACAACCCCTGCCGTGTGCCCGTGGGCAGTGTCGACCACAAGCATGTCCACCCCGGCGGCGACTAGGGCCTCGGCGCGTTCGGCAGTGTCGCTGACCCCGACCGCCGCGGCGACCCGGAGCCGACCGGCGGCGTCGAGGGTGCTGTCGGGATACTCGATCCGCTTGGCGATGTCCTTGACGGTGATCAAGCCGCCGAGGACCCCGCGGTCGTCGACCAGGGGGAGCTTCTCGATCCGGTGACGATGCAGGATCGCCACGGCCTCATCCAGTTCGGTTCCCAGCGGCGCAGTGACCAGCGGTTCAGAGGTCATGAAGTCGGTGACAGGTCTCGAGTACTCGTCTGTGGTGCAGAAACGGACGTCGCGGTTGGTCAAGATGCCGACCAGACGGCCGCCCGATTCGCATATCGGCACGCCGCTGATCTTGTGGCCCGCCATCAACTCCTCGGCATCGCTGAGCGTGGCATCGGGCGAAAGGCTGATCGGCGAAGCGATCATCCCGGCCTGGGCCAGTTTCACCCGTTCGACCTGTTGGGCCTGCTCGGCGGCGGTGAGGTTTCGATGCAGCACACCGATACCGCCGGCCCTGGCGATAGCGACAGCAAGCGGAGCCTCAGTGACCGTGTCCATCGCCGCGGACATCAGGGGTACTCGCAACTCGATGCCGGCGAGCACCGTGGACAAGTCAACGTCGGCCGGGAGAACTTCGCTCCAGCCGGGCACGACCAGCAGGTCATCGAAGGTGAGGGCTTCGTGGCCGGCGAACACCTCGTCGTTCATCGTCCAACAATAGACGCGCGAAAGCTGTGAAACGAACTTCAACCACCGATCCCGTACCCGCACGGCCGACGGGAACCACAGCTCATCGGCAATACTTCTCCAATGAAGACGGTCCCACCGAGCAGAGCGGCTGCGGAACCACTCGCGCGAGTCCTTCGCTGCACGGCCCTGGCCCTCTCACTGGCAGCCTTTGCGGCGTGCGGCAGCGACGGCGCCGGCAGCGAATCCGCAGGCGTCGATGCCAGCGACGACTCACTGGGCGCAGTATCGGTGGCAGAGGGCCGGGCGATCCAGATCCGCTCTTTGAACTCCATCACCGGAGACGCTGCCCACCTCGGCATACCCAATCAGCGGATCGTCGAGTTGGCGATCGCTGATTTCGGGCCGATCCACGGTTTCGACGTAGAGCTGGGAGCGGGACTCGACGAGCTCTGCTCCGCCGACGGCGGACAGTCCGCCGCCCAGACCATCGTCGCGGACCAGAGCGTCGTCGGCGTGATCGGCACCACCTGCTCGGTTGCAGCCACCGCCGCAGCGCCGCTTATCACCAGCGCAGGAATAACCATGATCTCCCCGTCGAACACCTCTCCTCTGCTCACTTCGGATCTTGCGGGCAACCCCGGCCAGAATCACAGCCCCGGCTATTACCGCACCTCGAACAACGGCTTGCACGTGGGAGAGGCCGTGGCCACCATGGCCTTCGAGCATCTCGGCCTGACCGCGGCTGGCGTGATCCACGACGGCGATCCCTACAGCCGGTCCATTGCCCAGGCTTTCGCCGACGTCTTCACGAGTCTCGGCGGGTCTGTCACCGCGTTCAGCGCCATCAACAAAGAGGACACCGACATGGTGCCGATACTGACCGAGGTTGCATCGGGCAACCCTCAAGCACTGTTCTTCCCGATATTCCAGCCGGCCGGCGACTTCATCGCCGATCAAGCGCCGAACGTGTCCGGTCTGGAGGACGTGACTCTGCTGACCGATTCTGCATTGCTAATCGACGGGTTCATGTCTCTGCCGCAGTCCGAGGGGGTCTACATCTCCGGCCCGGACACCAGATTCGGCAGCACTCCAAACCAGAGCACCGCCAAAACGGCTGCGGATGTGCTGGCCGCCTATCAGCACGAATACGGCGAACCTCCCAGCAGCGCCTTCTGGGGTCAGGCATACGACGCCGCCACGCTGCTGTTGGAAGCCGTCAAAGCCGCCTCAGAGGTCTCAGACGGCGAGTTGCTGGTCGACCGGGCCAGAATCCGCGAACACCTCAACTCGGTGCGCGGTTATCAGGGCCTCATCGGCACTCTCGACTGCGACATGTTCGGGGACTGCGGTTCCCAGAAGGTCACTGTCATCCACCATCTCGACCACCAAGACGTCGAGGCCGGAAAGGCCAACATAGTCTTCGAGTTCGCCGCTGAGCGGTAGCACGGAGAGGCCGCTCGCGTGCTTCCTGCGATTCGTGCTTCAGTCTGGCTTTGCGGCTGAGGCCACCGAGTCGCTGATGGCGTCAAGGATTGTGCCGACCTCGTCTGCTGAGATCACCAGCGGCGGGCAGATCCCCAGCGCGGTGCCCATTGACCGCACGATCACTCCACGATCCAGCAGGCCGTTCCAGACAGCCATCGTGTCGTAGCCGAGCTCGGCCGCCCACACAGCTCCGATCCCGCGGCAGCTCTCAATAGTGCCATCGTCGACGAGCGCTTTCAGGCCAGTTTCGAGTTGCGCGCCGATTTCGGTGGCAGATTCCAGGAGCCCTTCGCCGTCTATCAGATCGATGTTGGCGACGGCCGCAGCGCACGACGCCGGATGACCCGAGTAGGTGTACCCCGTGCGCAGAATGAAATCCGGGTCCTCCATCTCCGCGCACAGCACGCGTGACACGATCACACCCGACAACGGCTGATAGCCCGAAGTCACGCCCTTGGCGAAAGTCATCATGTCGGGCACGACGCCGAAGCGCTGCGCTCCGAACCACTCCCCTGTTCGCCCAAATCCACATATGACCTCGTCGAAAATCAACAGCGAACCGTGGAGGTCGCAAAGCCTCCGCAGCGCGGGCAGATATCCGTCAGGCGGCGGCCACACCCCTCCGGCACCCTGCACCGGTTCCGTTATCACCGCGGCAATGCGCTCGCCGTGATCCGAGAAGGCTCGGGCCATCGCTTCGATGTCGTCGCGGGGAACCTCGACGAAGTGCGGTACAAGGTCACCCCATCCTTCACGGTTCAAAGCAATCCCCTGGGCGCTCGTTCCTCCCATGTTGGTCCCGTGATATCCCCCCTCTCGGCGGATGATGACCTGACGGGCGGTGTCGCCTCGACGCTGCATTGTCAGGCGGGCCAGTTTGAGGGCGGTGTCGACAGCATCGGATCCTCCCAACCCGAAGAACACGCGCCCATCGGGGTGCGGTGAGCGCGCCCGGACCGATTCCGCGGCAGCATCGGCGGCAGGGTTGGTGTAGGGGTTGAAGGTGTTGTAGCACTCGAGTTCGCTCATCTGCGCGGCCACTGCGTCGATGATCTCTCGGCGGCCGTGGCCAACCTGGCACAGCCAGAGGTTGGCCAGGCCGTCTATGTAGGACTTGCCGCTGGCATCGAAGACACGGCTGCCCTCTCCACGCACGAGCGACAGGTAGTCGCCTGCTGCCTTGGCCGGAGAGGCGAACGGGTGGAGCAGTGCTGGAGTCATTTGATTCCCCTAATGGCTGGGTGAAGGCGAGTGGCGGCGGGCGCTCGGCCAAAGATAACAGCAAGCATGCCAGCCATACCCGTCGTGCCGGCCGTGCCCCATTGTGCCCGCCATACCCGTCGTGTCGGTCGTGCCAGCCTGCCGGACCCGTCGTGCCGGCCATACCCCGTCGTGCCGGCCGTGCCAGCCTGCCGGTCATACGGCCGCGGCGAACAACAGGATCGAGACGGTGGCCAGACCGGCCCCGACCCACTGCCAACGCCAGACCTTCTCGCCGAACACCCGCCACGCCAAAGTGATCGTGACCACCGGCGCGAACCCGATGATCGCCGCGACCACGGCGACGTTGCCGCGTTGATATGCGATCACGCTGCCGATGATGGCGCCCGCGTCGACAAGTCCGACCAGCAAACCGAAACGCAGAACCTCCGCTCGCATGGGCGCCATCGGCCTGAAGGTCCTGGCGACAAGGGGGATCAATAGCACCGCGCCGGCCTGGACCACAAAGGCGGGCATGGCACCCGCATCGGGATCGATCTGACCGAAACACAAGCTCGTGGCGCCGATCAATACACCCGTTATCACCCCCAGCCCCAACCCTGGGCTGTGGCGGACGGAGACGATGGAGGGAAACTCGCCCTCGGCTACCACCAGCACCACAGCCGGAACCGCCACCAGCACTCCCAGCGACTCCAGACCGGTGAGGGCTTGGCCGGTCAGGGGTCCGACGAGAGCGGGAACGACCAGTCCGACCACCCCGATGACCGGCGCGAAGGTCGACATCGGCCCTCGTTCCATGCCCAGGTACAGAAGCGGGCGCGCCAGCGAGAAGAACAGGACGGCGGCGAGAGTCCAGAGCAGGTCGTCGACATTGAAGGCCTTCGGTTGGAAGACCAGCACGTAGACGCCCGCCACAATTCCGCCGATGAGCGAGGCCACCCAGGCGATCGCTGTCGCCGCGCCCGGGTGACCGGTTCGACGTCCGCCGACGCCTGCGAAGAAGTCGCCGCAACCCAAAAGGGCCGATGCCATACCGGCGAGCAGAACAGACAAGCCATCAGCCTAGGAGCCGCAGCCGCGGCGCACGCCTCAGACTCGAACGCACCGAATTGGATGGTGTGGGTGTTGACTTGGCGTGCACGCGTGGCACAATTGTGGCCATGTCGAGCGAATCACTTCGTACGGTTCGGGACCGTTTCTCGGAGTACATCGAACGGGTCAACGCCCACCACGAGCGCGTCGTAATAACGCGAAACGGCTCGCCTGCAGCCGTACTCATGAGTCCCGAAGATCTTGAATCGCTTGAAGAGACCCTGGCAGTGCTGGAAGACACAGAAGCCGTCGAGGCGCTGGCTGAGGCGCACTGCTCGTATGTCGAGGGCGACGTGACTCGCGGAGTTGACGCCGTTCGGGCGCTGCTGCGTTCATGACCGACGGGCTTTGCGAAATCGTCGTCACCCGCCCGGCCGCCAACACAATCTCAGAAGAACTCCCCGAAGCAGTCGCCGCCGCTGTGATCGAGTTGATCACCGGTGCGCTGCTTGAAAATCCTCAACGGATGGGCGTGCCGTTGCGAAACGAGCTGGAGGGGCTGTGGAGCGTCCGGCGAGGCACTTACCGAATTCTCTATCGGATCAACGACAGCCAACGGGAAGTGGTGATCCTTCGCGTCGCCCATCGCCGAGGCGCATACCGATCAAGTTGAGCACCGCACCCGCTGGTTTTCGCTGATACTCGACAAAGTCATCTGCGCCCCGTCGTCCGGGACGCGAACTAGATCCGGGCAGGTCGGTGCCTGACCGCCGAGGCGACCTCGATGCTGACTAGAGTATCGGGGCCGGGTTCGCCGTTTACAGTCGCCGTGCCGTCGGCGATAAGGCTGAATCCGTCGGCGGCCGGGGGCCACAGGACGCATACGTTGGGGCGGTCGATGGCGTTGGCAGCGGCGCTTCTGCCGACAACGGCGGAGACGGTCCCGTCAGCGTCCACGTCAACAGCCACGTGGATCACCCGCGGCCTGCCGTCGGCTCCTGTCGTCAGCACATAGGCGGCCGGGCCATGCTGCTGTGCTACCCCGGCGAGGTCCCCTGGTTCAACTGCAAGGCTCATGTTTCAACAATAACGGACTATCGGTTCGCCTTCGTGCAGCGTCAACAGGCATCCCAAACCGTTGGAGCCCGATGGCCCAGAATCGCCGTCCGCTTTCCAAATTCAGTCGTCAAAGCGCTGGACGCGATAATCCATCTCCGACACAACCATGCGGAAATCGTCCGCCATCCAGTCGAGTGATTGCTCAAGGGCTTCGACGATCTCTCGGTTGCCATCGAGCGACTCCAAGACCTCAACGACCCGTGCTCGATTGGAATCAAGTCTGGCGAGAACTCCTCCATACAGAATATGGTCAGCGCAGGTCGACTTATCACCTCAATTGGCGTTCTGACATCACAAGACGAGCGTCACGTTGAATTGCAAACACGCAGAAGGATTCGGTTGAACCTCGATAGCAGCGGTCTCTGCAATCTTGTTGACGGTCGTAGTGCAGAGTCGGGATCGGACGTACTGATCCTTGGAAGGAGATTATCACGCGCTCGGTCGCGCCCTGGTTGGTACCTCGAGCCCCACACGTCAGGTTTCAGCCGCCGTTATCCTCTGCGATTCTCATCTGAGACAACCTTACCTAGTTGTCGGTTCGCGTGAGGTTGTCAGCTTGTGATGCGGGTGGGCCGCCTATGGCGGT
>JAPOYA010000053.1:6287-20038 GCA_026706815.1 Acidimicrobiaceae bacterium | reverse complement strand
TCACCGGCCTCGACGACATGTACTACGTGAACACCCAGTTAGGCGAGGACCTGGTCACCAACCCGAACCTGAACTCGCTGCCCGAGCAGCTCCTGTTGGACTCGGCGGGCAAGCCCACTGTTTTGGCGCGTTCCAACCTCGCCAAGCCCAACAAGCTGTTCATGAGCGACGCCCAGATGGTGCAGTTGCGCAACAGCCTCAAGGCCGTACACGACCGCTTCAAAACCCTGTACAAACCCGCAGCAGGCGACAAGTTCGCCATGGAGATCGAGTTCAAAATCACCGCTGAGAACAAACTCGCCATCAAACAAGCCCGACCCTGGGTCTTCAACGACCCCTTGCTCCCCACAATAACCGCCGCGTTCAGCTCCGGTGAAGTTGCAGAGGGCACGCCGCTTACGCTGATGCTCACCCGCACGGGCGGTCTTCCCCTGCCACTGACCGTCGGTCTGGCCTTGAGCGAAACAGGGGACATGCTCCAGGCGCCCCCGCCGAGCAAGGCGACGTTCGAGGCCGACGAAACCACTGCCACCGTCACAGTGCCGACCGCGTCCGACTCCGCCGAGGAACTGGACAGTGTCGTGAGCGCCAAGCTTGTCGACGGCAAGGACTACACGATCGGCACACCCAGCGCCGCATCGGCGACTGTGCTCGACGACGACATTCCTGCGGTCACGGTCAGTCCAGTTGCGGCCACGGTCACCGAGGGTGACGGCGTCGTCTTCGAGTTCGCCCGGGCAAGCATCGACATCTCAAAGGAGCTGACGGCGAGCGTCACTGTCAGCGAGACCGGCTCGGTGCTCTCAGGCGCCGTGCCGACCAGCGTGACCTTCGCAGCCGACGCAGCCACCGCCACACTTGCGCTGGCGACGAGCGACGATGCTGTGCTGAAACTCGACAGTGTGGTGACCGCTGAGCTTGGCGACGGCAACTCTGAATACGCGGTCGGCACCCCCGGCACGGCATCTGTGACGGTTCTCAACGACGATCTTCCCGTCGTCAAGGTCAATTCGGCTTCGGCGCCCATCACCGAGGGAGGCCGCGCGCGTTTCACCCTCACCGCCGACCCCGCTCCCCTCGCTCCGCTCAAGGTGACAGTCAAAGTCACCACGACCGGCTATTGGGGCGTCTTGTGGACGGACCTGGGCCGACAGACTGTCACCATGGGCACCAGTGGCACCGCCGACTTGGTGGTGGCCACCCGCGACGACAGCGAAGACGAACCCGACGGTGAGATCGCCCTCACTGTTGAAACCGGCAAGGGCTATCACGTCTCGTCCTCTCATTCCGCAGCCGCCGTCGAGGTCGCCGACGACGATGTGCCTGTGGTGGGCGTGACGGGGGGTGCGGGCGTCACTGAGGGCGGCAATGCCGTTTTCACGGTCAGAGCCGATCCTGCGCCGGCGTCGCCGTTGGCGGTGTCGGTGACGGTGCATCAGCAGGGCAGCTTCGGGGCGCAGAGCGGCAGCAGGAGAACTGTCACTGTCGGCACCAGCGGGACCGTCGAGTTCACCGTTGCCACTACCGACGACGAGGTCGACGAGATTGACGGCAAGATCTTTGCCGTAATCGACAGGAGCAGCGCTTACACCCTCTCGCGCTCCCACGCCCACGCGTGGGTGGCGGTGGCCGACGACGATTTGCCGTCGTCTGACCCGGTGGTGAGCGTGACCGCGGGACCGGATGTGGTTGAGGGAGGTTCGGCGTCTTTCACGGTGACGGCGAGTCCTGCTCCGGTGTCGCCGTTGGCGGTGTCGGTGGCGGTTGCTCAGGCCGGCGACTGGGGCGTGTCCACGGGTTCCAGGACGGTGACGATTTCCACCGGCGGCAGCGTTGTCCATGTTGTGGCGACAGTGGATGACGGTGTTGATGAGGCTGACGGAAGCGTGTCGCTCACTGTCAAGACCGGCGCCGGCTATGCGGTGTCGTCTACTCGGGGTTCGGCGTCGGTGGCGGTGGCCGACGATGATGTGCCCGAGATCAGCGTGACCGCCGGACCGGGTGTGGTTGAGGGCGGCTCAGCTTCGTTCACGGTGTCGGCTGATCCTGTTCCGGTTGCGCCGTTGGCGGTGTCGGTGATGGTCGCTCAGGCCGGCGATTACGCAGTAGTGGGCGCGACGGGTTCCAAGGTCGTGACGGTTCCCACGAGCGGCAGCGTGACCCATGTTGTGGCGACGGTGGATGACGGAGCGGATGAGTTGGACGGGTCGGTGTCGGTCACGATGAGGTCGGGCACGGGCTACACGGTGTCGTCCACGCAGGGCAGCGCGTCGGTGGCGGTGTCTGATGACGATGTGCCGGTGGTGAGCGTGACCGCCGGCGGCGGTGTGGTTGAGGGAGGTTCGGCGTCGTTCACGGTGTCGGCTGATCCAGCCCCGGCTTCGCCGTTGGCGGTGTCGGTGACTGTGTTTGCGAGGGGTGGTTTCGGGGTGGCGGCTGGCGCGCGGACTGTGACGGTTCCCACTAGCGGCGCAGCGAAGCTGGCTGTGGCGACCAGCGGTGATCAGGTTGACGAGCCCGACGGGTCGGTGACTGTGAGGCTCAAGACGGGCGCCGGCTATGCGGTGTCGTCCACGCAGGGCAGCGCGTCGGTGGCGGTGTCTGATGACGACGACCCGCCGAAGAAGCAGGCGCCGCCTCCTGTGAAGGTGTGCAGGACTGCCGACACGGCGTTGCTGGCGCGGGTGCAGTCAAAGACCGCTGATCCTTGGGGCGGTTCGCGTCCTGATCTGGTGGAGACGTTCACCCGCTCTTATGACACGATGCTCGGAACCGATACCTACACGGTCGCCGATCTCAAGGCCCGCCCTGACCGCCAGACCCCCAACTGGCAGGGCGCCGGCCCCAACGATCTGTGGCAGAAGATCTACGCCGAGCTCGACCGCCTCGAGACTTGCCGGGCACAACCGGGTACGCCGCCGCCGGTGGCGCCGGTTGTGAGCGTCACAGCAGGCAACGCGATCACCGAGGGCGGTGCCGCGGTGTTCACGGTGACCGCCAGCCCAGCTCCGACAGCACCGTTGGCTGTGACGGTCACGGTCGCCCAAACCGGCGATTTCGGCGTCACAACGGGTTCCAAGACGGTGGTCGTGCCCACGACAGGCTCGGCGCAGTTGTCAGTGGCCACTGTCGGCGACAACGTCGACGAGGCCGACGGGTCGGTCACAGTCACGGTCAACACGGGCAGCGGCTACACCGTGTCGGGCGCACAGAACACCGCCGCGGTTCAGGTCGCCGACGACGACAACCCCCCGCCGCCGCCTCCACCTCCGCCGCCGCCCCCGCCTGTGGTGGTGCCGGAGGTGAGCGTCACAGCAGGCAACGCGATCACTGAGGGCGGCGCCGCGGTGTTCACGGTGACCGCGAGCCCGGCTCCGGCGTCGCCGTTGAGCGTGACAGTCACGGTCGTCCAAACCGGCGATTTCGGCGTCACAACCGGTTCCAAGACGGTGGTCGTGCCCACGACAGGCTCGGCGCAGTTGTCAGTGGCCACTGTCGGCGACAACGTCGACGAGGCCGACGGGTCGGTCACAGTCACGGTCAACACGGGCAGCGGCTACACCGTGTCGGGCGCACAGAACACCGCCGCGGTTCAAGTTGCCGACGACGACAACCCCCCGCCGCCGCCCCCGCCTGTGGTGGTGCCGGAGGTGGCCGTGACGGCAGGCAACGCGATCACTGAGGGCGGCACGGCGGGATTCACGGTGGCCGCCGATCCGGCTCCGGCGTCGCCGTTGAGTGTGACAGTCGCAGTCGCCCAGATTGGCGACTTCGGCGCGGCAACTGGTTCGAAGACGGTGGTCGTGCCCACGACAGGCTCGGCGCAGTTGTCGGTCGCTACTGTCGGTGACAATGTCGATGAGGTTGACGGGTCTGTGTCGGTCACTGTCGCGGTGAGCACGGGTAGTGGCTATACCGTGTCGGGGACACAGGGCGCCGTGTCGGTGGCTGTGGTTGATGATGATGCTACTTCTGTGGTGTTGGAGGCTGCTGTGGGCGGCTCGGTTGCTGAGGATGGCGGCAGCCGTGAGATCACTGTGGCTTTGGGCCGGGCGCTGGTGTCGGGCGAGTCGGTGACTGTGCCGTTGGCGGTGTCTGGAGCGACAGTCGGGGTTCATTACACGCTGGGGCTCAAGCAGGGACAGGGGCTCAACGGGCACGTCGCGCTCGACGCTGCTGATCCGCACAGTGCCCAGAACCCCGCTGTGGTGTTCGCCGCAGGCGCGCGGCAGGCGACGCTGGTGTTGACCGCTGTGCCCAACAGTGACACCGACGAGCGCACCGTGAGGGTCGCGTACGGCACAGGCCTGAGAGCCCCCGCAGGCCAAGGGCTCTCAGGCGGGATCACTGTTTCTGGCGGGCCGGTGGACACTGTTATCGTCAACGACGACCAGCCCCCGCCTGTGCCTGTGGGGGCGAGCTTGTCGGTGCGCGATGCCGAGGTCTCAGAGAACGGCCGCCGCTTCTTGAGGTTCATGGTGTACCTCAGCGAGACCCCCGACGAGACCGTCACCGTGCAGGTCACCACCCGCGACGGCACCGCACGCAACGGCGCCGACTACCGCGGCTACGCCACCCCCAGCCGGACGCTGAGGTTCGCTGCGGGCGAGCGGCTGCTGTACCGCTACATCTACATACGAATCCTCGACGACGACACACCCGAACAAGAGGAGGCCTTCCAAGCCGTCCTCGCCAACCCGACCGGCGCCCCTGTCGCCCGCGGCACAGCCACCATCACCATCAAAGACAACGACTAACCCACCGGCACCCGCATCAACCCGACGGCAGAGCACCGAGTGCTGCATACAGATTGATGCGGTCGCTCATCGAATCGCCGCGCAACATCTGGCGCTGTCAGAGCAGTTGCGGGCCGCGACGACCTAGTGGTAGTGGTCGAGTTCGCCGCCGTCTGACTGTTGTGCATAATTCAAACAGTTCACCGGCGAAGTTCTGGCTTGAAGATGTCGCGCAGGGTCCAGGCGATGACGTCGCGGGCGGGTTCGCAGGCTTCGTGGAACGACGGCGCGAACCCGCCCGCGGACAGGAAGAAGAACGGGGACGACGGCTGCAGTGCTTGGCGCGCCCAGCCGCGACCGCTCGCAGCCAAGCGTCGCAGTGCATGTTCATGTTCGAGATAGGTGCGGGCAGTGGCTTGACGTCCCCGATACTTGACTGAACCGGTTACCAGCCCGCCATCGATCGTGCGGCCCACCATGTCGACGTCGATCCCTGCGCCGGAGCGATCGGTGCCCTGCCAGCGCTGCCAGTGCGGCACCAGCGGCAGCCCGGCGTCCACAGCCCGGCGGAGGTAGGCCTGCCGGGCAATGTCTTCGAAGACATGCGCGCCGACGTAAGCCGGAAATATCTCCGGGCGGATCTCCGTGCTCCAGATGTGCTGTGCTCCGAAGGCCACCGCAGCCGATTCCGCCGGCAGCGCGATGCGGTAGTGGAAACGTGCAGCGGGATCGGCCAGCCGGTAGCGCAGCCCTCGGGTGCGCGACTCGCCGAAGTCCAGCTCCGACGTCAGATACGACAGATCTTCCAGTTGGGCTACCAGTCGCTTCAGCGCCGAGTCGGCGCTGCGCCCCATCTTGGACGCGATCTCGCCGACGGTTCGGGCGCCGAGGCCGATGCCGGCCAGCACGGCACGGTACTGCTGTGTCTGGCGCAGGCCTTCCTCTTGGTCGAGCTGGGTGTGAACGCGCGTGCGGACGATGCCGTCGGGCGCCAAGGCCAACTTGACGATGTTCTGATCAGCGCCGTTCGCGGCGTCGATCTCCGCGAGGTTGGCCGGCAGACCGCCGAGCGCTGCATAGAGGTTGATGCGATCGCGCATGGAATAGCCGCGCAGCATCTGTGCGCTGTCGTAGTAGTCGAACGGCACCAGCACGAGCGAGGCGTCCAGCCGTCCGTACAGCGGAGATCCGCCCTGTTCTAGCACCGCCAGCGTGCGAACTGCCGAGCCGCACAGCACCACCAGCACACCCGCGGTCCGCTGTGTCTCGCTCTCCCACACGGCATTCAGTTCCGAGGCGACTTCTCTCAGCCCGTCGGGGCCCGCGGCGAGATACTGGAACTCGTCGAGGATGACGACGATCGGCTCGTCGGGCCGCATGGCAAACAACGATCGGAACACGAGTCGCCAGGTGGGGTGGTCCTCGGGGCGCAGATCGACGCCTGCCCACTGCGCCGCGGTCTGCACCAGCACTTGACGATTGATCTCCGGCGTCGTGGCCGATGCCACGAAATACAGTGCTCGGCGCTGATTCCACAGCTGAGACAGCAAGTACGTCTTGCCGACCCTTCGGCGGCCACGCACAAGCGCAAGCGCAGGCCGGCCGCGATCGGCCAGGCCGCGTAGTACGGCTGTCTCGTGCTCGCGGTCTATCAGCCGTGGGACTTCCATAGAAGCCTAATATAGTAGCTAACCAATATGTTAGTCCACCAACATGCAGGATATCAGCGATATCCGGTTCAGCAGAACGATTTGATCCAGAGGCCGCAACACCGACATATGCACCACCAAGGGACGGCAACCAGTTAGCCTACGACCGCACCGGGACTTGGAGGCCCAAATTGACTTCGTTGGATTCTCGGGGCCTGAAGAACCGACTCAGCGCTCGACGACTTGCGGGACGACCCCTTCTCATCGCGGCTCTAGTGCTCTTGGCGGCCTTGTTGGGGATGGCGTCCTGCGTTTCTGAAAACAACAACGTCACCACTTCGACTACCTCTGCCAAAGACAGCGAACCCCAGCCGACAGGCACCACAGCCGAGGGGGTTCAGACGTCAACAGACGGCTCTTCAAACTCTGACGATCAACCGGAGCCGTCCGAAGTCAATGGGTCCGGACGTGATTGCGCACCTCAGAATCCAGTCGATGTCCGCTTGTCGGGTTCTTCTCCGCAGTCGGCCAGCATCAAGGTCTCACAAGCCGTCTATGACTGCGCGCACGAGGTCGGTCTCGCCTTCATCAACGACACCGCAGCGGTAACCACGCTTCAGTCTCAGGGGATTGCGGGTCCGCTGCTGTTCGCCGACAGTCGATTCGACATGTCCCTGATGGCAGAGCTCCGACGTCTCAACCCGCAGAGGATCGTTGCTGTGGGACTTGACGACCGGCGCCTGAACAACGGGCTGGCGGGTTTCGCCGTCGAATCGGTGGATATAGACGAGCAGGCGAAGCTCCTGCCTCAAGACATGATCCACGACCGCGTCTGGCTCGTCGACAACTACACCGAAGCTGTGCCGCTGGCTGTTCTCGGCAACCAGATCGGCATCAGCGTGATCACCGTCGTCGGAGACCTGCGGTCGGCGTCTGTTGAAGAACGAAAGGCGATCGCGGATGCTGCTGAAGTCGAGCTGCTTTCGGACTTCGGCGAGGATGTGGCCCGGCAATTGGAGACAATCCGCAACGGTGCAGAGCTGCCCGGGGGCGGTTTCGTGCTGTTCGACCCCAACCAACCCCGCCGGCTGGTGGCCATGTACGGCCATCCGCAGACGTCGGGCCTCGGGGTGCTTGGAGAGCAGAATCTCGACCAAGGCATCGCACGCCTGCGCTCGATCGCGCAGGGCTACGACGCCGACGGATACACCGTGCTGCCCACGTTCGAGGTCATCGCCACAGTCGCTGCGGGCAGCGCCGGCTACGACGGAAACTATTCGAACGAGACTGCTTTGGATGTGATACGACCCTGGATCGAAGCTGCTGCCCTCAATGGCATCTACGTGGTCCTGGATCTTCAGCCCGGCCTGTCCGACTTCCTCTCCCAAGCGAAGATCTACGAGGAGTTCCTGCGTCTGCCCCATGTGGGCCTGGCCCTGGACCCCGAATGGAGGCTCAAGCCCGGCCAACGCCATTTGCGGCAGATCGGCACGGTCGACGCAGCAGAGGTCAACCAAGTCGTCGAGTGGCTGGCCGAAATCGTACGTGAAGAGGCACTGCCCCAGAAATTGCTCGTCCTTCACCAATTCCGCCTCGACATGATCACGAACCGTCATCAAGTCGAGACTCCTGCCGAGTTGGCGGTTCTGGTCCACATGGACGGCCAAGGTCCCCTGTCGACCAAGTACAGCACTTGGAACGCTTTGACCCGCCAGCCCGACGCCGACAAGTTCTACTGGGGTTGGAAGAACTTCTACGACGAGGACTCCCCCACCGCGACACCCGATCAGGTCCTGGCTCTAACCCCCACCCCCCTGTTCGTCTCATACCAGTAGCCCGCCATTCCGAACAGCCCATGCTCACAGGATCTCAGTACGCAGCCGTTCTTCTGTGCGCTAGCCTCACAACTCCGGAGACGTGGCCGAGCCAGGTTGAAGGCGCTTCCCTGCTAAGGAAGTAACGTCGCAAGGCGTTCGTGGGTTCGAATCCCACCGTCTCCGCTCCCCCGCTCGATTCAGTTCCCCGATCTCTGAGATTGACGATCTCGTCAACGTCGGTAACATCGCTGGATGATCAGTTGCGGCAAAGCAGTGATGGCGAAGAGGTGATCGTGTCTGGTCCGCCGGGTTCGGGGAAGTCGACCGGGAGCGCCGCTCTCGCTTCAGGCTGTGGGCGAGGCGCCTGCAGAGCCGCCATCACCGACGACGGTCTGCGAATAGGCCTCGACTCCCGATCTGACGTGATCCGATGAAACACCGTTGTCGAGCGCTGCTGCTCGCAGTCGCACTGACCGGGGCTGCCGTTGCGTGCGCTTCTGAAGGAGGCGGCGATGAACTCGTCCAGAGCGACACCACAACAACAGCACCGCCCCGAACCACCAGCACCGCCCCGAACCACCAGCACCGCCATCACGCCATCACCACCACCACGACAACCGCGCCCGAAACGACCATCGTCGACGAAACCACCACGACAACCGCGCCCGAAACGACAGTCCACCCCGCCACCACAGAAGCGCCCCGAACCACCGTCGGCCACACCACCACGACCAGCGCTCCCCGAAGCTCGACGCCTCAAAGAGACCCCGACGGCGACTTCCCGCCGGGTCTAGTCACGCCGACCGGGGTTCCCGTCGCGGTCCTCGGACGCACCGACTCCGGGTACTTGGTGAGGACGCCTTGCGGAAACACCGCCGAAGTCTCCGAGGGTGTGTTCATCAACGATGCCCGTGTGGTGATCGATCCAGGCCACGGAGGTCCTGTGGACACGGGAGCGATCGGGCCCAACGGCTTGGTGGAACGCGACCTGAACCTGACCCTCAGCCGAGCCGTCCTCGACGAATTGGCCGGCCGCGGCATCTCCGCCGTCAGCACCCGTACCGGTGGTTACGGGACACTGTTGTCTGTCAGAGCCGCCTTGGCTGACCACTTGGGAGTCGAGGCGCTGGTGTCGATCCACCACAACGCGCCCACTTGGGCAACCAGCAGATCCCCTGGCAGCGAGGTGTTCATCCAATCTGAATCGGTCAACTCGCCCCGCGCCGATTCCGCTCGTCTCGGTGGGCTGTTGTACGAAGAGATCACCGCTGCGCTCGCTGCTTTCGAAAACGTCACCTGGAGCCGAGCGGGCAATGCCGGGGTGCTGCGGGTCCTGTCGTCCAGTGGAAGCGACGCTTATGGAATGATCGTCCGCCCGTCGGTTCCCGCGGTCCTCGTCGAATACGGATATCTGTCAAATCCCTCTGAGGCCGGCCTGTTCGCCACCGACGAATACGTCCAGGCGGCCGCCGCCGCAACCGCCGCCGCCATAGACGCCTATTTGCACTCGGACCGTCCGGGCACCGGATTCGTCCAACAGCCTAGAATTTTCGACCCGCAGCGCGCCCCGAGTTTCTGCGAAGACCCCCCACTCGAATAGACAGCAGGGCCTCAAGGCCAGCCCGGCAACTCCAACTCGATCAATGTGATCAGCGACTTCCGAATCATCGGCCAGCGAGCCGGAACGTTGTTTGAGAACATCGTCGAGAACCTTCTCAATACACATTTTCATCATTTTTCATGATATCGAGTTGCGAACGACGTCAGGTGTGTTAGCGTTCGGTCATGGAGACAGGCACAGATCCTGCGGTGCTGGCACTGATTTCAACTCTGTTCGTCCTCATGATCGGCAATTTCTGGCAACAAAGCCGTGAGAACACCAAAACCCGCGACCTCATCGTCAGCACCAATGCCGAGACCCGCACCGAACTACACCGCGAGATCAAAGAAGTGGGCGACCAACTACACCGCGAGATCAAAGAAGTGGACGACCAACTACACCGCGAGATCAAAGAAGTCGACAACCATGTCAGGTCGTTCAGCACAGAGCTCGCAAAGCTCGGAGGGCAGTTCGCGGAGTTCAAGCTCGCAACTGAACACCACCAGCGCCAAACCGAGCAGAACTACAAAGAACTGCGCGACGGCCTCGTTGACAATAGAGAACGACTGACGCGCATTGAAGGCCATCTGGGGATCGCCCCGGCACCCGTCGAATAGACGATCGCTCCGCGCGCCCGGCTAAGATCCCGCCGACCGAAAGACTCCTTGTCATGCCTTCAGATTTTGCCTTCAAAGCCTTGAATCGACTCCATGGTGCGGCAATCGCCATCAGCCGCGGCAAGATCGGTTGGACTGGTGCCAAGATGCCCGTCCTCGAGCTCACCACCACCGGACGCAAGAGCGGATTGCCGCGTTCGGTATTGCTCACTGCGCCCTGGCAGGACGGCGAGCGGATGGCGTTGATCGCCTCCGCCGGCGGGAACGACAAGAACCCGGCATGGTTTCTGAACTTGCGGGAAAATCCGTCGGTCACCGTGCGCACCGCTGACGGCACCAAAAAGATGAACGCCCGGGTTGTTTCGGGAGACGAGCGGGACATGATCTGGCAGGCGGCTGTCTCGAAGTTCAAGCATTACGCGGCCTACGAATCGAAGACTGATCGAGAGATTCCAGTCGTCGTCCTCGAACCAGAGGGTCGGTGAGTGCCTAGTTCTCTTTGAAGCCCCAGCACACGAGAGAGCGATCGGTTTTGATGCCGCAGGTGTGGATCTCTTCTGCGAAGACGGCCGAAAAATGACCTGAGGGTGGTGTGGCCTGCGAGTATTCGTTGCTTCCCCAACAGGCCAGCGTGTCGTCGGATTTGATCGCGCAAGTGTGCCTATGGCCCGCGCTGACTGCCTTGAAAGTGCCCGCAGGCGGTGTGGCCCGCTTGTCTTCGTTGTATCCCCAACATGTGATTGTGTCGTCCGATTCGATGCCGCAAGCGTGGTACCGGCCCAGATCAAGGATCTTGAAGGTCTCTGTTGTGGGAGCGGCCAGACCGACTTCTCGTCCCCAGCAGGCGACGGTGTCGTCAGTTTTTTGGGCGCAACCACCCTCATTGCCCAAATGCAGGGCCTTGAAAGTCCCCGAGGGCGGGCTGGCCTTCCTGCGAAAGTTGTCTCCCCAGCAAGCGAGCGTGTCGTCGGATTTGATCGCGCAAGCAAAGCCGTTGCTGCCGGCGAGTGTTTTATAGGTGCCCGCCGGCGGAGCAGCGATATCGAAAACGTCTTCTCCCCAGCAAGCGAGGGTGTCATCGGATTTGATGCCGCAGGTGAAATCTGAGCCGACAGTCAGTTTCTTGAAAGTCCCGACCGGGGCTGTGGCCTGACCGTGCTCGTCGTATCCCCAGCAGGCAACGGTATCGTCGGTCTTGATAGCGCAGGCAAAACGAGTCGCGGCACTCGATGATTCGGTGGGCGCGATCGCTTTGAACGTGCCCGAGGGCGGGGAGGCCTGCCCATATCGGTTGAACCCCCAGCACTCGACGGTGTCATCGGTCTTGAGTCCGCAAATGTGTGAGAGGCCGGCGATCTCACGCCCTGAAAAGACCGAGGTGAAGCCGGCCGAGCTGCTCGGTGCTTGGAGCGGGTGGACTAGGCCCCAGCAAGCGAGGGTGTCGTCGGATTTGATGCCACAGGTGTGGTCTTGACCGACAGTGACCGCTTTGAAGGTTCCATTGGGAGCGGTTGACTGCTGGTTTCGGTTGTTTCCCCAACAATTCACCGACCCATTGGTCTTGATCGCACAAGTATGGTACCACCCGGAATCCACAGACGAGAAAGAACCGCTGGGCGGCGTGGCCTGCCCGTAGTTGTTGCGGCCCCAGCAGGCCACAGTGTCGTCGGATTTGATCGCGCACCCATGGTCCAGACCGACGGTAGGGGCACTGAACGCACCGGCAGGAGGCATCGTGCGAGCGTCGCTGCCCACGCCCCAGCAGACCAAGGCGTCGTCCAACTTTATGGCACAGCTCAGATTCGCGTCTCCAGCGATGGCCTTGAAAGTGCCCGCCGGCGGCAGTGTGGGGCCCGCAGGCGGCCGAGGGTGGCGACCCCAACAGGCGAGGGTTTTATCAGTCTTGAGGCCGCAAGTGTAGATTTGGCCGACGACAACGTCGGTGAAGCTGCCATCGGGGTCAACAGCTTGCCGATGCAGGTTGTAACCAAAGCAGTCGACCGTGCCGTCGGTCGTGATAGCGCAAGTATGGAGATACCGACTGACAACGGCCGAGTAAGTGGTTTTCGGAACAGGTTTCGGGACTTCGAAGACGGGATAGATTATCGACACCCAAGTTGCGGGGGAGTCTCCAGCCGGGCTGACCCGAGCGGACAGCCCTTGGCTGGTCCCATACGCCAGCGGTGGTCCTTGAGCGACGACTGTTATCTCCTTGGAGGTTTCGTTCGGTTCAAACCGCACCGTTGCGTCAGGCAGGATCCCGAAATAGCCGTCCGGCCCGACAGCCGTGCTGGAGAAACTGA
Organism: Acidimicrobiaceae bacterium; assembly: GCA_026706815.1. Taxonomy (GTDB): domain Bacteria; phylum Actinomycetota; class Acidimicrobiia; order Acidimicrobiales; family Aldehydirespiratoraceae; genus VXYK01. Next base: position 7,316 of record JAPOYA010000053.1, on the reverse strand, counting down.
TCGTGAACTCAGCCGGTGCTGTAGGGACCGTATCGGGCGTGACCGTGAACGTAACTGCCCCGCCGGCCACATCACCGAACAAGATGTGTGGAGAAACTCGGAGAGACGCGTTCGGGCACGGAGGCGACATTCGTTGGATATGGCCGTGGTCGTCGCGTTCGAGCCATGTGGAGCCGCACAACGGATTCGCGGGGCTCAGGTGTTCGTGGCAGTCCAATCCATCGGGATGATCCGTTGTGGATGTGTGACGGTGACTCTTCTCGCCACAAGACGGCGGAGGAGTCGTGGTCGGGACCGGGGTCGTGATCCTCATGCCGCAGAACCCGCTGCCATCAAGATACCAGCCCAGATGATCCACAACTCTACCGTTGCAGACACCCAATTCGAAGAACGTCGTTTCCGCGCTGTAAGCCTGCTGAAGCCAATAGGGGCTGTAACCTGACGGTGGATCACAGTCACCGTTCCGGTCGTCATAGCCCTGCACAAGCAGGCAGGTCAGGGTTGCCGTGCTGCCAGGGGTGCAGAGACTTGCATCCAGGCATCTGTAAGTCACGGTTCTGTAACGGTCAACCCCCGACACATGGATCGTGATCTCCCCCGGCACGATGCTCTCGTGAGGGGGTTCGGGCGTGTATCTGGTGATTGTGCCGGGTATCAGAACTTTGTCTTCGGGAGCGTCGGTCGTTGTAGTCGGCATAGACGAGTCGGGTGGATTGACGCAGGTCGAGTCGACGAAGGTGCCTCCCGCGGCGCGACATTGTTCGACAAGATGCCTGACCTCGCACAAGTCGTCACCGTCGGCGCAGTGGCTCGCCGCAGCCGGTTCTGCTCCAACCGGGTTGAGTTCATCAACATCCACCGAACCCAGCACGCTCGCGAACCCGAGGCTCAAAACGACCGCGGACGCGGCGACGGCCCGCCGGCACATGAAAACGATGAACGGATCGCCGAGTGGTTGTCAGAGCTTGTCATGTTACCCCCCCCCCCCCCCCCCCCCCCCCCCCCCCCCCCCCCCCCCCCCCCCCACCC
>JAPOYA010000053.1:0-6277 GCA_026706815.1 Acidimicrobiaceae bacterium | reverse complement strand
CCCGGCGCCGGCCACAACAAAACAAAAACACCCCGCCCCGGGGTGTGGTTCCCCGGCTTCTCCCCCCCCCCCCCCCCCCCCCCCCCCCCCGCCACACATTCCTGCCGAATTGTCCGAAAACAGTTCACCGGTCAGCGGCTGCTTCACCGACCTGGCCCCAAAGGGTGTCGGGCCCTTGTGAAGTTGGCGTACACTGAACCGCTGTTGCGCCCGTAGCTCAGCTGGATAGAGCATCTGACTACGGATCAGAAGGTCGGGAGTTCGACTCTCTCCGGGCGCGCCGAGCAAATTCAGTGGGACTGACGGCGTTGGATCGCCGCCCATTCGTCGCGGAGTCCGACGGTGCGATGGAAAGTCAGCGGATCGTGCGGGTCGTGGGCGAAATAGCCGAGCCGCTCGAACTGCACCACCTGACCGGCGGGCGTCTCGGCTAGCGCAGGTTCAAGCTTGCAGCCCGCGCGCACTTCACGAGAGGCCGGGTTCAGCGCGCAGAGCGGGTCGCTGCCGTCCGAGCCGGGGAAGGGGTCGGTGAAGAGCCGGTCGTAGAGCATGACCGTGCCCTCGACCGCGTGCTGTGCCGACGCCCAGTGGATCGTGGCTTTCACCTTTCGGCCGTCGGGGGCCTGACCGCCGGCAGTGTCGGGGTCGTAGCTGCAGTGGATGCGCACGACCTCACCGTCGGCACCGGTTTCAACATCGGTGCAGGTGATGAGGTATCCCGCACGAAGTCGAACCTCACGGCCAGGCGCCAGCCGGAAGAACTTCTTCGGAGGGTCAACCATGAAGTCGCCCCGTTCGATCCACAGCTTGCCGCTGAACGGCACCATCCGGGTTCCCGCGGATTCGTCTTCGGGGTTGTTGATCGCCGGGCGGTCCTCGATCAAGCCTTCTGGCCAGTTGTCGATCACCAACTCGACCGGATCGAGCACGGCCATCCGGCGCAGGGCGTGTTGGTTGTGGTGGGCGCGCACGAACGACTCGAGCAGTTCGATCTCGTGGGTGCCGTTGACCCGGGCCACGCCAATGTGCGAACAGAAAGCACGGATGGCCTCGGGCGGGTAGCCCCGGCGGCGCAAGCCCCGCAGTGTGGGCATGCGCGGATCGTCCCAACCATCGACATGACCGTCGCGGACCAACTCCAAGAGCTTGCGTTTCGACATCACCGTGTAGGTGAGGTTGAGACGGGCGAATTCGGTCTGGCGGGGTCGGTCGTCACCGAGGCCCAGCTGTTCGATGAACCAGTCGTACAACGGTCGATGCGTGTCGAACTCGAGCGTGCACAGCGAGTGTGTTGTGCCCTCAACCGCATCGCTCTGTCCGTGCGCCCAGTCGTAGGTCGGATAGATCTTCCATTCGTCGCCCGTGCGGAAATGGCGGGCATCGCGGATCCGGTACATGACTGGGTCCCGCATTGCCATGTTGTCGTGAGCCATGTCGATCCTGGCTCGCAGCGCCTTCTCACCGTCGGCGAACTCGCCTGCTCGCATGCGGGCGAAGAGGTCCAGGTTCTCCTCGACGGTCCGGTCCCGATACGGGCTGTCGACGCCCGGCGTGGTGAAACCGCCGCGGTTGGCTGAGATCGTCTCGGCGTCCTGGTCATCGACGTAGGCGAGGCCGGCGCGGATGAGCTGCTCGGCCCATTGGGCCAGTTGCGTAAAGTAGTCCGACGCATAGGCCGATTCACCCGGGTCGAAACCGAGCCAAGCCACGTCTTGGCGGATCGCCTCGATGAAACTGGCGTCTTCGGTTTCCGGGTTGGTGTCGTCGAAGCGCAGCCGACACACTCCGTCGAACTCGTCGGCAACGCCGAAGTTGAGAGCGATCGATTTTGCGTGCCCGATGTGCAGGTAGCCGTTGGGTTCGGGAGGAAAGCGAGTCTGCACCCGTCCCCCGTAGGGCCCATCGGAAGCGTCTTTGGCGAGCATCTCGCGGATGAAGTCGGTACCGGAGTTGCTGGTCGACCCGGTGGGCGTTTCTTTCACAGACTCAGGCTACGCGTTGTCGTCGCCGGGCGTACCCAGAGCCGAGGCTGAGACAGGGACAAGGCCTAGTCGGGCCATTCGATGTTGTAGTCCTCGAACCAGAAACGGGCCTCGCGGATCGCAGTCGGCGAGGTGCGCAGGCCGAGATCCTGGTTGAGCTCCAACGGGGTCGGACCTATGTCTTCAGCGATCTTGGCGAGTCCGTCGAGGTCGAGGTTGTAGCAGCGCACTGCGTTGAGTCCCAGCAGCAGACGCGTCTCCTCCACTGGGATCTGCTGGAAATCGGTTTCGAGGCGCTCGATCGTGTTGGGCCATGACCCCTCCGGATGGGGGTAGTCGGTGCCCCACATCAGCGCGTCTATGCCGTTCACATAACGCCGACGGAGCTCGACCTTGCTCATCGTGGACGCGCCGATGAAGACGTTCGTTCCAATGTATTCCGAGGGCAGCTTCTGGATCAGGCCCTTGGTGCGGGAGGCCATCTTCTTGACCTTCCAGTTGCGTCCGCCGAAAACCGCGTCGGTCTTGAACAGAAGATCGCCGAGCCACCAGGAACCGCATTCAACCGGTGCGTATTTCAGGTTCGGGAACTTGTCGAACTTGCCTGAAAGCAGCAGTTGCCAGAGCGGCCGATGGGTCCAGAACGCCACCTCGAGCATGTACTGGGCCATGTTGTCGTTGTAGGAATCGGAGTCGGCCTCACCGGAATGCGTGTGGACCACCAGACCGGCCTCAGCGCACGCTGCCCACACCGGGTCGTAGCTCGCGTGGCCGTAGGAGGGATGGTCGTGCCACATGGTGGGGATCATGATCCCTTTGATCCCGGGTTTTCCGGCCAGCGCCTCGATCTCTTTGACTGATTCGTCGACTCCGTGGGTGATCGGCACCAGCGCCACACCGGCACGACGGGGGGGGTTCGTGGCACAGAACTCTTCGAGCCAGCGGTTGTGGGCTCGCGCTCCGGCCCAGGCGAGCCTCGGGTCGGTGATCATTCCCGCCTGCAGGCCCGCGCCGAAAGGCGGGGCTTCCATCCCGGTGACGGCGTCGCCGTCGGCGAAGATGATCTCGCCCGCTACGCCGTCGGCGTCAAGGGTTTTGTCGCGGATCTCGGGGTCGTAGGCGCCTTTGAGGCCGACTTCGTTGTCCCGTTCCCACTGCTCGACGTATTCGCCGTTGAGCTCTTCGACCATTGCCCGATGCTGGTGGCGGGTCACCAGCCACTCATCAAACTCGGCATGGAGGGAAGATTCGAGATAGTCGCGGTAGTCCTCCACGAACAGCCCGGCGTGGGTGTCCGACGACACGATGATGTATGGGGCGTTGCTTTGGTCAACGCCTTCGAGAGGATCTGGCATGGGTGCGCTCCTTTACGATTTGAGCTCTCTACCCGAACCCGGGCATTGTAGATCAGCGCCAGTGGACCTATCTAATCTGCAATCAACGGAGGACCGCCGATGACCACGCAACCCGACACAGTTCCGATGAGCCGACCGGGCGAGGTTGCCGGCTGGCCCAAGCTCGTCGTGAAGTACACGACCGACGAGGCCAACATCGCTCCGCTGCTGCCGCCGGGACTTACTCCGCTTGATCCTGTCGTGCAGATCGGCGTCTATTGCGTGCCCATTCAGGGTGAACCCGAGTTCGGGGTGAGTGTGAAGGTTCCGGCTTCGTTCAATGGGGTCGACGGCGCTTACAACCTGGGCATGGGCATTGATCAGGAGGCGGCGGTGTTCATCAGCGGCGAGCTCAACGGTCAACCCAAGTTCCTGTGCGACATCGAGTTCTTCCGCCTTGGCGACCATGTTGGCGCTCGCACTGTCCATCAGGGATACACCTTCATCGAGTTCTCCGGGCAGGTGACCGGTGTGGGCGCCCCAGTCGAGGGCGAGTTCGTTGAGCACGAGTGGTGGACCAAGTATTCCCGCGCCATCGGCGGGGTCGAGAAGCAGTACGACTTCCCACCCCATGTGGTCGACGTGGCCACCCGCTTCGAGCAGATCCATGTGGAGGAGATCGACGGCGACCTCAAGCTCCTCGACTCACCATGGGATCCGGTGGCCCGTTATCTGCCGGTCAACGAGGTGGTGTCGTCCCAGTTGGTGACCCATCAAGCCAAGGCACGCGACATCACCAACGCCGGGCCCCTCGACCCGGTCGCCTTCTGGCCCCACGCCGACGTCATCGGGGGGAGCCGCTGGCCCGGAGACCGCGGAGGACCCCGACACAGTTGACCCCAGCGATCGCCTTCCGGCCCCACACCCCCCACGCCGACACCAAGGCCCAGCGGCCCGTGAGCGCAGCGAACAGGAGCGACAAACAACGTGGGGGTAGCCGCTGGCCTAAAGACCGCGGAGGCCCAAGACGCAGTTGACCCCCGCCGTTCAGTTCCAGATATTCAGGTTTCTCCGCCGAACCAGGTGGCTACGAGGTTGAGCCCTTCGATCGCAGAACGAGAGTGCATCTCCTCGAAGATCCGCCGGTAGCCGGTGGTCTTGATTCGCCAACCGGCATCGGTTTTCACGTATTCGTCGTAGTAGAACGCTGCGCCGCGCAGCGTCAGGTTGTGCTCGCCGATAATCACCTGGTCTTCCAGTTTCCATATTCCGGCGGCGGTCCCATCGTCGTTGAGCGTGATCTCGGGGTGATGGCAGGAATGGCTCGACAGGAACGTCTCCGAGCCCATCGAGTCGGCCAGAAAACCGATGACGGCGTCCACGCCGTCGAAAGAGTATTTGCCGTCGCTGTAACGAACGGTCACGTCGTCGGTGAGGACCGAACGCATCTCCTCGAACAGATGCTGGTCGAGCAGGCGCAGGTACTTGTACTTGAGTTGCTTGATGAGCTCTATTTCGACGAGGTCTTGGGGAGTCATGCTGCTCTCAATTCAACAGGGCCGGGAGTCTCTCGGCAATTTCTTCAGGGGTGACTCGCGGTGAGAAACGGGCGACGACTTCTCCAGCGGAGTCGACCAAGAATTTCTCGAAGTTCCAGACGACGTCCGGCGAGTCACCGTTGCCGGGTTGTTCGGACTTGAGCCACCGGTAGAGATCGGCCGCGTTGTCGCCGTTGACGTCGATCTTGGCGAACATCGGAAAGTCGACGTCGTAGTTGTCCTCTACAAAGGAGCGGATCTCCTCGGCGCTCCCTGGTTCCTGGCCCGCAAACTGGTTGCACGGAAAGCCCAATACCCGGACTCCATAGTCTTCGTTGTGGAGCGTGCGCAGACCTGCGTACTGAGGGGTGAGACTTCAAGCCGAGGCGACGTTGACGACCAGACAAGCCGCATCGGCGAACGTCGAGAACGCCACCTGCTCACCCTCCAGCGACGGCATTTCGAACTCGTGAAAACGAGCCATGGATCTCCCTTGTCTTGACGGTGAGCCGACTATAACCCCGCCATGACAAAGGCCCCAACAGCGGCTGTCAACCGCCCGATATCGGCGCGATGAAGTAGACTTCGGCAGCCGAGTCGACCCTCTCGAAGATCCCGTTGGGAATCAGTTCACCGTCGACTGCCACGCTGGCACCGTCGGTCAAGAGCGGTCCGAGGCCCGGGTAACGGCGCTCAAGCTCTGTGATCAGGTCGCCTACCGTGTCGCCGTCCACCTGCAAGGTTTTCGCGCCGCCGGTGAAGCGACGATGATCGGCTTGAAGATGGACGGTGGCCACTGGCTATGACTGCCGGATGCTAGCTGCCGGCGTTCTCGGTGATCGCTGACAGCAACCTCGGCGGCGACATCGGCAGTGAGGTCATGCGCACACCGGCAACTGCCGCGATTGCGTTGGCGAGGGTCGGGATCGGAGGCACGATGCCGGTTTCTCCCACCCCGCGCACGCCGTAGGGGTGGCTGGGGTTTGGGACCTCCACGATGATCGCGTCGATCATCGGCAGATCAGACGCAACAGGCATTCGATAGTCCAGGAAGCTGGCGTTCTCCATGACTCCGTCGGAGTCGTAGATGTACTCCTCGTTGAGCGCCCAGCCGATGCCTTGCACCGATCCGCCCTGTATCTGGCCCTCCACATAGGAGGGGTGGATGGCGGTGCCGGCGTCTTGAGCGGCCGTGTATCGCAGAATTGTGGTTTCTCCGGTTTCTTCGTCGACAGCGACATCGGCGACATGAACCGCGAACGACGGGCCCGCGCCGGCCGCGTTGAGGGAGGCGGTCGCGGTGAGCGGTCCGCCGGTGTTCTTGGCCATCGCGGTGATCTCCGGAATCGTGAGCGGATCCTGCCCTTCGATGACGGCGGCGCCGTCGACCCATTCAACCTCTTCAACGTCCACGCTCCTGATG
>JAPOYA010000039.1 GCA_026706815.1 Acidimicrobiaceae bacterium | reverse complement strand
CAATGTCGCTGGAGAACAGCGCCTCGGCGACGATCTCCATCGTGAGCGACATCATCTCGTGGGCGATGTCGAGCCGTTCTCCCCTCTCACACGGCGTGCGCCAGCGTTCGACGCGCTGCCGGGCGCGACGCACCATCACATGGACTGCCTGCGCAAGGTGCTGGTGATGGAAGGCGGGGTTCATGATGCGGCGCTGGCGGCGCCAGAAGTCGCCCTCGCTGATCAGCAGGTTGTTACCCAGAGCCCACTCAAGCGTCTGGCGGGCGAGGTGCCCCTTGACATAGTTCTGGCGGTTGGTGACGAGGATGTGCTCGATGAAATCGGGTTCATTGAGGAAAACGAAGTTGTGAAAAAAAAGCCGTCCTTCGACGAACTCGTTGACGAAAAAGTCCCGGCTGTACATGGACAGTTGGTTGTCGCGCACCAAGCGGAGGAGCTGGATAAGCCTGGCCGGCTCAGCCTGCGGTTCGGGAAAAACGCCTGGCTCGTAGGCGACTGCGGGGTGAACTGCCGTCATCGTCGCGTCAACTCCTTCCGGGGGGCTGGAGCGTCCAGAAGCGGCGTGTTGCCCCGCTTCCTCGGGACGAGCCGAATGAGTCTTCTCATTATATTTCAGTCGGTTACCAGCATCACGTCAGGCAGCCGAGCGGCGAATCGCAAGGCGACGCGGTGCCGACCACGAGGGTCTTCCGCTGCCGCCCTCTGGCCGCTCAGGCTCCGCGTGCTCGTCGGTCAGACTCTGCTTGCGTGCTGGGTTGATCGGCCGGACGATCAAGGCGAACCGTCCGCGGATGGCTTCGATAGTCCTATAGATTCTCGCCTACAATGAGGGGTACAATGAGGGAAGCATGGCCGGACTATTGGCGGTAAGTCTCAAGAAATGCGCTATTTACGAGCATCTTGCAACTAACCCTGCTGAGTGACTACTGGTTCCACCGGAGTCCAGGCCCGTTCAGGCATGCACGTAAACTACTGTGGCCACAACACCGTCGAGAGCGACGGGTGGGGAACCACCGCAGGAAGCGCTCAGCCTGTCACATGTCTTCCCGCCCCGCGGCGCCAGCACGCCGCCGGAAGTCCCGCAGCAGCTCCGAACCGGCCGCTGCCTCCGAGCACACCTCGTGTCCCAGTGCGTTCCAATGCTCGTCGAGCGGCAGCCAGTCGAATTGCGTTCGGTGCAGCCGGTAGTGCGCGGCGAACGCCGGCTCCAGGTCGATGGTCTCGTATCCCCTGCGGACTACGTTGTCGATGAAGTAGCGCCGCATGGCATCCACGTAGCCCACGTCTTCGCGGTAGACTCCCCTCTCCCCCTCCGGGACATCGCTTCCGTAAACGCGAGGACGGATGCCGTCCACGATGAACATGATCCGTTCCGGCTCCAGGCCGGACGCCGCGGGCAGCATGTCGAGAAACGCGTCGACGGCTCGCTTCGAGTCGACGACCCACGTCGCACGATCCGCCTCCGGGACGCGTGCATCCGGGTCTTCGCCGGTAAACAACCGATAAGTCCGTTCCCGTGCCATGCCCAGGTTGATCGCCACGTATCTCGCCAACGCCGATCCTCTGACCAGCCTGTAGCGCGGGCGGAACTCGAGATCGTTTCGCTCCAGCGCGAGCCGGCCGCCGCCGCGTTCCACGAACTGGTGCTTGCCCCTCTGGGGCCCGTACTTGGCAAGGCTCTGATCAAAGTCGTTGTCGATGATGACAATCGCAAGGCCAGCCGGTCTGAACGTGTCCCGAACGTACCGGGCATACGCCAGGTACTGGCTCAAGGGTGCTCCGGACACACCGAAGGAATAGACACGAGCCGTGCCGTTCAGGCGCGCGGCGAGCCGGCCGTGGCAGGTGTGCTCGAACGGCACCGGGAAGGCCTCGACGAAACTGTCCCCGATGACTGCGAGAAGGGCACCGGTCCCGTCGGGGTCGTAATCCTGATCGTATTCGTTTACCGCGTCGACGTATGGACGTAGCGGGGCGGGACGTGCGACCGGGTGGTCTGCTACGACGTGAGGAGCGACGGCTCGTTGGAGCTCGTCGGGCACGGTGGGGTTGGTGGCACGGAGTATCGTGGCGATCAGCGGAGCGAGGTCGAGGTCCCGTTGGTGAGCCGTCCGGACGACGCTGGCGAGGACCTGCTGCGTGTCTGCCCCGTGGCGGGTTCGGTTGCCGCCACAGACCTTGCGGGTCACGACGGCGGGTCGGATGGCCTGTTCGG
>JAPOYA010000037.1 GCA_026706815.1 Acidimicrobiaceae bacterium | reverse complement strand
GCCCCTGAGTCCCAGGGTCTTCGACCCGATCAGCTCGAACCATGAGGTCATCACGACGATCACGCTGAAGGAGATCAACGCGCCCGTTGTTATCGCCGTGTTGGCAGGGGATCTAACCGGTTTCTCGGAACCTGGCGGCTCAGGGGGTACGAAACGGCCATCGGCGCCGTTTTTCAGGTTCGGCAGCGTAACCCAGCGGATAGTCGTCGAACTTGCCTTTAGCGGTGGGTTCGGCGGCGACCGGTTCGCTGGGGAGTGCACCTTTGGAGTCTCGGGCGGTGATCGTTCTGTGATTGTTGGCGAGGTCGGTGAGCTGTTGCACCATGAAGCTGGCGACGTCTTCCCTGCTGACGTTGGCAGGGCGTTCGGACCAGCCGTGAAGCGGTGTGTCGTTGATCACCGGTGCACGAACAATGGTCCAGTCGAGTGGGCTGTCCTTGATGGCGTCTTCTTGAGATGCGTGGCCTCCATGCATGTTCAAAACGTCGTGCCCGCCAACGTTTCCAACGCCGGGACCGACCCAGGCCGCGAAACGCGGCAAGACTCGGTGCATCGTGCGGTCCATTATTGAGATCTTGTCGGTATGCAGACCCTCGCCGGTCGTGGTGGCGGCAACCAGACGGCGGACGCCGTGTCTAACCATGGCATCGACAATGATGTTGGTGCTGGTCGCGGGTTGCGCGTGTTCTTCTTTGTAGTCAGTGCCCAGGCAAATCATGACGGCATCGTGGTGTGCTACGGCTTTGGCCACCGCACCGGCATCGATCAGATCGCCCTGGATTGCTTTCAATGCGGGTTCTTCCTCGGAGAGCCTCGTTGCGGAGCGGCTAAAAACGGTGACGTGGTGTCCTGCGTCGAGCGCTTTGCGCCAGACCTGTCTTCCGAGTCGGCTCGTAGTGCCGAACACGATGACTCTCATGTCGGCAATGGCTTGGCGAGCGCGATCTCGGCGATGGCGCTCAGTCGTCGCGCGCCTGCTTCAGTTCCGAAGAACTTGCGTCCGAGCGCCCCGATTGGAGCCGCGGTGGCTGTAGGCAATTCTTCGGAAGTCATCGTCGTACGCTACCGCTGTCCTTGAACTGCTGGCAAGGTTCGCTTCGATAGGTCTCACCCGCAGCAGAGCGGAGGTTGATGTGAGGCTGGAGATCGACGAACGGATTCTCGGGCTGAAGATCAAGCTCACTACCAGCCCGGCAGTGTCTAAGCCGATGCACTGCGCCCTCGACGATCTCAGTCTCGGCCGCCCGTTCCTCGTTCAAACCGCCCCGCACACCTTCCCCCCTCGCCGATAAGATCACCAACGAAACTGCCAACGACTTCTTGACTGCCAAGACCCTCTCACCGAACTCACATGACCCGCTAAGAGTCCGGTCAGACTGATGCCGACCGGCGAGTCGCAAGGCACCAGGAGGATTACGATCAACCACAACGCTGCTCAGTTTCGAAAGTGGCCAGAATCATCTCCACTCGTGCGCCGACCAGTTCGCCGTCATCGTGTTCGGCACCTGACTCGTGTGCAATGTCGTGAGCAGCCGCAAGGTCACCGAAGCGAATCTCGGCCAAGACTTGATCCAGTGCCGCGCTCTCGCAATTCTCAGTTGACTCCTCCGAGCACGCCGCGAACAGCAATGACCCCGTAACGGTAAGTGCCACAAGAAACCTACTCAGAGTCAAGACTCAGTCGTCTCCTGATTCTTGTGATGAATCCTGTTTCTTCGTCTGCTTATTCTCGAGCAAATTCACCTGAGCTTGACTGGGGAGCATTTCCATGCCGGGTGCCATCGGGATCGGAAGCCAGTTGGCAGGGTTCAGCCAGTGATACCAAGGATGGGAGTGGGCAACCGACACGCATGTGTAGACTAGGCGCCATCCGGCTGGCCGGTCCAAGTAGCTTCCGTTGACGGACGTGTACGGGAACCAGACCATCTCATGGTAGCAGTTCACTTGGGCGTGGGCGTCCGCTGGTTTCGTGTTCGCGACGGGAAGCGAAACAGGTCCCACGGTTAAGGCCAGCGCGACGACCACTGCTACGGCTGTACCACAGAACTTTCCGGTGTGCCCCAACGCCCGATGTTTAGCGGGCAATCCTTTTGAGCGTCGCAGCCATCGCGCACCCGGTCGATGGCCGCCAAGGCTCGGCTCTAGCCTACTTTGATCCTGGGGGGGGGGGGGGCTTGACCGAAACCGCCCCCATGGCAAAAGGCCCCTCAGTATAAACATGGCGATGGGTTTCCACCCAAGCGGTGCCGGATCAACAGAAACACC
>JAPOYA010000013.1 GCA_026706815.1 Acidimicrobiaceae bacterium | reverse complement strand
GGGCATGGCCCTCTACGAGGCTGCCATGGCGGTTGGAGCGGACGGCCCGTTCCTCGAGGTCGGCAGCTACTGCGGCAAATCAGCGGTCTATCTCGGTGCGGCAGCGAGCGAGCGCGGTCGTGTCCTGTTTGCTCTGGACCACCACCGCGGGTCCGAGGAGAACCAAGCGGGTTGGGAGCACCATGACCCGGACCTAGTCGACCCAGAGACCAACAAGATCGACACCCTCGGCGCCTTCCGCCGCGCAATCCACGACGCCGGGCTGGAGCCGACCGTGGTGGCGCTGGTGGGGGACTCACCAACGGTCGGGTCGGTGTGGGCCACGCCCCTCGCTCTGCTGTTCATCGATGGCGGCCACGGTCACGAACCTGCGCACCGCGACTATGAGACCTGGGTGCCCCACGTTGTCGTCGGCGGCACATTGCTGATCCACGACGTGTTCCCGAACCCCGCAGACGGCGGTCGACCTCCATACGAGATCTACTGCCGAGCGGTGGAATCAGGCGCGTTCGAGGAGTCCAGCGCCACAGGCTCGCTGCGCGTGATGCGCCGAACGAGACCCGATTAGCCTCAGGTCCCCCTCAACCCCGCTTCCAACTCCCGCCCGCTTCCAACTCCCGCCCGCTTCCAACTCCCGCTCAGGCCGGGGTTGGTGACCACGGATACCATGGGGGCAACGTTAATCTCGCTTCGCTAGCCTGTGCCACATGGTTGGCCAAGACCTCCGGCTTGTCGTAGACCACTTAGGGCCGGTTGACCACGGAGAGGTCAAGCTACGGCCGTTGACGATCTTCATCGGCAAGAACAACACCGGTAAGACATATGTCGCGCAGGCGCTCTAGCCGATTAGAAGCCCGGCTCAGGTAGAGCGGGTTACGCCGGAGTCGACCGGATCGATGTCGATGATCGGTGGCAGGAATTCGTGATCGGCGAACAGCTTCGCCGCCGGGCTTGAGCCTTCGATCGCCTCCGCGGCCAGCAACACGGCAGCCGCAGAGTAGGTGGAGCGCTCGCCGGGCGGGAACATGGTCAGCTCGCTGTGAACCATGCCGGTGATATAGCGGCCGTCCGGTTCACGAAGCTTCTGCGCGGCGCTGAAAAGGCGAATGGCCGTGGCATAGTCGCCCACGCCGAGGTGGGCGATGGCGCACTCGCAGGTCTCCGCGGTGGTGACCCAGGGGCGGTCGCTGACACAGCGGATGCCCTCGTCTCCGAAATTGAACGTGCTGAATCTCTCAGCGAGGTGGACCCTCCCTGCCTCGCCGCTGATCACCCCTGACAGCACCGGGTAGTACCAGTCCATGGCCCAGCGGTGCTTGGGGGAGAACGCCTCGTCGCGTTCGTGACGAATCGCATGTGCGAGCTGTGCCACCGACAACTCCCAGTCGGGGCGTTCGTGGCGGAGCTCTTCGGCGATGGCAACTGCACAGCGGAGGCTGTGGGCGATTGAAGACGAGCCGGTCAGCAATGCGAAGGGCCATGGCGTGCCGTCGGGGTGGCGAGCCCAGAGGATCTCGCCGCGGGGCTGCTGCAGATCGAGCACGAAATCGATGGCCCGCTCGACCACGGACCACATTGTCTCCAGGTAGCCGAGGTCGCGGAAGTGCAGATAGTGGTGCCAAACCCCGGTGGCGACGTAGGCGATGACGTTGGCGTCGAGCTTGTCCTGCTCGACCTCGTGCTCCAAGTAGTACTGATGCCAGGAACCGTCGGGCCGCTGGCTGTCGACCAGCCATTGATAGGCAGCCTCGGCTTCGCTTCGACGACCGCCGACCACGAGGGCCATTGCCGCTTCAACGTGGTTCCACGGGTCGGCGTGGCCGTCGGGGAACCAGGGGATCATGCCCGAGCCGAGCTGCCATTCGGCGATGTGGTCGGCGGTTTGTCGGATCTGTTCAGCGGACAGCACGCCGCGAATCTCAGGTAGCACGAACAACCTCTGGGGTAGACGAATGATGAACGAGCAGTTCTTCTGCGGCTGGTTTCTCGGCGGCCGATGGGACCTCAGCATTGATCGGCGCCGTGTTTGAGACTGGTGCCGTGTTTGAGACGGGCACCGTGGCGTAGACGACGAGACTCTTGCCGAGTATCGGGTTGAGTATCCTCTCGGCGGCGCGCGTCAACCAAGGGGTCTTGACGATGTCCCATTCGAGCAGCTTGTGGTAGGTCCGCACAGAGAAATTGTCCTCGATCTCGTTGTTGACACCGACCGCGCAGCGAAGCCACCAGTACGGGGAGTGCAGGGCGTGTGTGCGGTGGGAGACCGTAGGGTTGAAGCCTGCGTCACGCAATTTCTGGCGGATTTCTTTCTCGGTGTAGATCCTGACATGGCCACCGACAGCGGCGGGGGCGTGATAGTCGGAGCTGATCTTCCAGCAGATCTTCTCCGGCAGCCAGGCTGGGACCGTGACCGCCAGAACACCGCCGGGTTTGAGGACCCGGAGGAGTTCGCGCAGAGCAGCGTCGTCGTCGACCACGTGTTCGAGCACTTCAGAGGCGATGACCTTGTCGAAGCTTCCGTCGGCGAAAGGCAAGGTGGTTCCGTCGCCCTGCACCAGGGTGTGGCTGAGTTGGGCGTCGAACAGCCCGTCGTCGATCAGCAGCGGCGCGGTATTCCTGATGGACTCGAGTTCCGCCAGCGCCATGTCGCAACTGACGACGTCCGCACCGCGCACGAGCGCCTCATAGGTGTGACGGCCGAAACCACAGCCGAGGTCAAGAAGCCGGTCTTCGGCGCGCAGGCCGAATCGGTCGTAGTCGACGGTGAGCATCAGGCCGTGCCCTGCTCTGCGAGCACTGCTGAGTATTGATCGACGGTGCGCTGCGCGGTGTGGCGCCACGACCACTGGTCGATCACTCGCTGTCTCCCTTGGCTCCCCACCTGCGCTCGCAGCTCCGGGTTGTCGAGGGCCTCGCGAATTGTCGATGCCAGAGCTTCGCTGTTGCCCGGCTCGGTGAGGAAACAGGTTTCATTGTGGGTTCCGGCGACTTCGGGGAGCGCCCCGCCGGTCGTGGCGACGAGTGGAACTCCACACGACATCGCTTCGATGGCGGGCAGAGAGAAGCCCTCATAGAGCGAGGGCACGATGGCCAACTCTGCTTCGCTGTACAACTCGACGATCCGCGAGTCGGCCACATCGGAGACGAACTCAACGCAGCCATCGAGACCCAACCGGGTCATCACGCCGCTGGCGTGGCTGTCGGGTCGCCGTTTGCCGATGATGGTCAGCTCGATGTGGCGCTCGGTGCGCAGCTTGGCCACCGCTTCGAGGAGGAACTTGAGCCCCTTCATTGCCACGTCGGCCGATGCGGTGGTGACCAGGTGGCCTTCACGGCGTTGAACTCCGCTGACAGGAAGGAACAGGTCTGGGTCGACCCCGACCGGCACCACATGAAGCCGCTCGGGGTCGATCCCGTAATCGGCGCAGATATCACTCTTCGAAGACTCGGAGACGGTCATCAGTCGAGGCATGCGCCGGGCGACCCGCCGCTGCATCTTGGTGAAGGAGTACCAGCGTCGTTTGCCGAATCGTTCCCATGCAGTGCGGGCGTGCTCCAGTTCGAGTTTGCGGTCGACGGTGATCGGGTGGTGGATCGTCTCGAGGATCGGCCAGCCTTCCTGATGCAGTTTGAGCAGGCCCCAGCCCAGCGTCTGATTGTCGTGGATCAGGTCGAACTCGTGGCGACGGTGGCGCAGATGACGCCATGCGCGGAGGCTGAAAGCCATGGGCTCAGAGAAGTTGCCAGTGCCGAACGAGGCGTGCTCGGCAAAGTCGGTCCAGTCCTTCCATTCCCAAATTCGCGGTTTGCGCATGGGGTGCGGTTCTGACCAGATGTCCAGGCTTGGCAACTCTATGAGCGGCACACGTTCGTCGAGGATGGGGTAGGGGGGACCGCCAAGAACCTCGACGTGATGCCCGAGGTCGACGAGAGCTTTGCTCAAGTGCCGGACATAGACCCCTTGTCCTCCCACGTGAGGCTTTCCGCGATAGGTCAGAAGTGCAATGCGAAGGGCGCGATCATGGGGGTTGTGCGCCTTGTACATAGGAGAAAACTGGCTTCCGCGGGCAACAATCGGACCCTGAATGATGCCCAATGGTTCGCCTTTTCCCTACCCCGCGTGACTCCCGCCACCATTGGCGGATACGTCAACGCTTCTGCGCGCGGGCTCGTTTGCGGGCTTGGAAGCGCCTGGCGATCTCTTGAGTGAGGGAATCGAGGTGGGCGAAGGCCAAGATCCCCAGTGACGCGATGAGCACGGGCCAGGCCCCGAGCACGACCGCAGGGGTGCGTCCTTCGCGGAGATTGATGGTTTCGGTCAGCACCTGTTGTTCGCTGACTCCAGTGCGGGCAATGACCTCACCCGACGGGTCGATGATGGCAGAGAATCCGGTGGGGGCAGCCTGGACAACCCAGCGGTCCGTCTCGATTGCTCGCAGCTGGCTCGACGCGATCTGTTGACTTTGCACGATTGTGAGCCAGTAGCTTGAGCCGTTCGTGGGATTGAGCAGAACGCCCCCGCCGTTGCCGATCGCGTCACGGGCACGGTGGTCGAAGAAGACCTCCCAGGAGATTGAGACGCCGAGCGGTCCGAGCGCGCTGTCGACCACGGCAGGTCCGGTTCCCTCTTGCACATCGCGTGAGGGGAGTTCGCTGCTGAACCGCTCAATGAAGCCGCGGAGCGGCACGAACTCCCCGAAAGGCACCAGTTGCACCTTGTCGTAACGGTCGCCGGTGACCCCGCTTGAATCTGTGACGATCGAATAGTTCAGGTTGGATTTGCCGTCGGCGCTCGGTTCGAACCATCCGGTGACCACCACGGCATCGAGACTGTCGGCCAGTCGGGCGATCCGGTCGGTCGCTTCGCTGCGACCCAACAGCGGGTCCGGACAACGGTCTGAGGTGGCGCCGTCGGCAGCTGGATGCACCACGTCTTCGGGCCACAGCACAAGATCCACTGGTTCGCTGATGAGCTGGCTCGCTTCCATGTGCCGTTCGAACACCTGCCGGTTCTGGCACAGGTCAGCCCTCGTGTTCTGGGGTCCGCCGCCCTGCACGACTGCGACTCGGATCGATTCGCCCTCAGTGGTGGCGACCCACGGAAGCAGTCCGGCAAGTGGCAGCGCCGCGAGTATTCCCACGGCGGCCAAACTGGCTCTTCGGCGATTTACGAGATCGGCGAGGATCACAGCGGCGAGAGCCAGCAACACCACGAGAATCGGCGACCCCAGGAGTCGGACTGACGATGCAAGGGGAGTGTTGACGCCTGCCATTGGCAGCGTGGAGATCGGAACCCCACCGAAAGGCCAGTTCCAGCGGATCAATTCGGCCAACGCGAGCGCGCCGCAGAATACCGCACCCCGGTATACGCGGTTGCTGGGTGTGATCCATCCGACCAGGGCGACCATCACACTGAAGGCGGCTGCGGCCACAGGCCATCCCACCGGCGTCAGGTCCGCCATCCACAAGGTGCTCGGGATGAACCAGGCGGCGCCGACAAGCAGAGAACGTCCGAACCGGGCATGCGGCGTCAGTTGGTTGAGAACGAAATACCAGAGCGCCAGTCCCGCGATCGTGAGCGGCCACCACCCCCATGGCGGGAGTCCGGCTGCGATGAGCAGACCGGCGAGAATCGACAGCGTCCGGGTCTTGTTCACGTTCCTACGGTGATTTGGAGGGCTCGACTCGGAGCCGGCGGACTCCTCCGATCGCTCCCACGCCCTTGATTCGGATGGTCACATTGTCTTCGCTGGTTACCCAGTCTGGCAGATCCGCGGGTTCAGCTACCGCCAGGATCTCGTCGGGTTCGGCCGCGGCACATAGTTTGGCGGCGAGGTTCACCGGTTCGCCTATGTAGTCGTCGCCTTCGAACAACAGGGCGATGCCGGTTGCGATACCGACACGGACTTGGATCTCGCTGCCGGAGAATGCATGAACGAGGTGCGCTCCCAGAGCGATTGTGGGTGGTGCTTCTGTGCCCACGAGCATCACCCCGTCGCCGAGCCATTTGGCGACACGCACACCGCGCTTGGCTGCCACATTGCGCGTGATTCGTCGGAACTGCTCGAGTTGGCCTACCGCGGCGTGCGGCCCGTTGTCGCGGGTGAATGCGGTGAATCCGCTGAGGTCGGCGAAACAGAAGGTTCGGGTGACGTTGAGGTGCGCGTCCCCGTCGGATAATTCGTGGGGAGGCGCCATCCGGTCGGTTTGCGCCGCGTCGGCCCATTCACGGGCCGGACCGGAGTCTGCCGCGATAAGCGGCAGCAGCAGTTCGCCCGTTGAGTCGATTCTCGTTGTCTCAGGTTGTCCGGGGACGGCAATTGCCTCGGTGTCCGTGGGTTTTGTCACAACTACAGAATGTCACAATCGGTCACACTCGGTGGCCACATATCGGCCAGGGCTGTCTTCCGCGTTCGGACCACAGGGCGCGAGTCATGGCGTCCTGCCACCATGGCTCGACTTCGACGGGGTCCATTCCGACCAGCCAGGGGAAGTGACGTTCAGCCACGCCGTCCCAGGTGTGCTGCACGAACTGGTAGGCGCCTCGGTAGAGGCCGACCGGGTTGGTCCACAACGAGACAGCGGTGTAGTCGTCGGTTGACTCGCAGTCGCGCAGGCGTTTGAGCTCTTCGGTGGAGAGCACGTCGTTGACGTGGTCGGTGACCTTGAGATACAGGGCGACCTCTTCTGGTGTGCAGGAGGATGCGAACAGGAGTGCTGTCAGCGAAATGACGATTGCGCTCACTCGTATGTGCATTGCCGGTGCTTCCTCCGCCTTGTTTGTCACATAACTGTAATATCGACGGCGAAACTGTAACGCTTTGGCAACCTTGTTCCAACCCATTTGCTGCCCGTTCTACAACGGTGGCATGGGGTCGTCGTTACCCGCCGTTGCCCATCTTCGGATAGAAGCTGTCGTCCAATCCTTCAGCCCCGGGTTCTCCATTGGTGCTGCTACAGGCGCTCCCCAGCAGCGCCACGGCCAGGACGACGAGCGTCACAAGGCGGTTCACTCCGGCGAGTGTAGTTAGGCGCTCTACTTCGGAGACGTTGTGCTCCTAGCTGTTGGTTTGCTGTTCCAGACGGGAGGTACACAATGAACAACGAGACGCTCAAAGCG
Organism: Acidimicrobiaceae bacterium; assembly: GCA_026706815.1. Taxonomy (GTDB): domain Bacteria; phylum Actinomycetota; class Acidimicrobiia; order Acidimicrobiales; family Aldehydirespiratoraceae; genus VXYK01. The sequence continues at coordinate 95,749 of JAPOYA010000013.1, read as the reverse complement.
CTTATGACTGCGGATACACAACCCACTTCAGGGCCAGGCCCGAGAAAGGTCAGGATTCGGAGCGGCGGCGCAGGTACTGGTCGAACATCGGAACTGTGAATGCGATGACTCCGTGCCTCGGCGAGTAACACAGACCCCGGTGGCCCCACCGCACTTGGAACGCTTTGAGCGCTCCTGCTGCTTTGCTTGCATGAGAGGCCAGACGTTTGGTCATCGACAGCCGCAGGATCGCCCGTCTCACCATTTCGGCTACGATGCGGACGAAATCTGTGCCCTCTCCGACCTCTACGTGCTCATGGATCCATCCTTCGCGCGCGGCTATATGCCCATATTCGCGCAACAGCACTGTCTTGCCGACGCCACGCAGGCCCGTGACAATAACGCTTCTGTCATGGCGGCCCAGGCTGATCCGGCGGATCGCGATGTCGAAGGCCTCCAAGTCAGCGTCGCGGCCAACGAGTGCTCGGGGGGTGTTTCCGGCACCTGGGCTGTAAGGGTTCAGAACGGGGTCCATGCTGACAGGATAATTTGGTTTATGCGGAGTTTAGGGCTTTATGTGGATTTCTCATATAAAGCACAAAACCCGCATAAACGACGCGGTCACCGTCAGCACATGGCCCGCGCATTGCGCGAAGCCAGGAACGCAGCGCCGTTGGAATGCGGTGTCCAAGAACCAGACCTTCCACGATTGGGAGGAAGCCCAACCCCTCGCACCCAACCGCGGATACCCACAACCCTCACACCACTCTCAAACGCGAAGTGCGAGATTGACCGGCACCGGTGCACGGCCTTCGTTGGCTGCGGCGGTTCGACATACGCTGTGCTCGCGGTCGAGATGTTTCTCGGTCTTGCGGTCTTCATGGCGCGCCGATGGAAAGCCTTTACGATGATGCTCGGTTTCCTGTTTCACCTCGGGATTGCAATTGCACTAGGACTCATTTCGTTCGCATTCAGTGCATTTGGATTATTGGTGTTCAGGTACGGTTCTTCGTTTTTTGGCGAGGTGTCGCAATACGTTACCACTGGGGAACGACCAAAGGCGATGGGGTCGGCACACATCATTTATGAGTACAACGGCAAGGGAAGAGACAAGGATCATGCGCGAATCACGTGACAATGAAACGCTGAAGATACGGGAACCGTACGACCCAATGTTCAGGGCGATGTTTCTGGTCAGTGCCGCGATTATTGCGGCGCTGGGTATAGGTTTCGGCGTCGCGGACCTCCTTGATTCCAGTCGCTCCGGCATCGAACGCATAGGCGCAACATTCGGTGGCACCCTCGGCGTAGTCGTGGCTTACGGATTGTGGCGCGCAGACTTAGAGCTTCGGATCAACAATACGCAGGTCACCGCGCGAGCCTGGCCGTTCCCGGGCACGGTGGTCCCCATCCTTGCAAGCGAGGTCGTCAAGATAGATCCGCTCAGGGACTACGGCGGTTGGGGTCTAAAGGGAACCAGGCGTGACCGACTCGTCGGTGGTGGGGGCACCAAGGCCCTACGGATCACCTATACCCACGAGTCAGGCGAGGAACGCAAGCTGACCTTCTTAACCGAAAGAGCAGACCAGGCAGACGCGCAGATAACGGACCTACGATCGCGTTGAGATTTGCTGTTGTGAGGAGGCAGTATGCGGTTCGGTCTGAAATATGGTGCCTTGCTGGTAATATGCGCGTTGTTGATGGGCGCATGCGGTGGCGATGGGCCCGCGCCGTCGTCCTACGAGTTCGACCAACTGTACGGAGAGACGGCCGGTGAGCAGGCGAGCCGGCAGCTCCGCATCAGCGATTCCGTCACGACGTTGGCGATCGAGTGTATGAACCGAGAGGGGTTCACATTTGACGAGGCCGACAGGGGAGCCGCAAGCCGACAGTTGGTCGACCGTATGCCAGAGAGTCTCGAACTGCCTGAGGACCTGAGGGTGGAGGTCCGGGCCTTCGAGCTGCAGGTCGCCGAAGCCGATTACCGATGCCGAGAGAGCCTCATCGATGCCTACGAAGAGCTCCTCGATCGTCACGAAAAAGATTTCCTAGTCGAGAATGCCGAACTGGTGGAGAGAATATATTCTGGGATGGATGATGAGTGAATCGTTGGGCAACGGACCGTTGATGATACGCGAACCCTACGATCGTGTCTTCAAGGCGGCCCTTCTCGTCAGCACCGCGATTAACGCCGCCTTGGTAGCTGCTTGGGTAGTTGCCGAAATCCTTGGTTCGAGTCCGTCAAGTTTGGTGATGGTTATTGCGGTCATAGCCATGGCTGTCTCTTCGTATGGCGTCATTATGTACGGCCAGAAACGTGCATACTCGGAGCTTCAGATCGACAACGTGCAGGTGACTGCTGGGGTTTGGCCCAGACGGCTGGCTGTGATCCTGATTGAGCAAGTCCTGACAAGCGAGGTTGTCGAGATCAATCCCCGCGAGGACTATGGGGGTTGGGGAATAAAAGGAAGCGAGCAGGATCGGCTCATCGGTGGACGTGGCACTACGGCTCTGCGGATCACCTACACCCACACCTCGGGAGAGCAGCGCAGGCTGACCTTCCTGACCGACCGAGCCGACGAGGCCCAACGGCGGATCGTCTTGGAGCAGGCTCTGTGAGGGTTGTCGATAGCTCAGGTGTTGCTAGTCGGAACCGTGGACCTCAACCGAATCACCAAATCCGCGACATGCCACTAGCGCTGGTGCGGGCTTGGCGGACGCAGGCGGGGAGGCCGAGACCGCGCATTGAAGCGCCGACGACCGTTACTCCGGGCGTGTCGCGCTTGAGGCACGCGTCGATCTGGTCGCAACGGTCCAGATGACCGGGGAGGTACTGGGGCAGGCTCTGGCGCCACGGATTGACTCGCGCAACGCATTCCCCCTGCAGACCGATCGTCAACGCCAATTCCTGACGCAGGGTCTCGACAAGGGTCGACTCGTCGAGGTCCAGCCAACGCCGATCGTCCACCCGGCCCGCGGAGACCCGCAGGACGGCGTGCGTACCGTCGTTGTAGTGGCTCCATTTCGATGACGACCAAGAACAGGCGGTCATCAACAATCCTTGGTCGCGCGGAACCAGAAAACCAGCGCCGTCGAGGTCGTGGCCCACCTGTTCTGAGGAGACGACGAAAGTGGCCAGCACAACGTCTGAATACCCGAGACCGGCTAGCAACGAAGCAGCCTCCGGGCAGTGGGGCTCAAGCAGTCCTGCGCTGACGAATCCGGGTGTCGTGACGATGACTCGGTCGCCATCGAAGGGACCGGACCGTGTTGTGATCCTCCAGCCACCGCCATTGCGTTCAAGCGAGACCGCTGGTGCGTGCATGTGAATGTGGTCGCTGAGTTCAGCTTGGAGAGCGTCGATGATTCGTTGACTGCCGCCCTTGACCCCATGAAAGACGGGGCCCTGAGCTGAAGACGCCGCGTGGTCTCGAAGAGCAGGAACGAACGGCCCACCCCTGCGCGCCGCGCCGGCCAATGCCCCAGCACCCGCAGTGATACTCAGATTGTCGCTGTTGCCGGCGTTGATGCCTCCTAGCAGCGGGTCCACGAGCCGTTCGAACACCTCATCGCCGGCCCGGGCACGGACCACCTCCCCGACCGGCGCGTCGCCCACCAATGCAGGGTGGTCAGCGAAGCCCCGGCTTTTCAGTTCGTTGATGCCCTCGTCGGAAATGATCCCGCTACCGGCGAACTTCTCCGGGTACAACGGCACCCCGAGAACACTCGGCGGGATCGGGCGAAGCGCTCCCTCAAGCCAGACGAATGCTCCTGCCCCTGTCGGCGAAACCAGGTCATCGCCCAAGCCGAGCTCACGGCAGAGATCCGACATCTCCGGTTCGCGGGCCAAGAATCCGTCGGCCGCGCAGTCCACATCGAACCCCAGAGCCGAACCCTCCACGGGACCGCCCGCGATCTTGCCACCCAACCGGTGGCTTGCTTCCAGCAAGACAAAGTCGTCGCCTTGTTGATGAAGCTGATGTGCAGCGGACAACCCGGTGATGCCGCCACCGATGATCACTGTCCGACGACTCATCGCTACGTCGGGTCGGCCAATCCGACGGTCCCCTCCGCGTGGACGACCTTCACAACCTCGCTGAGCACATCGGGATCGCTTGTCGGCAGCACTCCGTGCCCGAGATTGAAGATGTGTCCGGGGTGGCCGGCGTTGAGCGCAAGAACCTCACGAGCCCCGGAGGTGGCCGCGTCGACTCCCGCAATCACCGCCGCAGGGTCTAGGTTGCCCTGCAACGCAACGGAATCACCGAGCCGGAGCCGGGCCCTGTCGATCTGAACACGCCAGTCGATGCCGACCACGTCTGCACCGACGCCTTTGATGAGTTCCAGCAGTTCGCCTGTGTTGACGCCGAAATGAATCCGAGGCGCCCCGGTCCCCTCGACAGCGTTAAGCACCTTCTGCGAATGCGGCGCCGCGTACCGCTGATACTGGGCCGGCGACAAGGCACCCGTCCACGAATCGAACAGTTGAACCGCTGATGCCCCGCTGTCGATCTGGGAAACAAGCGAGGCGATGGCCAGATCTGCAAGGCGGTCCAGCAGCGAGTGCCACAGATGCTCGTCGTTGAGCATCAGCGATTTGGTGTTCAGGTAGTCACGAGACGGCCGCCCCTCGATCAGGTAGGACGCGACCGTGAAAGGCGCACCGGCGAACCCGATCAACGGCACATCAAGCTCGTCGACCAACTGCCGAATGGTCTCAAGCACATAGGGAGTGTCAACCACGGGATCGAGAGGACGCAGACGATCCAGGTCGGCCGCCGAGCGAAAAGGCTCCTCTATCTCAGGTCCGACCCCAGGGGTGACGGTGACACCGAAGCCGATGGCGTGGGCGGGCACGACAATGTCGGAGTACAAGATGGCGGCGTCCACGCCGTAGCGCCGCACGGGTTGGAGTGTGATCTCAGTCGAGAGATCGGGGTTCTTGATCGCGTCAAGGATCGTTCCGGTGCCTCGGATCGCCCGGTACTCGGGCAGGGAACGACCCGCCTGGCGCATGAACCAGACCGGGACCCGTTCGTGGGGCTCGCCTCGGCAGGCCTGGATGAAGCAATGGCCGTCGAATATGTCGGGTGCGCCCGCGTCTGCTGCGCTAGCCATGCCGTGCCTGTTGGATCAGAGCCTGCAGGCCGGCTCCGTCAGGGGTCTCGAGAAGTCGGTCGACCGCGGTCTCGCCGGCTCTCACTGCCAGACGCTGCTGCTCGTCGTCGTCGGCCGAGAGATCTTGGATCATGTCCAGATGGGGCTCGATCACCGCGACCGCGGTGCCCTGATGCCGCACCTCTTTGACCTCGTTGCTCAACTTGTTGCTGAACCAGCTGCGTATCGGATTGGTGATGTGCCCGAGCGCCCCCCCGCCTCTAGTCATGGCCGACGAAATGATCACCAGGTCGAAACCGAGCATCGCACAGAGATCGGCATTCGTAGAGGAGTGCACACCGCCGTCGATGTATTCGACTTTCCCGATCTGCGCAGGGGCGTATACGCCCGGCACCGCGGAGGATGCCCGCGCCGCCTCGCCGACAGTTCCTCTCACATCGTCGCGTCCGAATACGATCCTGCAACCGTCACTTGCCCGTACGGCGACTATCCAAGTCGGCAGCTTCGTCCAGCGCTCCGGATGGAGTTCGTTCACGCGCTGTTCAGCCACGATGCCGGAGCGAGCGCCCCGGGGAACAGCGCCGAAAATGGCTCGAACGGGATCGGGGCTCCAAGGCGGCCACAGGGCGTTGAGCGACATCTTGGGGGATAGAGGCCGCCAGTCCCGCTCGACGACGGGCTCGTCGTGATCGGTGGTGACACGGGCATAGATCTCGGCCGCTTCGGCGCTCACCGGTTCGCCGCGGAGTCGAGCGACTCGATCATGGGCTGAGACCCCGCTGCGCAAACTGAGTGCAGTGAAGGCGCCGACGGACGTGCCGACGATGAGATCCGCGTCTCGTGGGTCCCAACCCGTGGCTGACGCCAGCCGCGACAGCACGCCGCAGTGCCATGAGTCGCCAACGAGTCCGCCCGCACTGAGGACTAGACCGACAGAGAACATCCCCGCAGCGTAGGGGCATCAGCGCCCGCTAGGCTAAAAGGCTCCCCAATCGCAGTCGTCAATCTCTTGTGGCCCCTCTGAGAGCTCATTTGACCAGTGTCGCAACGTCATCCGGAACTTGAAGCTGAACAGGCGTATCTCGACGTCGCCTACGGTTGCCTCGACGACTCTCGTGAGCGGGTCAGGCGCATCGCCGAGATGTTCGAAGCGAACCAGGGCGGCACCAACCAGGCGCGGTTCGAGAGAGAATCTGTACTTCAGGGCGCCCTCAATCGCCTCACCCGGCTCAACCTGGGAGACCGCTCACTGGTGTTCGGGCGCATCGACCCGGCGGGCACCGATGAACGCTTCTACATCGGACGTGTCGGCGTCTGGGACGACGATCAGAACGCGGTGGTGGTCGATTGGCGGGCCCCGGTCTCTGAACCCTTCTACCGGGCGACGGGCTCTGAGACCATGGGCCTCGAGCGTCGCAGGTACTTCGCCACACGCGGTCGCACGCTGCTCGGAATCGACGATGAGCTGTTCGGCGAGCTTGCCGATCCCAACCACGCAAACGACGTGACAATCAGGGGCGAGGGCGCGCTGGTCGCGGCGCTTGAAGCAGCGCGCACAGGACGGCTCGGCGACATCGTCGCCACGATTCAAACTGAGCAGGACCAGATTATTCGGGCGCCGATGCCCGGTTTGCTGGTGGTCCAGGGCGGCCCCGGCACCGGCAAGACCGTGGTCGCGCTGCACCGGGCTGCCTATCTCCTCTACACCCACCGGCTTTCTCTGGAGACTCAGGGCGTCCTGGTGGTTGCCCCGAACCGCTTGTTCATTGCATACATCGAACAGGTTCTGCCGTCGCTGGGCGAGGCCGGCGTCACCGTTGCGGTTCTAGCTGATCTGGTTCAACCGCGGGTTCGAGTCGACAGCCTCGATGACGAACCGACCGCTCGTATCAAGGGCGACCCGCGAATGACCGATGTGCTCGCTAGGGCTGTGGCTAACCGCCAACGACGCCTCCGCGCTGATCAGCATTTCGGGTTCGGCCTGCAGCGTCTGCGGATCACCGTCGCGGAGTCTCGAAGAATAGTCGCGGTGGCGCGCAGACGTTCCCGAACTCACAATGCGGGCCGCAAGATTGTGGAAGACCTGTTCTTTGAGACGCTTGCCGCGAGCTCCCGAAAGCATGTCGACCCTCAGATTGTGCGTGAACGTATGCGGACTGACCTTCGGGTCAGGGAGACACTTGAGTGGATGTGGCCGGTGCTCACTCCCGCTCATTTGCTTCACGACTTCTATGGCTCTCGAGCGCTTTTGAAATCTGCGAATCGAGAGTTGTTCAGCGAAGAGGAGATCCTGCGTCTGCACCGGCCTCGTGCAGCGCACGCCGATGAGGTCGTGTGGAGCTTTGAAGACGTGCCTTTGCTTGACGAGGCCCGTTTTCTGTTGGGCCACCGTCCGGGGAAACGTGTGCTGGACGCGGTTCGCACGTACGGACATATATGCATTGACGAGGCCCAGGACCTTTCACCGATGGAATTGCGGATGGTGGCGCGTCGATCGCTCAACGGTTCGCTCACCGTTGTCGGTGACATTGCCCAGGCCACCGGCGCGTGGGCCAACAGCGACTGGGATTCGGTCATTTCGGCTTTTGCAGGCAAACACGAGTCCAGGATTTCCGAACTGACCGTCGGATATCGGATCCCCGGCCCGGCAATGAAATTGGCGAACAGGATCCTTCCTTTCGCGGCTCCGGGGCTGTGCCCTCCGACACCGGTGCGAACCGACGGCGAAGAGCCTCAGCTGGTCGAAGTGCAAGGATCGCTCCCTGACGCGCTGGTTCAAATCGTGCGAGCGGAGCTGTCGGCGGTCGGGGAGGGCAATGTCGCGGTGATCGTTCCGGCCTCGGTGCTGGAGAGTGTGTCGTCTGCCTTTGAGGCTCATGAGCTGTCGTTCGGAGGTCCGACCCGTCACGGACTCGACCAGCAGGTGACTGTCGTGCCGGTGCGCCTGGTGAAGGGCCTTGAGGTCGACGCGGCGGTTGTGGTTGAGCCGAGGCGGATCGTGGACGAAGAGATCGAGGGTTTCCGTTCGTTGTATGTGGCGTTGACGCGGGCCACCAAGCGGGTCACGGTCGTCTACAGCGAACCTCTGCCCGAGCTGCTCGGGTGACGAATTCGTTGGATACGGCTTCCGACGGTAGAATGTAAGGCATGCCTCACACAGATGCCGACGGCTCCCTCGCCGGCTTGGCAGTCGTCGCCAAGGACCTATGGGTCAACCGGTCGGTTCCTGTGTTGAAGGGCGCGGACCTAGTGGCCGGGCCGGGTCAGCAGGTTGTGATCCTGGGTCCGAGCGGCTGCGGCAAAACCACCTTCCTCCGCGCTGTCGCAGGTCTTGAACCGGTCCAGCGGGGCGAGATCTTGGTTGGGTCGCAATTGGTTGCCAGCGCCAACGTGCATGTGCCGCCGGAGAAGCGCCGTGTCGGGCTGGTGTTTCAGGATGGTGCCTTGTTCCCGCATATGAGCGTCGCCGCGAATGTGGCCTACGGTCTGCCGCGCGGAGATCGCCGACACAGATTCGGCCTGTCCAGCGAACGTGCCCGCGAGTCCGTGCGCATGATGTTGGAGATGGTCGGGCTCGAGGAGTTCGGTGATCGTCTGCCGGGCTCGCTCTCGGGGGGGCAACAGCAGCGCGTAGCGGTAGCCCGCGCGTTGGTGCCACGTCCCTCGGTTCTGTTGTTTGACGAGCCGTTCTCGAGTTTGGACTCGAACCTGCGAGCCGGTGTGAGGTCTGATGTTGCCCAGCTCCTGAGAGAGCTTGAGATCACCGCGATCTTTGTTACCCATGACCAGAACGAGGCTTTTGAACTCGGCGATGAAGTGGCGGTGATGCGCGATGGGGTACTGGTTCAGCAGGCAACCCCCGCTGAGCTTTACAACCGTCCGGCGGACCCCTGGTTGGCTGCGTTCGTGGGTGAAGCAGAGTTGTTGGCGGGCTATGCCAGGGGATCAGAAGCAGACACTGTGCTCGGACGGATTCCTCTGATCGACTCGATGAGGGGGCCGGTTGAGGTCCTGGTTCGGCCTGAGGAGATTGTGCTGTCCCCGGGGTACGGCGGCCGGGTGGTCGGGATCGACTACTGCGGCCATGACGCGCTGATCAGCGTGGTGCTGGCAGGAGGAACGATAGTGAGGAGCCGCGCGACTGGTTCGCCGCGGTTCGCGGTCGGTGCCGAGGTCGCGGTCGGCCATACCGGGCTGCCCACCCTGGCCTACGGTGGCTCTTCTGAACCAGCGCCGCTGGTGGCGAGTCCGCCAGCTAGCCGGTTTGAGCCCTTGAATTCCCCTGTGACAGACGTCATATATTAGGCATGCCTAACATATGTCAAATTGTGGCTATATTCCCGGCATGAAAAAACTCAGTTCCCCTGCAGTCATACTCGTCTCTCTGCTCGGTCTGGCGTTGTTCGCCACCGCCTGTGGAGACGGCGACGGATCAGATGGCAGCATCACGCTCTACTCAGGGCGCAACGAAGAGCTGATCCAGCCGCTCGTCGACGACTTCATCGACAGCACCGGAATCAACGTCGATGTCCGCTACGGCGACTCAGCGGAGTTGGCTCTGCTTATCCAAACCGAAGGTGACAACACACCAGCAGACCTCTTCATCTCCCAGAGTCCCGGAGCGCTCGGCCTGCTGGCAGGCGAAGGTCGTCTGGCCACGCTTGGAAACGACCTCACCTCACTTGTGGATGAGGGGTTCGCGGCCGGCGACGGCACCTGGGTCGGACTCACCGGGCGTGTGCGAGTGATTGTCTACAACAGCGACCTCGTCGACGAAGCCGATCTTCCCTCATCGGTCCTCGACCTGGTCGAACCCGAATACGCGGGCAGGGTCGGAGTCGCCCCTGCCAACGGTTCGTTCCAAGACTTCGTAACCGCGATGCGCAACGAACTCGGAGACGACGCCACCCGCGACTGGCTTGTGGGAATGGCACAGAACAACTCACCCAACTATCCCAAGAACTCGCCGATCGTCGAAGCCGTCGGCCGCGGCGAGATACCAATGGGACTGGTCAACCACTACTACAACCTTCGTGCAGTCGAAGCCGATCCATCCGTGGCCAGTGAGAACCACTTCCTGCCGGTCGACGATATTGGTTCTTTGGTAATCGTCACTGCCGGAGCGGTGCTGTCGACCTCTGAATCCTCAGAGTCCGCCGAGTCGCTGCTGAGATTCCTGCTGAGCGACCATGCACAGACGACCTTCGCCGAACAGACCCAGGAATACCCACTGGTTGCAGGTATCGCCCCCCCGGCGAATCTGCCGTCTCTGGACGGATATGCGGCTCAAACCATCGACTACGACCTGTTGGGGGACGGTCTGTTGGGAACGATCAACCTGATACGAGAAAGCGGCATTGAGCAGTAGCACCCTGAACAGCAGCACGCAGGACTCCGAGAACGGCGTTTCACACCGCTCCGAGGCACCGAGCCGTCGGCCTCCCGCGGCGATGCTGGCGCTGTCGGTCCTCGTCGGCGTCGTCTTCATGGGGCCTTTCGGGTACGTCGTCTCCCGCAACCTCGATCTGGGAACCGATCTCGGCTCGCTATTGCTCTCTCAGTCGACCTGGGACCCTCTGCGCCGTTCACTGCGACTCGGGTTCGCTGTGTCGGCATCGACCGCGGTGATCGGCACGAGCTTGGCCTGGCTGACGATCCGCACAGACCTTGTGGGCCGGCGTATCTGGCGCATCCTCGCCCCTCTGCCGCTGGTTTTTCCGAGCTTTGTCGGCGCGACCGCGCTGATCGCCGGCTTTGCGACAGGGGGCCTTGTCGAGGACCTGGTCTCCCCGCTCGGGATCACCGACCTTCCGGACATGAAGGGGTTCCGCGGCAGCTGGCTGGTCCTTACCCTGTTCACCTATCCCTACGTCTACCTTCCGGTGGCGGCCCGAATGGCATCGCTCCCGCCGTCGCTCGAAGAATCAGCCCGGCTGCTCGGACGAAAACCCTTAGCGGTCTTCTCGACAGTCGTCCTTCCCCAGGTTTGGAGTGCTGTCCTGGCGGGGACGATGCTCGTGTTTCTGTACACGATCAGCGATTTTGGTGCTGTCTCCCTGCTCGGTTACAGCACTCTGGCAGAACAGATCTACGCCGATCAGCTATTCGACCAGGCCCGCTCCATGGGGCTTGCGCTTATATTGGGGGTCACAGCTCTCTGCGTCGTCACGGTCGAACGAGCATTGGAGCGACGCCGGGCCCGAGTGGAGGTGACACGCAGCCAGGATCCGCTCATCGTTCCCCTCAAGGGTTGGGGCATCCCGGTGCTGATAGCGGTTGCAGCCTTCATCGGCAATGCACTGATCGGACCAGTGGCGGTGCTCGGCTTCTGGGCTTGGCGAGGTCTCACCGCCGACATCGACTCGGTGGGTCTGGGAATCGACTTCGGGGCTCTCGTGGAACCGGCGCTGCACACCGCCGAGGTTGGTCTGATCACCGCGTTGGCCGCCATTGCGGTCGTGTTGCCGATTGCCTGGTTGACCGGGCGTTATCGAAGTCGGGTTGCGGGCGCTGCCAATTCCATGGTCGTTGCGGGCTTCGCTCTTCCCGGCGTTGTGATTGCTCTCTCGTTGGTTTTCTGGGCCATAGACGCCCCAATCATCGGACGCTGGTATCAGACCCTTCCGTTGTTGATCGTCGCCTATATCCTGCACTTCGGCGCCCAGGCGAGTCGGGCGGCCCACGTTGCTGTGGAGGCGGTGCCGGACGCCTACAGCGATGCCGCGGCGACCCTGGGAGCGAGCCGCTCCCGACGATTCCTAACCGTCGAGCTGCCACTCATGGCACCAGGCCTTCTTGCCGGCGCCGGGCTGGTGATGCTCTCCACCATGAAGGAGCTCCCGGCCACGTTGCTGTTGGCCCCGATCGGGTTCGACACGCTAGCGACGGAGGTCTGGGGCGCAGGTGAACGGGGAGCTCTCGCTCAAGGCGCGGTGGCCTCTCTGGCGTTGGTCGCGGTCAGCTCCGTGCTGACCTGGGCGGTCGTGCTTCGCCGCTTCGATGTGCACTGATTTTGACTGTTCAAGGCGGGTGTTCGTCGGGGTGATGCCCAGATAAACGCGCCAGCCCAAATCGTCAAGCCAACACCGGTAGCGAAACCTATCACCAAGAGCCCGATTTTTCGCGCGCGCGGTATCAACAGGCAGTACCTGCGCTTTGTTTCATCTGGAGAGGGCAACTGCATCCGAGTACAACTTCACGGGCGAGGGCAGATGAGCAATGACTCGTAATATGTCGTCAGTGGCCCATCAGCGGGTGGCGATTCGAGGAAAATAGGACTCGAATTGCCGATCATCTCCTTCCAAGGCGTCCAGGCATGGGGAGAATCGATGAAAGCGTCGAGTGTTGGAGGATAGGTGGTGGGGAATCCGTTCTCAATGAGGCAGCTGTGTACCTCAACGTAGGATTCATACACAATGGTAAAGGCCGCAGAGTCGGCGTTGAGGATGACTCCTCGGTCAGAAAGCGCGTTCTCGCACGCCGCATTGATCAATGTCACTCGCTCGAGTTGATCCCCGGAACGAAAGTAGTACACCCCGGAACGATACGCAGCTTCGGGTTCAAGTACTTCAATGCCAAAGCTTCGAACGCATTCCCCGAGAAGACGGTCGATAGCGATGAAACCCTGTGGTACCCCTTCATCGGGTAATTCTTGTGTTTCCAGCCACGCTCCAGCCTCTTCAAGAAGATTTTCTTCCGGCAGGTCCTCATCAGGATCGTCAAGAAGGTTCTCAACAGACTCGTCTTGATTGGGAGCGCTGGGTTTCAGTGGCTCCTCAATCGCATCATCTCCGTGGACAGGTTCAACACTGTCGACCAACCCGGCATCCTGATTTCGGTTCCCGCAACTAGTGATCAAGGTGACGATCAGTCCGGCAGCCGCCAAACGACTCGCACAGAGCAAAATCATGACTCTAGGCAGACATCCAGCAATATGCGCCCTCTGAGTTCACGTTGAGACCTCCTCAGGCGATGGTTAGGCATGCCGAACACACCACGATAATTCGGTGAACACGGGCGACAACAGACAATAGTACCGACTAAGTCGACACGCTAGCGACGGAGGTCTGGGGCGCAGGTGAACGTGGAGCCCTCGCTCAAGGCGCGGTGGCCTCTCTGGCGTTGGTCGCGGTCAGCTCCGTGCTGACTTGGGCGGTCGTGCTTCGCCGCTTCGATGTGCACTGAGTTAACCGCGTCGCGGCTTGTGTCGGATATCTGACACTCTTTGTGTCGGATTGCCGACTCAGTTTGTCTTCGAGTCCTGCCAACATGTCTGTTCGGCGGACGTACTCGATGTGAGCGGCGGACACATCGGGACGCGTTTCATGGGGGGTCCCTCAGCGGGAGGGACTCCCCCCATGAGCGTGGTGTATTCTCAAGCATGCGTGGATTGAGGTCTCAGCTTGTTGGGGCTTGTGCGCGCGGTCTCTAGTGTCGAGGACGAAGAGGGAGGTCTCATGCGGTCCATTCGCCTTGGGATGACAACGTGTCTGGTGACCTTTGCGCTGTTGCTGGCGGGCTGCGGTGGCGATGACTCCGACGAAAGCGTTGAGTCTCAGCCAACAGAGACCGCCCCGACCACATCCACGACGTCGACCACTGTGCCGATCCCCCAGGACGCCGTGGCCCTCGGCGATCTGGTGATCACCGGGGTCCAGTTCGGAGACGGCGGTTTCGTGCGGGTTCAGAACCGCGGCAACACCGAAGCCAATGTCAACGGCATCTACATCTGCCAGTTCCCGCAATACACCGACCTCGGAACGGAGGTGACCGGTGCCGTCATCGACGCGGGGGCGACAGTTGAGATACCTGCTTCGGCGGTCGGAGGACTGAACTCGGCCGGCGGCGAAGCGGCGCTGTACGCGAACAACAGCGACTTCGGGTCGCCCGACAACATCCTGGCGTACGTGCAGTGGGGCACAGGAGGCGCTCGAGCCGAGGTGGCAACCGCAGCGAACATTTGGGCGGGGCCAGATGTTTCGGTCACGCCCGATCCCGCCTATAACGACATCGTGCTCGGAGGTGACCCAGTGGACCCGGAGAGTTGGAGCTGAATGGGAATGGAGGTCTCGCCAATCACCGCAACGCTGGGAGCTGAAATATCAGGAGTAGACATGGCCGACGTCGATGGCGTCACCCTCGACAAGCTCAAGAAGGCCTGGCTCGACTACAAGGTGCTGGTCCTGCGCGATCAGCACATCACCACCGAGGAGCACATTGCTTTCGGACGGTTGTTCGGGGACCTCGAGGTCCACCCGTTCACCGACAACGACGAGGACTACCCCGAAGTGGTCGTGCTGGAAGCCGGCGGAGCAAGCGGCAAGACCTTTGTTGCCGCGGGTTGGCACAGCGATGTGACTTGGCGGGCCGAGCCGTCGATGGGCTCGATCCTGCGCGGGCGGATTGTTCCCCCGGTTGGCGGGGACACCTGTTTTGCCGATGCCACGGCGGCTTACCGGCGTCTCTCCGACGATTGGAGGCAAAGGGTGGATGACCTGTATGCGATCCACGACTACTCTCGGGTTTTTGAGGATCGGGTTGAGCCTTCTGAAACCGAGAGGATCCGGACACAGTATCCGCCGCAACGCCATCCGGTCATAAGAACGCACCCGGTCACAGGCGCCCGAGGGATCTACACCAATATCGGTTTCACGTCCCATATTGATGGGCTCTCTGAAGAGGAGAGCCGTGAGATTCTGCGGCATCTTGAGTGGGCGATCCGGAATCCCTCGGTGCAGTGCCGCGTGCGTTGGAACGTCGACACGTTCGTGATGTGGGACAACCGGTGTGTGCAGCACGCAGCGTCCGCTGATTTCCTGCCCGAGCACCGACTGATGGAGCGAGTCACGGTTGTCGGCGACCGCCCGTTCTAGCTTGTTCGCTTGTTCGCGGCGCTCTTGTCATAGACAGAGCGGTTCGAAGCGAATACTGGTGTCGGAGAGGCGACTGAGGGCATCTTCGAGGGCTTCCACGGTTTGGGACCGGTCGCCGCCGCCGTCGTGCAATGAAATGATCGCTCCGTCGGTCGCTCCGGCCACGATTCGGTCGGCGATCGTCACCGCGCCCGGGTTGCGCCAGTCAAAGGTGTCGACCGTCCACAGAGCCAGAGCCAGCCCATGAGAAGCCGCCCATTCGCGGGTGAACGCGTCTCTGGATCCATAAGGCGGTCGTAGACACGGCGTCGCATGTTCGCCGAGGATCTCCTGGGTTCTGGCGACCGTTTCGTCGAAGGATTCTCTCGAAAGCGTGGTCAGGTCCTCGTGTCGCCAGGTGTGGTTTCCGACTTGGTGCCCCTCGGCCACAATCCGCTCAATGACGGCCGGGTATCGCTCCACCAGATACCCGACGACGAAGAAGGTGGCTCGGGCGTTGTGCCGGGCGAGGATGTCGAGGATTTGCGGCGTGTATACGGGGTGCGGGCCGTCGTCGATCGTGAGATACACGACATCACCGGAATCACTGGTTGGTGCTGCGGGCAGCGTCGGCGGCGGCGTCAGACTGGGTTCTGAGGGTGGACCGAGAGGCAGCACCGTTGCCGTCATCTCGTAGTCGGCCGTCTCTCCGTGGGTGGACACTACGGTCACTCTCCACGGGCCGCTGACTGGGAGGGTGACGGTCGCTTCCTGGGCTCGGTCTTCGGCTGGGACGAGCACGAAGTAACCGAGATCGACGGTGAGCCATACTCCGAGCGGAGCCGTCAGCTCAACACTCAGTTCCTGCCCCTCGCCGGCCTGCAAAGTGTAGGTTTGCCGCTGGTTCGGCTCAATTGCCCCCGATTCGGTGGCGGAGATTGCCCCGGACTCGAACTGAATGCTGATGTCGGGCAGGTCCAGATCGGGTAGTGGGAGGTCCTTGAGCGGTCTTGTGTCGACGACTCGTGCTTGAGGTTCTGCCTCGCTCAAGTCGATTTCGAGGGTGTTGCGTCGGGTGACGACGGTGAACGGCTCATCGTCTTGGCGGTCCAGCAGGGTCACTTCGATCAGGCCGTTTCGGATTGAGATCTCTTCCATGACGACGCGGTCGCCGACGTACACGGGTGTCTGCGGCGCCGGTATCCCGTCGTTGTTGATCACCGGAACGATCAGGTGGAAGACGCCGGTTCCTGCGGACCGTTCAATGATGTGCGCGACAAGGTCGTCGTCTCCATCGTCGTCGAGGTCGCCTTGGGTGACCCGGTTCTGCAGCAGGAACATCGATGCCGATTCTCCGCCGTAGGACAACTCGGACTCGCCGCCGTCGAGCTCGACGGTGTCACCGTCGAGTTCGAAGCTGAGGTTCTCTAGATCTTCCCAATCGATCAACGCTGGTTCGGCTGCGGTGGTTGTGGTGCTCTGTGGTGCGGTCGTCTCAGGTGCCTGCACGCGCGTTGTGGTTGTCGCGGCGATCGTGGTCGTGGTAGTTGGGGTCGACGGGGTCTGGTCTGTTGAGCCGTTGTTGTCGGCGCAGGCAGCCGTCATCAGTGCCAGTACCAGGCCAACAACGATCAGAGTGGTTTTTTGTTTTGCTGCAGAGCCGGCCATGCGTCCTCATTGTTCGCTTTGGCCTAGGTTTACGTTGAGGATAGCCCACGGCTCAGTTCTGCGTGGGACGCCGTCAGGGTCGCTTGCCTCTGAAGTCGTAGTCCCAACACTGAAGGTTGTTGCAGACAAGCAGTGTCGCTACCGTTGAGGTCCGCGGGGTGGAGCAGTTTGGTAGCTCGTCGGGCTCATAACCCGAAGGTCGCGGGTTCAAATCCCGCCCCCGCCACCAGTCAGAGCTCAGATCAGAGCATTGTTGCGGTCAGGCTTTCTTGTCCACGGGCCCATTCTTCTAACGGGCGGTCCGTCACGGGCCGGGACTACATGCGATGGAATGGCCCTCAGGGCGGAACCCAGATAGGTCAGTCAGCTGCTGGGCCGTTCGCTGGCCGGATCGTACACGGCGCGACCGACGACGAGAACTGCCAGATGCTCTGCAAAGAAGACAACCGCCGCGAACTGGAACAAGTGGTACGACCACTACACACCGATTGCCGACGATCTCTACGACACACACCTCGACGAGCTTCGACAGGAAGGACTGACCTGATGCCAAGCACAAAGAACTTCAGCACGCTCCGAGACGAAGCGCGCCAAAGCCCCGAACGCGCTCGTCGGATCGATGAGGCCAAGCAACGAGCGGTCGGCGAGATCGTGAGCTACCGCCTCGCTGAGCTTCGCAAAGCACTCGGTGTGACCCAGGTCGAACTAGCGGAGATGATCGGCAAGTCGCAGTCGGCCATCTCGCAGATCGAACAAGGCGAGATCGGCCTGTCACTCGATGTGCTCCGGTCGATCGTGCATCAACTCGGTGGCGAGGTCGAGATCGCTGCGGTGTTCGACGACCGTCGAGTCCTGATCGACACCTGACGCCCTCGAGCTGATGAACTCAAGGACCTTTAGGTCCGCGGGTGAATGGGCACCGGGGTTTACGGATTCCTTGAGCGCGGGTTCCGGTCAGAGCAGGTGGCTAACGACCTACCAGTCAGACCGCAGATCCGGCATGTTTCGGCCGGTGCCGGTCATTGGTTCTTGCTTTTCGTCAACTCCGGGGCCGTTCGCTGGCGGGATCGTACACAGCGCCGAAGTGGCGCTTCGCTGGGCATTCGGTGCCGAACACGTTGACCGTGAAGCTGACACTGGTAGCGGCGAAACGGCTTTCGATGTAGCCGAGGCAGACCCGCTGGCCGGTGCGGAAGCCCATGCTCGCCGATGTGACGAAACCGGCAAGCCTGCCATCGACCCGGATCGGGGCTGACGGTGCGGGGTCGCCCGGCAAGTCGTTGAGGCCGTCGAGGTCGATGGTCCATATGCCATAGCACCAATGGTGTGGCCCGCAGGAGGCTGCCCGCACCGCTTCATTGCCGACGAAGTCAGGCTTGTCCAAGTCGACGAACCGTTCCAAACCAGCCTCGAAGGGTGTGTACTCCACCCCGAACTCGGTGCCCCAGCCGTGGTAGGCCTTCTCGATTCGCATCGCGTTGAGGGCGTAGGAGCCGAAGTCTCGTATGCCTAGATCCGAGCCTGCGGAATGCAGCTCGGTGTAGAGGTCGGCAACGTCGGCGTCGTCTACGTGCAGTTCCCAGCCCAGTTCACCCACGAAACTGACCCGCAGCGCCGTCGCGTTGACCCCGGCCACGTCGATCTCGCGCAGCGACATCGGTGGTGCGGCCTCGCGGGACACGTCCGCGTCGGACAGGCGCGACAACAGCTCCCGGGATCGCGGCCCCATCACCATCAACGCGGATGTCCGTTCGGCGCCGTGGCGGAACGCAACACTGCCGTCGGCGGGCAGATGGCTCTGGAGCCAATCGAAGTCGCGTTCACGAGCTGCGGTGGGCCCCAACAGGATGAAGCGGTCCTCCGCGAAGCGGCCGATGGTCGCCTCACTCCACACGGTGCCGTTGGGTCGCAGCATGTAGGCGAGTCGTACTCGGCCCACTTCCGGAAGTCTGGTGCAGAACATGCGGTCCAAGAAAGCAACGGCTCCTCGACCGCTGACCTCGAACCGTGTGAAGCCGCAGTGGTCCATGACGCCGACATGGTCGCGCACGGCCAGGCACTCGTCGGCCACGGCCTCGTGCCACTGTTCGTCGCGGTAGCTGAGAGCGGCATGGTCGTATGGTTCGGCGCCGAACCAGAAGGCCCGCTCCCAGCCCGCGACCTGTCCGAACCGAGCCCCCTTCGCGGCCAATGTGCCGTAGAGCGGACTCTGGTTGACGGGACGAGCCGAGGTCCACATCCGATGCGGGAACGGCTCCGCGTACTGCAGCTCGTAGAGTTCGCGGACCCGGGTGTTCGCGTAGGTGTGACGCCCGCTGCCATTCATGGCCCAGTCGCCGAACCGACGAGGATCCCAGGGCCACACGTCCCACTCGGTGTCGCCGCCGGTGATCATCTCGGTCAGCACCTTGCCCACGGCTGCCGCGTGGGTGATGCCGATCTGCACACCGACAGCCTGATAGAAGTTCGGTACGCCGGGCGCGGGCCCGACCAGCGGATTCGCGTCGGGGGAGTAGGCGATCGGGCCGTTGACGAACTCGGCGACACCGACCTCCCCCAGAATCGGTACGTGGGCGATCGCCCGCTGCGCGGCCTCGGCAACGTCCTCGGTCGAGTTGTGGAACAGCGAGGAGTCGAACGCGTCGGGCAGACCCTCCTCCCAAACGGTACGGCCCTCATGGCCGTAGTTCCCGAACAGGAGGCGGTTCTGCTCCCGGCGCAGGTAGAACATCAACTCCGGGTCGCGCACCAACGGGAAGCTCTCGGTTACGGACTCCAGTTGCGGCACTGGCGCGGACACGACGTACTGGTGCTCAACCACCGCCAAAGGCGCGTCAACGCCGGCCATGGCACTGATCTGTCCGCCATAGAAACCTGCGGCGTTGACGACTGTGTCGCAGTCGATCCGGGCGCGGTCTCCGTTGCGCTCGACGTGTACCCGCCACTCGGCACCACTGAGCCCGGCAAGGGCCTCGATGTCGATCACCCGGCAGTTGCGGTGGATTTGAGCCCCGAGGGTTCTGGCCCTGCGGACCAGGCTCTGGGTGAGTGCGCTCGGGTCTATGTCACCCTCGTAGGGATCGAGCAGGCCTGCGATCACAGTCCCGTCGTCGTGCCAGAAGGGGTGCATTTCTTCCATTTCGGCGGGCGACACCAAGTGGAGGTCGAAGCCGAGGCCGGTGGCTATGCCCATGAGATGATGGAAGTGGTCGATTCGCGATGAGGTATGGCCCGGCCAGAAAGCCCGGGTGTGGCGGTAGGTGATCGGATTGTCGGGATCAGCCGCGAGCTCGGAGTACAGACGCCACGCGTAGTTGCCGGCTCGCTGCCCGAGCCAACTGTTGGAGCATGTCGGCACGTTTCCGGCTGCGTGCCAAGTCGAGCCGGCTGTCAGCTCGTGCTTTTCGAGCAGAACCGCGTCGGTGCGTCCGGCATCGGCGAGATGGGCCAGAATGGAGGCGCCGACCGCGCCGCCGCCGATGACCACGATCTCAACACAGTCCGATTCCGAATCTGTCATCTAATTTCCGGCAGAAGAATGGGGAACCGCGACCGGATCGCCGATTCGGCCTCAACAGAAAGATGGCCCGGTCGGCCCGCGGCGGCGATCTCGTCGACCCGATCCCGGGCCCGACTCCAGAGGCTGGGCGCTCCCTTTGCGACCCAGTCGTCGACCGACGCCCGATCGCCCAGTTGCGGGTAGACGTACTCGCTGCGCATCAGTTCAAGGGTCTGGGTGTGCCCCAGGTAGTGGCCCTCCCCGGTTACCGCTTCGTTGATGATGTCGATGTTGAGGTAGTCAGGCTCGACCTCCACCCCTCGCACGGATCGCAGGATGGCACCGCACATGTCGTTGTCGATGACGAGGATCTCAGGGCTCGCGACCATGATCGAGCCCAGCATCCCCACCGATAGCTGCACCATGTCGGCTCCCGCGTGGGCGGCGAGGGCCACCGTGTAACCCTTCTCGTATCCGGCCTGGCTGTCGGCTGTTTTCGACTCGGTAATCCCGGCCGACACGGCGTGGGGGATCTCCAAGGTCGCCATGAGCTGGGCCGCGGCAGCGCTGGCCACGGCGGCCTCCCCGCTCCCGCCTGTCATCGCACCGCTGCGGAGATCGGAGATGAACGGCATGAACGCATGGATGCAGGGATGACCGGGCTTGATCGAGTCGGCCAACACGACGCCGGCCAAGACTTCGGCTACTCCCTGGGCCAGGCTTCCCGCGAGCGACGGAGGGCTGGTGGCCCCGGCCTGGCCCGCCGAGCAGGTTTGCACGATCATGCCCCGTTCGATGGCCGAAGCCATGATTTCGCAACCCTCGGGCGAGAAGCGAAGAGGCGGGACCACGTGGACCACGACAGCCATCGAGAAGGGCTGGCGCGCAAATCGCCCCTCGCCGCCGAGCGCGACGTCGAACAGGTCGACGACCGGACCGACGCTGGCCGCCGAAGTGAAGCTGATCCCGGTCGGCTTGGACGAGGCCGCAGTGTTCGCGAACGCGGTGTTGACGTCTAGGGCGAGCTCGCCGACCACGTCTCGGGCGACGAGGGGACGCAGACCGTAGTGGATGTTCGGGCACTCGTCGAGCACTCGCATCATCGTCCAGAGGTCAGCGAGCGTTGAGTCGCGGTAGGCGCCGGTCGCGCCTTCGAGGGTGAGCACCGCTGCGCCTCCGGTGCCGATGTGAACACCCTCTCGGCCGATGGTGATGCCGCGGTCCTCACAAAAGCCCGGCAGCGACACTCTGGAGGGCGCCCGCTCGAGCGCCGCTTCCACCATCAGGCGCGGTAGGAGCAGCCGACCGTCGTCGCGCTCGATCGCTCCCAGATCCTTGAGACGAGCCGCGTAGCGGGAGGGCGCGCCCGCCATCCCGACCTGCTCGAGGATGGTGAAGGCGTGGTCGATGAGCGCGTCGCGATCTCGGTCCGGCAGAGGTTGGAACGCGCCGCCGACCGGCGCTGGGGTGGTGGCGAGCCTCGGCTGGTGGTTCCGGTTCGCGACCCGGCCGCCCCGGCGCATCTAGGTACCGGCGAGCCGGTTGACGGTGGTGAGCACGCGCTCGACTTCGGCCCGCGAGTGATGGTGGCTGACCGAAGCCCGTTCGCAGTTAGTTGTCACTAGGGATTTCAGGACGGTCATTGCGCCATCATTGATTGGGTTGTGACCTAACGCCAATCGTGAATTGTTGTCGTTTGGTGCTCAGGCGGTGGTGAGTTCGGGGAAATAGGTGTGGTAGAAACCTCGGTCGCGCGTCAGAAAGGCGTCGGCGGCACCGAGGGCATGGGCTCCGATCAGGAAATCGGTGATGATTCGAGTGCGCGGCCCACCGGCTCGGCGGTATCGCAGCCAGCGCAAGCCCGCCTCGTGGGCGATGTCTGTGGTGATGGGCGACAGCGACGCGTTGATCTTCCGCAGCGCCTCCTCCAAGAGGGTTCGGTCGTCGAACGCGGGGACGAGCTCGGCGAGCACGACATCGCAGATGACAATCGCGCCCGCGTCGTATGCCTCTTCCAGGCGTTCCCGAGAGCCAAGACCGTGCTGTTCGTCGCCGCAGAAGACGTCTAGGAGGACACTGGTGTCGACTGCGGTGATCACCTTCCCCGGATCTCCTCAATGTAGTCATCGGTGCTCTCGCTGCTGTCAAGGATCGCGTACACACTTTCGATGGGATGTTGTGCAACGGACCGCTTATGGATGAGAAGCCCACCCTCGGTGGGGGTGAGGTCCACCTCAACGTTGTGATTGAGGCCGAAACGATCACGCAAGCCCTTGGGAATCGTAATCTGGCCCCGTTCAGAGATTCGCATGAGTTCTCCATCAGAATTTCTGTCTCGTTAATTCATACTATATCCATCGGAGACTGTGAGTCGCCATGTCGACAGGCAACCCGGAGACGACAACAGCGAGAGATCGCGCAGGCACGCAAGATGCTGACGCAGTTCAGGGAACGCCAACGCGGCCGGTAGTTGCCATGGTCAGATGGTTCAGCCGGTCGGTTCTGGCATCGTGTTGAGATGATCGCGGTTGCGACCAGCGAAGACGAGCTTGCCGGACTGTGCGACCGGCTTCGATCGCTCGGTATTGGTTCGTTGGAGGTTGTCAAGCCCAGCGATACCCGCCGGGTGGTGCTCGGCACGCCAGACGACGGGCGCAACGAGGTGGACTTGGTGGTGATGCTGCAGGCTGAGGGTGCGATGGCGGTGACGAGGCCGGACAGCGGTGCTGCCCTGCAAGCGTGGTTTCGTGACACCCGTCCGGTCGTGTTCGGCGGGCGACTCAGCGTCTGCCAGGCCTGGTCAACCCATGACCGCAGCGGTCTTTCGGGGTTGATCGAACTCGGACCGGGTGGGTTCGGCAGCGGACGCCATCCCACGACCCGGCAGTTGATCCAAGCACTGCTGACGCGGATCGAGGGCGGGGAGCGGGTCCTTGACGTCGGCTGCGGGAGCGGGATCCTCGGGCTCTGCGCCCTCAAGATCGGTGCGGCGGGCGTAGTGGCGGTAGACGTCAAACCCGAAGCGATCCAAGCGGCACAACGCAACGCACAGATAAACGCCATGAGCGATCGGTTGCAGGCGACAGCCGCTGATCTAGGCGACATCGACGCCACTTTCGATGTCGTGCTTGCGAACATCGCCCGAGCGGGGATCGTCGAACTCGCCCCGGAGTTGGTGTCCCGCGTGTCACCGGGGGGATGGCTCGGCGTGGCTGGAATCTCGCCTTCGCAATGTTCCCAGATCGTCGACTTTCTCCGCCCCCTTGAAGAGATCGAACGCAGGACATCTGGAGAGTGGTCGTCTCTGATCCTTGCCAAGGCAGAATCCTGGGCCCCGTGACCACAACCCGTAGACTCGAACCGATGATGGGCGTGGTGTTCGACTGTGACGGAGTGCTGGTGAACACCGAGGAACTGGGCTGGGAAGTGTGGCGATCGCTGGCGTCGAACTACGGCATAGAGCTGACGCTCGAAGACCTCCGAGCGGTAACCGGCTGTACCGATTCAGAGAGCGTTGCGTACTTCTCGAGGTGGTTGGAACCGGATCAACTCGCCAAGCTCGGGTCGCAGTTTGAAGCGTCTTTTTCAGCCGCGCTGCGTGATCGGACCGAGCCCTACGCGGACGCGCTGGAGTCGATCGTCGAGCTCCGCGAGCGAGGTGTGCCGGTTGCGGTTGCGTCGAACTCGACGATCGCTCAGGTCCATTCGTCGCTTGGTCGGGCCGGGCTCAGCGACCTGGTCGACTTCGTCGCAGGTGTTGATCAAGTGGATGCGCCAAAACCTGCTCCAGGCATCTATCGCCATGCGGCGGCGGCGCTGAATTGTGAGACGGTGGTCGCCGTTGAGGATTCCCCTGCAGGTATTGCGTCGGCGGTTGCCGCGGGTCTGCCGGTGCTGGCGGTCGACCGTGGTGCGTTCGGCGTTGAACAGCTGAACGAGGCATCGCTGGTAGTTCCCTTGATCAGTTACGGTGCGATTGCCGCGCTCGGAACGCCTCCGAACAGATGAAGAACGGCATAGTCGCTGCCCTCAGTGCGGGGACAGCGCTGCGGGTCACCTGAAGAGGGAGTTGCATCCAGTCCCCTCGAGGACTGTGTCGACACGGCCGCGGTCGCCGCTGGACAGCGCTGCGTAGTCGGCCCGCAGCCACCTCAGGCACTTGCCCTGATATTTGAACGGGCCCTGGCGATATTCGCGGCCGTCGATCTCGCACACGACCTCGTCTGCGCCGGACTCCAGAGCGATTGCGTTGGCCAACATGAACGGCGCGTAGGTGCGTCCGGCCTCAGTGAGCATTTCTCGTAGGGCCGCGCCAGTGTCTTCGAGCGGGAGCCAACCGTCGTCGGCGCCCTCAACGACGGGGAGCCAGGACAGGTCGTCGACCCGGTCCACCCAGGCGATGACCTTCGGTGCCCGGTCAACGGCCACAGCCGTCGATGTCGGGTCGAACCCGACAAGTTGCGTCAATTGTCCGAACAGTCCGAAGTCGCCGCGTCCCGGCCGGTCCCCGAGCAGGAAGTCCCGTTGGTCGAACACGGCTTGCAGGACGTCGAGCACTCGCCGGTAGGAGCCTTCGATGATGGGCTGGTTGGAGTCGGTCGATCCCACAAGCGCCCTTCGCTTGATCTGGCGCGAGGTGAACATGTCGTAAGCTGCGGCTGTGTCGGCAGTGTTCATCTGCAGATCCTGCGAGAGGGGCAGGATCTTCCCGGCCTTGTCGATGTCGGGTTCATACGCCCAGCGGTAGTGGTACATGGCCTTTGTGAACCATTCGTCTGCGAAGTCCTCGATCAGCGCGTCGATGAACGCCAGTGCGGGATCGGCCGGGACGACGCTGCGGCCGGCGTACTCAGTTTCGAGCCGCATTATCTGGGGCGAGGAGTCGACCATGACCTCGGCGTCGGGGCCGTCGGTGTTGCCGTCGGAACCGGGAAAGGCAATGACCGGAATGATCCGCACGGGGACCTCTGGCAGGTCGTCCCAGCGGGAGCCGCGCAGCATCCAGCGGAAAGGGATGCGACGGTAACGCAGGACCGCTCGCATTTTGCGTGTGTACGGCGATCCGTACTGGCCGGCTAGCACTATCGGTTGGTCGGTCACGACAGACGCCTTTCGCTCATAGCGTCCCTTCGCTCAGCGAACCCGTTCGATCAGCTTGAGGCTGAACGAGCGAAGCCTAACGATGCAGCCGACCATTGCCAGTCAAAAGCGCACTAGTTAAGATCAGGAGGTTATGAGGGTCCTCAGTTCGGTGGCAGGAGACATAGTCTGTTCGCCAGGCGGTCGCCGATTAGAGGACATCGGTGCTACCGGGTCGTCAGCGAAGTCTTGTGTCGGCCGTTTACGGGAACCTCTCGAGCTCGTCCTATTGGTTCTCATGGAGTCCGGTCGCGCCACGTCGCGGGTTTTAACGGGTGTTTCATTGCTTCGCAATTTTGCGCTGCGATGACGCGCCACCGCTCGGGGCCGTGTGTCGGAGAGCACTGGATGTCGTCATCTCAACTCGCTTCGTTGCATCGACTTGCGGTTGCCAGGCGACGAAGCCCAAGATCCGCTCTCGGAGTCTTCGTTCACCTGCAAGACAATAGTTGACGTGCTCAGTGCGGTCGGGAGCCCCGAATCAGGCTGAGTTGGTTGGTTTCATAGTGTTTGGTCGGGCTTGTCGGCGAGCGCGCTGTCGATGATGGCGGTGGACTCTCGGGAGGCGGCCGCGTAGATGCCCTTGGCCATCAGAGATCGCTCGGCGTGTCGGCGGGCCATGTAGATCTCCGCTCGGGCGCCGTGTGCCGCTATGGACTCCGGTGCGGCGTTCGTGGCCAGTTCAATGAGTTCGCACGCCAAGCGGAAGTCCCCTGCATCGGCGAGTTCCTGGGCACGGCTGACGACCTGTTCTTCGCCACCCACAAGCCCAACGATCTCGGCTGCGTACGCGGCCTCGCTCGCCGCCTTGAGCTTCGCGGGGTTCTGGTCCCACCATCCGCCGTAGAGGCGCCAGATGTTGCGGACAACGAACTCGGGTTCGTCGTAGACGGGTTGGAGCCACGCTTTGGACAGCAGGTCTTCGGATGCCTTGACGGTTCCGAGGATGGTGTCGAGCGATTCCCCGGCGTTCATCAACTCAAGCGTGGCGTCGACCAGACCCTCGAGTGCGGCGGCGAGGTCGCCTAGGATCAGGTTGACTTCTGCTTGCCCTCGGACCGGGAGACCATGCGCAGGAAGCAGGAGTTCGGCCTCGTATGCCTGCATGCGCCGGAGTGCTCTGGCCCACTCCAGCGGGTATCTCTGGACCTTCTGCGGGTTTCCCGCGTTGGGGAAGACCCAGGTCACGAAATCGCCGACGCACAGAGCACGGTGCTCCGGCACCCACGCCCAGGTGTGATCGTCGGTCTCACCCTTGTCGTGGTGCAGAACAAAGTCCGTTCCGGCGACGGACACGGTGAGATGGTCGTCGTAGGTGATGTCGGGCCAAAGAGTGTCGGGCGCCACGAAGCGGTCAACACCCGCTCCCAGACTTCCCAGGTTCAGTCGTCTCGACACACCGCCGAACTGCCGGGCGTTGATCGCCACGTTGTAGCCGTTCGTGTCTTGGTAGCGCTGCAGACGGACAGGAACGTTGGCGTGGCCGACGACGCGTGGCGGACGATGCCCGTGAGTCTCGGCATCGGCGGCGACGGCCCCGCTGCCGCCGACGTGATCCATGTGCCCATGCGTGTAGACGAGCGAATCGACTGGCTCTTTGGACCAGCCACGCAAAGCTTCAGCGACAGCCGCACCGCTCATAGCACCGCTCGCGTCGAAACACACCAGACCGGCGTCGGTCGAGAAGGCAACCATGTGCGAGAAAGACTCCACGATCGCGATTCGGTCATCGATCTCGGTGAGCGTGTTGGTCACCCGGTTCGTCGGCTCGTCAGCCACCCCGGACGCGATCACACGCGCAGAAAGCTCAAGCGGATCAGCAGTGCGGGAAACCGCCGAATCACGGGGCTTGGGGTGTAGCGACATGCTTCATCCTACCCCCGCGCAAGTTTCGCCTTGCTTGGCCCACGAGTGGCCGGACTGGGATCGTCGTGCGGTTCGTGGCGCGCGGGCGGCGAGGGGAGCGAGGGAAGTGAACCGTACGCTGACAGGTATCAGCATCGCCGGCTCGAGTCAGTGAGAAAGCTGGAAGCGGCGGGATATGGCTCGCTGGGTGGCGAGCATTTCGTCTAGGCGGGTTGAGGCGAGCTCGCCGTGCGTTGTTTGGCTGAAGATCTCAAACTACGTTGTGCGTGTTCAACTGGCTAATGATCCGACCGGGGCTTGGGTACGAGCCGGTCGGAGAGGAGGATTGACATCATGACTGATGGAGATGCTGTAATGCGCTCCTACGCGGCGCAGAAACCAGTGCCGACGTTCGACGCTCCGGCGTTCACCCCACTCGACAAGCCACTTGCCGAGGCTCGTGTTGCGATTGTGACTTCGGCAGCGCTGCACCGGCCCGACCAGGATCGCTTCGCCCCGGCTGACACCGGGTTCCGGTCGCTTGACCGTGCTGACCGCAACATCGTGCTGGGCCACTGGAGTCCCAACTTCGACCACTCGGGCTTCCAGATCGACATCAACGTCGTGTACCCGATCGACCGACTGGAGGAACTGGCCGCTCAGGGTGTGATCGGTGACGTCGCCCCCCGCCATTTCGCCTTCGCCGGCAACCAGCCCGAGACGGTCAGCGAGCTGCGTCTCGACACCGGCCCGGCATGCGCGAGGGAGATGCTGGCCGATGCGGTCGACGTGGTGGTGCTGACACCGGTTTGACCGGAGTGCACGCGCACCGTGAGTGCGCTCGCCCACGTCTTTGAAGCTGAAGGTCTGTCGACGATCGTGCTCGCCTCGATGAAAGAGGTCGCGGAACGGATGATGCCCCCGCGCACGCTGTACTGCGAGTTCCCGCTGGGTCGTCCGCTGGGTCGTCCTGACGACGTTGAGTTGCAACTCGACGTCTTGAACCGCGCTCTGGCTCTGCTCGATTCGAACGAACCCGCATTTGAGACTTATCCGCTGGTCATCGAGTCCGAGGAAACACCCTTGGCCTGCTCGATTCCACCGCGCTTCGATGCTGCGCTTCCCCCAGCGGTCGATGAAGCACAGGGTCTGCGAGCGGCCTATGACCGAGCGGTAGAGGCTCGGGGCGTCACCTCGGTGGGCCGAGCCATCGACGCCGACACCGTTGCAGACGCGCTCGACGTCCTGCATAAATGGGCCGAAGGTGCGTCATGGGAAGAAACTCCGCTCCCGGGCAAGATCACGATCGCGGTCTGTCACGACATCCGGGCCTACTACACCGAAGCAGCTCTCGAGTTGGCGACCGGTCCGGCGCCTGGCGGGCGTGCGGTCGAGTCTTGGTTCTATACCGAGACCGAAGCCGGCAAGACCATGATGGCGGCCCGCGCGCAGCTCAAGGAGCAGGACGCGCCGTTCCCGTTCTGGTTCTACATGGCCCCCGCCCACCGCTGAGCGGGCCGACGCATAGCCGTGTTCGCGGATCTTCTCACTGCAACTGCTGATAGATGCGCTCCGTCGGTGAGATCATGCCGTTGGCAGCGACACTTCTACTGTTCGCCGCGGCAGCTTTCACCATGACTTGCCGTTGGATTCAGGGACCAATCATCTTCTGGCTCTGGACGCTCAGCATAGCAGGACGCTGAAACGCGGAGGTTTGAGCTGGCTGGGCTGTGTGGACGCCTCGACGTAGGCCTGAGCCGGTCTCAGCGCTTTCCGCCCCACCCGAAGCTTCACCGACCGAATAGAGTGCAACCGCATGAAGGCGATTGAGGTCCGAGGTGGCCAACTGGTGTGGAGCGACACCCCGAGTCCGTCTTTGGGGGACGGGGAGATCCGCATCGAGGTCAGGGCCAGCGCGGTGAATCGGGCTGATTTGGCACAGCGAGCGGGGTTTTATCCACCGCCGCCCGGCGCCAGTCCGATCATGGGCTTGGAGTGTGCGGGCGTGGTGTCCGAAATCGCCGAAGATGTGACTGGCTTTGAGACAGGGGATGAAGTTTGTGCCCTGCTTGCCGGAGGAGGTTACGCCGAGGAAGTCGCGGTCCCGGCACCGCAGGTTGTCCCGGTCCCCGCGGGTCTGTCGTTTGTTGAGGCCGCCGCGCTTCCCGAAGTCTTTGCCACCGCCTATCTCAATCTCCATATTGAAGCGGCTCTGGCTCCCGGGGAACGTGTCCTGTTGCATGCCGGCGCCAGTGGTGTGGGCACCGCCGCCATTCAGTTGTGCCGAGCTTTCGGCAACCCTGTTTTCGTAACGGCCGGCGCCGATGACAAGGTCGAGCGGTGTGTGACTCTGGGAGCGTCCGGAGGCAGCAATCGCCATTCAGGAAGCTTCGTCGATCACGTCGAGAGCTGGACCGAGGGCAATGGCTTCGACGTAATCCTCGATCCGGTGGGCGCCGGCTATCTCAACGAGAACATCGGAAGTCTCGCCATAGGAGGTCGGCTCGTGCTGATCGGCTTGATGAGTGGCGCCACGGCAGAAATCTCGCTCGGGTTGTTGATGATGAAACGACTGCGGGTGATCGGCTCCACGTTGCGAGCCCGCCCGGTGCATGAGAAGAGGGTCGTCATGTCGGCGCTTCGTGAACGGGTTTGGCCGCTCATCGAATCGGGTGGTATCGGTCCCGTCATCGACGAAGTGATCCCCATCGCTGAAGCCGACCGGGCCCACGAACTGATCGAATCCAACGAAACGTTCGGCAAAGTCGTCCTCGAGGTCGACTAGTCGGCCATGTCAACTGTGGACAAGGCCGTCGTCGAACCCGTCGGTGTTTGTCACCAGCCCGGCCCGGTTGTCGAAGTCGGGTGACATCGAGACGACGTAACCGATTGAGGGGTCGGCCTGCCCCTCCAACAGTTCCCGGTAGACCGCGCTGATTTCAGCAGGTCCGCGGCGGTGGACCACGGTCATCCAGCGGTCGCTGCCTTCGAGCAGGTAGTGCCACGAGCGGGCGATCCTTGCGGTCAATTCGGCTTCACCCCATTCTTGGGTGCGTTTGGCGATCTGTCCGGGAGCGAAGAAGAACTCGGGTTTGGGTCCAGGCAGATCGTGGGATGAACCGGCTCGCTCCTCCCAGTGTGTTGCCCCGACCGTCAGTGAGAAGGCAAGTTTGTCCCCGAAATGTGTGTGTACCGCGGAGCGAACGCTGCCGTTGCCGGCCATGTCGACCATGCCCGAAGCAGTGTTGGAATCGAGCTGGTCGATCTCGTCGTAGGCGATCACTTGCTGGTACATGTCGAGGCTCTCCACGAACGCACGGTTCCGTGCTGAGGTGAGTCCGATGCTCGGGTGACCGCGTCGGGCCAGGCAGGCCGCGAGGCAGATCGATGTCTTGGATGAGGCGCTGGTGACCAGGGTCTGGGAGGCCCCGGCGAATCCGTTGCCGTCGAGGTAGTCGTCTGCGAGGAACGATGTCATGAACAGGCCGCGCAGTAGCAGGTATTCGTCTGCGCGGTGATCCCGGAACATCTGATCACTGCCCACATCGATGAAACTGGTGTAGGCGTCAGCGTGGTTGGCGCGGTGTGAGCCGACGTCACGGAACCCGTTTCGGCGAGGCTCGGCTGCGATGACCAGTTGGCCGGACATCGGGTAGAAGCCGAAGAACCGCCCGCCGACGGGGACTTGCGGGTTGGCTGTCTCGACCACCGAGCCGAGTCCCATGGCCGGGAGCCGCCCCCAGGGAGTCTCGGCAGGGAAGAACCCCCAGTAGTCGAGCATGTCGCCGGCCACCGCATAGGTCACATTGTTGGTTGTCAGAGCGAACCGTTCGACGGCGATCCGGATCTGGCCTTGCGCTAGTTCGGCCGGGGCCGGGTCGACGATCCGGGTGTCCCTGAAGTCTTGGCGGTTCACCTCGAAGTCCATGGGTCGGATCCTAGCACTTGGGCTAACTATTGCCAGTCAAAGGCGCACTACTATAGATTACGACGGTTCCTCCGAGACGGAACGCAAAGAAGCAGACCGAAAGGCCCAACAGGCGGCAATGCGCATTCTCCGAACGCCAGACGACGCAGCCGACCACCTAGTCGCTTACCCGAAGACTCGCCGCTATGTGACGGTTCCGTCCGGAGACGGACAGGATCTCAGGGTCCATCTTGTCGACGACGGCGACCGCGCTGCTCCGCCCGTGGTGTTTCTACATGGCAACCCTTCGTGGTCGTACCTGTGGCGGCGCCAGATCCGAGCCGCCGTCGATGCCGGTTACCGCGCGCTCGCTCCTGACCTAGTCGGCATGGGTCTGTCCGACAAACCGTCGGAGATGGCCGACTACAGCGTCGCACGCCACGTGGGATGGATGCGCGCTCTGCTGTTCGAGCAACTCGACCTCACCGACATCTCATTCGTATTGCACGATTGGGGCGGGATAGTCGGGATGCGCCTGACTGCTGAGCAGCCCGAACGGGTCGGGCGCATGGTCGTCTCCAACACCGGGCTGCCGTGGCGGGACATCACCGAACCGTTGCCTGAGGTCATTAGGCCTTCGGGTCCGCTCGCTGATTTCCAGGCATTCGCGGCGGCGGTCCCGAAGTGGGAGCCTTGGACCCTGCTTGGAATGGTCATGCACTCTGTGCCCACGTCGGAACTCGAAATGGCCTACCGGGCACCGTACCCCACCGAGAATCTCACGGTTGGCAGCCGTGCCTTCACACAGCTGTTGCCGACCCGTCCAGACAATCCGATGTATCCCGACAACTATGAGGCCTGGAAGGCTCTCGACGCCTTCACCAAGCCGGTGCTCACCATCTTCAGCGACAGGGACTCGGTAGCACCCGACGGGTGGAGACCGATCGTCAAGCGCATCCCCGGGGCCAGCGGCCAACCCCATGCGATCCTTGGGGGAGGCGGCCACTTCGTGCAGGAAGACCTGCCTGAGCAGTACACAGAAACGCTGATGGACTGGCTGGGTACGCCAGGTGAGTGCCCGCTTGCTACGGTCGGATCACAATGACCGACATCGGCGAAGTCGAGCCCCTGATCGACGGACGTGTCGCCCGACGGGAACGCAACATCAACAATGTGCTCGACGTGGTTTTGGAATTGTTCGCCGAAGAGTCGCTGTTTCCAACCATCGAACAAGCGTCGAAACGGTCGGGCCTGTCGGTGCGCTCGCTGTACCGGTACTTCGCTGATCCAGGTGAGCTGCTGGAAGCTGCAATCAAACGCAACCGTGAGGTAGCCGCAGATGACGCCCATCTTTCGTCGATCGGCAGGGGACCGCTTCTCACCCGGGTCGAAGACTTCGTTGCAATGCGGATGCGACTCTACGACAGGATCGGCCCGGTGTATCGAGCGACGGTTGCCAACGCCGCGCTCAATTCACGCATCCGCGACGAGCTGGCGACAACCCGCAACGATTTCCGTGATCAGTTCGAGCGGCAGTTCGCCCCCGAACTCGATGAACGCAAGAGGTCCGATCGAGCGGCGGTGCTGTCCGCCGGCGATGTGATCACTCAGCTCGACTCGATCGATTTTCTCCGCCGTCACCGTCAACTGACCGTCGCGGAGACCGAGAACACGCTGCGCACGGTGCTGCTGGCAGTCCTCGGGTAGTGCCAGTGGAACCAGCATAAGGTCGCCTGTCTGAGCCTCAGGCTATAGTCCGGAAAGTGCCCCGCCTATGAACAGTCCCACCGTTGATTCGATACCCGTAGCCAAGACTCCCCCCGGTGGCTGGACCGATTGGCCCGCGCCGATACTCGTTGGTTGCAGCGAACCCCGTCCGGAGGGTGCGCCGGACCTCGATGGTTACTGGCAGACGATCGAGGTGAAGGTCGACGATCAGCTCGTCGGTGACCATCCCGGTTTGGGAATCGTCACTCGGATCGAGCAGGCCGGAGATCGAGTGGTCGTGGTCGGCGGGGGCGTGGTCCACGACATGCGTTGCGACGGCACGCTCGAACACGGCGTCCGTGATGTGGCCGAGTTCGACAAGGCAACCGAGATCAATGTCGCCGCGAGCTACGAGAACGGTGTGCATGTGCTGCGACCTGAGGGGATGGACATCGAGGTTCGGCGCTGGCGCGAGGGTGAACATCTGATGTGGGACTACGCCTTTTTTGTGGCGCGGATGAGATGCCTCGGGTCATCAGATCGCGATCCCAGCGATGTCGTCGGCCTCACGGACCGCCCGTGGGAAGCGCCGTGATCAGGTTCATCTGCCCGGATTGGATCTGCTGATGGAGCAGTAATCTTGCGGGAGTCCTGGAATGACTGCCAGGCATGTCTCCGTTCGCTGGGGCAAGCTGCCGTCAATTTTGTCCCGCCGGAGTTCCCGCGAGGCAGTGTCCCGACCGCGCTGGTGCGTGAATCCGTTGCGGAGGCGTTGCTGGGCGTCGCCAACGAAGCTAATGCTGCCCTCTCTGAGTCCCGCGAAAATCCCGAGTAGGGCCTGCTTCATTATGATCGTGTGCTTGCGGGCCGTGGTGTCCGTGGTCGTCTAGCAAGATCATGTCGTGGTCGTGCTTGTGATCTCGGTGGTCTCCCAAGAGGCGTTCCCCGAACGCCTCCCTGAGCCGCTCCTCGGTGAGCATTTCCTGGGGGCTGCCGGCCCCGATGAGCCTGTTGGCGAGCAGCATCACGCAATCACAGTGTCGGGCCTCGTCAAGGTGGTGGGTGGTGAGGATCACGGTCGCGCCCCGGCGGGAATAGTCCTCGATCATCGCAAGGATTCGCTCCTGGCTTGGGATGTCAAGACCGGTTATCGGCTCATCCAAGAGCAACAGTTCCGGTTCAGAAGCTAGTACTTGGGCGATCCGGACCCGCTGCTGTTGCCCACCGCTGAGCTCTCCGAAACTGTGATTCAAGAGATCGTTGATGTGGAGACGTTCGCCGGCGAAACGCATGGCCGCTCGATCGTTTGCTCTGAGCGGGCCCATTAGGCCTCGCTCGCGGTAGCGACCCATCGCGAGGACTTCGTTCGAGGTGAGCGGCATCCAACTCGCGGGGGGGCACTGGCACACGTAGCCGAGTCTTTCGCAACAGCCGCTGATCTGCCCCGAGGCAGGATTCACCAGTCCGGCGATGCTCTCCAACAATGTCGTCTTGCCTGAGCCGTTGACTCCCATTACAGCTGTGGAAGTACCGGGTTCGAAGCTGTGTGTGATGTTGTCGAGAGCGTTGAAGTCGTCGTACCTGACGGTCAAGCCCTCGATTCTCAAGGCCATGCTCACGCCGTCAGACTAGTGGGGCTGTGTAGAGAAAACCGACGGGTCCGGTTCGTCCTGCTCGGTGGCAGATCAAAGGAGACCCTCACAATTTGCGCAGTGACCGTGCAGGTCAAGGCTGTGATGAAGAGGCTTGAAACTGGCGCGAGCAGCAACCAGGTTTAGGCGTTGATCCAGCAATTCCTCGACTTCATCGTCGAGACGAACATCTTCGATCGCACCGCATTCGGTGCATACGAGGTGGTGGTGGTGCGACAGCAACGGCTCGGCCAACTCGAAGTGGGCGTGGTCACGGCCGCTGGCTATGCGTTTGACAACGCCGCATTGTTCTAGGACTTCGAGGTTGCGGTAGACGGAACTGGCGGCGAGGTCGGGCGCGATTGCGACGATGTCGGGCAGCGTGAGCGGTTTGTCGGACCCTGCCAACGCGTCGACAAGCCGATGGCGCCCAGTTGTATATCGGTGGTTTTTGTTCGAGAGTCGCTTGAGCACAAAAGCATGGCGGTCGAGAGACTTCTCGTCGGGTGGGGATGTGGTTGGGTTTTCCATGCGGGTTTCAATTGTAAATGAGACTCATTATCATTATTGCGGTCAACTCTAGAAGGGATCATAGGCGTGCACATAAGACGGGTAGCTCACGAACCCCGATCGCCCCGAACGAATCGGCGCCTCCTGCGAACGACCTTGACGATCATGGTTTTGGCGTTGGTGGCCGCTGGATGTGGAGACTCTTCGGACTCGGCGGATTCGACGCCCGACGCAGAAGCCAACCCCCCGGTGGTGTTGGCGACAACGGGGATCTGGGCAGATGTTGTAGCCAATCTGGCTTGTGATGGCATTGCCGATGTTGAGGCGATTATTCCGGTCGGCGGTGACCCCCACGGATTTGAGCCGTCGCTGCAGGACAGGGAACGCATGGAGAATGCGGATCTTGTCGTGGCCAAC
Organism: Acidimicrobiaceae bacterium; assembly: GCA_026706815.1. Classification (GTDB taxonomy): domain Bacteria; phylum Actinomycetota; class Acidimicrobiia; order Acidimicrobiales; family Aldehydirespiratoraceae; genus VXYK01. Next base: position 60,478 of record JAPOYA010000013.1, on the reverse strand, counting down.
GGCTTGCAACTTGAGACTCGACTTCTGGACACCCTGGAAGCTGTAAAGAACTCCGGAACACCGGTGTTTGCGGTTGCGGAGCATGTTGAGTCGATCCCGTTCTCTTCTGGTCATGACGATCATGACGATGAGGGCCATGAGGAGCACGACGAGGATGGCCACGACGAGGATGGCCATGAGGATCACGGCGAAGATGACGGCCATGACCACGCCCACGGCAGCGACGACCCTCACGTCTGGTTTGATCCTGTGCGCGTCGCCGCTGTGCTTGGTGAACTAGCTCAACACTTGATTGACGATGCAGGTCTCGATGCTGATTCGATTGCCACATGTCGGAGTGACTACCAAGCGGAGTTGGAAGCGCTGGACCATGAACTTGAAGATTTGATCGAGCGGTTGCCGACAGAAAAACGCAAGCTTGTGACAAACCACGACGCTCTGGGTTATTTTGCCGACCGCTACGGGTTCGAGATCATCGGGACGGCACTCCCATCGTTCTCAACCTTGGCAGAGACCAACCCGGCTCAACTTGAGGAATTGGCGCAGGCTATCGAGCATGAAGGGGTCAACGCGATATTCGGCGAGACGGTGCATTCCAGCGACGACATCGAAGCCCTCGCAGCGAGAATCGGCGAGGTTGAGGTCGTCACCCTCCACACGGGAAGCCTCGGCCCACCGGACAGCGGCGCGGAAGACTACATCGGCTTCATGCGAACGAATGCCCGTCTGATTGTGGACGCGCTCAGCTAGAACCTACTGTGTGGAACTCCTAACCGATCCTGTTGCGTGGTGGATTGATCCCTTCACGTCGAACTCCTTCATGCGCCAGGCGCTCCAAGCCGGCCTGCTGGCGGCGCTGACCACCTCGGTGGTGGGAACCTGGGTGGTGTTGCGCGGCATGAGTTTCTTGGGTGACGCGTTAGCACACGGTGTTCTGCCCGGCATCGCGATCGCTTTCATTGTCGGTGTACACACGACCATTGGCGCGTTTGTCGCGGCATTGGCAATGGTGTGGGGGATCAACCTGATCCGCAGCTATTCGCCGCTCCCTGATGACACCTCGATCGGTTTGCTTTTTGTGGGCTTTCTGGCTCTGGCCGTGGTGATTCTGTCGAGTGCGTCGGGATCCTACACGGGCGACTTGAGTCGCTTCCTGTTCGGCTCCATCACAGGGGTTGACCAGGATGATCTAAGGCGACAAGCGATCGCGGCTGCTGTCGTGCTGGTCGGTATGGTTGTGTTTTATCGGGCTTTCCTGGTGATGACCTTCGATAGAGCCCAAGCACAGGTACTGGGTCTGAGACCTCGATTGGCGCACGCGATTCTGCTGGTGTTCCTGGTGATCGCGATCGTTGCTTCTTTCGAAGCGGTCGGCAATCTGTTGGTTTTTGCCTTCCTGATCGCCCCGCCGGCAACTGCGGTGCTGCTGGTCAAGGGCGTGCCGCGCATCATGGTGGCTGCGGTGCTGATCGGCGCGGGATCGACCGTGGTCGGGCTGCTCATCAGCTACCACCACAACACGGCTGCGGGAGCGACGATGGCACTTGCCACAGTCGTCGTCTTTCTCGCCGTGCTCGCGTCGAAGTCGGTGTTGGATGCAGTCGGCGCGCGTCGGTAATACTCAGCCCGGTTGGGCACACCGGACACTCGTCTGAACCCCCTAGCCTGTCGTGACTGGAGCCTTTCGGGGGACTGCGACTTGAGTTTGGCCGCCGACAACTGAATCGGGTAGGAGGAAGCATGGATCTGGCCACCATCAGCTACGAAGTGCGTGACCATGTGGCCCACGTGAGGTTCACCCAAGGCGATGCCGCCAATGTCGTCAATCGGATATTCGCTGCGGACTTGCGAAAGGTGATGCTCGAAATCGAGTGGGATGACGAAGTGCGCGCCGTGTCGGTGACTGCTGAAGGCAAGCTGTTCAGCGCTGGTGGCGACCTCAAAGAGTTCCATTCCAAAGGCGCGGACCTTCCCAAACATGTCGCGGATCTGCTCGCAGACTTCCACACGTCCATTTACAAGATGAACCGCATCACCAAACCGTTCGTGGCCGGGGTCCGTGGTGGAGTGGGTGGAGCAGGACTCTCGCTGGTGGGGGCTTTTGACCTGGTGGTATCAGGCGAGTCGGCCAAGTACACGATGGCCTACACCCGAGCGGGGATGACACCCGACGGGACTTCCAGCTTCTTCGTTGCCCGCCACATCGGCTTGCGTCGGATGCTCGACCTCACGCTCACCAACCGGACGTTGTCGGCAGTTGAAGCGGAGGCCTGGGGGTTGGTGAACCGAGTGGTGCCCGATGATGAGGTGGACGAGGCAACTCAGCAGCTCGCGCAACAACTAGCCGACGGCGCCCTGTATGCGACAGGCAACGCCAAGCGTGTCATCTATGAGGGATACGAGCGGTCCCTCGAAGAAGCTGGTGAGATTGAAGGAGTGATGATCACCGGCGCGGCCGCAACCAACGACGGCAGGGAAGGAATCGCCGCTTTTGTTGAGAAACGCCGCCCCGACTTCACGGGTTCCTGAGACGCACGAATACCTTGACTGACGATCCGATCTCATCAACCGAGCACCAACCGAGCGGCGAGCGCTACACGCACGGGTACCACGAGGTGATCGTGGGGTCATACATGCGGCGTACCGCTGAGGCGTGCGCGGGTTTTCTGCTGCCCCGCCTGCGACCGGACATGGTTCTGCTCGATTTGGGTTGCGGCCCCGGCACTATCACAAGCGGTTTGGCTCGACGGGTCGGACGAGTGGTTGGACTGGACGCATCCGCGGAGATGACCGACGCTGCTCGAAATCACGCTGCAGACCGCGGTATCGGCAATGCGACGTTCGAAGTCGGTTCGGCCTACGACCTGCCGTGGAGCGACGACAGCTTCGACGTGGTGTACGCCCATCAAGTACTCCAACATCTGTCAGAGCCTGTCCGGGCCCTGCGGGAAGCCCGCAGGGTGCTGAAACCCGGGGGTATCGTGGCGGTGCGCGACTCCGATTATGAGACGATGGTCCACGCTCCGGTGACCGAGGCCATCGTTCGCTGGCGACAGCTCTATCACCAGGTGGCCAGGGCCAACGGCGGGGAACCCGACGCGGGTAGGAATTTGTTGTCCTGGGTGACAGCAGCTGGCTTTGCCGACCCTGAAGTCACCACCAGCAGCGTCAGCCATGCCGACGCACAAGGGCGGGCGTTCTGGGGTGAGATGTGGGCAGTACGAGTCATCGACAGCGATTTCGCGCGCCACGCCGTTGACCACGGACTCTCCACCCGAGCAGAACTGCAGGAGATCTCCGACGCGTTCCGCCGTTGGTCGACCCAAGCCGACGGTTTCTGGGCCTATCTGTGCGGCGAAGTAGTCGCCACCTGCCCCTCAACTTGAACACACCTATTGATCGATTCGTCACTGGCACGTTTGGCCCAAGGCTCTAGCATGAGGGCGGCCGGGACGTAACACAGGCCGGGAGGTCGCATGAACCCGCGAAGAGACATGATCATCGGTGCCATTGCCTGCATTGTCATCTTCTTCTTCTTTGTCAGTATCGACTTGTACGAGACGGTCTCGGACTTCACGCGTGACCAGGAAGGATGGCTGCTCGTCGAGCTTCTTGCCGCTGTGCCAACGCTCGCTCTGGTCACCTCCTGGTTCGCGGTGCGGCGCTGGCTGGAAGTAGCTCACCTCAACGACCGGCTTGCCCATACCGTCGGACAGCTCAAAGAAGCGATTCAAGAACGTCAGGCGATGGAGGAACAGATCGGCGAGGCATACAAGATGGCCGCGATGGGCCAACTGGCCGGTGGACTCACCCGGGAGCTCAACAATGTGATGCAGCCGATCGTCACGTTGGCGCAATTGGGAGTCGACCAAACCGATAGTGAACCGCAGAAGGAGAATATGGGCCGCATCCTCTTGGCGGCAGAGCGGGGGTGCAAGATTCTCGAGAGTTCATTGGCAGATCCCGCTGGCGGATTCGGCGAGGCAGAAGAGATTGTGCCATCGCGGGGGTTGTCCGGTGTGATCGCTGAGGTAGCAAAGTCGGTCGGAAACGATGTGACGATAGTGCCCCGCTTCAACGACGCGTCCGGTGTGATCTCGGTGAACCGTGAAGAGTTCGACTCGGTGTTCACGAGTTTGCTCACCAATGCAGCGCAGGCCATGAAACGTGGGGGCGAGATCACGGTGGGACTCTCAGCCCAAACATTGGATGAGGCCCAGGCGCGGGTGCAGGGAGTTTCAGCTGGCAGCTACTTCAGTGTCACTGTGGCCGACCAGGGCATCGGCATGACCGATGATGTGCTCGCCCAAGTATTTGACCCGTTCTTCACCACCAAATCGGCCGACGGATGCGCCGGTCTGGGCCTGACCATCGCTTACGACCAAGTTCACGGATGGTCGGGCAGGATCACCGCGGAGTCGTCTTATGGTGAGGGTTCAACGTTCCAAGTCCTGATCCCCCGACACCAAGCAGACGAAGCCCTAGGAGGCTGAATAGTGGCGACCGTGTTGGTGGCTGACGACGACCCGGGAGTGCGGTACGCGTTGAAGCGTTTGTTGGATGCTTCTGGGGACTATGAGGTGATTGAAGCCGACGGCTGCGAAACGGCCCTGGAGCTTGCAGCTTCTCGGAAACCGGACGTGGTTGTGACCGAGGCCGTGATGCCTAAAATGACCGCGATCGAGTACATAAAGGCGTTGCGCTGGGCCTGCCCTCGTGCCGGGATCGTGGCCCTGTCCGCGGGTGGCATGCACCAGAGTCCAGAGTTCGCCACCGGGCTCGCCAGCACCGCAGGAGCCGACGAAGTACTCCGCAAACCCGCCAGAAACGAACCCCTGATCGAGGCCATAGACAGACTGCTTCACTAGCCCCGCCAGGTGTTCAGAGTGCTAGTTCTTCGGCAAGTTGAAGGGCGTGGAGACCTTGTTGGGCATTGTCGAGCAGCGCGGCGCCTCGCTTCGCGTACAACTCTGCCGAGTTGACCGTTTCCAACCCGCCGTAACGTCGGTGCTGGCCAGCTGAGGCCCGTTCGAGCATCAATGGTGTGAGCCAGTCGTATTTGACCGCCGAGGCGGCCATCGCCAACTCGACGACTCTTGGATCACCGCTCCAACCGGAATCATTGAGACCGTCGACATACGACGAAAGCACGGTCCGGCGAAGTTCCCGAAGTTGATGTGGTTCGATGAAAAGGTCGAATGCTGCGTCAGGTACGAGGTTCCCGACGTCCTCGCCGAGTGCTCCGATGCCGACGAAACCCCAATCCAGCAGAACAAAGCTCCCGTCGTCAGCCTGGATCAGGTTCTTGGTCCAGAAGTCAAGGTGACACAGGGTGCGTGGAAGCGACTCAAGCAACGAGCAGAGGCGATGGCGGTGTGCGTGCAACTCATTGGCGGCCGACCTCAAAGTCGGCGGGAAGTTCTCTGCGACGAGTGCTTGGTTCCATGAGTGATCGTCGTCGAGCAAATCCCAAATCACAGGTTTTTCGGTGCTGTAGTCGCGCAAGAAACCTTGAGACAACCACTCAATGTCTGGGAGCCCCCCGCCGGGAGCAAGTTTGCCTTGTGCTGCCCCCAGGCGCCTTGCTGCATCGGCATAGGTGTCGATGTCCCAGCGCTCCGCCGGTGTACCGTCCACGAATTCCATTGCGACAACCGCGTCCTCGTCGGCGATGTCTACACCGATGCAAATCGGTGCCCGTAAGCCTTCTTCGGCGAAGCACCCAACGACACCGGATTGGTAGGCCAGAGCCTCCCGAAGCCAGTAATTCCAGTGATCGGGAGACTCGCAGCTATGTGACCAGTGCTGGGTGAACGCTGTGGTGCCCCCGTCACGTCGGCGGGCGAATCGCTTCACGACGAGATGGTGATCATCTTGGATCAGTTCCCAGATATCGGCGGTGAGCCACCGATTGTGTTGAGGCTGGCTCACCGCCCAACCGTCTGTGACGAGTCCCACCCGACTCAGGATTTTGCTCAGCCGCAGATCCACCCTTCAACCCTAGGGGCACCAGAGTTGACAGAGTGTGGATTCAACCGTTGGAGCCGGAGTTCGAGTCGGGGGGATAGGTGACTTTCAACGACAGGAAGCGCAACGGGAGTTTGATCAGCGCGGTGGGGCCGTGTGTTACCTCGCCCCGGAACTGCATCGAGTCGCCCGTGTTGAGCACATACCGCTTGGTGCCGTAGCCGTATTCGACGCAGCCTTCAAGGATGTATATGAACTCGACGCCGCCGTGTTGGAACAACGGGAAGACCTCGTCGGGTTCGGTGATCGTGACGTACAGCGACTCGATCTCACGGGTAGGACCTCGCAGCGATCCGAGGTCGCGGTACACCCTGCCCGGGCCGGCGCCTTCGTGGATGATCTCCATTCCCTGTCCCGCAGGGACGACCACGGCGTCGCGTTCCTCGTCCAGTCCTCGGAAGAAGGCTGTGAAGGGAACCTCGGCGGCGTCGGCCAGGCTGATGAGTGTGCTGAAACTGGGCGAGGTCTGCCCATGCTCGACCTTGGAGAGCATCCCGATCGACAGCCCGGCAGCGTCCGCGAACTGCTCCATGGTCAACCCCATGCCTACCCGGAGTTCACGTACTCGCCGACCAACGCTCTCGCAGACCTCATCGGTTGTCAATCGGCCTGTCCGGCTGTCGTTGACGGTCCGCGGCGCTTCTGATTCGCTTCGGTCGTTCGGCATTGTTTTCAGATGGCTCTGTGGTGGGGTCGATTCTCAGAACAGGGTGAGATATTGGTCGATCTCAGCTTGGGTGACCTGATGATGGTGGGCCATGAACTCGGCCCTTTTGGTCTTCGCAAAATAGTCCCGATAGGAGCCGTCGGGGGTCATCCCGAGACCCTTCTCAAGCACATCGCAGGCTGCCAGGTTCTCTGCGGCGTGCAGCAGAGTCGGCGGCAGGGTGACGATCCCTCGTTCGGCGATTTCCTCAGCGGACAGCTTGAACAGGTTGTCCTCGTTCGGTTGACCGGGGTCGAGGCCTCGGTCGATGCCGTCGAGCCCGCAGGCGAGCATCGCTGCGAACATGAGATACGGGTTCGCTGCTCCATCGGCGAGACGGAGCTCCAGCCGGTCCGGCTCGGGTACGCGGATCATCTGTGTGCGGTTGTTGCCCCCATACGCCGCATAGGCGGGCGCCCAGGTCGCGCCCGACGTCGGAGCACCAACCCCCATGCGCTTGTAAGAGTTGACAATGGGGCAAAGAATCGCGACTAGTGAGGGGGCATGCTCGATCAATCCGGCCGCGAACTGATATGCCAGCTCGCTCAACCCCAAGCCCTTGGGGTCGTCGTCTCCTCCGACGAAGAGCGGTTCGCCCTCGAGTGACCAGAGGCTGGAATGAGCGTGGAGCCCGTTGCCGGTCTTGTCGGCGAAGGGCTTGGGCATGAAAGTTGCATAGCGGCCGTCGCGCGCGGCCATTGTGTGGATCATCAACCGGAACAGCACCAGCCGATCAGCGGTGGTGAGGGCGTCGGAATACTGCCAGTTCTGTTCGAACTGGCCGTTGGCGTCCTCGTGGTCGTTGGCGTAGTTGCCCCAGCCCATGGCGTTGAGGTTGTGTGAGACCTCGGTGAGATGGGGGAGCATGCGGGTGAGACCCTTGGCGTCGTAGCAGGGCTGTTCGTCCACGTCACGCTCGTCCGCGACCACGATCGACCCGTCCGGGTTCTTGTTGACCAACGAATACTCCGCTTCGACCCCGACGTTCAACACCAGACCGCGCGACGCGAGATCGTCGAGGGCTCGTCGAAGGATCACGCGTGGTGCGTAGGGCCAGAGTTCCCCTTCAACAGTCGGGTCGCATTGCAAGGCGGCGACATTGGGTTGCCATGGCAGCTGCGTGTACGACGCGGGATCGGGAATAGCCAGGATGTCGGGGCTGGAGGGGTCCTGGCCGATAGGACCAGCTGCAAAACCTGCGAATCCGGCTCCCTCGTTCATCACCGTCTCGAGCGCTTCAACCGGGACGAGTTTGGCGCACGGCTTGCCGTGCATCTCCACGAACATTGCGTAAACGAACTCGACACCGTCGTTTTCGACCCGTGCTTTGATCTCTTCGTATGCGCCCATCGGCAACTCCTTCGTCTGATCTGAACCTGCACGCGATTCACCTGAGGAAACCTCTACTGTAGGTGAAATCTCTTCACCGTTGTCAAGAGATGCGGCTAAGGTTCTCAAGCATGTGCGGGATCGTCGGTTTGTTCCTGAAAACTCCCATCTACCACGAGGAACTGGGGAGGCTCACCGCGGTCATGCTGCATGAGATGCGCGAGCGGGGCCCCGACAGCGCCGGGTTCGCCGTCTACGACCAGGGCGACAGCGAACGAACCAGGATCACAGTGCTGGTGACCGACGATTCGATCAACCGTCGCCAGACAGCCGACGAGTTAGAAGCCGAACTCGGAGCTGAAGTCACTCTGCGGGAGATCCACGACCACGCCGTGTTCGAGACAACCGGCGATGGCCGTGCTGCACGCCAATGGCTCATCGACAACGTCACAGGAATCGACGTGTTGAGCTATGGACAACAGATCGAGCTCTACAAATCGGTCGGTGACCCCGATCTGGTCGCGAGTCGCTACGACCTTGCGTCACGACGAGGCACACACGCCATGGCGCACACTCGCATGGCGACCGAATCCGCCGTGACCACCAACGGATCGCACCCCTTCGTGACCGGGGCCGACACCTGCCTGGTCCACAACGGCTCGCTGTCGAATCACAACCAACTTCGAGAACGGTTGGCTCAGCGAGGCGAGTCGTTCCAGACGGAGAACGATTCCGAAGTCGCTGCGGGCTACCTCGCCTGGAAACTGCGAACCGGCGACACCATCGACGGAGCCCTCACCAGCGCCCTGACCGACCTCGACGGCTTCTACACGTTCGCGATCGGCGTGAAGAACGGCTTTGCGATCCTCCGGGATCCGATTGCGTGCAAGCCAGCCGTCGTCGCCGAAACCGACGATTGGGTTGCGATGTCGTCGGAGTTCCGGGCCATAGCCCAACTCCCCGACGTGAGCCATGCAGAGATCTTCGAACCCGAACCCTCCCGCGTCTACTCGTGGAGCCTGGCCTCATGACCACCTCCATCGACCTTTCGCAGGCAACGCTTCGTGAACTGAACAAGCGCCTGCACGAAACCGAAGAAGGTCATTTTGTCGTGCGCAACCCAAGGGGGGCCCACGCCATAGCTGTCGGCATGACCACACCGGTCACCGTCGATGTTGAAGGATCCGTCGGTTACTTCTGCGCGGGGATGAACATGGCGGGAACGGTCCGCGTCGACGGCAACGCCGGCACCGGACTCGCTGAGAACATCATGTCGGGTCTCGTGCGGATAACCGGCAACGCCACGATGTCTGCGGGAGCGACCGGGCACGGCGGTTTGGTGGTCATTGAAGGCAACGCGGGGGCTCGCTGCGGCATTTCCATGAAAGGCGTCGACATTGTGGTCGGCGGCAGTGTCGGACATATGAGCGCGTTCATGGCTCAAGCCGGCAATCTGGTGGTGCTCGGCGACGCCGACCGCGACCTCGGCGATTCGATATATGAAGCTGAGGTGTTCGTGCGGGGCAAGGTCGCATCGTTGGGGTCGGATTGCGTTGAGAAGGAAATGACCCCGCCGCACCTCGACACGCTCAGCCGACTGCTCGAAGCGGCCGCGTTGCCGGCCGGAACAATGTCAGCCGAACCGAGCGACTTTCGTCTCTACGGCTCAGCCCGAGAGCTCTACAACTTCCATGTCGACGACGTCGACGCGGCCGCCGCAGCGAAAGGCAGGCCATGAGCCCGCAAGCTTGGCATCACCGTGAGTCCTACACGTTCGACCGCAATGTGATCGCGGAGATCAGGCGGGCGGCCAACACCGGGATCTATCGCATTCGAGGTTGGGGAGCGAAGCGCGAGCTGCCGACCTTCGACGATCTCGTGTTCCTCGGTGCTTCGATGTCTCGCTATCCGTTGGAGGGCTATCGCGAGGCCTGTGCGACTGATCTTGTTATCGGTGAGGGGCGAGCGGAGCGACCCGTTCGCCTCGCCATTCCGATCACCATTGCAGGCATGAGTTTCGGATCGTTGTCGGCGCAGGCGAAAGAAGCCCTCGGTCGGGGTGCTACCGCCGCGGGCACCTCTACGACCACCGGGGATGGGGGTATGACCGCTGAGGAGCGCGGCCACTCCGAGACGCTCGTTTGCCAGTATTTGCCGTCGCGTTACGGCATGAATCCAGATGATCTCCGCCGCGCCGACGCTATCGAGGTGGTCGTTGGGCAAGGTGCCAAACCGGGCGGCGGCGGGATGCTGATGGGGCAGAAGATCAATGAACGCGTGGCGGAGATGCGCACCCTCCCCGAGGGGATCGATCAGCGGTCGGCGTGTCGTCATCCAGACTGGACGGGTCCTGACGACCTGATGATCAAGATCATCGAACTGCGCGAGATAGTCGATTGGCAGGTTCCCATCTATGTCAAGGTCGGTGCTGCTCGCCCGTACTACGACGCCTGCTTGGCGATAAAGGCGGGCGCAGACGCGATAGTCGTCGACGGCATGCAGGGGGGCACGGCTGCCACTCAGGACGTCTTCATCGAACATGTCGGAATCCCCACGATCGCCGCTGTTCCGGAGTCGGTGCGGGCGCTCAAGGAACTCGGAGTGCATCGTGAGGTGAAACTGATCGCTGCGGGTGGGATTCGTTCAGGTGCTGATGTCGCCAAGGCAATAGCGTTGGGGGCCGACGCGGTCTCGCTCGGCACTGCCGCGCTGATCGCCATCGGAGACAACGATCCGGCCTTGGACGAGCAGTATCGGGAATTGGGTTCGGCGGCCGGCTTCTGGGAGGACTTCCAAGCGGGCAACGATCCGGCTGGGATCACCACGCAGGAACCCGAGTTGGCGAGCCGCCTCGATCCCGAACTGGCCGGTCGTCGCCTGGCCAACTATCTGCAGGTTTTGACCCTGGAACTCCAGACGCTGGCACGGGCCAACGGAAAATCCCATGTCCACAACCTTGAACCTGAGGATCTGGCCGCCCTCACCGTGGAGGCGGCAGCGATGGCCAGAGTGCCCCTCGCTGGCACGGAATGGATTCCCGGCAGTCCTTGACCGAGAATACTCCGATGGCTCTGGCTGACTTCCGTATCGAACCGTTCTCTCACGCAGGCATCACTCACGACGTCTACCTCGCCGGTGACGGCCCCGGCGTTCTGGTGGCCTCGGAAATCCCGGGAATCACTCCCGAGGTAATCCGCTTCGCCGAAGACCTGTTGGCTGCCGGTTTTTCGGTGGCGATGCCGTCGATGTTCGGGACTCCCGGCAAGGACCCTACAACTGGACGGATAACTAGGACTCTCGCACGCGCCTGCATCAGCGCCGAGTTCCGCGCGATGGCGACCCGTGACAGCTCCAAGGCCACCGAATGGCTCCGCGGCCTAGCCCGCAAGCTTCACACCGACCGCGGCGGGCCCGGCATCGGTTTTGTGGGAATGTGTTTCACCGGCGGATTCGGGCTGGCGATGCTGCTCGACGACGCCGTGATCGCCCCGGTCCTTTCGCAACCAACGCTGCCGTTCCCCATCGGCGCGAAACGACGCGCCAACACAGGACTCGATGAGCAGCAGCTGACGGCGGTGGCCGAGCGTGCCGCCGAGGGCTGCGCGGTCCTGGGGCTGCGCTTCACGGGTGACCCGATGGTTCCGGCCGAGCGTTTCGCCACGCTGCGGGAGGCGTTGGGGGAGAACTTCATCGGCATCGAGATTCAGAGTCCGGACACGGATCATGGGATCAGCAAGAACGCCCACAGCGTTCTGACCGAGGAGCGCTCCGATACGCCCGGTCACCCCACCAAGGAGTCGTTCGATCAGGTCGTGGCCTTTCTGAGGGAGCGTCTCTTGGGAAACTAACGGGAATCTCAGCTACGGTCGCACCCATGGACCGTCGTCAATTCTTGCAATCGGGTGTTTTTGCGGCGGGAGGCGCTACTGCTTTCCCGCTTTTGGCAACGGCTAACGCCGGGGCCCAAGCATCGGGCGAGAGCCCCTACGGCTCTTTGGAAGGCATCGCGCCCGATGCCAACGGGATGATCCTTCCACCTGGCTTCACGTCGCGTGTTGTGGCCGTCGCCGGTGAACCGGTGGGCGACACCGACTTCGAATGGCACATCTTCCCCGACGGCGCGGCCACGTTCGACGACGGCAGCGGTGGCTGGATTCATACCGTCAACAGTGAGGTGTTCCTCGCCGGCGCCGCAGGTGTGAGCGCAATCCACTACGACGCAGACGGCAACATCATCGATGCGTACCCGCTGCTCCGAAACAGCAACTCCAACTGTGGTGGCGGGCCGACTCCCTGGGGGACGTTCCTGTCGGGCGAAGAGGTGTTTGCCTCGGGCGGGTATCTGTGGGAATGCGACCCGACCGGCGCCACCGAGCCGAAAGCCCATGCAGCCATGGGCATTTTCGTCCACGAGGCAGCAGCCGTCGATCCTGTGCGCGAGCAGGTTTATCAGACCGAGGACATGCCCGACGGGCGCCTCTACCGCTATACCCCCGACAACTATCCCGACTTGAGCAGCGGATTGCTGGAGGTCGCCGCGGTCGCAGCCAACGGTTCGGTGTCGTGGATCGAGGTGCCCGATCCGTCGGGAGCGGAAATGCCGCCGCGCCACCAGGTCCCGGAATCGACCGTGTTCCTCGGTGGTGAGGGCATCTGGTACTTCGACGATTGGATCTTCTTCGCGACGAAGTTCGACAACAAGATCCATGGGATCAATGTCGCGAACTCGGTCTACACTCTGCTCTACGACCCGAACCCCGATGATGTCGCGGCGGGCACAGCGGTGTTGTCGGGGGTTGACAACCTCACGGTCGACGCCGGAACCGGCGACATCTTCGTGGCCGAGGACGGCGGAAACATGGAGCTTGTCATCATCACGCCCGAAGGGGTCGTCGCGCCGTTCGCCCGACTTGTCGATCAGGACAACTCTGAGATCACAGGACCGGTGTTCAACCCGCGTCGCGATCGCCTCTACTTCTCGAGCCAGCGCGCGCCGTCACCGCGTCCCATTGGTGAAATCAATCCGATGGTGGTCACCGAGGACCGCTTCGGTGGTAGGACCTATGAGGTCTCCGGACCGTTCCGAGGAATCGTGGAAGAGGTTGTCGAGGAACCCGAGGTGACGACAACCACCGCGGCCACAGCGGCACCCACAACTACGGAGGCACCGGCGACGACACAAACGCCGAGCTCCGCAGCGGCACCCACCACAACGGTGCCGTCACCCACTTCTACGATTGCCCAGATCTCCGAGGAATCGGGCGGCGACGGTGGTTCGGGTACTGGTATCGCCATCGGAATCGGCGCGGCCGCAGCGATCGCCGTCGGCGCAGGCGTGGTCGGCCTTCGTCGCCGCGCCAAGTCCTGATCATCTCTCTATTGGTGCAGCACTCCGTGGGTATCCAAGGCTGCCTGCTTCTTTGAGTCGATAGTCGGGGAACCGGTACGATCAGGGCGATGGATGTCGTCGTTGCGTTGCACGTAGCCGCAGCGCTGCTCTTGATTCTGGCGGGCGTCGCGAAGATCATTCGGCCCGTACCGACGACGGATCTTCTGGTCTCCTTTGGTATGCCCGAGGTGCCTGCGGTGGTAGTGGTGATCGGGCTGGTTGAATCTGCGGTCGGCGTCTTGGCGCTGGTGGTCGGGGGTCCGTTGTTGGCCGCGGCGACGGGTGTTCTCTACCTCGGGTTCTTGGCAGTGGTTTGGCGAGCCCTCGTCACCGGTGCCACGACCTGTGGCTGTTTCGGTCGGGTCAACGCGCCGCCATCGTGGCTTCATATCGTCGGCAACGCCGGGTTTGCCGCGGTGTCATTTGTCGCAGTTGCCGGGCAGACGCCGACACAGGTCATGGCTGAGGGGCCTGCGGGGGGCGTTGTATTTGTGCTCGGGTCCGGAATGATCGCAGGTCTGGCGCTGGTCGCGTTCACCGCCGTGCCCGAAGCGCTCGCAGCTCGTCGCGGTACCCCCTCATCGGCGAGATTTCACATCAACGGCGAACGCCCCAACCAATGAGCAGGACGTCGGGTTTTCCCAGCACCGCCGGTCGATTCGCTCTCGTGTCTGCTCTGGTGGTCGCAGCGGTGGCAATCGGCACGGTGCTGCTCCTGAATCGATCCGACAACAACGAAACGACAGCACCCGCTCCGACCACGGCGGCACCCGACCCTACTGTTGCGCCTCCCAGCACGATTGAGTCATCGACCGAGGTTGAGTCGACAACTACTGAGTCGCCGGTCGAGGTTGAGTCCACCACGACGACTGAATCTCCGGTTCCATCGCACGTCGGGTTAGAACCGCCGACGACACCATGCTCTTCTCCTACCGTCGTTGACCAGGCGTTGGAGGGCTTGGTTGAGGACTGCGAGGTGCTGTTCGCGTTCTATCTGCTTGAGGATGCTCAGCAGCTGTTCTCCGACCCTGCGACGGCTTGGAGCGCAACCAATCCGTTGGAGAACTGGAAGGGAGTCGATGTCGCTGACGGTCGCGTCGTCGGGTTGCGACTCTCCAATCTTCAACTGGGTGGCCGATTCGGTCGACTCCCCTTTCTCAACCTCACAAGTCTGATACATCTTGATCTCAGCAACAACGGGTTGACGGGGGACATTCCCAACGAGTTCGCCGACCTCACGAAACTTGAATTTCTCGATCTCAGCAACAATCAACTCACAGGACCGGTCCCGCACGGACTCGGCGAATTCACCAGACTTGAACACCTTGACCTCAGCCACAACCTGTTGTCGGGCGAATATTGGGACAATCTCTCCTCTTTTGGAGAGTTCACCAGACTCAAGTATCTCGACCTGAGCCACAACTATCTTGGCGGTTTCCTTCCCTCCTTTGTTGGATTGCCGAAACTCGAATATGGAAACTTGAGCAACAACCGATTGAAAGGGTCAATCAGGGGACCGTTCGATGACCTGGTGACCTTGAATCTGGCTTCTAATGATCTCTTCAGCGAGATTCCCTCCACGCTCGGCGACGCCAGCAAACTCAAACATCTCGATCTCAGCCATAACATCCTGTATGGCGCGTTTCCACCTGAGCTAGCCAATCTGACGAACCTCGAACATCTAGACCTCAGCGACACCTGGGTATCGGGATCTCTTCCGTCCGAACTCCGCGAGATCGAATACTCGGATTTTTCGCCTTTTAACCGCGAAGTCTCACCCTGCACCTCGTCGGTCGTGGTTGATCAGGCCTTGGATCTGCTAGTTGCCGATTGCGAAGCTCTCTGGGGTTTCTTCAAGGGCCAAGAGTCCCAGAGGCCGATAGGCAGCCAGCGCTCGAACATATGGAGTGACGAGAATCCCCTGGAAGACTGGGACTGGGTGTTCGTTGAGGAGGGACGAGTCAACGTGCTCAGCATCCCAGACTTTATCGATCCAGAGGTAAGATTGACGGCCGATCTTGGCAACCTCAGTGGTCTTGAGGCGCTGTCTGCTTGCGGCCTCCACGGTCCTATACCGGCCGAGTTGGGCAAGCTTACAAACCTCAAGAGAATTCGGATCAAATTCTGGGCTGGTGGCGCGATGGTTGAATGCCAGAACTTTTTGGAGGGTCCGATCCCTGCTGAGTTGGGAAACCTCTCGAACCTCGAGGTTCTGGAAATCAGCGACACTTTCCTTACAGGACCGATACCGCCCGAGCTTGGCAACCTCACCAACCTCAAGGAGTTGCGCCTCGACAACAACTCCGGTCTCAGCGGAGCCATCCCTAGAGAATTGGGCAATCTGGTCAACCTCACGACCCTGGATCTCTCCTGCAACAGCCTCACAGGTCCGGTTCCCGCTGAACTGGCAGGACTTGCGAACCTCAGGTATCTGGGTCTCAGTCGCAACAACCTGTCTGGTTCTATGCCCCTAGAGCTGCTGGACCTCGTCAATCTCGACCATCTGGCCATAGGCATGAACGACCTATCTGGAACCATTTCGGCAGAACTCGCGACTCTCATCAACCTGCGCCATCTGGACCTCGGCGATAACAACTTGACAGGGTCGATCCCCCCAGAACTCGGAGAACTCACCGAGTTGAACGCTCTGTTGCTTGGCGGTAACGATCTGTTTGGGTCGATACCTGCCGAGCTGGGAAACCTGATTTATCTCTACGACCTTGACTTAGGCGACAATTCCCTTGCGGGCCCGATCCCCCCTGAACTGGGAAACCTCATGTGGCTGACAATCCTGGATCTCGGGGGAAATCAACTTTCCGGACCGATACCGCCCGAACTCGCCGACGACACTCCGATTCTGATACTGCAACTTCACGACAACGAATTGACTGGACCGCTGCCTTCGGGGTTCGACTTGGACAAATTCGAGCCTTATCTCAGGGAGTCTGCCGTGCTGACGCTTTATGGCAACGAGCAGTTGGAGCCGATACCAGACGAACTGCTCCAATTTGCGAGCACCATAGGATTCGGCCGGCAAATGTTCCAGATAGAAATGCCGTGGTATCACTACCGAACCGAATACACGGGATGCCCGAGCAACTAAGCCCGGATCCACCGGCGCGATTTTTCTGCTTGGTTGATGATTTTGCGGTGAGGATTTTCAATAACTTCCAGTGTTTCAACTACATTGTCATAGTAGTCTGATACACTGAAAACTAATGAAATCAGCAGTGGTAGCCCAACCAACACCGAGCAGCGAAGACTCGTTTCATGTTGTCGAACTCGACGATGTTGCTGACGCGCTGCAACTGGCGGCCAAGCTCGAATACGGCGGTCTGCCTGGTGCTGTGTTGGCTGATTCGGCAGTGCGCGTCGCGCAACTGAAAGCACAGCTGGCAGCGCTGGAAGCTGAGATCGTTGCCGCTTATGACGCCTCGGGAGACTGGGCGGTTTCGGGTCACCGAACCGTTGGCGCAGCGTTGTCGCACCGCACCCGGGTGCGGCGCGCTGAAACCAACCAGACGGTTCATCTGGCACGTTCGCTCAACACCATGCCTGTGGTGTCTGAGGCTTTGAGCGGCGGCGAGATCAGTCTCTGTCATGCGCGTCGGCTGGCCAAAGCAGCCGCGCGCGAGGGTTTCGCCGATGCAGAAGCGTTGTTGTGCGGCCATGCCCGCACACTCACCTACACGGCTTTCGACAAGGCCGTGTCATATTGGGAACACCTCGCCGACACTGATGCAGCCCAACAAGACGCAACGTTCAAAGAGCAGCGCCGCGAGTTCCATGCGTCGCTGACGTTCGACGGAATGGGCCGCCTCGATGGATGGCTCGACCCCATCGGTTTCGAGGAGTTCCGCAATGCGTTGGACCGCATCGAAGCCGAACTGTTCAACAACGACCTCAAAGACGCACAAGGCGAACACATCGACAGACACACCGCTGAGCTATGGCGCACTCCCGCACAAAGACGAGCCGATGCGCTCATCGAGATGGCGTGGCGCGCCACCGCAGTGCCCGAAGGAGCAAAGACCCCCGAACCGTTGGTGATCATCCACATGGACAAACCAGCCTTCGAACAAGGACTCAACGGAACCCTCGGCCTGACTCTGTTCAACAACACGCCGCCCAGTGCTGACAACACCGACGCGAAAGCCGAGGGCCGGCTCTGTGAAACCGACAGCGGTGCTGTTATCACACCGACACAAGCTGTTGAACAAGCCCTCAGAGGCCACATTCGACGCCTTGTCTATGAATCACCCGGCGTGATCTTGGACTACGGACGCGCCACCCGGCTCTTCACCGGAGCCCTGCGCCAAGCAATCCAGGCCCGAGACCGCACCTGCAGCCACACCGGCTGCGACCTGCCCGCCCGATTATGCGAAATCGACCACATCACAGAATGGCAACACGGCGGCACCACCACCCACACCAACGCCGCCACCCGCTGCTCCTACCACCACCGCCACCACAAACCCCCCATATGAACCGCCCAACACCCCCAAACTCGGAGCTAGTTTGGAGCGGGTTGGAAGCGCCGAGCGACCGCTCGGTGGGTGGTCAGCATTTCCTCCAGGCGCGGTGAGGTGAGCTCGCCGTTGTGGACGACAAATTCGCCGTTGACGATCGTGTGGTGAGCACCGACTGGGCCGCAACGGAGCCAGCCTTCAATGAGATCGTCGAGCACGCCGGCAAAGGCCGGACCGTCGAGTTTCCAAACCGCGATGTCGGCGACCGCACCCGGTGACAGCTCCCCGAGTTCACCGGAACGACCGAGACACGCAGCCCCGCCGCGGGTGGCTATCTCCAGCACGGAACGGGCGGGCATCGAATCGGCGCCGTTGCGGAGCTTCCCCAGCAGCATCGCCTGACGCGCCTCTTGCCACAGCGAAGCGCAGTCAGCCGAGGAGGAACCGTCACATCCCAACCCGACCGGAGAACCAGCAGCCCGAAACTCGGCAACAGGTGCGATACCAGAACTGAGAATCAGATTGGAGCTCGGACAGTGTGCAATCCCCACGCCCGCGGTTCCAAGCCTGACGACTTCGTCGGGGTTCGGCCGGACGCAGTGAGCCACCCAGCTTCGATCGCTGAGCCAGCCGCAATGCTCGAAATGCTCGACACAGCGCATCCCGTAAGTCGCCATAGAGAAGTCGTCGTCCTCGACGTTCTCGGCCAGATGCGTGTGCAAGCGCACATCCAGTTCCTCGGCCAGAGCAGCGGTCTGTTGCATGAGGCCCGTGGTCACGGTGAAAGGAGAACAGGGAGCCAAAGCGACTCGGGTCATGGCCCCGTGGCTGCGGTCGTGGTGCCGTGCTACTGCGCGCTCACTTTCGGCGAGAATGAACTCTTCGTCTCGCACTGCGTCGTCGGGAGGAAGACCCCCGTCCTTCACCGACAGGCTCATTGAGCCGTAGGTGGGGTGAAAGCGCATGCCGATGTCACGCGCTGCGGCGACTTGGGCACTGAGAAGATCGCCAGCGCCCTGCGGATGCAGATAGTGGTGATCGGTCGAAGTGGTGCAACCGCTCAAAGCCAGCTCGGCCAGCCCCACCCAGGTCGAAACATGGGCAGCTTGTTCGTCCAGAGCGGCCGTCCACAGCGGATACAGAGTCTGCAGCCAGCCGAACAGGGGCGCAGAAGTCATCGGCGTGTACGCCCGCGTCAGATTCTGGAACAGGTGATGGTGGGTGTTGATGAGACCAGGTGTGACCAGACACCCGTCGGCAGAGATCGTTCGCTGGGCCGTCGGTTGCGGTTCGTTTTGCCCACCGACCCCAGAGATCTTGCCGTCGGTGCAGGCAATCCAACCCCCGGGGATCTCGCGCCGCCGCGTATCCGCGGTGGCCACAAGCGAAGCGTCAACGATGAGCAGGTCGGCGGGCATGACCTAGCGCTCTTCTCGCCGGAACGGCAGACCGAGAGCGGCCGGCGCCGGCGGCGGGCGGTTGCGCAGCACCAACGCACCGGCGATCATCACCGCGATTGTGAGGATGTACGGCAACATCGACCACAGGATCGGGTCCCAGGGCAGGTCGAAGCTCTCGGTGCGGTTCGGCAATGCCATCGCAAGCCCGAACAGGAACGCTCCGAGCGCTACCCGCCGCACCTTCCAAGCGCCGAAGATCACCAGAGCAACCGCGATCCAACCCCTGCCGGCCACGACCCCGACCGTCCACCCCGGGCTGATCGACAACGACAGATAAGCACCGCCAATTCCCGCGAACGCTCCTCCGATTGCCACCGCGAACAACCTCAAACCAAGAACCGAGTGGCCGGCCGCGTCCGCAGTTGCGGCCGACTCGCCGGCGGCCCGCAACGCCAGACCCCCGCGCGTGCGGTTCAACACGAACCAGGTTAGACAACCCAACAAGACGGCCGAATATGCCAGCGGAGACTGCTGGAACAAGATCCGGCCGATCCAGGAAATGTCGCTGAGCGGACCCCAGTCCACGTCCACGAACTGGACTTCGGGACGGAGCCCTTCGTAATCGGTGCCCCAGAAGTTGGCCAGACCGACCCCGAAGATCGTCAGCGCCAGCCCGCTCACAACCTGGTTGGCGCCGAGTACCACCGCAAACAGCCCGTGAATCATCGCCACCGCGCCACCGATGACAGCCGCGGCGAGCAACCCTAGCCAGGGATTGCCAGTCTCGATCGCGAACACGAAACCACCGACCGCGCCCATGGCCATCATGCCTTCGACGCCGAGGTTGAGCACTCCGGCGCGCTCCGCGATCATCTCGCCGAGGCTCGCCAGATAGATCATTGCGCCGAATTGGATGGCGGCGAAGAGCAGACCGATCACAGCGGCTTCAGGGAAGGTAAGGCCGAAGATCATGTGCTTCTCACCTTCGGTTCGGCCATTTCAATGCGGTACACGATCAACACCCCCGCAGCGATCACTCCGAAGAGGATCAGCGCCTGCAGCACTGTCGAGACAGCGTCGGAGACGCCGATCGCCTTGATCGACTGTCCGCCAACCTGGACCGCTCCGAACAGCACCGCGACTGCCGCCACTCCGCTCGGACGCATCAAAGCCAGCGCCGCCACGATGATCCCCGCGAAGCCGTAGCCGTTGGAGACCGTCTCGGTGAGTCGGGTTGCGTTCCCGGTCAGTTCGATGCCGCCGGCGAGTCCCGCAACAGCGCCGGACAGCACCAGCACCGTGAGGATTTTCCTTTTCAGCGAAATACCGGCGTAGGCAGCGGTCGCACCTGAAGAGCCGGCGACCCGGAGCTCATAACCCCACGAACTCCGCGACACCATCAAACCGATCACCGCCAACACTGCAATCGCGATAAGCAACCCGATGTGGGTTCGCTGAAACAAGTTCGGAAGGAACGACTGTTCGGGCAGCGCCGGGGCTTGCACGAATCCGTAGCCCTCCGGGTCTTTCCATGGGCCGTTGATCAAGTACCGGATCAATCGAACGGCGATCTCGTTGAGCATCAACGTCGTGATTATCTCGTTCACGCCGATGTAAGCCTTGGCCGCGGCAGGCCCGAGCGCCCAAAGCGCTCCGCCTATGGACCCTCCGACGATCATCGCCAGGATCAGCACAGGCCCCGACCAACCCTCGCCGATCTGTGCTATCCCCGCGGCAGTCGTCGCTCCGAAGAGGATTTGTCCTTCCGCGCCGATGTTCCAAAGGCCCATTGTTGCCGCGATGGCCACAGCCAAACCGGCGAGTGCCAGTGGAATTGCCCGGTTGAGGGTGACTGAGAAAGCCTCCAAGTCGCCGAACGAGGCTGACAGCATCCGTCGGTAGACCTCCATCGGGCTGTCGCCGGCGACAAGAAGAAGAACTGCGCCGAGCAGCAGCGCCACCAACAAGCCCACAGCGAACGCCAACGGCTGCCCGCCGCGAACAGGCACTTCCCTGCGCACCAAGACCGGGCGGATCATGGCGACTCGCCTGCCATGGCCAAACCGATCGCACTGCGGTCCGCGTCAGCACCTTCATATTCCGCCGCGATCTGTCCCTCGTGCATCACGATGATTCGGTCAGAGATCGCCAGAAGCTCGTCGAGATCCTCAGAGATCATCAACACGCCCAGACCCTCGTTACGGGCGTCGATCAGCAATTCCTGGATTGCCTTCACTCCCTGCACGTCGAGGCCGCGCGTCGGCTGTGACGCGACGATCACCGACGGCTCGGCGGTCAACTCACGGCCCACGAGCAGCCGTTGAAGATTGCCGCCCGAGAGCCCCGCGATCCGTTGATCCAACGAGCCCGTCCTCACCTTGAACGAGTCGACGACGTCGGCGCAGAAGGCCTTCGCCCGATCGACCGCGATCAGCGGACCGCGGGTGTGTTCCCGGTAGGAGCGCAGGATGGCGTTGTCGGTGACGCTGAGCTGTGGAGCGAGTCCGACCCCCACACGGTCTTCGGGAATGTACGACAACCCGGCGCGAAATCGCTGTCGCGGGGTAGCGGTAGTGATGTCCTCGCCGAACAGCGTGACGGTCCCCGACGTGGATTCGCGCAGTCCGGCAATCACGTCTGAGAGCTCTCGTTGACCGTTGCCGGCCACACCGGCTATCCCCACGATCTCACCGGCGTGAACCGACAGAGAGATATTGCTGAGCGCTTCCAGACTCCGGTTGTTGAGGGCGCACAGATTCTGCACCGATAAAAGCTGCTCGCCGGCTTGTCTCGGCTCGGGTCGTAGCGCTGCTTCGGTGGCCTCACCGACCATCAGCTCCGCGAGTTGTTGAGGCGTGAGGTCGGCAACCGGCATTGAAGCGGCCACTGTCTTGCCGCCTCGCAGCACCGTGGCCTCGTCGCAGTACTGCTTGACCTCATGCAGCTTGTGGCTGATGAAGATGACCGATCGACCGTCGTTCGCCATGCGCCTGATCACCAGACCGAGCTCATCGGCCTCGTTCGGGGTGAGAACCGCGGTCGGCTCATCGAGAATGAGTATCTCCGCGTCGCGCCACAGCGCCTTGAGGATCTCAACCCGCTGCCGCTCGCCCATCGACAATTGCCAAATGTGGCGTTGCGGATCGACGTCGAGGGAGAATTGCCCGGCAAGCTCAGCGACTCGGCGTTCGACGGCGCCCATGTTCAAGACCCGGTCCGCAGCGCCGAGCACCACGTTCTCGGCCACCGTGAAGGTCGGAACCAGTCGGAACTCTTGATGCACCATTCCCACGCCTGCGGCGAGTGCATCGGCGGGATTGGCGAACACCACACGTTCGCCGAACAGACGTACTTCGCCCTCCTCGGGGCGATAGACGCCGGCAAGGACGTTCATCAACGTCGATTTGCCGGCGCCGTTCTCACCGAGGACAGCATGGATGCTGCCCCGCTTGACCGTGAGCTCCGTACCGGCATTGGCGACAACACCGGGGAACCGTTTCCAGATTCCTTTGAGTTCTACAGCAAGCGGGGCAGCATCCACTGTTGTGTGTTGGCCTGTCGTAAATTGGCTGAGTGTGTTGGTTGGTGGAGCGGGGGAGGTTGTGCGCCCTAGCCGATGTCGCCGACGACGCCCTGGACGAAGAACGCTTCGCCCAGCAGCATTCCTGGATCCATGACTTCGCCTTCGGCCAGCAGTTGCGTGCCGTCCTGGGCGAACAGGGGACCTGAGAACACTGCGAAGGTGCCGTCGATCATCTGCTGGCGGATGTCCTGCACCTGAGCGACTATGTCAGAGTCGACGTCGTCGGCAATAGAGCCGATGTCGACGATTCCATCGGCATAGCCGCCCCAGTAGAACCCGGGCGCGTAGCTGCCGTCGGCAGCGGACGAGATGATCTCCGCATACCGCGGACCCCAGTTCCAAATGGCCGAGGCAAGGTAGGCGTCCGGAGCGAATTCGCTCATGTCGGAGTTGTAGGACACCCAGCGAGCACCTGCGGCTTCGGCGGCGAGACCCGCGGAGGTGGTGTCCTGATGCATCGCAATGACGTCTGCCCCACCTTCGAGGAGCGCGTCGGCCGCATCGCCCTCGATCGCCGGGTCGAACCAGGTGCTGGTCCACTGGACCACGACTTCAACGTCAGGATTGACCCGCTGGGCTCCGAGCGTGAAGGCGTTGATCCCGCGAGCAACCTCAGGAATCGGGAATGCCGCAACGTAGCCGATCTGGTTGGTCTCGGTGGCTGCGCCGGCGATCATGCCCGTCAGATAACGGGGCTGGTAGATCTTGCCGAAGGTGTTGCCGAAGTTGGTCTCGTTGGCCTTGTAGCCCGAGACATGCTCGAAGACGACGTCGGGGAACTCGTCGGCCATTGCCTCCATGGTGTCCATATAGCCGAAGGACGTTCCGATGATCACGTCGTGACCGTCGGCGACGAGTGTGCGTATCGCCGCTTCGGTGTCGGCTGCTGACGTGTCGTCAATACTGTCGACGAAGACGGTTGGGATGCCTGTTGCCTCTTCAGCGTACAGACGGCCCTGGTCGTGAGCCCATGTCCAGCCGGCTTCGCCCACGGGACTGATGTACAGGAATGCCGCAGAGAAGTCGCCGTCCATGTCGCCCATGTCATCCATGTCGTCCATGTCGCCGTCGTCCATGTCATCCATGTCGTCGTCGTGGTCATGGCCGTCGTCGTCCATGTCGTCGTCGTGGTCATGGCCGTCGTCGTCCATGTCGTCCATGTCGCCGTCGTCCATGTCGTCGCTTGCGGTCGAGCCGTCGTCGGCTTCTCCATCGTCACCGTCATCGTCGCCGCAAGCAGCAGCGATCATGACGAAAACCAGGAGTAGAGCCAGAACACGCCACAGCGCCTTCGTGCCTTTGTTTCCTTCTGCAGATTTCACGTTTCCCCTCCAAGGGTTGATCCTGAAAGTCTGTTCGACCCTCATGGACGGTCTGTTTCCAAAGGCGCTCCTCAAGAGGCGCACCCTGCTGAGAACCGTTGGCGATTCTCTTGAGCGTCACGACATTAGCGCTATCGGTGTGCGTTGTCATGAGAGGGATAATCTAGTCTGGCACTCCCGCATCTCGGAGGTTGCCCGACGTGCATGATGTCCAACTCCCGGCAATCAGGCCAACCGCATACGCCGCGCCCGGCACTGTTGCAGAAGCAGTGGCGCTGCTCGCCGACGGCGGACGGGTTGTGGCGGGCGGCACTGATCTCATGATCGAGATGGATCGGCGGATCAGCGGGGAGGTAAAGCGGCTGATCGATATCACCCGAATCGCCGGACTCGACGAGATTTCAGTGAGCGACGGCCGAGTACACATCGGGCCATTGGTGACGCATAGTCAGTGCACCGACAGCCCGACCGTTGTTGAACACGGCCTAGCGCTGGCGCAGGCGTGTCTAGAAGTGGGCGCTCCGGCGTTGCGGAACCGTGCGACGGTGGCCGGGAATGTGGTCACCGCCAGCCCGGCAAACGACACGATCAGCGCATTGAGGGCACTGGAGGCAGACATAACGCTCACCTCCGCGGCGGGCAACCGCACCGTCGATCTCTCGGACTTTTTCGTGGGCGTGCGCGAGACTGTCCTCGAGCCGGACGAGCTCGTGACTGACATTTCGTTCCCGGTCCGCGCCGCCGACAGCCGCTCGATGTTCTTGAAGTTGGGCCTGCGGGGGGCTCAAGCCATCTCGGTGGTGCATCTCGCGGTTCGCTGCGACTTCGACGATCACGGGGCCGTTTCCGACATCGCGATCGCCTTGGGCAGCGTGGCACCCGTCATCGTGCGAGCCGCCGAAGCCGAAGAGCTGCTGATCGGGGGGTGCCTGGACGAAACCAGCATTGAAGCGGCAGGTGAGCTTGCCAGAGCCGGCGTTGCGCCGATCGACGACCTGCGAGCCCCCGCCGCTTACCGCAGCCGGGTTGTCGCGGTGATGGTGCGCCGATGTCTTGAAGCGATAGCAGCGGGTGAGCATCAAGCCGCATGGCCGGAGTCTGTGCCGACATTGGGAGGCCCATGCGTTGCCCCGGACGCCGTGGTCGCCGAGTTCGGTCCGGGTGACATGATCTCCACAACGATCAACGGCATG
The DNA here is from genome assembly GCA_026706815.1 of Acidimicrobiaceae bacterium. Taxonomy (GTDB): domain Bacteria; phylum Actinomycetota; class Acidimicrobiia; order Acidimicrobiales; family Aldehydirespiratoraceae; genus VXYK01. The sequence continues at coordinate 35,060 of JAPOYA010000013.1, read as the reverse complement.
GCGGTCGACGCGCCTTGGACCGCAGCACCGCTGCTCGACTGGATTCGTGAAGCGACCGAGTTGACTGGCACCAAAGAAGGTTGCGCAGAAGGAGAATGCGGTGCCTGCACCATCCACCTGGACGGCGCGGCAGTTCTCAGTTGTCTGGTGCCGGCGGGCAGAGCGCACAAGTCGCGGATTACGACAATCGAGGGACTTGCCCGCGACGGAGTCCTCCACCCACTTCAACAGCGCTTCATTGATTGTGCCGCAGTGCAGTGCGGCTATTGCATCCCGGGGTTTTTGATGGCAGGAGCTGCATTGCAGGCCAGTGACCCCGAAGCCGACGAAGAGACGCTCAAGCACGGACTCTCGGGCAATCTCTGCCGCTGCACCGGCTACTACGCCATAGAGGCTGCGTTTGACGCAACAACCGGCGCGGGGGCCGATTCGTGAGTTTCGGTGAACCGGCTGCAAAACCCGACGCCTACGGGAAGGTCACCGGAGAGGCGATCTACGCGGGCGACATCGCGGATGCTGAGATGTTGCACGCCAAGGTTGTGTTCACAGACGAAGTCCATGCGCGCATCACTTCTCTCGACACTGGCGCTGCTGTGGCGATGCCCGGTGTGCATCTGGTATTGACCGCAGCGGACGTACCAGTGAACGAGTACGGGCTGACCAAGTTTGATCAGCCTGTGCTGGTTGGGCCGCGCAGCTCGGGCCGCGCAGCCGTGGCATCCGACGTCTCTCGCTGGGAAGCCGACCATTTGGCGGTGGTTGTGGCGGACACAGCCGAAATTGCGCTGGCTGCGGCCCAACTCATTGTCACCGAGTGGGAACCCCTGGATGTGATAGCCGACCTCGACGCTGCGCTGGAACCGGACGCGACTCTGGTACACCCCGAAGACGGCGCCGACACCAATTCCTACACCCATCTGAAGGTGCGCAAGGGTGACACCGTTGCAGCTTTCGCTGACGCCGCTCATATTGTCGAACACACCTACGAGTACCCGTACCAGGAGCACGCCTATCTTCAGACCGAGGCGGCTGTTTCCTACATTGACGCCGAAGGCAGGATCACCGTGGAGACCGCGGGGCAGTGGACCCACGAAGATCGAGAACAAGTGGCTCACGCGCTCGATCTCCCGGTTGAACAGGTGCGCATCGTCTACAGGGCCATCGGAGGGGCTTTCGGCGGCAAAGAGGACATGAGCCTGCAAGTGGTGATGGGGCTGGTTGCGCTGCGGTTGCAGGAAGCCGGAACAACTCGGCCTGTGCGCTGCGAATGGAGCCGGGAGGAGTCGATTGTCGGGCATCACAAACGCCATCGGGGCAGGGTCCACACCCGCTGGGCGGCGGATGCCGACGGTCGGATTCTAGGAGTGGAAGCAGAGGCCTATCTCGATGCGGGGGCCTACAACTACACCTCCAACAAGGTGCTCGGAAACCTCCATCTCAGCGTGTCGGGCGCTTATGTGATCCCGAACGCTCGTATTGACTCAAGGGCCGTTTACACGAACGCGCCGCCGGGCGGAGCGTTCAGGGGATTCGGCGGGCCGCAGGGCACGTTCGTGGCCGAGATGCAGATGAACAAGCTTGCTGCGCTGACCGGCATTGATCCCGTCGAGATCCGGCGTCGCAACATTTTGGCGGATGGATCGCTCGGGATAACCGGATCCGAGATGCCCGCTGGAGTGAGCCTCGGAGAAGTCGTTGAGGCCTGTGCGACTGAGGCCGACTGGTCCGAGCCGCTGCCGGAACCTCGGGCCGTGTCGGCGTTCGCCTCATTGGCGCCTTCGACGAAAGCGGTCAGGCGCGGCCGCGGTTTTGCCTGCGCCTATAAGAATGTCGGTTTCTCGTTCGGTTTCCCAGAACGGAGCGAGGCAATGATCGTCCTGCGAGGAGAGGACGATTCGTTGGACGGCGGGGTCGATGAGCCCATGTCTGCGGAGTTGTATCTGGCCGGCGCCGATGTCGGGCAGGGCGCTCACACCGCTTTCTTGCAGATGGCCGCAGAGGCGACGGGAGTGCCGTTTGAAGCGATCGAGGCGAGATTCTCCGACACCGCGAGCAGCGGAGACTCAGGCTCGGCCTCGGCGTCTCGACTTACCTGGATGACCGGCAATGCCATCTTGGGCGCCGCGGAGGAGGCGGCGAAATCGTGGCTCAACGGGGACCGCCCCGCGATGGGAGAGTTTCGCTACGTTCCTCCTCCGACCGAGGCTCTCGACCCCGAGGGCCTGCTGCCCACGACGCCGAACTTCGCATATGGCTACGTGGCCGAAGCAGTAGACTTGTCGGTCGACGTCGAAACCGGTCACATCGTGGTCCACGATGTCGTGTGCGCCGTCGATGTGGGTTGTATCGTCAACCGTGCTCTGGTAGTCGGGCAAGTCGAGGGCGCTGTCATCCAGGCTCACGGCTACGCATTGTCAGAAGACCTTCAGGTCGTCGATGGGCGAGTGCTCAACCCGAGATTCAGCGGTTACCTGATACCCGGGATATCGGACATTCCAGAGCAGGTGCGATCTGTGCTCCTCGAGATCCCCGACCCCCGCGGTCCGTTCGGCGTCCGGGGCATGGCTGAGATGCCGTTCATCCCCTATGCGCCCGCGATTGCCGCAGCGCTGCACGACGCCACAGGCGTGTGGTTCGACTCCTTCCCCCTGACGCCCACCCGCGTCCTGGAAGGTCTGACGTCCGCCGAGCCCGAAACTGCACAGCCTTCGATGATCTGATATCTGTGGACCCGATGCCTGTGCGCCCGATGTCTGTGTGAGCTATTATCCGATGCCTGTGCGAGCACCCATAATCATCATCGTTCGATGATGAGCCTTCTCCATCGGTTCAGCGGGAGCCTCGTCCCTCTTGTGGCGGCGTTGGCAGCGCTCGCTGTCGGCGCGGTCGTGATCATCGTGCTCGGCGCCAATCCCCTTGTCGGATACGGCGAACTCATCAAGGGTGCGTTCGGCAGCGGTGACGCCCTCGCCGACACCTCGGTTCGGGCCATGCCGCTGTTGTTGGTGGGCACCGGCATCTGCATTGCTTTTCGGGCCAAGGTCATAAACATCGGCGGCGAGGGACAGATCGTTGTGGGAGCACTGCTTTCAACGGTCACCGCGTTGGCCGTCCCCGATCTTCCCCCAATCGTTCTCATACCGACTGTCATGCTGGCCGGGATCATCGGTGGAGGCATTTGGGGAGCAATCCCGGGAGCCTTGAAGGCCTATCTCGGCGTCAACGAAATCCTCTCCACGATCATGTTGAACATCGTCGCCATTCAGGTGATGAACTATCTGCTGCGCGATCCGCTGATCGACCCCCTCGAAATCCAACGCGGAACACGCATCCCGCAGACTGAGCGACTGTCGGAGAATGCCGACCTGCCCATCCTGATCGAGGGCACCCGCCTGCACCTCGGCGTGGTGATCGCCCTGGTCGCCTCGGTCATTGCGTGGGTTTTCCTGTGGCGCACGACGGTCGGGTTCAAGACCCGTGCGGTGGGGCACAACTCCGCTGCTGCCAACTACGCGGGCATGCCTTTCAAGCGCATGACCATGCTGGCGCTCACCTACTCCGGGGCGATGTGCGGACTGGCCGGCGCTGTGCTGGTGTTCGGGAGCCAGTCACATCGACTGATCACCGACGGATCATCGCTGGGGTTCACGGGATCGTCTGGATTCAACGGCATCGTGGCAGCGCTGTTCGGGGGGCTTCACCCGCTGTGGACCATCCCGTCGTCGTTCCTGTTCGGAGGATTGCTCGTAGGCGCAAACGCCATGCAGCGGGCCATCCAGATTCCTTCGGCATTGGTGATCGGCCTCAACGGTCTGATCGTGGTGTTCGTTGTGAGCAGTACCAGCGTGCGGGATCGTCTCCGCCAAGCGATGGACATCTCCCGCATGCGAACCCAGAGCGTCGCAGCAAAAACACAGCCGACCGATGAGTGACTTCTTCACACTGTCGGTTCTGGTGGCCACGTTTGCTTCCGGCATGCGCCTCGCCACCCCCTACTTGCTTGCCGCGCTCGGCGAGACGATCGGCCAACGCAGCGGCGTGCTGAATCTGGGCGTGGACGGCGTAATGCTGTTGGGAGCCTTCTTCGCCTACTGGACGGTCTTGGAAACCGACTCGCGTCTGCTCGGAGTCGCGGTGGGCCTTGGGGTGGGTCTGACAATGGGGATCGCCTACGCGATTGTGACGCTGGTGTTCAAGGCCGAACAGGGCATCAGCGGCATCGGCATCTACCTGTTCGGTTTGGGGATAAGCGAACTGCTGTTCCTCAAGCAGGTCGGCATACCCCGCGGCATTCCTTCATTCGATGATCTCAAGATTCCGCTGCTGGGCGACATACCGCACATCGGCAACATGTTCTTCAATCACAGCATGCTGGTCTATCTGGCCGTGCTGATGGTTCCGGTGCTGACACTCGTCGTCAATCGCACCACCCTAGGACTCAATATTCGGGCAGTAGGCGAAAGCCCCGAGGCAGCCGATTCTCTGGGTGTCAGCGTTTTCCGAACCAGGGCCGTTGCGATCCTCGTCGGGAACGGGCTGGCGGGACTCGCCGGCGCGGCGCTGACAATCGAACTCGGCACATTCCAGAACAATCTGACCAACGGGATCGGCTTCATAGCTGTAGCGCTCGTCTACTTCGGAGCTTGGCGTCCGGTAGGCGTGCTGGCGGGGTCTCTGCTCTACGGGTTGATAACGGCGACCGTGACACAGTGGAAAACACTGGGTATTGTCACGGGAGCGACAGCGAGTCTCACCACCATGGCACCCGCTGTCCTTACTGTGATCGCATTAGCGATCATCGCCCGCCGGGCCGCTGATCAACCCGCAGCGCTCACAGTTCCATTCAGTCGCGACGGGTGATTTCCACTCAGTCACGAGTACCCAGGAGGGAAAAATGAAAAAGACAATGTTGTTTCTTGTGGCGTTGCTCGCTGCGTTCAGCCTCGTAGCCGCATCGTGTGGAGATGATGACGACGCCGAGGAAGTGGATTCGGGCGACGACGGCTCGGACATGGCTGACGACGGCTCGGACATGGCTGACGAAGACGATTCGGACATGGCTGACGAAGACGGCTCGGACATGGCTGACGACGGCTCGGACATGGCTGACGAAGACGATTCGGACATGGCTGACGAAGACGGCTCGGACATGGCTGACGACGGCTCGGACATGGCTGACGAAGACGATTCGGACATGGCTGACGAAGACGGCTCGGACATGGCTGACGACGGCTCGGACATGGCCGACGACAGCGGCGACCATGAGGGAATCAGTGTGGCCATCGTCGCTCCGAGCGCCGAGAACGACTTGGCGTTCACTCAGAGCATCGTCGACAGCGTCGAACGTCTTGATGGAATTTCGTCGCATGTTATAACGCCGGGAACTTTCATCGTTGAAGATGCCGGTGTGGCGTTGCGCCAGTACGCCGAGAGCGGCATCGACCTGATCATCGGGCACGGCTCGCAGTACGGCGGCTTGATCCAGGAGATCGCTCCCGACTTCCCCGACACCGCATTCGCCTGGGGCACCGCGGTCGACACGTTCGGTCTGCCAAACGTGTCCGCCTACACGGCTGCATCAGACCAGGGCGGATACGTCCTCGGCGCTGCTGCCGCCGAACTCGGCAGCAACGTCGGCATTGTCGGTCCGATCGAGGTCGGCGATGCCAAGCTGTACGTGGACGGCTTCCGCCTAGGCGCAGAAGCGGGCGGAGCGGAAGTGAACGTCGTCTACACAGAGTCTTTCGCCGATGTGCAGCTTGCGTCTGAGACTGCCACAGGGTTCGTGTCCAACGGCGCCGACATCCTCACTGGCACGGCTCAGATGACCGTGGGGGCGATCAGCGTCGCCGAGAATGAAGGCGTCTTGTGGTTCGGGACGCAGTCGAACCAGACCGGCGCAGCAGAAGACGGAGTGGTAGCGGCAAGCCAGGTGTACCGCTGGGAAGTCGCCCTCCAACAGCTCGTCGATGACATCAACAACGGCGATCTCGGCGGCTCCAGCTATGAGATCAACCTTGAGAATGGCGGTCTCCAAATCGAGTACGGCAACTGGGACGTGCCCGACAGCATCACCGATTTGGTGGACTCCACCATCGAAGCGGTTATCGCAGGTGACGTAACCACCAGGGTCGGCTGATCCTTTGTCCGTTCGGGGGCGCGCCAACAGCGGCGCGCCCCCGACACTTCTCTGTCAACCAAGTCCAGCTTGGGAAGGTCATGACTGACTTGATGCTCGAGATGAGGGGAATCACCAAGCGATTTCCCGGAGTGCTCGCCAACGACAGTGTTGATTTTGATGTGCGTCGCGGCGAGGTGCATACGCTCCTCGGCGAGAATGGGGCAGGTAAAAGCACATTGATGAAGATCCTCTTCGGCCTCTATGCCGCCGATGAGGGGACCATTGACTTCGAGGGAGAGCCGCTTCAGGTCGATTCTCCCGCTGCCGCGATCGAAGCCGGCATCGGGATGATCCACCAGCACTTCATGCTGGTCCCCACCTTCACGGTCACCGAGAACGTGGCCTTGGGGCTGGGCACCGCTGACATGGATCAAGTCCGCGAACGCCTCACTGGACTGTCAGAAACCTACAGCCTCGACGTGGATCCAGATGCCTTGATCTGGCAGCTCGCGGTGGGGGAACGTCAACGAGTTGAAATCCTCAAGGCGCTCTACCGGGATGCTCGACTGCTTGTCCTAGACGAGCCGACCGCGGTGTTGACCCCCCAGGAGGTCAACGACTTCTTTGTGACCCTCAGGCAGATCGCCGACGACGGGCGCGGCCTCATCTTCATTTCTCACAAGCTCCATGAGGTGATGGCCTTGTCGGACCGGATCACCGTGCTGCGTGACGGCAGGGTTTCGGGGTCGACGACCCCCGGTGAGACGTCTCGACAACAACTCGCCCAGATGATGGTGGGCCGACCCGTGAAACTCGCTCCCGACAAACCACCAGTGACGGCGGGTGAGTCCAGGCTGGAACTCAAAAACCTCAGTGTCATGGGTGATCGCGACGCTTTGGCGGTTCATGGGGTTGACCTCTCTGTCGCCGCCGGTGAGATCGTCGGTGTCGCAGGCGTTTCCGGCAACGGTCAGCGTGAGCTCTGTGAAGCAGTGGCCGGGTTGCGCCCGGTCACCGACGGCACCGTTCTGCTCGACGGTCAGGACACCACAGGCGCCTCACCAAGACGCTGCCGCGCGTCCGGTCTCGCTTTTGTTCCTGAGGAGCGCATGCTTCACGGTGCCGTAGCTCAGTTCAGTGTCAACGAGAACCTGATGCTGCTCAACCACGATTCGCAGGAGTACTCGCGTTGGGGATTCTTGAAGCTGCCCGCTCTGCGGGAGCGAGCCGGTCGGCTCGTCGAGCACTACGACGTCAAAACTCCGTCGATCGACACTGCCACCAGTGCTCTGTCGGGAGGCAACATCCAAAAGCTGATCATGGCCAGAGAGTTGTCTGCTGAACCGGCGGTGCTGATCGCGGCGCAACCGACCCGCGGGGTCGACATCGGTGCGGCCGAGTACATTCACGAGCGCCTGATCGCCCAACGCGAGCAGGGAACGGCCGTGCTTGTCGTGTCCGAAGACCTCGACGAGGTCCTGGCACTCGCCGATCGCGTGGCGGTCATGTTTGAGGGTCGGATCGTTGCGGTCATCGACCGCTCTGACTGCACCGTCGAAGACTTGGGCCTCTTGATGGCCGGCGCCCAACCCTGACCTGGAACATGCTCGGACAGTTTTCCTAGAGAATTGCCCATTTTGGTGTAAGAATACGGCCGTGGAGGACCTTAGGATCAACGTTGACCGGCTTATGGGGCGGATCGACGAACTCGCCCGGATCGGCGCGATTGAGAACACCGACGGCTGCGCGCGTCTGGCATTGACCGACGAGGACAAAGCGGGCCGGGATCTGGTCCTTACCTGGATGCGCGACCTCGGGACGGAGATCACCATCGACGGGATCGGCAATGTGACCGCGGTTTGGGCGGGCCCGGACACCGACGCCTCTCTTGATCCAGTCATGACGGGATCGCACATCGACACCGTCCGCACCGGTGGACGATACGACGGCAACCTCGGTGTGCTGGCCGGCCTCGAAGTGGTCGAGACGATCTCCGAGGCCGGACTGTCGACCCGCCGCCCGATTGCTGTGGGGTTCTTCACCGACGAAGAGGGATCGAGATTCCCGCCCGACATGCTGGGCAGCCTCGTCTATGTGGGCGGGATGAGCCTCGAAGAGGGACTTGACACTGTTGGAATCGACGGAGCGGTCCTCGGAGAGGAACTGGACCGCATCGGCTACCGGGGCGGAGCTCCCTGCCCGGCCGCGGCGCCCCATGCGTTCGTGGAGCTGCACATTGAACAGGGGCCTGTACTGGAAGCTGAAGGCGTCACGATCGGGGCTGTGGAGAGCGTTCAAGGGATCAGCTGGACCGAGATCACCATCAAAGGCCAATCGAACCATGCAGGCACCACGCCTATGAACCTGAGACGCGATCCCGGATATGCGGCGGCCCGCATCGCTGTGTTCGTGCGCGAGCTCGCCTTGGAACTCGGGGGTCGGCAGGTTGCGACGGTCGGGCAGATCAAGCTGCACCCGAACCTCGTGAACGTCGTGGCCGCCAACGCCACGCTCACGGTCGACCTCCGCAACACCGACGAGATGATGCTGCAGCAGGCAGAAAAACAGCTCGCCGTGTTCTGTGATGAACTGGCCGAAAGCGAGAACGTGACGATCACCTCCAGGTCGCTGGCCCGTTTCGAGCCGGTTGTCTTCGACCCTGAGGTTGTCGACCGGGTTGCCGCCACCGCCGAAGCACTGGGTCATTCGTTCAAGCGGATGCCTTCGGGCGCCGGGCACGACGCGCAGATGCTCGCCCGAGTCTGTCCAACCGCCATGATCTTCACCCCCAGCTGGATGGGCCTTTCGCACAACCCCTTCGAGTACACCGAACCAGACGACATCGCCGCCGGAGCCAACGTGTTGTTGCACGTTCTGCGAGGCTTGGCCGATGAAGACGGGTAGACCTTTGTCAGAGAAGAGAAGCTATGACCACATTTGAACTCAACGGAACTCCGGTAACCATCCGCGGGAACCATCCACATCTCCTGAGCGCGCTGCGCGAAGAGTTGGATATCACCTCACCCAAGGACGGTTGTTCGCCCACCGGACAATGCGGCTGCTGCGCCGTATTGATCGACGGCAGAGCTCGGGTTGCGTGCCAGGTCGGTCTTGACCGCGCTGAGGGAACCGCGATCACCACGCTCGAGGGTTTCGATCCTGAAGAGGTTGACCGCATGGCCCGCGCGTTCGCGGCATGCGGCGCGCTGCAGTGCGGGTTCTGCACCCCGGGGATCGTGGTCCGCACCAAAGCCCTGCTTGATCGCAAGGGATCGGCGCTCACCCGTGAAGAAGCGTCCCGCCACCTTGGTGGGCACTTGTGCCGCTGCACCGGCTACATCAAAGTTCTCGACGCAGTTGAAGCGCTGACTTCGGGCGACATCCCCGAACCTGTCACACCCGGCGGCATCGGCAGCCGCGGCGTCAAATACGAAGGCCTCGAACTGGCAGTCGGACTGCGTCCCTTCATCGACGACATGCGACCCGAGGGTCTGCTGCACGGAGCGTTCAAGCTTGCCGATCACGCCCGCGCCGACATCATCGCCATCGACACGAGCAGAGCCGAAGCAGTCGAGGGAGTTGAGCGGGTGCTTACCGCTGCCGACGTCCCGGGCAAGCTACGCGTGGGTCTGATTCACAAGGACTGGCCCATCTTCATCCCGGTCGGGGGTCGCACCAGCTATCTCGGCGATGTGCTGGCAATGGTGGTGGCCGGCGACCGTGAGACCGCCCGGGCCGCAGCGGACCTCGTCGACATCGCCTACGACGTGTTGCCGCCGATGGTTCACCCTGCTGAAGCGGTCGCCTCCGACGAGGACGCCGTCTGGGGGTTGGAAGGCAACATCCTGTCGAGATCCGTCTATTCGCGCGGCGATGCTGAGGCTGCTCTGGCAAGCGCAGCCCATGTAGTGCGTGAGACCTTCCAGACACAGCGCATCGACCACGCTTTCGTAGAACCCGAATCCACCCTGGCAGTGCCCGAGGACAACGGCGATTTGATGGTCTACAGCGGGGGGCAGGGAATCTGGGACGACCGCAACGACATAGCGGCTGTCCTCGACATCGACCCCGAGCGGATCACTGTCGAACTCGTGTCGAACGGCGGTGCTTTCGGCGGCAAGGAGGACATGTCGAACCAGGGCCAGACGGCGCTGGCGGCTTGGTTGCTGGGTCGTCCCGTCAAGACCACATTCTCACGCGAGGAATCGCTGCTCGTGCATACCAAACGGCATCCGATCCGCATGGAGTACCAAGCCGGATGTGATGCCGACGGCAAACTCACAGCCCTGCACGCGCGGATGCTGGGCGACTCGGGTCCATACGCCTCGGTGGGGATGAAGGTGCTTGAGCGGGCTGCGGGCCATGCCAGCGGCCCCTACGTCGTCCCCAACATCGATGTCGAGGCGATAGCAGCGCGGACCAACAACTCTATAGGCGGCGCGTTCCGCGGTTTCGGCGCCAACCAGGCCCAGTTCGCCATGGAGGGGGTCATGGACCGCCTTGCCGACGCGGTCGGGATCAGCGGTTGGGAGATGCGGAACCGCAACGTGGTCGAGCCGGGTCGCATATGGGGCCCGGGGCAGATTATGGACGACGGGTGTCTCGGCGCCCGAGCCTGTCTCGACGCGGTCAAGCCTGCCTACGACGCGGCTGTTGCCGAGGGCAAGCCAGTCGGGCTCGGCCTCGGCCTCAAGAACTCCGGTCTCGGCAACGGCTTCAAGGAGATCGCCAGGGCGGTGGTTCATTTCCGTGAGGACGGCCAGGTGGAAGTCAGGCACTGCTGGACCGAGATGGGCCAGGGAGTACACACGGTTGCCCTGCAGGTGGCGGTGGAAGAACTCGGCATCGACCCTGAGCGCATCGAGGTGATCGTCGACACCACCCGCGAGCTGGGAGCGGGCCAGACCACTGGCTCGAGGGGCACTCTCATGGGCGCCGGCTCGGTGCAGGAGGCCTGCCGCAACGCGCTGGCGGACGGTTGCAGAACGGGCGTCGACTACGAGGGCGAGTACCGCGTCGATTGGACCAACTCGCTGTCCGACGGTGTTGAGAACCCGATCATTCACTCCACTTTCGGCTACGCTGCCCAACTCGTTGTGCTTGACCCGGAGACTGGCCTGATTGAGAACGTTGTCGCTGCCCACGACGTGGGCCGGGCCGTCAACCCGTTGCTGTGTGAAGGCCAGATCGAAGGGTCGGTCCATATGGGCTTGGGCTATGCGCTGACCGAGGGGTTCCCCTGCGATGAGGTCGGCAGGCCCGACAATACGACTTTGCGAAGCTTGGGGATCATCCGCCCCAAGGACATGCCGCCGGTTGACGTGATCCTTGTTGAGTCGGCTGAGCCCAACTCTCCATACGGGATCAAGGGCGTCGGCGAGATCGGGCTGGTTCCCACCGCGGGAGCGGTGGCCACGGCCCTGCGCAACTTCGACGGGGAGTGGCGCAGCGAATTGCCGATGCAGGCTGAATCCAACCGCGAGCGCGCACTGGCGTGGCAGTAGCCGCCGATCTCAGACCCGATCAGACGCACGGGTTGGTCTGCGCGCACCATCACCTGTATTCGGCTCTCGCCCGCGGGATGCCTGCACCTCCTCGTACACCAGGATCGTTCGTCGATATTCTGGAACTGGTCTGGTGGCGTCTTGACCGAGCACTCGACCTCGACACCGTCGAATGGTCGGCGAAACTCGGCGCGCTCGAAGCTTTGGAACGCGGTACCACCTGCATCATCGACCACCACGAGTCGCCTTGGGCCATCGAAGGCTCTCTCGAAGTGATCGCCGCCGGTTGCGCCGAAATCGGTGTGCGGGTCAACACCTGCTTCGGGGTCACCGACCGCCATCCGGACGGCACGGACCCGGCTCGTTTCAACCCGGCCCGCTTCGACCCGGACGGCCCGATGACCGAAGGCGCACGCCGCGGGCTGGCCGAGAACCGTCGGCATCTTGAGAGTGGCGCGTCAGGGATGGTCGGAGTACACGCCGCTTTCACCTGCACCGATGAGACACTCACTGCAGCGACCGAACTGGCCGCAGAATTCGATGTCGGCGTACACGTTCATGTCGCCGAGGGTGAAGCAGATCGCGGCGCGGCGGCTCGGCTCGCCCCGCTGGCCGACGACAAGTGGCTCATCATCCACGGAGTCCACCTCTCCGACGACCATGGCTTGGCCGGCACTCTCATCCACAATCCGCGTTCCAACATGAACAACGCAGTCGGGTACGCACGACCGGCGCGTTTCGCCAATGCCACAGGACTGGGAACCGACGGGATCGGCGCCGACATGCTCGATGAGTTCCGGGTCGCCTATGTGCGTATGCGTGAAGATGACGTGACCGCCGGGCCCGACGCCGCTTGGGACATGCTGGAGGTCAACCGTGATCTGTTCCCCGAGAGCCGCAACGATGTCGTGACCTGGAACTACGACGACATGGATCCATGGCGGCTGGCCTTCACGACCGGTGTGTCGCCACGCCACATCACCGTCGACGGAGAGACAGTGATGGAAGACGGTCGCCTGACTAGAGTCGATGCGACTGAGATCCGGGCCAAAGCCGCCGAGGCCGCGCTACGCCTTTTCAAGAAACTGGAGAACCTGTCATGACCCAGCCTGTAGCCCTTTATATGCAGGATGCTCGCAGCATCCGTGACGCGATGGCCCATGTCCAATACGCCGAGGAGAGAGGATTCGACGCTGTCTGGCAGGCCGACTCACGGCTTGTGCGCGAAGTCTGCGTGCCGATGGCCGCCTTTGCGTCGACAACCGACACCATCAAGATCGGCAGCGGTGTGGTCGACTGCTGGACCCGCAACCCCGCCCGTCTGGCATCGACCTTCTCAACTCTCGACGATCTCGCCCCGGGGCGCATCATTCTGGGCCTCGGCGCTTGGTGGGACCCTCTTGCCGCCAAAGTCGGAATTGAGCGGTCCCGCCCGCTGAGGGTGATGCGAGAGGTGGTCGAGTCGTGCCGTGCCCTGCTGGCGTGCGACGGGCCGGTCGACTACGACGGCTACTTTGTGCACCTAGACGGGGTCGAGCTCGACTATGTGCATCAGGAGCGCCGCGCCAAGGACGTGCCGATCTATATCGGCGCGACCGGCATGAAGATGATGGAACTGGCGGGCAAGATCGCCGACGGTGTGGTCCTGAACTACATGGTCGAGCCTGCTTACAACGACCGGGCCATGGACGCGCTCAAGGCAGGCGCAGCGGCGGCGGGCCGTGATCTGGACGACATCGACCGTCCTCAGTTGATTGTCTGCTCTGTCGACGAGGACCGCCAGGTCGCCTTGGACGGAGCGCGTCTGCTGCTCACCCAGTACTTGGGGCAGCAGCCTCACATCATGGCTGCCAGCGGCGTGTCCGATGAGCTTCTCAACGACATTCATCAGGTTCTCACCTGGCCCGCCACGCATGAACAGGTGGTGGCGGCCTCCAAGCTCGTGCCCGACGACGTGGTTCAGCGCTGCACGGCCTCCGGCACTCCCGAAGAGGCTGCGGCCAAGGTGTCGGAGTACATCGAGCGGGGCTGCACCACCCCGATCCTCTACCCCCTGGGCCCCGACGTGAACCTGATGATCGACACCTTCGCCGACTGGCCCGGCTGAGCTCAGTTCGTGTGAGGTCGTCACCGACTGTCAGTCGTCGCGCTCAAGGACTTCGGCGGCTGCGGATGGGTTGCGCCGTACGGCTGACCTCAACTGCCGGTCGTAGTATTTTTTGCGGGAGCGGTTGAGTGCCTCTTTCCAGTTTTCTCGGGGTGTGACGAGTCGTTCGAGAATGCAGAACTCGACGATGTGACTTCAGGTCAGGCGGGCGACGGCTCAAAGGTAGACACGACGAACCAGGCTCGCCGAGCGATCTCGCTGGAGAAGCGTCCATCCTTGGCCTGTTGTTGGAGTTCCTCCCAGGTGCAATCGGCTTGGACGAGCGCGTTGTCGATGACAGCGAGCACGCCGGCGTCGTCCAAGACGTCGACCTCAATATCGCGATAGCGATCATCCTGCTCGGTCATGTCCTCACGTCCTCCTAGTTCCTTGCGGCTCGGCCTTTCTGTAATGTTGTCCCATTATGTTACGTCGCTGTGACAGTCATCGCGCTCCAGCGCCATTGGTTGGAGTGTGAAGGATGGGTGAAAGGGTTTTGGTGGGTTAGCGGAGAGTGCCCGTGATCAGGACGGCATTGGTGTCGGTGGGGGGGATGGCGCCTTCGCGGACCGCGGCCAGCAGGCCTGCGTAGCCGGCACTGCCGGTGTGGTCGGCGTTGTAGCCTGCCGTGCGGACGCCTTCGTTGGCGGACTGGATGTCGTCTTCGCCCGCCGCCAGCGACGAACCGCCGGTCAGCAGCAGCGCACGGGCCACGCCGAGCCAGTCGTAGGTGACATCGTCGAGGATGCCAGTTGCAGCAGACGACGGATCCGGCCACGGGGTCATCAACCGGTCGGCTTGTTGTTCAGCGAGTCGCAGGCGTTCGTCCACGCTGGTTGCGGCCGGTATCTGCGACCATGCGGTATCGAAAGGAGCACATTGTTGGGCCTGCACCGCCCAGACGCGAGGCACGCGTTCGAGCGGCCCGAGAGCAGCGCCCTCCAACAGGCCGATGGCGCAGCTCGTGAGCAACGCGCCGCCGCCTACTTGGACCAGCACATTGTCCACCGAGTCGGCCCCGAGCTGGTCGGCCAGCTCCCAACCGATTGTGCGACCGCCATCGAGGGTCCACAGATTCTCCGTGGCCTGAACGCCGAAAGGCAGCGCTCCGCCTTCCACAGCTTCTTGGAAACGCAACATGCACGGGTCGCCCGACTCGTTGGCTTGACGTTCACAGACATGGACCGTGGCTTCGAGACCCTCGAGTACCGCCACAACTTTGGGATCGGCCCATGTCGGGATGAAGACGTCGATCGGGCGCTTTGCGGCCCGCGCCACGGTGGCAGCACCAAGAGCAGCGTTCCCGCAAGAGGAGATGGCGAGACGAGCGTTGCTCTCCGCGCCGGTGACCGCGTCGACTGCCAGATGCAACAGCAGTCCCATCAGGTGACGGGCCTTGTGGGAGCCGCCCACATTGCCGGTCTCATCCTTGGCGAACACCCGCCCTTGCGACCCTGGCGTGAGCGACGCTGCCCAACCGGCTGGAGTGGTGACGAAGCCCGTCCCCGCAACCAGCTTGACCGAGTCGTCCAGCGCCCGTGCCATGGTCGTGAAGTCGTCGTCGCTCAGACCTGCACAGGTCCAGCGATGCCACGACCACAAGAGTTCCCGATAGCGCAGGAACGGGTTCGTCTCGTCGCTGTCCGCCGTCGGCCAAGCCGCACCTTCGGGCGTATCGAGCCACGAAGTCGTCATCGCCGAATCGCCGTCATCAAGCGTCTAGACCGATACGCCGGTAGCGGCGTTGAATTCGTCGATCATGGCGTCCCAGCCGGGGGCCATAGTGTGGAGATGGCTCCAGAAGGCCTGGTCACGACGCACGTCGAAGTCTTCGACGCTCACACCCTGCTGTTCGACCCAGGTGTAGTACCCGAGGTTGAAGATGCGGTTGCGCCCCACCGAGTCGAGCTCTTCGAGGTGTTCGGCGTCGGCCCCGGCCAAGTGCTGGGCCACGATCTCCGCGGCGTGGATCTCTCCGAAACCGTCGGGGTACTCAGCCGCGAGGAGCTGCTCTTTTTCGCTGACGTACAGCTCCGACCCGTCAGTGGCAACCGAGATCACCACATCGTCGTGCCCCAAATCGAGTTGCTTGGCCGTTTTGATGGCGGCCAGCATGTTGCAGATCGATGAGAAGCCGAAGTGGCGCAGCTGGTCCACGATCTCAGCGTCGACGCCAAGGCGCTCAACCAGGTAACGCTTGCCCGCGTCGGTCGTGAACACCAGGTTCAGCCCGTCGGTTGCCTCATCGCTGATGCCCGCGGCGATGTCGGTGTTCATGACGTTGTGGATCAGGGGGATGTGCTTGTCGCCGATCCCCTGGATGTTGTGCTCGCCGTAGCCGTTGTAGAGCATGGTGGGACATTCGAGCGCTTCGACAGCCACGATCTTGGCGCCGAAATCGTCCTTCAGCCTGTCGCCCGCTCCCAAGGTGCCCGCGGACCCCGAAGCGATCGTGACCGCGGCCAGTTGAAGCTGCGGGTCGTCTGCCGACATCGACTCGAAGACTTGTCCCAGCGCCTGGCCGGTGACCGTGTAGTGACCGATGTGGTTGGCGAACTCTGAGAACTGGTTGAGGATGAAATTGCCGGGGTCCTTCTCGAGTTCGTTGCAAGCGTCGTAGATCTCTTTGACGTTGCTCTCCGACCCCGGGGTGCGAATGACGTCGTCGGGGTTCGGGACCCAGGCGTCGAGCCAGTCGAATCGCTCCTGCGACATGTTCTCCGGCAGCACAGCCACGCCCCGGCTCTGCATCAACCGGGAGATCGCTATCCCACCCCGTGCGTAGTTTCCCGTGGACGGCCAGATGGCGCGATGCCGAGTCGGGTCGAACTGGCCGCTGACCACCCGGGGCACCAGACAGGAATAGGCGGCCAACACCTTGTGGGCCCCGATCATGGGGAACCGGTTGCCGAACACCAGCACGATCCGGGCGTCGACTCCGGTCAACTCGCTCGGCAGAACCACATGTTCAGGAACTGACACCTGACCGGCGCTGTCCCAACCGTTGTACCAGTGGACCCGGAACAGATTCAGCGGGTGGGCCTCGTTGCGGCCCACGCCGCTGAGGGCGTCGCGTATTCCGGCGGGAATCGTGGAGGGATCAGCGAGTTGCGCGAACGTTGGAAGCAGGATGTCAGCTTCCCGAAACCGCTGGACCGACCGCTTGTAGCTGTCAGTGTCGACAACGGACTGCAAGAGTCCGTATCGGGCAGAATCAATTGCAAGAACCATGGTCTGACCTTATCGCTTGAGAACCTCGGCGGTTCCCCGAAGAGTCACAGGAGACCTTGCCGCGATTGTCTAGCAGGCGAGCAGTATCTTGCCTGCGAGAGTGCGGCTTTGGATCAGGCGATGCGCTTCGGGAGCTTCTGCCGGCGGCAGGCGAGCGGCGATCCGCACCTCCATGTCACCCGAAGAGATCCAGCCGAACAGCTCAGCAGCCCGAGCCTCTAGCTCGCTTCCCAACTCACCGTCTTTCACTCGAGACTTGGTGGGCTTGGGAGATGCGCCTCGGGCGATCCAACTCTCGCATTCGCCCCAATACGTCGACGCCGAGTTGATCCCATACATGGAGCAGATCGACCAGCACCCAGTTCTCGCGGATGGACCGCTTGCCCGTGACTGGATCGGCTTCCAAGCGCCAGAAGTCGAGACTGCGCATCGTGATCTCCCTGCCGGCGGGCGCGATGCCCAACCAGCCGTCGCCGCTGAGCGTCATCGCCATCCCCGGCCAGGCCGTGACTCCCACGTAGTCGCCTTCGCCGAAGAAGTGGCTCACGGTTCCAAAGTTGACTCGGCGATCGGGCATTGCGGCCAAGAACGGGATCTGATGCCAGTGGCGAAAGCCGTCGACACCCCGCCCGGTGCCAATGCCAGCGGGGCCGTACCAAC
The DNA here is from genome assembly GCA_026706815.1 of Acidimicrobiaceae bacterium. Taxonomy (GTDB): domain Bacteria; phylum Actinomycetota; class Acidimicrobiia; order Acidimicrobiales; family Aldehydirespiratoraceae; genus VXYK01. Next base: position 17,398 of record JAPOYA010000013.1, on the reverse strand, counting down.
TGAACTTCGGGTGCCACCAGTGCCCCAGTCGCATCGCCTCTTCGGGTTCGCTGGGGTGTCGGCCCATGTCGGCCAACATCTCCAAGACCCAGTCGACGCTGGCCGCAGACATCGCGTCGTCGCGCGGGCCTCCGTTGACTCCGTCGAGGGTTGCCGGGCCGGGAGCGTGCCAGAAGCGCCCGAGACTGGGACCCATCGGCCAGAGGTCTGCCTGCATCATCAACTCGGGCAAATCCCACAGCGCTTGCATCTCAACGACCTGCCCGTCAACGAAACGGAAGAACTCGTGGTAACGCATCGCGGCCTGCTGTCCACTAGCCGGAATCTCTAGGAAGGGCCTCAACCATGTGCCGGTGTAGTGGCCACAGCAGCCGATCCAGTGCTCGCCCTGTTCGTCGGCGCCGGCCATCACGATGTAGTCACGGCGCTCGATATCGGGCAGCGCGGATGACAGCGCACTCAGCGCCTGGTCCCATAGGCCTGCCGGCCCGTCGAGGTCTTCGAAGGGAAACGCCAGATGCACCGAGGCATCGACGGCAAAAGTCTCAGCAACTGCTGACCGCACGGAATCGTCGGTCCAGTGATACATGGCGTCCCGCAGCGGGGTCAGCGTCAGCTTGTTCTCTTCGTGGGCAGTCATCGGTTTCTCCTTGACAGGTTCGGCACTTGTGCCGGTCTCACCAGAGCCGCTGTGACGCGAGCGCGGCGCCTTCGGCCAAAGACGCCAACTTTGCATAGGCGATCTCGGGATCCACCCCCGCATAGCCGGCGAAGGTGGAGAAACCGCAGTCAGTGCCCGCCATCACCCGTTCACGCCCAACGATCGCGGCGAAGCATTCGATTCGCTGCGCGATCAATTCAGGATGCTCGACGAAGTGGGTGGTGGTATCGATGACCCCTGGCGCCAACACCTTGTCATCGGGCAGGTCTGCTTCGGCGAACACCGTCCATTCATGGGCATGACGAGGGTTGGCGGCCTCGAAGAGCAGGGCCTGCGGTTTGGCCTTCAAGGCGATGGGCAAGACCTGCGACATCGGTGCATCGTGGGTGTGAGGACCCTCGTAGTTGCCCCAGCAGATGTGAAGCCGCATGCGATCGGCTGGAATATTGCGAACAGCGTGGTTCAGTGCTTCAACATGGATGGCGGCCAGACGCTCATAATCGGAATCGGGTCTGCCCTTGAACATCATGTGCCGGCCCAGACCAAGGTCGGGAGAGTCGAGTTGCAGAACGAATCCCGCCGCGACGATGGCTTCATACTCAGCGCTCATGGCTTCGGCGAGCGCATAGAGGTACCGCTCATGGTCGTGGTAGTAGTCGTCGGGTTGGAACAGCGCGATCACCCCTGGTGAAGCTGCGTTCATGAACGCCTCGAGCGGTTCGCTCGCATCGACGGCGGCTCGCAGATTGGTCGTGTCCTGTCGGCACGGCTCGGGATCCATGACCTCCACCGGGCCGACGCACATGGGCCGCTTGTAGGTCGGAGTTCCCCCGGTTCTGGCTTGGCGTTCCAAGAACGACGGGTGCTCCTCGAGATCCGCGGGCGCCCTCCGAGGGCTGTCGCCCTCGAATCCGCTGATGCGGTGCTTGATGTAGGTGGCGTAGGAGAGCTTGCTCATCTCGCCGTCGCTCACCACGTCGATACCGACAGCTACCTGGCGGGCCACCACCTCGGCGACGGCTGCGGAGATCTCCCGGCAGTGCTCGTCAAGGTCGATCTCCTCGTCGTTGTCGATGGCGAAGACTCCATGCGTGACTGCCTCAGAACGCGGAAGGCTGCCGACATGCGTTGTCAGGATGCGGTCGGTGCTGGTTTTCAAGATCTGATCGCCTTGTGCGTGGTCGGATCAAAGAAGTGCAGGTGATCGGTGTCGACATTGATCTCTATGTTGTCTCCCACACGCGCACGGGTGGCAGCGCTGAATCGTGCGGTACAGCGGCCTGTGTCCTCTTCCCCGAGCTCGTCGAGAGCATCGGGATCGCCGCTGTCCACAGTCGGCGCAGCGATGCTGAAATGCATCAGCGTTTCAGCGCCGAGGGCCTCCCGGACCTCGATCTTGGCTGAGATGCGCTGGTCAGAGGGATGCTCGGGTGCAACCGCCGCATCCTCAAGATCCTCAGGACGGATTCCGACCACTAGCGGCTGGTCGACGTATTGCGCCAAACCAGGCCGAGTGTTCATCACCGAAGGAGAAACCGCGAGTTGATGATCTCCCAGTCGCAGGTGGTATCCGCCGCTGTCGGTCGCCGACAGCGACGCCTCGTAGAGATTCATGGACGGCGACCCGATGAACGCAGCGACGAACACATTGTCGGGATGGTCGTACAGCTCTTCTGGCGGCGCCACCTGTTGGAGGACGCCGTCTTTGATGACCGCGACTCTTTCGCCCATCGTCATAGCCTCGACTTGGTCGTGGGTGACATAGAACGTGGTGACCCCGAGGTCGCTCTGAATGGCCGCGATATCGGCTCGCATCTGCACCCGCAGTTTCGCGTCGAGGTTCGACAACGGTTCGTCCATCAAGAACAGGGCGGGTTTGCGCACGATCGCCCGCCCCATGGCCACCCGTTGACGCTGGCCACCCGACAGCATCGAGGGCTTGCTCTCCAATTGTTCTGTCAGTTCGAGAACTTGGGCGGCCTGCTCAACTTGTTGCAAACGGTCCTTCTTGGCCACCTTGCGGAGCTTGAGGGGGAACCCGATGTTCTCAGCCACGGTCATCTGGGGGTAGAGCGCATAGCTCTGGAACACCATCGCGATGTCACGGTCCTTGGGAGGGACGTCGTTGAGCCTGCGGTCGCCGACGTAAAGATCCCCGCTGCTGATGTCCTCTAGTCCCGCGATCATTCGCAGAGCTGTCGACTTGCCGCAACCCGATGGACCCACCAACACCAAGAACTCGCCTTCCGACAGCGTCAAGCTCAGGTCGGTGATGGCTTGGAACCCGTTCGGGTAGACCTTGGTGAGCTTGTCAAGAGTAATCGTTGACATCTTCTCTCTCCTGACTCGGGACGGGTGCCTGTGGCCGCTCCCAATCGGATTCTTGTATGTTCTCGGCGCGATATTCTTCGACGCCAGACAACTGGCGCATCCTGGCGAGCACGTCCAGCCCCTGCATGTTGAGCCAGTTCAACATGTCGATGAACACCCAGTTCTCGGCGAGCTTGTCGCCGTCGCGGCGATACACGTCGACCACCCGCATGTCGGCCGGCGTGTCCGATCCGACCAGGCCCATGAAACCGCCCTCGGCGGTCACGGTGAGGTTGGGCCAGCCGAAGAAACAGGCGTAGTCGCCTTCCGCGAACCGTGCCACATGTCCGTTGAACGTCTTGTTGAAGAGGTTCACCCGGAACGGATGCTGATGCTGCTGTTGATATCGGTCGATCGTGTAGCTGGCCCCGATGCCTTCGGGACCTGCCCAGATCATGTCCTCGTGCCAGCATCTGGCCAGCACCGAGCGGGGCATGATGTTCCGCCCGGTCTCGTTGCCGACCTCGTTGGCGACGATTAGGTCAGTGATCATCTCGTCCACCAGGGCCATGGTTGTTGAGCCTTCGGCGGGGTCGGCCGCGTCGAACAGCAGGCCGTCGTGGGTCCTCGGGCCGGGGTAGATGTGCGACGAGCCGGTCTGGGGAGGCAGCGGATAGCAGCCCGCTTGGCGCATCACGCTGATGATGTCGGTGAAGAACGCGGTCTCAGCTATCTTGCCGTCGGCCACCTGGTGGAACTCGGCGTAGCGAATGAAGCACATCTTCCTTGTGGGCGGAATGTCCATCCAGGCTCTGTCGAACAGACCGAGAAGGTTCCCCATCTGGCAGACCCAGACCTCGCCGTCGTCCCCCACGTTGTTGAATCCGGCCAGGAAGATATCGGGTCGGCGCTGCAGGGGAGCGAACGACCGACGCAGCGGCACATGGAACCGTTCAGCGACTTCAGCGGCACAGCCGATCTTGTTGAACGGGTGCATTCCGCGCCATCGGTAGTCCTTGGCGGTGTGCTGCTCCAGCACGCTGAGGACCTCGTTCCCCTGCGCGCCGTCGAGTGCCTGGTAGTAGTCGAGGACCACGCTCTTCGCCTGCTGCAGAATCTCAGACATCAACCTTTGACGGCGCCCGCGCCGAGTCCTTTCACAAGATGTTTCTGGAACAGGATGATCACCACCACGATGGGCAGCGTGATCGAGACCGATGCCGCGGCGGCCTCAGTTATCGTCCTCGAACTCTCGCCGCCGGTCAGTGAGACTATGGCGACCGGCAAGGTCCATTCGGTCGGGGCGAGGACCCGCACGAACAGGTACTCGTTGTAGGCGAGCAGCATGGTGAACAAACCGGTGGCGATGATCGCCGGCCACATCATGGGGATGATCACCTTGCGGAACGCCTGCAGCCGGGTGGCGCCGTCCATCATGGCTGCCTCCTCGATCTCTTTGGGCACCTCCATGAAGAAGCTGCGGAACATCCAGATGGTGAACGGTTGGTTCACCGCGACCAGTGCCAACACGATGGCCAGGCGGGTGTCGAGGATCTGCAGGGTGTCGATGCCCGGGAAATCGATGAGCGGGAAGTCCCAGGACCCGACGCCGGTTCTGGTCAGCCAGTCGTCGATCTCCTTCGCCCCGAAGAAGTAGGGGAGCACGAACGCGGTTCGGGGCAGGGCCCTGAAACCGAGCGCGATGATCAGGATGACAGCCCCCGAGATGCCGGTGTAGCGGGCGAGCCCATATCCGGCGAGGAGGCCGATCGACAACGAGATGATCATCGTGAGCACCGTGACGACGATGCTGTTGATCAAGAAGTCGTATTCGTCGTTGGCCTCCCAGATTTTCGGGAACCGCCATAGCGCAGCAAAGATCACGAGCGCGACGGCAGCGAACCAGGGCCAGCCGTGGCGCACCCGCCGGCCGGTCTGGCCCAGGGCGACGCAGATCGCTGCTACGACCGCGATGTAGAGCAGGACGCTCCACATGTTGACGTCGTCGGCATCGAGCCAGAAGGCCCGATACGCGTTCGCGGTGGTCTCGTAACCCCAGAGCACCGGTTCCTTGGCAGCCACGTCACGGGTGAACTTGATGGACGTCTGGAAGGTCCACAGGAACGGAAGCACGCTCCAGACGACCAGCACGGCCAGCGTGGCATGGAGTCCGAAGCGGGAGAGAGGCGTGGTTCTCTTCATCTGCTCAGACCCTCTCTGCGATCTGGTCCTTGTAGCTGCGCCACAAGAACGGAACGAGCACGACGAAGATGCCGATCACGGTCAGGACCGCCATCGCGTTGCCCTTCCCCAGTCGACCGATGTCGAAAGCGGTGGCAATGCGAACGTTGTAGACCTGCAGCGTGTGGGCATCGGTGAATCTGTTGCCGGTCCACACGAAGACTTGGTCGTAGACCCGATACATGTCCATGATCGTGATCAGGCCGACGAAGAGTATGAGCACTCTGAGGTGCGGCAAGGTCACATGCCACAGGTTGCGCCAGAAGTTGGCGCCGTCGATGGCCGCGGCCTCGACCCGCTCCTCGGGGAGGGTCTGGAGTCCGGCGAAGAAGGTGATCATCGCGAACGGCATCACGTTCCAGATCGCTTGGATGATGATCAGCCACTTGACGTTCCCTGAATTGACGGCGAACGGGTTGTCGGTGATCACCTCCCACAACCAGGCGAGCAGCCCGCCCCGCTCGAACAGGTCCTTGTAGACGAGCGATCCGACCACCGGCGTCACGATGAACGGCAGCAACAGAGCCGCCAGGTAGATGCTTCGACCCCGACCTACCCGGTCCAGGAGCAGGGCCGTACACAACCCCATGACCATTGTGACCGGTACGACGATGGCGACGAACACCATCGTGAACCTGAAAGCCGCCCAGAATTCGGGATCGGACAGCAGGTCTCGGTAGTTGTCGAAGCCGATCCACTCAGGGTTGTTCAGGTCGCGCAGCAACAGCTTCTGGAAGCCCAGCCACACCGTGGTCAGCAGCGGGAAGACCATCAACAGCAGCATCACAGCAACGCTGGGCACTGTGAATCCCCAGAAGGTGCGTCTGTTCATCGTTTGCCTACTTCGAGCCTGTGTTGCGTGGTGCCGGCTGCGCTCCTCTTGCGGGGCGGTGCCACCGAGACACCGCCCCGCGGAGAGGAATGGCTACTGTAACCCTCGCCGAGTCCTAGAGCAGACCCTGCTCGGTGGCCTCGGAGATGTATGCCTCTTCGGCAGCGGCCAGGGCGTCCTCCACAGAGGTGCCGTCGAGGATCGTGACGAGTGCCTCACCCAGCTTGGCGCGAGCGATATCCGCGGCCGGGTGGACCAGATCGGGGCCTCGACCGTTCACCAGACTGGCCTCGGCTGCAGCGCCGTCACGCGGACCGTCCGGGTGGCTGACGCCGGTCCGGGTTACGAGTCCGTGTTCTGCGGCTGCTCGTTGGCTCTCCATGTCGGTCGCGGCGAGCATGGCCAGGAAGATCGCCTCGACCTTGTCCGCAGGCGTGTTGGCCGGGATCATCCAACCATCGATGTAGGCCGGAGCCGCCAACGTTCCGGTGCCGGGGCTGAGCGCGGGCGCGAACTGGATTTCGCCGACCACCGTCGATGCTTCAGGATCGTCCATCGCAGCAGCTCGTGATGCCCAGGTGTGGCCGAGGATGGCCTCGCCGGTTTGGAAGGCAGCCTGGACGTCGTCGGTGCTGTAGGAATTCGAGGCGTTGGGAGCGCACTCCTGCCACATGCGCTGCAGCAGTGTGGCGGCTTCGATGCCTTCGGGGCTGTTGAAGTTGGGTTGCGCGGTCACTGGGTCGATCGACGTCACACCGAGCGCTCCGATCACGCTGTCGAACTCGATCTGCCAGGCCCAGCCGGCCGAGAGCATGTACAAGAAACCGATGTCATAGCCGGAGGCTTGGACCGCGGCGCAGGCCTCGAACGCTTCAGCGAACGTCGACGGCACGTCGACTCCGATCTCGGCGAGGGCAGGTTCGTTGTAGAACACGTGCATCGTGTTGGACACCATGGGGATCGCGTAGATGTTGCCGTCCAGCGATGCCATGTCCCAGAACGCCTGGTCGATCTGGTCGAGATCGTATTCGTCGCGGTACTTGTCCACCAGGTCGTTCAGAGGCATCACGAAGCCCTGGTTGGCCAACGCGGTGATGAACGCGTTGGAGCCTTGGTACAGCTCGAAGCTTGGTGAACCAGAAGCGGCATCTTGGGTCATGGCGCTGCGGGCTTCCACTGAGTCGAGGAACTGGTAGTTGAACGAGTAGTTGCCCTCCTCGCAGTCGTCGAGTTCCTCGGCATATTGGGTGATGATGGGGAACTCCCAGCCCATGACGTCGATCTCGATGTTCTCGGCGGGGTTGGGGATGTCGCATTCATCGGAGATGTGGGCCATGTCTTCGTCATGGTCGTGGCCGTCGTCTTCGTCGTGGTCGTGACCGTCGTCGGCCATGTCGTCGGCCATGTCATCGCCGTCGTCAGCCATGTCATCGTCGTCGGCCATGTCGTCGCCGGAATCGTCGGGTTGCGAAGCGGTTGGCTCGCTTTCGTCATCGTCATCGTCACCGCAAGCAGCGGCGATGAGGGTGAACGCAAAGACAATGGCGAGAAGTCGCCACCACCTATACTTGGTTGTATTCATGGGCAGTGCCTTTCATGGGTTGGTTGGTAGTACACAGATTCAGCCACTGGATCAGGAGCCTGGACAGCTCCTCTGGCTGGTCGATCGTGGACAGGTGCCCGGCTCGCTCGACTGTCTCCAGCCGAGCGTGAGGTATCCGGTTGGCGATGTCATGGTGCATCGCGGGTGGGCACAGTTCGTCCTGGCGACCACAGACAACCAGGACGGGGCAATTCAACGAGGCCAGGTCACCTCGACGGTCGCGGCGATTCAGCAAAGCCTCGTTCTGTCGCACGAAAGCTTCGGGGCCGACCCGCTCCGCCATTTCGATGATGGCTCGACCATGGGCGCCGGCGTCGATGGTCAGGTGGTCGACGGTCTTGATTATCTGCTCGAAATGTCCGGCTTTGACGAGCTCACCCCAGAGCCGCCGGTTCTGCAGTTGAACCTCGTCGGCCAGGCCCAGGTTGGTGTCGAGCAATGCGACGCCCGCCACACGCTCTGGTGCTTGAACAGCGACCTCTGCGGCGACGATGCCCCCGAGGGACAGGCCGGCGACCGCGAACACCGGCGGGGCGTCGTCGAGAACATCGGCGGCCATCGCCTCGATGCTCGACGACCGTGTCAAGTCGCCTACCGACGCGGCGGCGCCGAGGGACTCGAGTTGGCCGGCGAACAGGGCCGCGTCGCACATCGAGCCGGGCAGGAGAACCACGGGAAGCGTCACAACACCGGCCTCCCGATCAGTTCGACAGGCGCTATGTAGCCGCCTGCGTCGCGGCTCCACCCCGCCTGTTGAGCCGCCTCGACTATGCCGGGATCCCATTCGATCACCGGCCTCTGATCAGTCGCGCAGACGACCACGGCATGAGCATCGCTGTCGCCGACGTTGGCCAGGTCACGCCATGCTCCGGCGTTCAGCGACACAACCGAACCTTGCGCGGGGCGTGAATGCAGACGGTGCTCGCCACGGTTCACCGCAATGCCCCAGGAACCGTCGGTGAGAATCACGACCTGGTTCTGTTGGTGCCGGTGCAGACCGGTGCTGGAAGCGGGCGGCAGCCTCAACCACTCGACGCTGAAACCGTGCGCTGAGGTGATGGGGGAGCGGTGGCGGCGGTCTTCGGTCATTCCGTGGCCGATCACTGGAGCCATAGCGCTGGCGTGTCCGCCGACAACGTTGGACAGAAGAGCCTGCTCAGACCACTTCAGGTCTTCTTGGCGAACCGCTCGACCGGCGAGTTCCTGATCGCTGTAGCGGTCGACCGAAACCAGCTGGGCCGGGTCGAGGGGTTTCACGACGTCGTTGGTGGACAGACCGTCGGTGCCGTCTACAACAGTGTGGTCCGAGCGCAGATACAGGCCGGTCTCAGCGGCGGCTCGGATCACGTCCGGAGCCCAGATGATGCCGCCGGTGTCGTCGCCGCCGAGCACGGTATACATCCAGCCGTCGTGGTCTCCGATGTTCTCGAACCCACGGAAGACCCAGGTGGGCGCCGAAAATATGGTTCCGGCTCCCAGTTCAAGCTGCTGTTCGCGGTGCTCGCCGACAGCTACGCGCCAGTGCCCTTTCGTGCAGATGAAAACCTCGGCAGTGAAATGAAGGTGCTGACTGTTGACCACACCGCTGGCCATGCTGGCTGCGCCGATGTTGAAACCGTGCGGCACGTCGAGGTTCACCGCCTGGTCGGGGTTCTGCGAAACGCCGGGGCCGATGAAGGAGTAACTGGCCTTTCCTGCTGAGCGCTCGAGACGCACGTCGATGAAGGCAGCGGTGTCTGCCACGAAGTCGTCGGGTTCGATGACACGCCGGGCGAAGTCGTCGGCATCGACGATCACCTCCGACGATGACTGGCGGAGGGACTCAGTCATCGTCGGCTCCTGTGGGTGCAGAAGATGGTGATCGACGAAGTTGGGGGCGAAGGAGGTCGAGTGAAAGCGGCATCGGTCATGACGTCCCGAGAGGCCGACCGCCGTCGACGCTGATTATTGATCCGGTGGTGAACGGCAGGTCATTGACGACTGCGCTGACCGCCGCGGCCACATCTTCAGCGGTTGCCAAGCGGCCGAGAGGGGTGGCTTCGCACTGGGTGTCGAGAACCTCTTGAGGCATGCGCATGGCGTAGTCGCCCATCACCCAACCGGGCGAGACCGAGACGACCCGGATTCTCGGGGCCAGAGCCCGACCCAGCGAGCGGGTCATGCTGTCGAGAGCAGCCTTCGACGCGCAATACGCAACATTGGATCCCTGTCCGGTGACGCCGGCCACTGAGGAGATGTTGACCACGACCGGGTTTTCGCCCTTTTCGAGCAGAGGGCGAAGCGCCCGAATCGCGGCGAAAGGCCCGCGCCAGTTCGTCGCGAAGATTGTGTCGATCAATTCGTCGTCAAGGTCGTCGAGATCATTGTGAGCGACGGGCTTGCTCATTCCCGCGCAGTTGACCAGGACGTCGAGGTGGCCGAAACCGCCGGCCACGGTCTCGCTCAGCGCGTCGAGCGACTCGGGTTCCAGCACAGCGACGCGCTGGGCACTGTGCTGATCACCCGGCAGCTCAGACACCAGGTTCTGAGCGGTTTCGGCACCGTGGTGGTAACCGGCCACTACTGCGAAACCATCGTCGGCCAAGCGGCGTGCGATCGCTGACCCGATACCGCCGCTTGCTCCGGTCACGACAGCAGTCTTCACGATTCGACCCCGCACGATTCGACGCCGCCGTAGCGCTCCACGCGGATGTCCGCCTGTGCTTGATGGCCGGCAAAGTTCTCGATTGCACAGAGTCGACTGCAGTACTCGCCGATGATCGCGCTTGACGCCGGATTGGTGATTCGCTGGTAGGTGACAGTCTTGATGAACTTGCCGACCCAGAGTCCGCCGGTGTAGCGGGCCGCGCCCTGTGTCGGCAGCGTGTGGTTGGTTCCGATCACTTTGTCGCCGTAGGACACGTTGGTCATCGGACCCAGGAAGAGTGCCCCGTAGTTCACCATGTGGGCCAGGAAGAAGTCGTCGTCGTCGGTCATCACCTGCACATGTTCGAAAGCGAGTTCGTTGGCCAGAGCGAGCATCTCGTCGTTGTCGTCGACGACGATCACTCGGCCGTAGTCCGCCCAGGCTTGGGAGGCGATGTCCGCGGTGGGCAGGGTCTCGAGTTGGCGCTCGACTTCGGCGATCGTGTCGAGGCCCAATTGCCGTGAGGTCGTGATCAGAACGGCCGGTGAGGTGGGTCCGTGTTCGGCTTGGCCCAGCAGATCGGTGGCGCAGATCTCACCGTCGACGGTGTCGTCTGCCAGCAACAGCGTCTCAGTGGGTCCGGCGGGAAGGTCGATCCCGACACGGCCGTAGAGTTGACGCTTGGCCTCGGCGACGAAGGCGTTGCCAGGGCCGACCAGCACATCGACGGCTTCGACGAACTCAGTTCCCAGCGCCATTGAAGCCACGGCCTGAACACCGCCCAGAAGGTAGATTTCGTCGGCTCCAGCGAGGTGTATGGCAGCGACTGTCTCGGCAGGAATGTCTCCGCCGATAGGGGGAGTGCAGGCGGCGATGCGCTGGACCCCGGCAACCTTCGCGGTCAGCACGCTCATGTGTGCCGAGGCCACCATCGGGTAACGGCCACCGGGGACGTAGGCGCCGACTGCACTCACCGGAAGATTCTTGTGACCGAGAGTAACCCCCGGGAGGGTTTCCACTTCGACGTCGTTCAGCGAGGCAAGCTGGGCTTGCGCGAAGTTGCGAATCTGCGACTGCGCGAATTCGATGTCGGCGATAGTGCTGGAGTCGATTCGGTCGAGCGTCTGCTGGATCACCTCTGAGGTGAGCTGGAACTGCTCGGGTTCCCAGGAGTCGAAGTCCCTCGACATCTTTCGAACGGCCGTCTCGCCGCGCGCCTCGATGTCGGCAATGAGGGTCCGGACGCGTTCAGCCAACTCCAGATCGGCACCGTGGCTGCTCTTCGTGCTCGCGTCCTTGAGGATCTCGGTCATGGCGTTGTCACAGTCGTCTTTCCGAAGCGGATGGTGCCGGGCACGACCACGGACACGGGATCGGATGCTGGAGACCGGTCGTCGGCAAGGAGAATCTCGATGGCCCGAGCTACTAGGACGTCTGTGGCCTGCACCAGGGTGGTCAGGTCGAATCCGGCCCAGGCGGACTGCGAGAGTCCATCGAAACCAGTGAGGAGCAGATCGTCGGGCACTTGGACTCCAGCGGCTCGCAGGCCGTCGTGGACTCCGAAGGCGACTTCGTCACTGCTGACCATCACCGCATCGGGGCTCGGTTGCCGCTCAACGATGTTCTGGGCGACTTTGTAGCCCGCCTCGTAGGTGAACGCACCGGCTTCGAGGTAAGTGCATGCAACTCCATGCTCGCCGAGTGTTCGAGACGCGCCCCGGTAGCGGGTCTGATCGGTGGAAGCGCTCGATACGCCTCCGACGTACAGGATCTCGCGGGCGCCGGTGTTGATCAGATGCATCGCCAGGCGCGCCATCCCAGCTTCGTTGTCGACCGACACCGATGGCACGATCCCGGTTGCGGCGGGGTGGTTGAAGGCCACGACAGGACGATCCGACTCCCGCATCTGGATCAGCTGGTCCTGGCCGATGGTGGCCGAAGCCAGAACCAGTCCGTCCAGGCGGTACTGGGCCACCGATGCCAGCACTCCGTCGACATCGCCGGGTTCGGCGAAGCTGAACAGCAGCAGTTGTCGGTCCTTGGTGGCGAGTTGACGGGAGAACTCGGTCAGAACGCTCTGCCAGTATTCGCCGAACGCCGGCACCACCGCGCCGATGATGTTGGTTCGCTGCGACTTGAGGCTGCGCGCGATCACATTGGGCACGTAACCGAGCCGTGCCGCGGTGTCTTGGACTTTGTCACGGGTGGCGGGCGACACCTTCTCAGGCGACGAGAAAACCCGGCCGACGGTGGCCTGAGACACTCCTGCCGCGGCTGCGACATCAACTGACGTGACTCCTCTACGCGTGCGGCGAGACGAATCAGCCACAGATTTTGACGACATCTGAGACCCCCTCCCATATCGTCATGCCATGTGTCCGGGTGTGCGCCGGGTTCAATGCTTACGTAGTCATTGAACATATGCTTACGTAAGCATTCTGTCAAACCCGCGCCCAGAAAATCCCGCGTGGCTCCGGTTGCGCCCGACAACAACAAACCTAACCCGTGTGGAGCAGGATTTGTTTGTGGATGGCCACTTCGTCGAAGAGCACGAACTCGCGATGCAGGCCCCGGGGTCCGAACTCAGCATGGCTGATGCCCATGACATGCACCGGCGCGTCCGTTGGCGGACCGAACGTTCCCGCGCCGCTGTGGCTGCCCGTCAGCGACCATCGAAGTGCCGCACGAGGAGCCATGCCGGCGTCTGCACGGCCGATCTGGTGATGGATCTCGAAGGTCGCATCGGGCATTGAGGCGCGTAGAGCCCCCCAGAATCGAGCCGCCTCGTCCCAACCATGGACTGTGACACCGCCGGGCAGATCCAACTGCACGGCCCGGTCGTATCTCTGCGTCACGGCACCGGGGGTGCCGCTCATCATCTCGGCGAGGGTCCCCGCATATCTGGCACCTATCTCATGGGTGTTGCCCGAGCCCAGATAAACCGGTGCTACGTCGTTCTGCGGGGTCAACGGCCGCCTCGCCGTTTCTGGTCCGCCCTCGGCCTCGATCTGGTTGGCAGCGAAGGTTCGAGGATCGAAACCCAGCTGGCGGACGATTGCGCCGAGGTCGCGTACCAGCCACTCGTCGTATATCTGGTTGTTGACGGCTGCACAGTCGGCGATTATCCGATAGCGCAGGTGTGTGCCTGTGGCCGCGCCGAACACGCCGTCGCCGGCATGGGTCGCCGTTGAGAGAATCCGGTGAGACGACAGGTAGCCGTCCTCGTCGTTGCCGCTCCAGATGACGTCCTCGCCAAAGAGCTGGCGGTCCGGGAACTCCGCGAGGGTGGCCCAGGTGGCGTTGATCACTGCTTGGTTGCCGATCACGACCCCATCGGGAGACCGCACCGGAATATTCGGCGTGTAGTAGTGGTTGAGCGTTTCGACACCGCGTTCCTCCCAGATTTCCTTCGTGATCCCGATTATGAAATCAGGCAGATCCCGGAACTTCGGATCGAACCCCTGCATCTCGTCTCCCGTCGCAGTCAGCGCCGCGGATTATACGCGCGTACAAGAATTCCGCCCCGTCAACTCGCACATCGAACCCGAAGAAGGTGGGCGAGGAGAGTTCGTAGTGAAGGTCTTGGACTTCCGGCCCGACGATCTCGCCCAGGACCTCCATCGACGCGTTGAGCTGCTTGGCCAGGGCAACGATCTTCTCGTCGTGTTGGCGCCACGCGCGAACGTAGAGGTTGTGCTCGTTGTCGGGATTCGCAGGATCAAAGGACAGTTCCCCCGCCATCGACTTGCTCGCAGTCGCCGCGCCTTCGTCGCCGTGGTACCCGAGGAGGCAGAACGTCCCATGGAGTTTCTCGGTGACCTGAACCGGATCGCCGGCGGCGAACGCGTCCGGTTGTTTCTGCCAGGCATCCACATCGAACTTGGCGGGCCACGTACACGGGTGCGCTTTCCCGGTCATCTCCACCGGAACCGGCGGTATCCACTTCGAGATCCCGAGACGCTCAGCGCAATCGGCGCCCAAGCCGACATCCGTTCCTGACAAAATGGGGCGAGTCCAAAGACACCAGCAGCCCCTGCGACAGCTCACCGCGGAGCCGCAATGCTTTCACACGGTTGTGCGACGGTCCAGCCAGCCGACCGTCAAGACCAAGCTCGGCGATCAGCGGGCCCGGAAGGATCGACGCTTCAGGTATGTACACGGCTGCGTCGCCGTCAGTGAAGGCGCCGCTCGCCACGACCACGCGCCACCCATCAACAACCGCTACTTCCAAGCGGTCCGCGTTGGGATGTTCTTCGATGGCCACCGTCACGACAGGGCACTCGAAACTCGACATTCTTTCCTGCTTTCGGGGGTTGGCTGCTCGCGCGCGGCCTTTGTCGACTCCACGCTAGGACACGCCATCGACTCAATCGTGGGAACTCCGCTCGGGCGGAGGAGGTCCTCGCTCCAAGAAACGTTGTGTGCTCGCGTCGGGTCACCGCGGGTCGCACCGGTACTGAGACGGCGGCGCGCCATCGCCTGCGTCGCGGACATCTGGCGACCACCAGTCAGCTACATCAACCACCAGTCACCTACACCAACTGCTACACTGGCGCCATGTCGGGTTTCAGCAGTCTCGGTACGCCATCCGACAATCCTTTCTCTCCAGGTTTCGGCGTGAGGCCGCGCAGTCTGGTAGGCCGCAAAGACCTACTTGACAGCATCGGCGGGGGCTTGGCCACTGGCCCGCACTCCGAGCGCTACACGTCGTTGCTGATAGGACGGCGCGGCTCAGGAAAAACGGTGGTGCTTCAAGAGATCGAAGGCCGAGCCGCTCAGGACGGCTGGCTCGTCCTGAAGCTCGACGCTGTGAACAAAGGCCTGCCTGAGCGAATCTCTCAGGCGGTCTACGCGCTTGAGACGGAGCAAAGCCTTGACCTAGAAGATCGCTCAACGTCCAAGACGACCGGTCTTACGGTTGCGGGGTTCGGGTGGACTAGGACAGTGATCGACAAGATCCGGCCGGACTGGGATGCTCGCCGTCAGCTCACAGCGCTCGCAGCTCACGCCCAAGAGAACGATGCCTCGGTGCTCGTGACGCTGGACGAGATGCATAGCGGCGACCGAGACGAGTTAAGACGCTTCGCGGCGGACATTCAGCACATCACGAAGAAATCAGAACTGCCTCTGGGATTCTTAGGCGCCGGGCTTCCTTCGATGAAGACCACACTGCTAGAAGACAATCATCTCACCTTCTTCCATCGTTGCGCGCAGTTCGACATGCCGGCGCTCACCACCACTGACGCCCTGGTCGGACTCAGGAATACGATCACCGACGCAGGCGGAGCCATCGACGACGACGCACTCCGATACGCCGCTTCGCACTGCGGATCACTGCCCTACAAACTGCAGCACATCGGCCACAATGCTTGGGAGATCGCGGATGCTTCACGCAACCGGATTGATCTCAGCGTCGTTCGTCTTGCTGTTGAAGCAGCCGAGGCGACGTTCTTGGAGCGCATCAGCGTCCCCGCGTGGTTCGCGCTGTCCGAACAAGACCAGGACTATCTGGAAGTCGTTGCTTCGTCTGACGGGACAGCTTCGCTGCGTTCCATTGCTAGCCATCTTCAACGACCGGCAAAGTCGCTCTCGAGGTCTCTGCGCCGGTTGGTCGCTTCTGGATACGCGACAGTGAGCAACGACCGCACAGTTTCGCTCACGGAGATGCTCCCAGCGAGCACGATCTCGCAGCTCTTAGAAACCGAGCGGCTGCACGCTGATTTCATCGGTGGGAGCGTTCCTTCGACTTCCACGCACCGCACAACTCCTAGATGCCAGAAGTACATGCCACGAGCGAAAGCTCATTGCGTCCGCAGGAGAGGACATCCTGGGAGCTGCGCCTCGACGCAGTAGCAGCAACCACCGGTCGAGCCGCTTCATGCGGAGGCGCGCTCCGGCGACGGCTGCGGCTGTTCCCTTAGAACACAGTCTCGCTAGGTGTACCCTTGCAGGCATGTTTGGTACCAGAATCCACAAACGGGCTCTGCTTGCTTTCGTGGCTCTTCGGATTTCAGGGGGGAGTGAGGGTGTCGAGTAGTGTCCAGTTGGGTTTGCCTGCATATAGCAGGGCGCGGATTCTGTAGTTGGTGAAGTCAGTTCATCCGAAGGCGACGCGTTTGACGCGTTTGGTGAGGTTGTCAGCGGCTTCGGTGGGTCCGGGCACACGGGCGTGGTGCCAGTTTCCGATTTGGGTGCGCCAGCGCCAGATGGTGCGACCGAGTCGGTTGACCTCATGGGGCAGGTAGGGGTCTTGGAACTCTCGGGCGAGTTGCCCAACAGTTTCGGCACCGAGTTCGGGGTCGTCGATGCTGTAGACGCCTCGCAATGTTTCTTCAGCGGTGCCAGGCGTTGCGAACCTCGCCGCGGGGATCGCCTGCTGCGAGCAGCCCCAACAGTTTCACCTCGCCGGGCTCGGTGACGCGTTCATGGCCGGCTATGAGCAGTTCGCGGGCCTGATACAGCGGATCGTGTTTGCGGCCGCGATGGCCTAGCGTCTGGTTCTGGACTCTGCGGCGGGTCTCGTCCAACGCGTTGTTGGCCAAGCGCACGACACCGAACGGGTCAGCGACTCAGCGGGCGTGTGGCAGCGCTGTGCCCAACGCCGCTCGATAGGGTCCTGAGAGGTCAAGGGTCGCCCAACGAATGCCTGCGCGCCAGCTTGGGGGCTGGTCCAACAGCCAGCGGGCGGGTCCTTCAGCGGTGCGGCCTGGGACTATGTCAAGGAGCTGGCCCCGTCTGACATCGACGATGCCGGCCGGCCAAGCCCGCTCGTTGAACCGGCCCCGACGACAAAACAGGGTCTCATCAAGCCCCAACGCCGACACTTGTGAGACCCGCTTGGTGTCCACAGCCAACAGAGCGGAGCCCCAGCGCCGCACCGACGCGTTGACGGTGCGCCACCCGCAGCCCAGAGCCGCAGCGATATCACCAATCGCGTCGCCACGTCCCGCTCGCCGTGTCGCCCAACGACCCGCCCGCCCCGCGCTCGAGCAGCCTCGTGATGGTCTCCTCTCAGGGAGCGTCTAAACGCTCCCGCTGGGCGTGGGCCTACGCCAACTGCGGCGGCTAGGTGTCGGTTCGCGTGAGGTTGTCAGCTTGTGATGCGGGTGGGCCGCCTATGGCGGT
>JAPOYA010000063.1 GCA_026706815.1 Acidimicrobiaceae bacterium | reverse complement strand
CTCGGTGGCCTCGCGGCTCGCCCGCCTCGACAAGCGCATCACCCAACCCGACCGTGTGGAGGTGGAAGCGGTCGCCGGTGTGAGCCTCACCGGCCTCGCCGCCCAACTCGTCGACGCCCTCGACCCCGGCCGCCACCTCGACGTCGCCCGAGGCGAGACCGGCTCCGCGGATCCCACCGCCGAGCAGATCGCCGCCGCCCGCGATCGACTCGTCACCGAAGCACTCCAGCCGATCGCCGGTAACCCGAAGCTGCGAGAGAAGCTCATGGAGATCCGCCGCAGCTACGAGCAGGTCGTCGACGCCGCTTCGGCCGACCGACTCATCTCCGGGGAGTTCTCCGCCGACGCCACCGACCGGGCACGGGGAGTGATCGCATCGTTCACCCAGTACATCGAAGACAACAAGGACGAGATCACCGCCCTGCAGGTCCTCTACAGCCGGCCCTACGGAGGTGGCCTTACCTACGCCGACGTCCGGGAACTCGCCAACGCCATCGGGCGCCCACCGCGCCAGTGGACGCCCGAGATGCTCTGGGCCGCCTACGAAACCCTCGACGCCTCCAAGGTCCGCGGCTCAGGCCACCGGGTCAACACCGACCTCGTGAGCCTCGTCCGCTACGCCCTCGGCGACGCTGACGAACTCGTCGCCTACCCCGACCTCGTGAACGAGCGCTTCGACGCCTGGCTACACCAACAGCACCCCGCCGGGCGCGCCTTCACGGAGGATCAGATCGCCTACCTCCGGCTCATCAAGGACCACATCGCCGCCAGCCTCGCCGTCACCCCACGTGACCTCACCGAGGCACCCTTCAGCGAACACGGTGGCCTCGGCCGAGCCCGCCAGCTCTTCGGCACCGATCTCGACCCGCTGCTGGACGAACTGACCCAAACCCTCGCCGCATGACCCTCCGCATTTCGCCCGAGGAGATCGCGTCCCGGTCAGCCTCGCCACTATTGGCCGTAGCGCACTGGTGGGAGCGCTGCCGACTCGGTGATGTCGCCGAGGTCGCCAACGGCGCTGCGTTCAAGTCGAAAGAATTCAACACCAACGGCGACGGTCTGCCACTCATCCGCATCCGTGACGTAGGACAGCCGGAAGCATCAACGCATTACAGCGGCGAGTACAAGACTGACTATCTGGTCCAGAGCGGAGATCTCCTGATAGGGATGGACGGCGACTTTCGCATCGCGCGTTGGAATGGAGTGCAATCACTGCTCAACCAGCGGGTCTGCCGCCTCCGTGTTGGCTCCTCTAGGTTCTACAGCGACCGATTCCTTGAGCACGTACTCCAGCCATATCTCGACGAGATTCACAAGGCAACGTCAGCGGTGACGGTCAAACATCTGTCGTCTCGCACAGTTCAGGACCTACCAATTCCCCTTCCTCCGCGCGCTGAGCAGGAGCGAATCGTCTCCGCTATCGAGGAGCACTTCTCCCGCCTTGACTTCGCGGAGACCGCTCTCGAGGCCACTCGATCCAAGTTGCAGACGCTGCGGCGATCAGTGCTCGCGGCCGCGTTCTACGGCCGCCTCACCAACCCGAGCCACACGACTAATGCCGATTGTGAGCAGCTACCAGGAGACTGGAGGTTGGCCTCGATCGCTGACGTCGCTGAAGTGCACCTTGGCCGTCAGCGCTCACCGCAGCACCATACGGGTGAGCAGATGCGCCCCTACCTCCGCGCGGCAAACGTGACGTGGGATGGCATCAATCTCGAAGATGTCAAGACAATGAACTTTCACGATGCCGACTTCGATAGGTTCCGCCTGACAAGGGGCGACATCCTGCTCAATGAGGCGTCCGGCAGCCCGAACGAGGTCGGTAAGCCAGCGGTTTGGGGTGGCGAGATCGAAGACTGCTGTTTCCAGAACACGCTGCTGCGCCTCCGTCCGCGCGATTTGAACGGGGACTACCTGTACTGGTACTGCTACTCGTCGGCGCTCTCGGGCCGGTTCGGCGAGGCTGGCCGTGGCGTCAACATCCGCCACCTCGGGAAGCGCGGGCTTTCCCAATTCCCTATCCCTTTGGGGCCTCGTGCGGAGCAAGAGCGCGTCGTCGACGCCATAGAGGAGAGTCTCTCTCGCCTTGACGCTGCCGAAGCCACCTTCGATGCAGTTCGGTCGAAGATGGGGGCCTTCCGTCGATCCGTACTGGCTGAGGCGTTCGCAGGCAGGCTTGTCCCCCAGAATTCCGATGATGAACCGGCCGCAGCCCTGCTCGCGCGCATCGCCGCCGAGCGCCCAGTGCGCCCGACCAGCAGGAAGAGATCCAAATGACCAACGACTCCAAGGCTCTCGTTCAGAAGTTGTGGGACTTCTGCGACGTGCTCCGCGACGACGGTC
>JAPOYA010000001.1 GCA_026706815.1 Acidimicrobiaceae bacterium | reverse complement strand
CCATGACCTGGGCGACGGCCCTTCAATGGAGGGCCGGACGATCGTCCGGCCAAATGGCTCACTCGTTACAGGAGGGTTTACCTGCTTGTTCGCGGGTGTTTGCGAGCGGTTCGAGAAAGCAAGCTTCGAAGCAGCCTTGATTCTGTTGTCAAAGTGCAATTTACCTTGCGCTAGCAGGCTGCGAGCGGTCCCTAAGGCTTCGCACCGCAACTTAGCGCTCGCATCAGATAACGGTGGGGCCCGATGTCGGCAACGCAGTCCTCAGGCCCATGAAATCGAAGCAGTCTTGGCCACGATTCGCTGGGGGTCCGAGATTTATGAAAGCCACAGAGTCCTCTCCGTGATGAATAATCGAACTCAAATCCTGTTTCAACATTACTATCTCGACAGAGTCTAGATCGCAGATGAACACACTGTACTGCATCGACCAGCCATAGTTCTTGACGCACTTGTGGACCATCCTCAAGCGCTTTGAGTCGCTGATGTCGTAGCTCACAAGAAATCGGGTTCTGCCGGTTGCCATAGCGCTATCTCGTCATGAAGGGGGTGTACTCGGGGATTTCGCCGAGCAGATGAGCTGCGAGAACGCGTGCTTGAACCTCGAGAACACGTCGATATGTGATCCGGTAACCGTAGGTGGGATGCGTTACCTGAGTGTCGAGTCGTCGTTCGTACGCTGCCAGAACGGATCGCCGCCCCTTCTGAGTCAGGGAGACACCGCCGGCGCGAACTTGGAAGTCTTTCAGGTTTACCTCTCCGTTGTTGATTGCGTTGATCACGACGGACTCTGCGATCAAGGGGCGGAACTCCTCCGCGAGGTCCAACGACAGGGCCGGACGGCCGAATCGGGGCCGGTGGAAGACGCCCAGATACGGATCAAGCCCGACCGCGATGGCGACTGCCGTCAAGTCTTTTGTGAGCAGTGCGTACACATAGGACAGCAGACAGTTGACGGGGTCTCTTGGCGGACGCCTGTTGCGTCCGTTGAAATCGAACGTTCCGAGACTCTCATCACGGATCATTGACGCAAATTTTGAGAAGTACAACCGAGCACCCGTGCCTTCCATGCCCAACAGACTCTCAATCGACTCGATCCGACCGATGCCGTCTGCGAGCGATTTGAGTTGCTCCACCTCACGCTTGACATCGGAACGGGAGTTTCTTCTCAGGAACGTCCGCGAGTTGCGTATTTTTCCTTCGATCATCGCCTGGGCGATCGGCAGCCCAGCCTGCGCCGCGATCGCGACTTGGCGGCGACGGAGGTCTACGTGCTTGGACGGCAAACCCTCTGCGATACCTTGGAACCATCCCCCATACGAGAACCAGCAGACGGATATTTCCTCTCGAAACGCCGCACGCATCATCTGGCTGCTGATCTGGACATTGCCGTAGATGGCGATCTGCGAGACGTCAATCAGGCGAAGTTGCTGGATTTCATCACGGCCCTTGCTGACCACGACACGCCCGGAACGGATACCGATCCTGGCGCCTTGCTCAGTCACATACAGTGGTCTCGCTGCCGAGTCGCGAGGCGTGAGGCGGCGGGGAGCAGTTGTGCTGCGTTTCGTATGGAGGTTTGTCTCGTCTGGCAGACAAATGCCGACCAGAGAACATCTTGGACACTTGGGACTGTCGATGAGCGGCGGAGGGGCGTCAGGTCGTGCCGCGGCTTCGCGAAGCTTCTCAACGAGGCTCAGTGTGTGGTCGATCAACGGCTGATCAAACGGAATGGTCGTGCGCTTGCGAGTCTCGGCGAAATAGAACTGGCCTTCGGAGCACTCGTAACCGTTGTCTTGCAGCAGCAAACCGATCGTGCATATCTGCACCTGTTCAGGCATCCAGGCCGGACCATGTTTGGGTGGCCGCCCGCGTTTCACCTCCACCGGCACGACACTGCCGTTGCGCTGCTCAATGATGTCGGCCTTGGCTATCAGACCGAGCCGGCGGGAACTCAACTCGACAGACTTAGCTTTCTTGAACGGCGGGTCCTCGACCGTGCCCATGCGACCGCCGCCAGCGTCAACCACCCGGTGGACGTAGAGACCCTCAACCGTGTCCCGATTGTGCTCAAAGCGCGACTGCACCCACTCCAGATAGAAGAGCCTCGGGCAGTACTCGAACTCATTGATCATCCGAGCCGGCACAAGATCGGGAACGTCACTCACTTAGCCAGATGCCTATCGCCGCTGCGGTCTCGACGGTTCTGGTCGTGCGCAAGATCAGGAACGCCACTCACGCTGCCAGACCACACGTGGGGGTCCGAACGTTCCGTAACCTCCTTGGTCGCTTCGCCGAATCTGTGACTGGAGGACGCGATTGATTCCCCATGCCCTGTACCACTTCAGACGACGGCGTTCACTCTCAGTTCCTTCTGGAGCGACATGGCCCAGCAAGGACCCCACCGTCCTGGACGAGGCGGGCACACCCCACAGCGGCCAGGTGAACGCGCCGTCCTTCCAAGTCCCCGAGCAGCCCTGCGTGAGGGTCCGGCCCGAGGAAGCGAAACACGGGAATCTGCCCAAACCAATAATGGCGAGCGCTTCCGCACCGGGATTTGTGGGCTTCTTGGACTTGGACGGGTCCGAAGCACTGAGAGCGTGATCTCGATCATCGACCGTATCCCACATCAGCGAATCCCGATCCCCCAGGTAGCACCACGGCGATCCCGCATCTGCAACGACCTCGTCCTCGGTTACTTCGCCGAGACTGGTACGAGCAATCGAGACGAACTTCTGCTGTCCCGCCGTGAAGTAGAAGTCCGACGGCTTCGCGATCTGGCTCCGGTCCAAGCTGCCTTCGGCCAGAAGGCACACTGCGAGCAGTCCCGATGATCCCGCAGCGCGCCCCTGTTCCAAGTACTCGCGAATTTCCTGAGACTTCAGTTTCAATTTGGGGTCGATCGTCTCGTCTAGAGCGGGTCCGTCGAGCCAGCGCGCTGCAACAACGAGAACCGCTTCGGCGATCTCGGCAAGGTCGACCGCAGGTTCGAGGACAGGCTGCGGGATCGGTTGATCGGTCCAATACATCGCGCACTTTCGGCCTTGCGTATCCAAAGCTGTCTGTACACCCAGCGCCGCCAGGAATCCAAGCGGATTGTTGCCCGGCAAACCTGACAACAACGTTCCATCCGAATCAGTCATCGTGCTGCCTCCTCCGCGCTCTGCTGCTGATCTGCCAACCGAAGTATCGCCTCCAACCACGCGAGTCCGTGATATCCGTATTTTTCCTGCAAACGCCAGAACCGATCCGCCATGTCGAGCGCCAGCGATGTCTCAGCCAAGTCCGAGCGCGTGCTCAACTCCAGAATGCCACTTGAGGTTCCCCGCTGATCCTGAAGTTCGTCGTCCACAGAGAGCCGGAATCCTCCTTCTACTAACTCACCAGAAAGTTTCAGGGTCTGCGGTGCCAGGTCCTCCTTGATCGCCGGGAGCGGTCGGCTGTAACCATGATGCGAACCCACGAGATGCAGCACCAAGTCTGGATCATGCGCCTGATCAAGCAACTCCGGCACGCTTTGGGCGAGGGCAACGCTGGTGAACTCGTGACGCACAGGCGGCCATCCGTATCGTTTTGTTCGCACACCTGGCAACGACTTGGCCAACGGCTCGTCCATACCCGCCATAGTCACCGAATCATGGCCGCACATTTGAGACTGGAACCTGCAGTCGACTTTACCCAAGTCGTGCAACTCTGCCGCCAAACGCAGGTCCTCAATCACCTCGTTCGCCAGACTCAAGCTGTGACCAAACTCCGCCACCTTGCCTCCAACACCGGCCAAGTGCTCTCTCAAAGTAGTTTCGGTTCCTGTGAGAGACTGTTGATCATCGAAGCCGTCCAATGCGGTTGGATCGACCGAGCGCTGAACCAGCACGTAGTAACCCGAATCGTCCTTCCCGTCAACGAGTTCGGTTCTAAACGAGTGTTCAATGAACTGCTTAGCGACGCGCTCCATCCAGTCTGGAATCCACCCTGGAGGCAGTTCGCCAAGCGATGACAACCACTCTCGAATCCTCTCCTCCAGAGAACGTTCTGCCTCGTGCTCATCAGCGGGAGTCGGCATCTTCGGCGACTCGGGGATATCGAGTCCTTCGAACAGGCGCCGGTCCAATCTGAGTGTCGCGCGCTCAAGGTGCTCTACATGTCTGTCGCGGGAAATCTGAACCTCGTCACCGACATCGAGGACTGCCCAGGGTTCTACCGGTCCCTCCTCTGAGATCTGACCCTGAGCCGGTCGATGGTCGGGATCCCAGTTACCATTTCGTAGCCCGCCGAAATCCGGGTCCACGATGATCACGTCTCCGGGCTTGATCTGCTCCACTCGGCGCACACGCTCGACGACCGTTTCGCCCCGCGCCCATCGTGCTACTCCGGTTAGTTCCCGATCCTCCAACCTCGTTCGTTTCGGACTCTCCCAAGGAGTATCAAGCGCAACGTCTCCCATGACTGGCTCCTCAGAACGGCGAAGCCAGTTTCTGACCGCCGAGATCGAGACTGAAAGGAACTCGGCGGGCCTAGGTGGCACCAGCGTGATGGCTTGCTCAGAGTGGTCATAACGCCACAAGAGTGAAACGTCTGGTTCGTTCTCACACTCCTTGCCGTGCAAGAACTCCGCGATCGACGGATCGATGACGGGCCTGGGGTTGGTCTGGGACCACGCGTCGATGTGAATCGGCAGCAGCAGAGGCGCTTCGGATTTGGCGGCCTGTGCTTCTCGACCCAAACGTCCGGAGAGACTCGTTCCAGGCCCGACGTCGATCACGTCATCCTGAGCGATTTGCTGCATAGCTTCCCAAGCTTTTCTAGCTCTGTCGCCGTAAACCGGATCGGGTTTCTTGGGATTCAGTGCCGAAGCAACGCCGAGAATCCAGCATCTGGCTGCAGCTTCGTGGGCCTCCACCTCAGCCTCGCCCTCAAAGTCGACTAAAGCAGGTTGGACCCACCGGCTGGAACCGATGCCTAGACGTCTCGCAGCGAGCGCGCCACGTCGGTCAAGTCGACCGAGTCGCTGCTGCAAACTGTCGATCGGGGCAGCTTCGGTTATCAGCGCGTCGAAGCTGAAATCGGCGCCGACCTCAATCGCTTGAGTCGCCACAATCACAGTCGGTTCGGACTGTGGTGAATCTCTATCAGGGTCGACACACTCACTTATTTTCTCCAACACCTCCGTCTTGTCGATCGGCCGCATACGGCCAGTCACTAGATGAGCAGCAATTCCCTTTTTTTGGAGCGCTGCATGGACCTCGCGGGCGGTGCGGACACGGTTCACGATGACACCGACGCTCATCTCATCATCCCACAACTCCTTTTTGACCAAGTTCAACACTGTCTTCGGTGCGGTCTCGTGTGCATCACGTGTACCAGGCACTTCGACCAGAGTTGCTCGTTTCGGAGCCTCGGCGATCTGTTTGAGCTTCTCCGATGCCTCAAGGTCCTGCGAGCGAAGGCTGAATCGGGCACCGGATTCCCGTGTCGGCGTGGCCGACATCTCAACAACCTGGAATCGGTGTGGGAGACCTCCACCCACTGAACACAACCCAGGAATGTCCCCGTTGGAAGAAACTTCTCTGAGCGTGCTGGCGAAAGCATGACTCAGGTGGACTTCGTCGAGTATGACGAGACAGTCGTTGCCAGCTAGACCCGCATGAACGGATCGCATCCGCTCACTGACACCATAACCCCTGAACAGCAGGCGAGAACCGAACTGATCCACGGTCGAGACCATCACCCAAGGCTGATCGGGGCGACGGAACCACTCTCCATCGAGTGGAATTCCGCCCCGAAGCGCCGCTATGCCCAACGCCTCGCGAGCATTTGTCAGGTCCTTTAGGCGCTCTTTGATATCAAGGAGAATCCCTTCGGTTGCTCCACCTATCGCGTCGCGGATCTGCTCAGCGCGTTCATAAACCTGATCGACAACAATTCGCCGGTCGATGACGAAGACAACGCGGCGCGGAAACACCCTTGGGCGGGCCGCGAGCGCGAAGATAGCCGTGTCGAGCACAGACGTCTTACCGGTGCCCGTAGGCAGATCAATGACATCGGGCCACTTCCCGTCGTTTAGCACCTGCCGGGTTAGGCGGCTCTGCCATGGGTACGGTGCATGACCATGAACAGCCTGGAAGAACGAATCAAAGTCATCGGGCGACAGATCAAACATCGCCAACCCCCTCCCCTGCGACTGCTTCATTCGAGGTTCGGGGGCCCATCGGGCGCATAAGTCCCAAGCCTAGAAAACGGCCGCTGCCAAGAACCAGAGGGCCCGCGATTTCCTCGTCGAACTCTACTGAGACATGGACCAGTCGTCGGATCACTCCCCCGCCTCCGCGCCCCTGCTTGAACACAGGGAAGTCGTGCGAAGGACGCGTCCCCACAAGTTCTGACACGAACGACACTCGCACATCTGCGGGGCGCGGCAAGCCGACATGTTCGCAGGATTTTGCAACAGACTCCGCGGCTCGGGCCCAGGCTTTGGCCCGTACCGCTGGACTGCCCCTCCGAAGGTCGCCGGGATGCGCCGGCAGCGCCACGGGGGTGGCCGACACCCACCACCGTGAACAGCGTGCCCAGACTGCTGGGTCCAAAGCCTTCAAAACGAACGGTGGCTGCCTTCTGCGCATCACGACCTCACCTTTGGGACCCATCCTCAACTGCAGCGGCTTGCCTCCGCGCTTGTGTTCCCACGCACCGATACCACGCAGCGTTGCATTGCGAGCCATATCGTCGAGCCCATCGGGGAGAGACACAGCGAGTCCCATGATCCGGCCGTCGGAGTGCTCGTAACCGACGTTTGGCAGGCCCAGGAACAAAATGTGAGGGGATTCCGTCGGTCTGCCATCGGATCTGTGTCCGCTCACTCCTTCCGGAATCGGGTCCGACACATGGCTGAGCAGGGACTCACGCAGAACACGCGCTAGCTCGACACTTCTCGTCATTGGTAAGCGTCTATGGCTCTGCTCCAACTCGAAGACAATCCAATCACCGGCGGTCGTGGGGCGCACTAGCTCACCGGGCCCAGACTCTGCTACGTGCGCCTCGCGATATCGCACTGCGTGGAACGGCAGACTGCGTGGTCTATTCGCTTGATGCCGAGCATGCTCCTCCTCAAGCGCATCCAGTTGACCGGGACGCACCCAGCGCAACATCGACGGGCCATCACCAGGCGTGTGCGTAGCTGGAGGCGCGTCATCAATCAATCGGCAGGACACCAGAGATGACGAGTGGCCCAACCGGGCAACGCGACCCAAAAGCGCGTCGAGCACTTCAGCCGTTTCGTCCAGCGGGTTCTCGTCCCAAGCATAGGTCACAGTGCCAAAAGGAGATCGAACCATTGCCGGCTCCTGGCGCTCGCTCGTGTTACCGGCAGTTTGAGGCGTCATCAAGGTGAGCGAGGGGAAGTAGCGTTCCTTCTTGCCCCGCCCATCGGGCAACAGAGCCAGGGCGGAGTCGATGTTCGTATTGCCAGCCCGGCCCACAAGCAAGTCAACGTCTAGTTTCTTGTCGATCTTGTCCTGCAGCCTCTCGGCCTTCTTGTTCAACTCTCCATCGGAGGCCTTGACTTCATCGTCGAACTGTCCAAGCAACTCCGCAATTTCACCGGCTCGACGGTGGTACGAAGCCGGGGCGATGACTCGAGCATCGTTGACTGGAACAAAATGGCTGACGGTTCTCCGCGGAACTGCCTCGGGCGCTGTTATCCGAGGAGGTGGTTGTGATTCCAACCACTTGAGCGCCGCCCGTTCAATTTCGTCGGGAACCTCGGCGTCGGCCCAGGTTGCGACCATCGCCGAAAACAACCGGGCTCCGTGAGGTGGCCACTCGTGTGCTTCCCGGTCATGATGAGCTGTTGCGACGTAACGACCCGTGAGGAAAGTGACCTCAATTGCGACCATCAGTCGCTCTCCACCGGTTCTCGGGCCGACACTTCGCGACTACGCCTCAACAGCTCAAGCAGTTTCGGAGCGGGCGTGAGGGAAATTGTGTCGTCCTCCCAAACAATGCCCGCTCGGGCGGCTCGCTCGGATGCCTGGGATAGCAATCGAGCCGCCGACTCGCGATCCACTTCAACTGGTTCAGGTGTTGAACCGTCACGGCGAACGAGCTCCAGAGCGGGCGTATGTTCTGGGACAAGCAGGCAACGAGACCGAAGATCGTGATCCATCTCATATCCGTAGGCAATCGCGGCGACCCCCAGCGCGGCTATGGCAGTGCGCGCCGCTACCTCAGCCTCTCGACTAGCACCAGCGAAACGCAGGCGCCTTAAGGCGGCTAGCGAGATCACCGTGGTTTGCCGCGCCTCTGAAATCGTCACGCCTCCAGACTGCGAGTCAATCGACGGGGCTATGTTGCCGTGATTGATTTCGGAAGGACGTCCATCTGACCCGGCCGTTTTGGGTTTCCCCCCTTTTTCCAGAGCAGCGTCAGCTCTGTCCAGCGTCCAGCCTTGAGCTGGATCGCTGTGCTCGTAAGCGACCGCTGCATCACGTTCGATCTGGAGCGGATCGATTCGGCTGCCTACCTTGCGTCCGATCTGGGCATCGAGCCCAACGATCTCTGACACGTACGCTCGTTGGAACTTCGAACCGAGACCACCCTTGGGGCCAGTCGAGTCCCACTGACCGAACAAAAGCGCAGTGGGTGCGTAGCGAAACATCGCCGTTGCGTTCCCGGGGCGTGCATCGGTAATGGCGCGCCCCATATCGCTCAACCGGAACAACGTACCGTCAAGCAGGCTGTCGCGGAAGATCGCGTCCGCAAATCGGTGAGGCGCATCCAACACGGTGATCTTGCCCAAGTCATCAACACCGACCTCGTCGGTGAAGTCCACATACGGCACAGGGAAACTCAGTTCCCCTTCCTCCCAACCCTCCTTCAAGGCCAGTTCGGCGCGGTTCGCCTGCGATGCCACAGAGTCAAGCAGCACGGTTGTCGCCACTCTGTCTCCTACCCGCCTCTCCTCCACTGCGTACTTGTGCTCAGCCGTAACTGCGTAAGTTGGCGGGAACACTTTCCCCCCAGGCCCGTCCACGGGTTGCAGCCGCATGATCGAGCGCAGCGCAACAGCCCCACCGCTGACTGCATTCCGTAACAGATCAATCGTTATTTCAGCCATCTATGGCTCCTTTTGGTATTGCTCTGACGACTTGTCGGAACCGGCGAGACGTTAGCAGCAGGGGTATGACAGCCATGCCTTTTGGAGATGGCAGAAAAACGACGAATGCTGGCACCAGCGGGGCGTGGTCAGGGGCCGAGGGTGGAGATGGGGACGACTTGTACGCCATCAGGACGACGGTATGCGGCTCCGGTGGGGGCGACCACCACCAAGGCTGCCAGTTCAGAAGCGCGTCGGCTAGACACCTTGTCCCGGAGGCGAATCAGGTTCTCAGCAGCCCTGTTGACGGTTCTGCGGCCGGTGCTGAGTTTGATCTCTACAGCGATCCAAGACCCGTCTGTCAATTCAACGACGGCATCGGCCTCCAAACCCGTGTTGTCGCGGTAATGAAACACCATGCCGCCTTCAGGCTGGCTGTAGATGCGAAGATCGCGCACCACCAGCGATTCGAACAGAAAGCCGAAAGTCGAAGGGTCAGACAGCAACCGCTCAGGTGTGGTCCGTAGCATGGCGGCGGCCAAAGAGGGGTCCACGAGATGCCGCTTGGGTTCTCGTCTGAGGGTCGCCTTCGATCGCAGGTTCACAGACCACGCAGGCTGGTCTTCGATGACGAAAATGCGGTGTAGAGCATCAAGGTACGCAGACACTGTGTTGCGCCCCGGCGGGTGGCCTGCGTCCATGTCGGACGCCAGTTTGGTCATCTTGGCCTCGGTTGCCACGTTGCGCGAGAGAGACTGCATCAGCCGGCGCAGCATCGTGGGGTCGTGTCGCACTCCACTGGCCGCTGGGATATCCACTCGAATGATCTCATTGACGTAGTCGTCCGCTGACGAAAAGGCATCGTCCTCGCTTTGACCTAGGTGCCGCGGCCAACCACCCGTACAGATCGCCGAGGCGACATCTCGCAGCCCCGGCTGTGATTCGGGAAGGCAGGAGGCCGACTCACCCTCGAACAACTTCTTCAGCGACGCCGTTCCACTCGACCCGCCCGTCTCCCACAATGACATCGGCCGAAGCAGCACTCTGCTTATGCGTCCAGTACCGGTATGCCGCGTCACATCGTCTTGCGGACTCGACGAGCCAGTCAGAATGAACTGACCGTTCCCGGGACGGTCATCGCACTCCCGGCGCACACGGTTCCACAACTGCGGCGCGTTCTGCCATTCGTCCAGCAGCCGAGGGGTCGGACCCTGCATCACCGCATCGGGGTCTGAGGTGGCCAGAAGCAGTGCTGTCTCGTCGTCAAGCCGGACCTCGCTGCGGGCGAAATGCCGCGACATCCAGGTCTTACCGCATCCCCGCACGCCCTCCACGAGCACCGCGCCCCGCCGGCGCAAAGCATCCTCAACCTGTCGACCGGCAATGCGCGTCCGATAACCCGGCATTGTGAGCGTGGGGGCGGGTTCTGACATGCTTCACCTCTCCAAGCGCATAGCGCGTTCTGGAGATCAACTGTAGCGCGTTCTGAAGATCAATCGCAGCGCGTTCTGTAAACGAAACACAGCGCGCTTTGGAATATAGCAGTGCTTCTACCCGAGGCCGACAGCCCCCCAACGCTCAGATCTCCGCGGCGATTGCGTCCTCGAAAGAAACGCCCGACTCGATCATCATCCTGTAGCGCATCACATGGCGGGGGCGGTTGAAGCCCAACACGCCGACAAGGCGACCGGCGCGGCCGTAGATCGCGGCGAAGCGCCGCTCGGCGAGGCTACCCGTCGCAACCAGCATCTCATCGCCGGGACCGATGCGGCCCGCCATCTGGATCTTGCGGTCGTACTGATCGGACCAGAACCAGGGCACCGGCACGAAAGGCTCCGCGTCGGAATCGTCGACAAGCAAACGCCTCGCCGCATGAGCGCCCTGGGACACAGCGTTGTCCCAATGCTCCACGCGCATCATCTCGCCGAATCGTTCATTGGGCCAGCGGGCGACATCCCCGGCAGCCGTCACACCGGGCGCGGCCAGACAGGTGGCGTCGCACACCACACCGTTGTCGATCGTCAACCCTGAACCCTCGAGCCACTCGGCATTGGGGATCACGCCGATCCCGACCACAACGACATCGGCCTCGACAACCGAACCGTCGCTCAGCCGAACCCGCTCAACATGTCCGTCGCCTTCGATCGCCTCCACACCGACACCGGTGCGGAGATCGACGCCGTGTTCGCGGTGCAGCTCAGCGCAGACCCCTCCCATCTCGTCGCTGAGCACCCTGCTCAAAGGTTGAGGCAGCGATTCGACCATGGTGACGTCGAGCCCTTGCGTGCGCGCCGTGGCGGCCACCTCAGCTCCGATGAACCCGGCGCCGACGACGACCACCCGAGCCGGACCGGCATCGAAAGCAGCCCTGATCGCCAGCGAATCGTCGAGGCTGCGCAACACGAAAACCCCATCGAGTCCTTCGGCGCCGTCCAGTGTGCGACAGCGGGCGCCTGTGGCGATGAGCAGTCCGTCGACGACGAGCTCCTCACAGCTCTGGTCTTCGAGGTCCGCAAGCCCTAGACGCCGAGAGTCGAGATCGAAGCTCGTGGCTCGAACTCCCAAGCGAAGATCAAGGTCGAGGTCGTCGAGTTTGTCGGGCTGTGTCAGCGTCAGACGATCCGTGTCCCAGTCGCCGGCAAGGAATTGCTTGGACAATGGCGGGCGATCATAAGGAGCGTGCAGTTCGTCGCCGACCAGCGTGATCGGCCCTTCGAAGTCTTGGCGCCGAAGCGACTCAGCCGCGCGGATGCCCGCCAGAGAAGCCCCGACGATCGTTATGGAGCGCCGCGTCATGGAGGTTCCGCGGTCGTCGTGCCGTCAGTGCCGCCAACCCTGCCCTTGACCCAGAAACTCAACCCTGTACTGAGATGGCCTGCTTGGGGCAACGCTGAACGCACTCGTCGACGCGAGCGCGATCTTCCTCACCGGGCTCTTCGTTGAGCACGTACAGGAAGTCGTCGTCGCGTACTTCAAAGATGTCCGGAGCAATCTGCATGCAGATGGCGTTGCTCTCACAGAGGTCGAAGTCAACCACGATCTTCATGGCGTCACCTTTCCTATTCAGTCCTATTGGGGTCGCTTTCCGTTCAGGTCGCTGTCCATCATGCCCCACCGAAGCCGCCAGCGTGAACATAAGCGCCGACTCGCCCCGGCGCGGCCCGCTATCACGCTGAACCGTCAGCCCCGTGGCGGTCCGCATCCCGAGTCTGGCCGACGGTGAAGTCCGCACCTGCGGGAGCGACCGCACTGTACTCGGACTACGAACATATATCCGCATTTTCATGTATTTTCATGTATAACTAGAATGGAAAGAATTGATAAGCTATGAGGACAGAAGCTGTACCTTGCCTCCCAGCTACTACAACCGGATGCCTTCGCAACTTCAAGGAGAGATGGAGGCGGCTCGGCGAGTCGGACTCAGACCCATTGAGATTCCCGGCAGAGAATTCGACTCCCTCGCAGCCGAAGGCGTGCGACTCATCTACGTCGTTGCAAGCGGGCGGTTGCTGGTGTCTAAACGACAAGTTGGGGTTGAGCACATTACTCATGCAGTGCTCGCCGACGGCGGTCCCGTGCAAGCCGCTGGAGAACTCGAAATTAGAGCCGAGCACGGATCATTTGTCGTGTCGGCGCTCAACAACATCAGCGGCCACTACCGTCCGGCCGAAGCAAGCCTCGAGATCGCTCGAACAGCATTCGAATCGGCTGGAATCCACATTCCCCTGCAAGCCCTACGCGGGTACGATTTAGGAGCATCATGACCGCAACCGCCGCGTCGAAACCGCCCGCCGAGACGACACAGGAGATAGTCGACTCCGCGCTTGAACGCATCGCCGGAGCGACCGATTTCCTCGAACTTGAACAGGCATGGATTGAGGGGCTGCGCAGACTGCCCGGACCAAACGACAGCAAAGCGAGAGCGCGGATCTTGGCTGGAGCAGGCAGGCGGCTTAGTGCGTTCGGCTATGTGGAGGACGATATTGCGCGGCGGGGTTGGCTCCGCCAGATAGTCGAAGAGGCGCAGTTGCGTGGCGACGCGACCGTGGATGGAGAACTAGCAGCAGTGGCGACCGATGAACTCCGCGAGGCCTTTGCGAGAGCTAACCCAAAGATTGCAGATCTGCGAGCGGCGGTAGACGCCGGGGAAACTCTGCAGGAGTTCGCGATTCGATGTCCCCTCGATGCGGATCATGTCCGCGACCTCGGGCGAATCGCTGAGGGATTGCGGGGAACCGGCCTTGTGGCTCTCTGCTCTGAGGATGACCGCAGGCTCGCCTGCGAGTTGGCGCAAACCATGAAACCTCCCATCCATCTCTTGCCCACGGTGCCTGAATCGCTGCGGGTCACCCGAGACGACCTGCTTAGTTGGGCTTCCTCCAGTCGCGCTGCCGCGGAATTTCCGAGACTGGTGCGCAGCCTGATCGCCGAAACTGAGCCATCGGCGGAATGGATCGATATGCCTGCTGGCACCGGTGTTTCGTCACCCGGTTGGGACGGGGTTGTCAGATGCGCTCGAGGAAACCGCTTCGTTCCCGCCGGGACGTCTATGTGGGAGTTGACGACACAACAGAGCGGCACCCAGGCCAAGGTCGTCGACGACTACGAGAAGCGCGTTAAGAATCAGTTGCCTGCCGAACGTGACGAGATTGCATACGTCTCGGCAGCGTGCGCCCCTTGGACCCAAGCACGGGAATTTGAGTCCGAGTACTCCAGCAAGGGCGACTTCAGCAGGGTCAGTGCCTTGAACGTCGACAGCCTCGAAGACTGGCTCGCCTGCGCCGTCGCCACGACTGTCTGGATGCGCGAGCAGATCAATAAGCCCACCGTCGGCATCCAACTGCTGGCCAAGTGGTGGGAGAAGTGGCTGACAGCAACAACTGCTCCCCTCGACGAGGGCATCGTGCTCGCAGGACGCGAGCAGGACTCCGCCGATCTACGCGGGCGCTGCGAGCAGCAGCCCGGCGCGATCACGATCGGCGGTCAAGTCCACCGCGACGAGATCATCGCATTCGTCGCCGCGGCGCTCGGGGTCGGTGACGCTGAGCGAGTCGACGCTGCACATGTGCTCTATGTGGATTGTCATGACACCGCCGAACGGTTGTTTGCCCAGGAATCCCTGTCGACTCAACCGAGCCAGCAAACAAACGTCCCCGTGTTGACGATGGTGGTGCCGTCAGCGGACTATGCGCAACACCTACCAGCCCGGAGTCCTCATCGAATGATCGTGCCGGTCCCGGGGAGCACCCAGGCCACAATCGTCCTCGAGCCGGTTGACTCTGAACTGGTTCGCACGCAGTTCGAGGAAACCGGCGAGGAACTCCATGAGGCGTACCGTCTGGCCGGACTGGCACGAATCAGCTTGATGGCGCTCCGGCGGAATCTCAGTGTCGACCCAGCCTTGCACATGCCAAGCTGGGCAACCGGGCGGGCCGACCAGACAATACGGCGGAGCCTGCTTCTCGGCGGTTGGAATGAGGCTCATGAGGGTGACCGTGAGATCGTCAAAAAGTTCATCAACCACTCTTTCGAGGAAGTGGCAGAGGCGCTGCGGCAACTCGACGCTGCTGACTCACCGATGACTTCGACCGGCGAACTGTGGCACGCCGTATCGCCCGAAGACACCTGGATGCTGCTGCACAACCAACTCTCTCCCAGTGATCTGGACAGTTTCTCAGCAATCGCACTCGATGTACTTACGGCTCCTGACCCACTGCGGGAGTTGAGCGGCGAGGAAACACTCCGAGACCAGATTGAGGGCACGAAGGCCAAGTACTCATCCAGGCTCAAACAAGGGATAGCAACCACACTCGCACTTGCAGGAAGCAACCCTCCCACACCGCGCGGCGAACCGACGCCAACGTCGACCTTCGCTGAGGGCACAACCCGTCGAGTGCTCAGATCTGCGATGGAAGACGCTACCCCGAGTACCTGGATTGCCATCACCGACACGTTGCCGCTGCTCGCCGAGGCTGCGCCTGGGGCAGTGCTCGAGAGCTTGCGGACCTGCGTCGCGGAACAGCACGCCTTCACGCAGGTCATGTTCACCGACAACACTGCCCGTCTCGGTTTCGGTTCGTCGTCGCCTCATCTTCGAATCCTGAATGCTCTAGAAGTCATCGCGTGGTCGCCCGAACATCTGTTAGCCGTTGCCGATGTGCTCGCAAGGCTCGACGAACTCGACCCCGGCGGCATGTACACAACTAGGCCCGCTACAGCGCTCGCTTCGATCATGTGCACCTGGATGCCGTACACATCCGCCGATGCGGAGGACCGGCTAGCAGCACTTGAAATGCTGCGGCGGTTCCACCCAGACGTCGCCTGGACGCTGATGCTCTCAATGCTCCCACAACACCACAGCGTCCAGACACCCGGGGCATTGCCGCAATATCGAGATTGGAGGGCAGTCCAACCCGTCGTCACTCCCCAAGAGCGAGCCGCCATGGTGTCCGCGGTCGAGGAGATGATCCTGGAGGATGTCGACGATGATCCCGGCCGATGGGTCCAGTTGATAAAACGCATGAACG
This sequence comes from Acidimicrobiaceae bacterium, assembly GCA_026706815.1. Taxonomy (GTDB): domain Bacteria; phylum Actinomycetota; class Acidimicrobiia; order Acidimicrobiales; family Aldehydirespiratoraceae; genus VXYK01. The sequence continues at coordinate 92,174 of JAPOYA010000001.1, read as the reverse complement.
ACATGCCCAACTCGATCCGCCGCAGATCAGTCTCGCAACTGGAGGAATTGTCTGACAGAGCGGTGCCGGAACAATTCAAGTCCGCGGTCTGGCCTGAATTGCGGAACTTCACGAGTCGTCATCGCGAGTTCAGCGATTCCTCGTGGACCCTCCCAGAAAGCGATCTACAGGTGCTCGACCAGTTGATCCAAAGACTGCGTCCGTCCGCACACGACGCTGCGTTCGGCTACCTGTTCTCAGCGGATCTAAGGTCCGTTGACGCTGTGCGCGCCGTGGACGGCCACGAGGAGTTTCAAGAGGCGTTGCAATCGAGGCAGACGGGAGCCGTCGAGACGATCCTGGCCGACGGAGGTATGCAGGCGGTGCTCGAGTTCGCCGTAACCGTCGACTCCCCGCGCTCAGCAGGTTTCGCCCTGGCGAGCTGCGATCCAACACTGGACCACGACGTCCTCCAAATCATGGAGGAGGTCACCGCAGAGATCACGTCGTTCAGCTTGGGCTACTTCAGCCGGCGATTCGCCACCCTGGGGTGGGAGGGCTTCGAGCGGATCATCAAGGACCGCGGCGTTTCGTCGCAAGTCGCCGCAGACATCCTCCGCGCGGCTCCCCCGGCGGCACGCGCATGGTCACGGGTGGATGCTCACCGATCCGACATCGCCGCCGAGTATTGGAGCCGTATCAGCTTCTACGACATCGGGGGTATCGACGAGTTGAGCGACCTGCTAAAGATCAGCCGCCAGTTGCGCGAGGCAGAGCGCGTCGATTTGGCCGTGAATCTATTGGCACGCCGCTCTGACAGTCATTCAAGTGAGTCCGAGATCGCCGAAGAGGTTGCCGCAGCCTTGGAGCAGTGGGTCAATCATCCGGGCAAGGACAAGGGTGAATCAGCAACGACCCAAAGGGGCCTCAAGACATTGATCGAATTGCTCAACGATCACCGCGATCACCTCGGCACTGGACGCGTCGCCATACTGGAATGGCAATACCTTCCGCTGTTGCAGAGAGGCATGCGTTTCGACGCGCCGAATCTGTACCGGGAGATGGCACGTGACCCAGCGCTGTTCGTTCAGTTGGTCGAGACCGCTTTCAAGCCGGCAAACCGCGCGCCCGCCGAGCAGACAACGCTGACCGAGGCCCAGCAACACGCCGCCCACAACGCTTGGGAGGTCTTGAATCACTGGCCTCCTGTGCATTTCGCTCCAGCGCTCAATGACAACGGCGACCTTGATGCGGGCTCACTCGACGAGTGGGTCGACGAAACTCGCGAGAAACTGGCAGCTATCGACCGTGCGGATATCGGTGACCAGATGATCGGAACAGCACTCGCGTTCTCTCCGCCGGATTCAAACGGAGACTGGCCCGGTGAAGCCGTTCGCAACCTGCTGGAACGACTGCAAACCGCCCAAGTCGATCAAGGTCTCGAATGTGGCATCCTCAATCAGCGAGGCGTCACATCCCGTTCAGCAACCGACGGAGGTGAGCAAGAGCGCCAACTCGCCGGGAACTACAGAGCGCAAGCCCGCCGCTTCCAAAAGTGGCCCCGCACAGCGGAGATCCTCAGGGGGCTAGCCGAAAGCTACGAGCGCGAAGCCGGAATCAACGACCGAGAGGCCGAGACGGTCCGTCGAGGGATTTTTTGATCCAACTCCGTCCCAACTCGCTTGCCTCTGGGTAAGGATCCGGGTCAACCAGCGCCACTGCGATCGACCACGATGCCGTACCGCTCGCGGGCCGCGGCGTCGGCAACAGGGTCGACGTGGGTGGGAAAATAAGAGGCCAAGACCTCTTGGGCGTATGCATGTGCGACTCGCAGAGCGTCCTTGCCGCCGGCGTCGAGCCAGTCATCGGGCGTGTCCCGATCCCCAATAAGTGGATAGATGTACTCCTTCTGCATCAACTCGAGGGTCTGCGGCGAGCCGAGGAAGTGTCCCGGACCGCTCACTACTTCTTCGATCAGGTCCGCCGACAGCGTTTCCTCGTTGACCTCTATTCCGCGAACGGTGCGGTTGATCGAGCCCAACATGTCGTTGTCGATCACCAGGGCCTCCAGTGAGCAGCTCAGCAGACTCCCGAGCATCCCCGCGCTCTCATATACGAGGTTGGCGCCCGCCTGGCCCGCGAGTGTGACATTGATCCCCTTCTCGTAACCAGCCTGGTTGTCTGGGACTTTCGAATCGGTCATTCCCGCGGCCACACCCGACGGGAGTCCCATCCAGTTCACGACCTGCGCGGCGGCCGCGTTGAGCACTCCCTCCTCGCCGCTTCCCCCGCTCATCGCCCCCGTGCGGAGGTCGGAGACGAAGGGCCACATCCCCATCACGCAGGGGTGGCCAGGGCTCATCAAGTTGACCGCGGTGAGAGCCGACAGGCACTCGGCGAGCGCCTGGGCCAGCGAACCCGCCAGAGCCGCAGGCGAAGTCGCCCCGGCCTGGCCTGCGGACAACAGGTTGATCGGCATTCCCGTCTCCACCTGCGCGACCATGCAGTTGGTGGACTCCTCGGCGAAGCGCAGAGGCGGCACCACGAAAGTGTTGTTGGCTGCCACGAACGGCCGTTTGCGGAACGACCCTTCCCCGCCCGCCAGGATGTCGTACATCTCGACGGTCTCATAGACATGCTCCCGCTCGAACCACGATGTGCCGACAGGTTTGCCCGTGCCGACCGTGGCAGCGTAGGCAGTGTTCAGATCCAGTTCGCGCGAGTCTTCCTGGTCCCGTGCCACAACGGTGCGAACGAAGAAATGAATGTTGTCGAGATGGTCGACCAGGCGGGCACAGTCGTAGACGTCTTGTGCGGTGCTGTGGCGGAATGTGTTGGTCTCGTAGTCGTACATCAGCACCGCCGCTCCGGCGGTTCCGAAGTGGACCCGATCGCCTCCGACCTCTACCGATTTGTCATCGTCGAAGCCATGCCATGTCCACTCTTTGGCAGCCGTTGCTATGGCGTTCTCAACCAGTCCTCTGGGGTAGAGGAGCCGTCCCGAATCGTCGAGGCTCCCGCCCGCGTCCACGACCACCTGCACGAACTCGGGAACCGGAGAGCCCATTCCCACGCGTTCCAGAAGACCGAGGGCAGTGTCGTAGACCTGCTGCATCTCCGCAGACGACAGGGGCTGGTATCTCCCCCCTGGGAGTCCGGGCCGAACCGGGCGCTCGTCTGCTTGCAAAGGCGCCGCGCGTTCGGCGATGCGCCCGGCGCGTCCTCCCGACCTTCTGCGACGAGGCTCTCGGCTCACGGTACGGTCACAGTTCCTCCCGTGCGGCTGCGAAACAGTGTGATTGAGAAACAGTAACGCATCACGGGCGGCTAGGCGCAGCTAGACGCGCAGCACCGAGTTGGTCGGGTCGTAGGCAGGCTCAGGCAGCACGGTCGCGGTTCTCATCTCGCCGAGGAGTTCCAGCTCGAAGGTCGAACCGGGTGCTTCGTAGGCCGGGTCGACGTACACGAAGGCCAGACTCTTGCCGACCGTGTGCCCCCAAGTGCCGCTGGTGGCGATCCCCATGACCCGGCCGTGTTGATCGTAGGCCCCTTCGTTGCCCCGAACGTCGTTGTCGGTGGCGTCGACTTCGCAATAGACGAGCACCATCGACAGCGGTTCGGTCTGGTCTCGCCGGGCCACGGCAGCGTCCTTGCCGATGAAATCACCGGTGAAGTCGACGAAGCGCTCGAGGCGGGCCTCGATCGGAGTGATCTCGGTTGTGAGTTCGCTACCCCATGCCTTGTAACCCTTCTCGATGCGCATGACGTTCATCGCATATGCGCCGAAGTGGACCATTCCGTGGGGTTCTCCGGCGGCCACGAGCGCATCGTAGAGCACGTCCGTCTCAGCGAGCGGGCAGTGCAGTTCCCAGCCGAGCTCGCCGACATAAGACACCCGCAGTGCTTTGCAGGCGACTCCCGCCACTTCGATCTCCTGAGCAGTCAACCAGCGGAACGAATCGTTGCCGAGGTCGGCGTCGGTCAGAGGCGCCAGCACTTCTCTGGCGCGTGGCCCGGTGACGGCCAACAGGCCGAGGGAGTCGGTGACGTCGGTGACGGTCACATCCTCGCCCGGTTCGATGTGGCCATTGAGCCAGTCCAAGTCGTGGGTGGTGCCCATCACCGCTGAATTGAGATAGAAGCGGTCGGCGGCGAAGCGGGTGATCGTCATCTCGCATTCGATGCCTCCGAGCGGGGTCAGCATGTGGACTAGGCGGATCCCGCCGTCTCGAGTCGGGATCTTGTTGGCGGACAGTCGATCTAGCAGCGCTGCCGCATCGACTCCCGCGACTTCGAACTTGGCGAATGCCGTGAGGTCGGCGATACCGACCTGTTGGCGAGTGCCCCGAACCTCCTCGGCGACGAAGTCGAACGCATTGGAGCGTCGGAACGAGTGCTGCTCGGGTTCCCCGAAGTACTGCGGACGCTCCCAGCCGTACACCTCCTGCCATTGCGCTCCCAGAGCGTCGAGGCGGCCGTAGATCGGGTTGACTTTCTGGCCTCGCGCCACCGGTCGTTGCTCTCCGGGCAGGCGGACCTGGTACATCTCGTGGTATTCGTCGATCGCCTTCTCGATGGCGAACACCGATTTGGGGCCGGTGTGGTCTCCGAAACGGCGCGGGTCCATTCCCCTGACATTGATCTCAGTCTGGCCGTACACGATCCACTGAGCCAGATATTTGCCCGCTCCGGGGCCCTGGGTGATTCCGATCGAGGCGCCGTTGCAGTGCCAGTAGTTGCGAAATCCCGGCGCCGGTCCCATGAGATAGCCCGAGTCGGGGGTGTGGGTGATCGGACCCGACACGATCTTCTTGATTCCCGCTTCGGACCACGAGGGGATGCGCAGCATGGCCAGTTCGAGGCATTCAGCGATGTTGTCGACGTCGGGCGGGGTGAGATAGAAGTCGAGCCCCCAGTCGATCCCGTCGACGCCGTAGATCTGGGCGTTGGACATCTCGTAGGGTCCGATCAGCAGCCCGTCGATCTCGCGGCGGTAGTAGCAGCTAGAGCGGGGATCGCGCGTAACCGGCGGCTCGAAGTCGAGGTTCTTCATTGACTCGAGCGGCTCTGTGACGACGTACTGGTGGATGACCGAGACGATCGGCACGTCAAGGCCGATCATCGCGCCCAACTGAGGGGCGTAGTGGCCCGCCGCGTTGACCACGTGCTCGCAGGTGATGACGCCTTTCTCGGTGACGACCTGCCAGCGTCCGTCGGCAAGTCGAGCCATGTCGACAACCCGGTTGTGGCGCTGGATCTCGCAGCCGAGTTGGCGGGCGCCTTTGGCCATTGCGTTGGTGCAGCCCGTGGGATCGGTCCATCCGTCGTGGGGAGTGTAGAACCCCGTCTTCACGTCGGAGAGGTCTTCGAGCAGCGGGTTGAGTCGTTGCACCTCGGCAGGCCCGACGATGTGGGACTCCACGCCGATCTGGTTGAGCATGGCGTGTACGTAGCGGTGCCAGTCGACCTCATCGTCGGTGCGCGCCAGCCTCACCGCCCCGCATCCGTGCCAGCCCGCTGAGAGGCCGGTCTCCTGTTCGATGTCGGGATAGAGGGCGATGGCGTCCTGATGCACTTTCGCCATGTTCAGATCGCCGATGAAGTTGGGGATCAGCCCCGCCGCGTGCCAGGTGGATCCCGAGGTCAGCTCGCCTTTCTCGACGAGGACCGTGTCGGTCCAGCCCTCGTGGGCCAGATGGTAGAGCAGTCCCACGCCCATGGCCCCGCCCCCGACAATGACGCAGCGCACCTCTTGATTCATCGCCTATTTCCTTGGTTCACTGCGCCTCTCTGGTTCACTGCGCCTCTCTGGTTCACTGACGTCTCCTTGGTCTGCTGAGTGGACTTACTGCTTCGGTCGTTGGTTGGCGGGGTCGAACCAACTGCGGATCGACGTGCTGAGCGGCACGCGCCGCGAGGCGATGTTGGTCTCCCATGAGCCGCTGTCGAGCCATTCTTTCGTCACCGCTTCATGATGGGCGACATAGCCCATGGCGCAGCAGCGGTTCTGGGTGGCGCTCCACATCGACGACGATATTCTGCCCACGACCACTCCATCGCGATACAGGGGCTCGTCGTGGTAGGTCAACAGGTCCGGGTCTTCGATGCGCAGCTGGATGAGCCGTTTTGTGCGGGGTTGTCCGCGCTGCGCCTCAAGTGCGCTCCGTCCGTTGAAGGCGACGGGTTTGTCCCATGCGACCGTGAACCCGAGCCCAGCTTCCAGAGGGGTGTCCTCGTCGGTGACGTCATGGCCCCAGTGCCGCATGCCGGCCTCCAAGCGGAGCGAGTTCATTGCGTGGTAGCCGGCATGCACGAGGCCGTGGGACTCGCCCTCCTCGACCAGCGCGTCGTAGACGCCTCCTGCGTCGGCGTTGGCCGCGTACAACTCCCAGCCCAGGTCCCCCACGTAACTCATCCGCAGGGCGAACACGTCGAACCCTGCGAGATTGATGGTGCGACCAGTGCCGAACTCGAATCCGGCGTTCGACAGGTCCGTGTCGGTCAGTTGTGACAGCACGGCTCGGCTGCTGGGCCCCATCAGGCCGATCATCGCCTGCTCATGGGTGACATTCGCCAGCGTCACCTGCTTGTCTCGACAGGCGCGCCGCAGCCAAGCCCAGTCTCGGCCCTCCGACGCCGCGGCGGTGACAACGAAGAACTCGTCGTCGCCCAAGCGGTTCACGGTCAGGTCTGCTTCGATTCCTCCCGCCTGGTTGCACCACTGCGTGTAGACCGCCTTGCCGATCGGTGCATCTATATCGGCGACGCTGAGGGTGTTGAGCACGGCCAGCGCATCCGGTCCACTGACTGTGAACTTCGCGAACGACGTCTGGTCGAAAAGGCCGACTGTCTCCCGCACTCCGAGGCATTCGGTGACCATGTTGTTGTGCCAGTTCTGCTTGCCGTAGGAGTACTCGTATTCGCGGGCCTGGCCGTTGCGGGCATACCAGTTGGGCCGTTCCCAGCCTGCGGTTTCGCCGAACACCGCTCCGGCAGCCGCTATCTTGTCATGCAGCGGTGACAGGCGTATGCCGCGGGCGCTCTCATACTGCCGGAACGGCCAGTGCATGGCGTAGAGCAGGCCGAGGCTCTCTGAAATCCTGTCCTGGAGGTAGTCGGTATCTGCCTGGAACGGCAGCGCCCGGCGAATGTCGACAGAATTGAGATCCATTGGAGCGCGCCGATCTGCTATCCAGTCGGCCAACGCCCACCCGACGCCGCCCGCTGATTGGATCCCGACGGAGTTGAAGCCTGCGGCAACGAAACAGCCGTCCACCTCCGGCGCTTCTCCCATGTAGTACACGCCGTCGGGGGTGAATGCCTCAGGGCCGTTGAAGAAGAGCTGCAGTCCGCATTCGCCCAACGCCGGAACGCGATGAATGGCGCGTTCAAAGATCGGCCCCAGATGCTCCCAGTCCTCGTCGAGGGTTCCGAAGGAAAAGTCGCGTGGGATCTGATCAGTGCGCCAGACCTTGCCGCGGGGCTCGAAGAACCCGGCCATGAGCTTGCCCGTCTCCTCTTTGAAGTAGGTGTAGTTGCCGGGGTCGCGCAGTGTCGGGGTGCCGATCTCCATTCCATCGAGGGGTTCGGTGACGATGTAGAAGTGCTCGCATGCCTGAAGCGGGACGTTGACCCCGATCTGGGCGGCGAGGTGACGGGTCCACATGCCGGTTGCGAGCACGACCGTCTCGGTCTCGATCTCACCCTGCTCGGTGACCACGCCGGTGACTCTGCCGTTGGCGACTTTCAGGTCCGTTGCCGAAACGCCTTCGATGATCTCGGCGCCGCGGGATTTGGCCCCTTTGGCCAGGGCCATTGTGGTGTCCACCGGCGAGGTCTGCCCGTCGCGGGGGATGTACAGCGCCCCGACGAGATCATCGGTGCGCATCAGCGGCCACAGTTCACTCGCCTCGTCGAGGTCGATCACCCGGGTCTCGACGCCGACTCCTTCTGCCATCGTCGCGCCGCGCGTGATCTCCTCCCAGCGTTGATCGTTGTCGGCGACCGATATCGATCCCGGGGTGCGGTATCCGGTCGCTTGACCGGTTTCATCTTCCAGTTCTTCGAACAAGCGGGCAGAGTAGGTCGCCAGTTTGGTCAACGAATGCGTCGATTTGAGCTGCGACACCAAGCCCGCGGCATGCCAGGTGGTCCCGCAGGTGAGGGTGCCCTGCTCCAGCAGCACCACATCGCTGACGTCGCGACGTGTCAGATGGTAGGCAATCGAGCAACCGACGATGCCCCCGCCGATTACAACGACTTCAGCTCGATCCGGGAGCGCCGGACCCAAAGGCAGCGAACGAGCCATCGGCACCAGAGACTAGCGAATTCGAAGCGCGCAAGTGCGTGTCGTAATGTCGAAAAAATGAGCGAACGTATCCAACGCGAATCCTCCTATCCAGACGCCTCCAGCGACCGTCGAAACGAGGTTCCGCCGGACCTGGGCAGCGCTCCGAAATTCCACACGGATCGCAGCCATTACGGACCCGCTTTCGAGCAATGGATCGCCCGCAGGCACCCGAACCGGGTCGGTGCTTCGGTTGCCAACATCGACATCCCGGTTTCGACGGGATTCTCCAACGAGACAGTGTTCTTCGACGCCTCCTGGACCGAGGAGGGAACGGAATGCTCGGACCGCTTCGTCGCCCGGATCGAACCTGCCGCGGGCGCGTTGTTCCCAGCCCAGAGCGACCACTGCGGCGTTTCGGTCGAGGTTCAGTACCGAGCCATGGAGGCGGTCAGACGCAACTGCAGCGCTCCGGTGCCCGAACTGCTCGGCTATGAGTCGGACCCGGCGATCATCGGTCAACCCTTTTTTGTGATGGGGTTCACCGAGGGTCGAGTGCCCTCCGACCGGCCCCGCTACTCCGAGGAGGGATTCCTGGTCGATGAGGCAACGCCCGCTGAGCGCCATCGAATGGTCACCACGGGTTTGCAGGCAATGGCGGAGATCCACTCGATCGACTGGCGGGCGGCCGGGCTGGAATGGCTCGACACGAGCGGCACAGGGCAACCCGGCACGCGAGCGCAGCTGGATCTCTACCGGGCGTCCACTGCCCGTGAACTGGCCGGTCGGGATCATCCGGTGCTCTCCGCGGCGTTTGACTGGCTCATCGCCAACGATCCCCAAGATGACCGCGTCGGTCTGTCCTGGGGCGACAGTCGGCTGGGGAACATCTTGTGGCAGGACTACCGCCCCGCGGCGGTTCTTGACTGGGAGGCTTGCGCGCTGTTGCCCACCGAGGCCGACGTCGGCTGGTGGCTGATGTTCGACCGGATGTCCTTCGACGACCTGGGGGCTGCACGCATGGAGGGTTTCCCCACCCGGTCCGAGATGATCGATCTCTACGAGCAGGCCTCCGGACGCAAGGTTCGCGCGCCGCGTTACTGGGAGGTCTTCGGTGCGATGCGTTTCTGTGCGATCTTCATCGGACTCGGCGACCGCATGACCAACGGAGGTCTGCTTCCCCCGGAGATGAACCCAGCGATTCACAACATGGTCACTCAGGCGCTCGCCGACCTGCTCGACATCGACAACCCGACACCGTCAGTCATCTAGCCAGTCATCTCGCCCGCTGTTCAAAGCGCGGCGTATTGCCTCCCTTTTTTTGATCGCGATGATTATCGCGATCATCGGGACTGGCATGAGCGCATACTCAATCGGCTTCCACAATCCGGACAACAGCTGGATCATCAACAACAGGGCAGCAATAACACAACCACATCCAATCGGAATCAGATGGGGCCGAAGGTTGGTCAGCGTAAGCGGTTTCACTTCTGGGAAAAACCGGCGGAAAACTACTCCGATCACAACGCCCGATATGGCCACAAACGCTAATTCGTAGATGAGTCCAATACGCAACATTATCTCATCTGCCAAACCTCACGGCCTTGCATTCTCAGAATGATCAAGCGACGTCAATGGTGGTGGCGGCGGTGGCTTTCTCGCTGATGACAGTGCTGGAAGCGCCGGGTTTCATCGAGATACCGTAGAGGCAGTCCGCGATTTCCATCGTGCGTTTCTGATGGCTGACAAGGACCAACTGCGCGTCGGCGCGGAACTCGTCGACCAGATTCAAGAAGCGATGCAGGTTGACGTCGTCGAGGGCGACCTCGACTTCGTCCAGGACGTAGAACGGCGAAGGACGGCTCATGAACACCGCGAAGAGGAACGCCAATGCCGTCAGGGTCCGCTCACCACCCGACAACAACGACAGCTTGCGAACGTTCTTGCCGCCAGGCTTGGCCGAGACGTCGATTCCTGTATTGAGCAGATCGTCGGGGGTGCTCAGCCTTATCGATCCACTCCCACCTGGGAAGAGAGTCTCGAACAGCTTCTCGAAATTGAGCGAGACATCGGCGAAGGCGTTAGCGAAGATCGTCACAATATCGTCGTCGATCGAGGCGATGACCTTCGTCAATTCACGCCGCGTGGAGGCGATGTCGGCGAGTTGAGCTTGCAGAAACTCGTGGCGCTCCTGCAACGCCCGGCATTCCTCCAAAGCCAGTGGGTTGATCGGACCCATGATCTCGAGCTCGTTCTGCAACTGCTCTATCCGGCGCGGCGGGTCGATCCCCTCGGGCAGCGGAGGGCACGGCGCCGACACGGCGACATCGGGACCAACCTTGTGCTCGGCGCGGACGCTCTCAACCACGGTTTGGAGTTTGGCCCGAAGCTCGGCCCGCTCGATTGCCGCACTGGCGGCCCGTTCCCGAAGATTCTCGAACTGTTGGTTGAGTGCTGCCCGCTCGCTGCGGAGATCGGTGAGCTGACGCACGATCTGACGGGAGGTCTCGGACTGCTGTTCATGGGCCTCGCGCGCCTCGCTGAGCCGGGATTCGATTGTCGTCGACCGTGAGTCGATCGCCACCGTCAACTTGTCGAGCACGGTTGCGCGGCGGTCCAGCAATTCTCTCTGTCGACCAGCGGTGGATCGCTCCGAGACATCGCGTTCGAGTCTGGCTTCGATCTCCGCTATGCGGGTCCGCAACCCGTTCTCTCGTTCGTTGATGGCCGCGGCTCGCACGTCTACATCGGCGCGCGACGCGGCGACCTCTCGTGCTCGCTGGTCGATCTGCGCTCTTGCGACGGCAATCCGCAGAGCCTCTTCTCGTTGCTCGGATTCCTGAGCCTCCAACACCTGGTGGGAGCTTTCTAGATCTTCCAACCTGTCCTGTTCGCCGGCGAGGCGTGCCACCAGTTCATCGAGACCGGTCCTCAGCGCGTCGGATTCGGTGGCGCAATCACGGCTGTCAGCTTCAAGCTGTCGACATTCTTTCGCCGCAGCCTCAAGTTCGGACTCGGCCTGAGCGAGGCGCTCTGAGACATTCGCTGCGACATCGGCGCACTCGGCGAGTTGCAAGCGGGCCGCGGCGACCCGATCGGAGATTTTCTGGCAATCGACTCCCGCCACAACGACCTGTTCGCTTGCTTCGGCGAGCGCTGCGGCGGTCGCAGTCGAGCCGCTGTTCCCAACACGCCAGCCGTCTGGCCCGATGAACTCTCCGGTGGAGGTCACGAAGGAGCGCATCGGGTCGCCCAACGCTCGATCCACCGCGGCCTGCCAATCGCCGTCGACTGTCTCGACGTCGCCGATCAGCACGTCCAGCAGCGCATCGACTCCCTTCTCGGTGCCTCGTACCCGCTCTCGGAGCAGGTTCTTGGACTCTTGGGAGTCCGAGGACAACCAGTTGCGCAGTCTTGAGCCTTCAGCGGCTCTATCGGAACCGCGGGCTCTATCGGAACCGCGCTTGGGCAGCGCTCCCAGTGCCAATACCGCTCCCGACGACCCGCTGGCACGCAGGGCCTCGAAAGCGTCACGAGCCGCATCTGGGTCGCGCGCGATGATCGCGTTCAACCCGGAGCCGACTGCAGACTCGAACGCAGCCTCGAATCCCTCATCGATGGCAACCAGATCGAGCAGGGTGCCCAGGACGCCTTTGACGTGCGCGACTCTGTCGGCTCCGGCCGCCGAGCGAGCTTCGTGCAGCGCAAGCGTGAGCGCTTCGGCTCGAGCCAGCCACCGTTGCCGGGCTGCATCGGCTTCTGCGTGATCCGCGATCTCGGCGTCGAGAGTTGCCTCGGCGCGCTGTCGGGCCGCTTCGGCTGCGTCCAGTTCGGCAACCAGCCGCTGGTGCTCTGTTTGGACTGTCTCGAGTTCGGCCTGCTGCCGGGCCAAGCGTGAGTCGAGGGTCGATTGCCGCTCGGCCAAGGAGCCCAGTCGTGTCTGGGACCGCTGTCGTTCTTCGCTTCCCGTCTCTATACCGGAGCGGAGGGCCGCAAGCTCTCCGCGGACCTCAGCAGCCCGGTTGCCGGGGCCCGATTCGGCTCGAGCTGTCTGTTCTTCGAGGGCCGCTCGGTCGCTCGCCAGTTGCTGCTCGTTCGCTTCCAGGGTTACTGAGTCGCTTCTCAGAGCCGTGGCTTCGGTTTCGGCTCCGGCGAGGGCGAGGCGCAGACGCGTGGCCTCCGCTTCGAGGTTGGCGATTACCCCCCGGTCGGTGAACGCGGACCGGTCACGGTCGATGCCGCGCCGACGTTCAGCGACGAGCGCCGCCAGTCCCCTCGCGCGTTCTCGCATGGATTCGAGTCGTCGGAGCTTGTCGCCGAGGTCGGCTTCGGAGCGGTCCGAGAGCTCACTCTCGCAAGCCGCGATGTCCTCGTCGAGATCAGCCAGCCGAGTTCTTGCAGACTGTTCGAGTGCGCGGATCGGCTGTTCGCCGACGGCCTGCAGCTGGTCGCGGAGCTCCGCGATCCGCCTGCCCGCCAAGTGGAGCCGCTGAGCCGCCAGTTCTTCGACAAGATCACCGTGGAGGCGGGCAGCTTCAGCCTGCTTCTCGAGCGGGCGCAACTGGCGCCTGACTTCGCGAATGATGTCTTTCACTCTGGTGAGGTCGCTGTCCGAAGTTTCAAGGCGGCGTTCAGCGCGTTCCTTGCGCTTGCGGTACTTCAAGACGCCTGCGGCTTCTTCGATGATCGCTCGCCGATCCTGGGGGCGTGAGGTCAGGACCGCATCGATCTGTCCCTGCGAGACGATCACATGCTGTTGCCGTCCGACGCCGCCGTCGCTCAACAACTCGGCGATGTCGATCAGGCGACAGGGAACTCCGTTGATCGCGTACTCGGAATCGCCGCTGCGAAACAGTATGCGGCTGATTCGCACCTCGTTGAAATCGATGGGGAGCGTGCCCGAGTGGTTGTCTATCGTGAGAGAGACTTCGGCTCTGCCGAGGGCGGGCTTCTTGCTGGTCCCTGCAAAAATCACGTCGTCCATCTTGCTGGACCGCAGCGCATTCGGCGCCTGTGATCCGAGCACCCAGGCAATTGCGTCCACGACATTCGACTTGCCGCTGCCGTTGGGGCCGACGATTACGGTGACCCCTGGTTCGAGATCGATCGAAGTCGTGTCTGCGAACGACTTGAATCCCTTCAAGGTGAGGTTCTTCAGATACATCCCAGTCAAATGTATCAGCCCGAATTACATGGATGAGACTTCACACCTGTGTTTGACAGAAGTATGTCCAGGCCCCCCGGAACTTGACCCGCTGTATCGGCAAGCGGGACCTGGCGCTGAGTTCGCCGTGCCGGCCCCAGACCATCAGGTGGCTGCCGTACTCGCCCGGGTTGCCCGCAGGATCAAAGAACTCCCGTTCGGGGATCGACGTGCCGCGATGTTTGATGGCGTCGTGAAGGGTGCCGACCAACGCGCGATGCAGCCTTCGGATCTCCTGGCTTGTCAGGGAATCGCTCATCCGATTGTGGCGAAGCCCGGCGTGGAACAGGATCTCATCGGCGTAGACGTCACCGATCCCGACGACGAACGTCGGATCGGTCAGCAGTGTCTTCAACCTTACTCGGCGCTGCAGCAGACTCCGGCCGAACACCGTCCAGGTGACGGGCTCGGACACCGGGTCGATCCCCAGTTCTTCGAGTTCCGGCAGCTCATCGAGAATTGAGTCGCCGTCGACCACGAACATCTCAGAAGTGCCCTGGGCGTCCAGCAGGCGCAACTGGCCATGCTGTGTGAAGGTGATGACCACTTCGGTCTCGGGGGCGACCGCTTCTTTGTTTGCCGTGCGACGCAGCGACCCGCTCGAGCCCAGGTCGACGACCAGGTTGGATTCATTGTCGAACACGATTGTGATGCGCAGCCCGAGGCGCTGGACTGCGGTGATCTTGTTCCCCGCCAGACGAGAGACGAACGAGTTGCGGGTTCGATACCGCCGCAGCACCTTCATGCTCATTGCCTCAGCACCCTTGATTTTCTTCCCGACGACGTCTCGCTCGAGATCGCGGCGCACCGTTTCGACTTCAGGCAGCTCAAACATCGAGTGCTCCATCCTCACCGGTGCGCGCCTGGTATGCGACCCGGGCAGCTCGCTGTTGAGCCTGCTTTATCGTGCTGCCCTCCCCAGTGCCGCAGACTTCGCCCCCGATCCTGACGACCGCCCGAAACAGCCTGTTGTGGTGCGGGCCCGTCTGCGAAACGTCGTACTCCGGTGAGTCCAGGCCGTCGCCGGCCGCAGATTCCTGCAACAGCGTCTTGTAGTCGCGTGCGCCAGGTTGGCCGGCCGCTTCGTCGATTCGGTCACCAAGCTGGGCCAGGACGAAGTCGCGAGCGGACTCGAGCCCACCGTCGACGTAGACCGCGCCGATGACCGCTTCGAGCGCGTCGGAGACAATCGACGCCTTGGCGCGTCCACCGGAGCCCTCCTCGCCCTTTCCCAGGCGAAGGTGCCCGCCGAGATCAATGTCCACGGCCAGATCGGTGAGTGTGGACGCGTTCACGACAGCGGCTCGCGTCTTGGCCATCTGACCCTCGGGCAGGTCGGGGAACCGTCGGTAGAGGAAATCCGCGACGACCAGGCCAAGGACCGCGTCGCCGAGAAACTCGAGCCGCTCGTTGCTGGGTCCGCCATCATGTTCGGCGCACCAAGAGCGGTGCGTTACCGCCAGCTCGAGCTGAACGGGTTCGTCGAAACGATACCCGAGCCGGTTCTCGAGCGCAGACAGCGAACGCAGTGCTCAGCGCCTCAGCCCAGCTTTGCGGCGACGTAGTCGACGGCGTCGCGAACGGTTCGGAGATCTTCAAGATCCTCATCCTCGATCCGAAAACCCGCTGAGCGCTCAGCCAGTTCCTCTTCGAGTGCTTCTACAAGTTCAATAAGAGCCAGCGAGTCCGCTTCGAGGTCATCGGCGAATGCGTCGCCCTCGTCGATCGACAGCGGCTCAATCTCAAGAATGTCGGCAAGCTGGTCCCTGACGAGGGCGAGGATCTCCTCACGACTCATGGGAGCCTGTTCCACATGCGTTTCTGCGGGCAACTGCACCCTCCTAGTCACGAGACGCTCCGATGCTATCGGAAGTCTCGCCTCTCTCCTCTGCCCAGCCTCTGTCCAGGATTGAGACAATATGAGAAAACATTGAATATGCTGATATTTGTCAATCTTGGCGGACCGCCGCAGACAGGTGATCGACCATTCCGACATCGACCATCTCCGCGGCGATGCGGATGGCGTTGGCCATGGCGCCCGCGGAGCTGGAGCCGTGGGAGATGACGCACACGCCCTTCACGCCCAGCAACAGCGCCCCACCGGTGGAGTCGGGGTGCAACTCGGCGAGCATCGAATCAAGCGGCGCCGACAACATCTCCCCCGCACGCCTGGTCTCATCGTCGGTGTCGATCGCGGCGAGCAGCCGGCTGAGAAGTGCCGACATGGCGCCTTCCAGCGTCTTCAGAGTCACGTTGCCGGTGAACCCGTCGGTCACGACCACGTCGACCTCGTCGGTCATGACGTCTCGGCCTTCAACGTTGCCGATCCACTCCGCACCGCTCGACTCTGCCCAGGTGCTCTCGCCGAGCAGTTCGAAACACTCCTTGACGAACTTGTTGCCCTTGCCTGCTTCCTCCCCGATCGACAACAACCCGACCCTGGGACGTTCAATCCGGAAGCGGTCACGGGCGTAGACACAGCCCATCTGGGCGAATTCAACGAGCCATTCGGGGCGGCACTCCGCATTTGCCCCCGCATCGAGCAGAGTCGTGGGCGTGCTCTGGGGCACCGGTACGGGAATGGCGATCGCCGGACGATTGATCCCCCGTATCCGGCCCATGCGCAACAGCGCCGACGCCATTGTCGCGCCGGTGTTCCCCGCCGACACCATCGCTGAAGCACGGCCGTCTCGAACCGCCGTGGCGGCACGCACCAACGACGAGTCCCCCATGCGGCGAACGCTCGAACCCGGTTCGGCATCCATGGCGATGACTTCGCTGGCTTCGATGACTTCCAAGCCCCCGGCGTCGGAGAGGTCCTCTGGCCTCCCGACCAATACAACCGGGATTCCCATTTCGGATGCGGCGCGTCGAGCACCGGCCACGATTGCCGAAGGGGCGTTGTCCCCGCCCATGGCGTCGACCGCGATGGGCAGCATCGATCAGTCGACGTCTATGGCTTGGCGGCCGCCGTACCACCCGCAATTGCCGCAAGCCCGGTGCGGGCGCTTGGTGGCGTCGCAACGCGGGCAGGCGCTGCGAGGCGACGCCCCGAGGCGCCAAGCCGAAGCACGTCGGCTCCGAGTCTTCGATTTCGACGTCTTCTTCTTGGGGACGGCCATCGCGAACCTGTTTCTTGCGAATTCTCTCAGGCCGAAACTGACCGACCCGAGCAGCAAAGGTTATCGACGCACCGGGACGACGCCACCGCTGCGGCGTTGATTAAGCCATCGATATCACGCGTCGAAGGTCAACTCGTCAAGGACCGACCAGCGAGGGTCGACCCTCGGATCTTCGTCGACTGGGGGGCCGGTCGGGAATCTATCCGGTGCCGGCCCCTCACATTCGGTGCGACAAAGCGGCGCCAGCGGCAGACAGACCAAGGCAACCTCGCGCAGCATGGGTCCCAGATCAATGCCGTCTTCTTGCAGTGCTTCCCGCAGCGCCCAGGTCTCACCCTCGGTCGGGGCCACCTCGAACAGTTCTTGGATCTCGGCTGCCAGATCACCTTGCATGGGCTCCGAACAGCGACGGCAGGGCACAGACCAGCGTCCGCGGGCGGTGCCGCTGACCAACACGCCGTCGGGTTCGGTTCGTCGAGAATCGTGCGCGGAGGCGTCGTCCGCGTCGGGGGCGGAGCCGGTGCGCTCCAACACAAGATCCAACCGCAGGCGGCCGTCGACCACCGTTGAACGCAATCCGGAGTCGGACAACTCCATGTCGGCGAGCTTCGCCTCTGTCCGAAGAACCAGCCGCTGTTCGGCTCCACTGAAGAGCCCAGCCGTGTCCACCACGAATTGAGCGCCCCGGGTCACTCTCGATCCTGGTCGAAAAACTCGTCTCCTCGCGGAATCGGAGGTTCGGGGATCGGCTCCTGGGATTGGGCGGCGCCCTGCATCCGCGACCTGCCGAATGCGACCGAGCGAGAAATGCGCTCGAGCACCACTTCCAGGCGGCCCAGTTCCTGGTCGCACCAGTCCTCCGTTTTCAAGCGGAGGTCCCTGGCTTCCTGTTCTGCTTCTGAGACGACCCGACGAGCGTGGTCGTTGGCCTCTTTCACCAGTTCAGTGCGCTGCACCATACGCTGGGCCGTGTCACGGGCACGCGCGATCAACAGATCCCCCTCCCCTTGGACCCGCGCCAGAAAGTCATCGCGTTCCTTGAGGAGCCAGCGAGCCGCTCGAAACTCGTCCGGGAGGCTCTGCAGCGCCGCGTTCAGCAGTTCCAACACCTCGTTCTTGTTGATAATCGACGAGGCCGACATCGGCATCGGACGGGCTCTCTCGATCAGATCAATGGCCGACCTGAGGATTTCCTCGGCTTCCAGAGGACGGTACGCGGAGGGCGGGGCTTCAGCGAGGGGGTCTCCGGTGTTCTGATCGGTCATCCGTATCGCTCCCTCAATCGCCGAGCCACGCTCGCGGGGACCATTTTAGATATATCGCCGCCGAACCTGGTGAAGTCGCGTATGAACTTCGACGCCAGGAACGAACTGCTCGACGCGGACGGGATGAACAGCGTGTGGATGCCCGAGGCGGCGTTGTTCATCTGAGCCATCTGCAGCTCGTTCTCAAAATCGGACACGGCCCTCAGACCTTTCAGTATGAAGTCGGCTTCCGTCTCCACAGCAAGGTCGACGACGAGTCCCGCGAACATCTGCACTGTGACGTTGGGCAGGTGCTCTGTGGCCTCGCGGAGCATGGCCTCGCGGTCGTCGAGGTCGAAGACGCCGTCCTTGGTGGTGTTGACCATGGTGGCCACGACAACTTCATCGAACAACTTCGCCGCAGTTTCAATGATCTCAAGATGCCCGTTGTGGACGGGATCGAACGAGCCGGGATACAGGACACGGGTCACGGGACTTGGGTCTTTCGAGCAGCGGGGGCGGAGGCGAGCGTCACCACGGTACCTCCGTAACGGCGCACGCGATGAGTATCCCACGTTTCGGGCAGATCGATTTCACGGTCCGATTCGATCGCGACGACCGAATCTGTCGGGTGGGCGAGCAGTTCCGGCCAGCAGTCGAATGAATACGGGGGGTCCAGCAACAGGAGGTCGTAGGGCTCGGCGCGGGCCAGGAAACTCGACCCGTCGGCGGGTACGACCGTCGCTTTGCCGCCCAACCCCAACGAGGCAAGGTTCCCGCGCAGAACCGTCAAAGCCTGTCGATCATTCTCGACGAACACTGCCCTTGCCGCTCCCCGCGACAACGCCTCAATCCCCAGCGCACCGGTTCCCGCGAACAGGTCGAGCACGACTGCGTCGTTGATGGCGCCGAGGGAGTACAACGAGTTGAACATTGCCTCGCGGACGCGATCGGCAGTGGGGCGAAGGGTTTCGGAGCCCCCGGCATTGATTCGTCGTCCACCGAGCGTTCCGGCTACGACACGCATGTGTACCAGTGTGGCCCGTGAAGATACGGTCACCTCATGGGTGCGCCTGAAACCATTGTCTGCGTTGATTGCGGAGGCGCCTGTCGGCTCATCTCCTATGCGCCCGACGAGGGGTTCGAACCGGGCGATGTCGTCGCTTACCGCTGCGTCGACTGTGGTGACCGCTGGGATATCGAGTTGGCGGTCGACGACCTCTCTTGAGGGCCGCTGGGCCCGGGGTCGCCGCTCTTGTTCGCTGCGCTCACCGGGCCGCTGGGCCCGGGGTCAGCTTTTCATCAGGAACTCGGCTTCGTTGTCGCCGAGCATCAGATCGACCTCTGCGCCCAGTCCCAGATGCTCGGTCAGTTCCGGATCCCGGGCAATGATCTCGGTCGCAACCTCGCGGGCAACAGACACCCACTCTTTGTCTCGTCGCAGAGACGCCAGGCGGAGGTCGTTCCTCCCCTTCTGCCGCTCCCCCATGATCGTCCCCTCACCCCGTAGTTCGAGGTCGACTTCGGCCAACTCGAACCCGTCGGTGCTCGCTACCAGAGCCTCGATGCGGGCCTTTCCGTCGTCGGTGCCCGGATCGCCGAGCAGCCAGCAGAATCCCTGGTGTTCACCGCGTCCGACCCGCCCCCGAAGCTGGTGCAGCTGCGCTATCCCGAACCGGTCGGCGTCGAAGATGACCATGACGGTGGCATTGGGGACATCGACTCCTACTTCGATCACCGTCGTGGCGACGAGCACGTCGATCGATCCCGCCCGGAAGTGCGCCATTGTCGCTTCTTTTTCGGCAGGCGAGACCCGCCCGTGCAACAGGCCCACGCGCAGATCCGACAGTTCGCCGCTCTGCAACTGCGAAAATACATCCTCGGCACTGCTCACTTCGAGAACTTCGGACTCTTCGATCAGCGGGCAGACGACATAGGCCTGCCGACCCCGGGCGACCTCGTTGCGAACCGTTTCCCAGACCCCGCCCTCTGCTACGGGGCCTTCGGCCCAACTGGTGATGATCGGGCTCCGTCCCGGGGGCATCTCGTCGAGCACGCTGACGTCGAGGTCGCCGTAGACGGTCATCGCGGCGGTGCGCGGGATCGGCGTCGCGGTCATCACCAGCACGTCGGGCACACCGACGGATTCGCCTTTGTCCCGAAGTGCGGCCCTCTGCTCGACCCCGAAGCGATGCTGCTCGTCTATGACCACCATGCCCAGCGACTGGTACTGGACTTTCTCCTGTATGAGCGCGTGGGTTCCCACCACGACGTCTACCTGGCCGACGATCAGGTCGTCGAGGACCCGGCGACGCGCTGTGGCTCCGACGCTGTTGGTCAACAGTTCCACGCGCAGCGGGCGATCGCCCAGCAGCGATGTCGGATCCGGGACCAGCAGTCCGCCGAGCATGTCGCTCACGCTGAGGTAGTGCTGTTCGGCGAGGACTTCGGTGGGCGCCATGAAAGCGCCCTGGTAACCGCCCTGAACGGCGGTCAGCAGCGCAGTGACCGCGACCAGCGTCTTGCCTGAGCCCACGTCCCCCTGCAGCAGGCGGTGCATCGGATATCCGACGGCGAGGTCATGGGCGATCTCGGCATTGACCCGCCGTTGCGCTTCGGTGAGCGCGAACGGCAGACGCTCGTGGAAGCGGCCGACGAGCTCCCCGGACATGTCGTGGGCGACCCCGGACATTTCGCGCTCGATGCTCGCCTTGCGACGCACGAGCTCCAACTGCACCCTCAGGAGTTCGTCGAACACGAGTCGGCGACGCGCCTCTTGCATTTCCGCCATCGACTCAGGGAGGTGGATTCCACACAGGGCTGCTTCGCGATCGACGAAGTCGAACCGGTCGAGCACCTCGGGGGGGACGGGATCGTCGAAGCCCCGTACTCGGCTTCGGTTGAGGGCCTCCTCGACGAGCTGGGCCAGTTTCCAGGTCGTCAGCCCGGCCTTGGAGGACTGGGGGTACACGGGGATTATCCGACCGGTCTTGTCCCCGACCAGGTCGACGACTGGAGCCGTCATCTGGCGCTCCCCTCGGAAGAGTTCGAACTTGCCGTGTACGAGCACTTCCATTCCCTCGGTGAGCTGCCGCTCACGCCACCGCTGGTTGAAGAAGACGAGGCTGAGCTTGCCTGTGCCGTCGCCTATGACGACGTTGGTGAGCGTTCGCCGCCCTCTCAACGGCCGGCTCTTGGCGCTGCGGACGGCGCCCAGCACAGTTGCCTCGTCGCCGGGGAGGAGTTCGGCGATCCGGGCTTGTCGGGTCCGGTCCAGATACCGCCTCGGATAATGCTGGATCAGGTCGAGGACCGTTGAGATCTCCACGGCCAGAAGCTGCTCCGCGGCCTTTTCGCCGACGCCGCGCAACTGCCTGACTTTGATGCCCGCGAGATCCCGCAGTGTCAGCGGGGGATCACCGGCCGGCATCGCTGACCTGTCCCCTATTCCAACCCGAAGAAATAGGGGTAGAGCGGTTGCCCGCCGTGATGCACCTCCACCTCCACATCCGGGTGATTCTGGCTGATCCACGATTCGATCGACGCGGTTGTGCAATGGTCGGCGCCGTCTCCTGCGATGACGGTGAGCAGTTCGTGGTCTTCGTCGACGATTTCGGCGAGCAGCCCGGTCGCCGCGGCGGCCAAGGACGAGGCCACCGCTTTGATTCCGGTTTTGGCGATGCCCAGCCAGTCCCCGGTCGCAATGGGTCCTGCGTCGCTCGCAGCGTCGCGCACAGCTCTGGTCACCTCGCCCGAGACGACGCCGCTGAAGGCTTCGGTCATCGACGCCGCGTTCACCGATGCGGTCGCCTGGGGGTCATAGGCCATGAGGCTCGCCAGCGCCTCGGTCACGCTCGTCGTGGCGACGACTTCCACGGTGCGGCTCGTCTGTTCATCGACTTGCCGTGCCACCGCGATGATGTTCTTGTTGTTGGGGAGAATAACCACCTCGGGAGCAGCGACCGATTCCACCGCTGCCACCAGTTCGGCGGTGGACGGGTTCATCGACTGCCCGCCGGCGACTACGGCTTGGACCCCCATCGACTTCAATATCGCAGCCACGCCCGTGCCGGCGCCGACGGCCACAACCGCAGCGGGCACTGCCGGGGCGTCGCCGCGCTGCGGTGTGTCGCTGTCGAGGGCCGCTGCAACCCAATCGCGTTCTTCGAGTTCTGCAAGCTCGTCGAGCAGGTCCGTGACCCGGATGTTGTGGGGTCGTCCCACCTCGATGCCGCATTCAATGGCCGCGCCGATGTCGTCGCAGTGGATGTGGCAGTTGTAGACGCCATCGTCGCCCACGACCACGATGGAGTCCCCGACTTGCGCCCAGGCCTCTTTGAAGCCGGCGATCCTCGGATCGGGCGCGTCGAGCAGGAACATGACTTCGTAGCGGAGATCGGCGATGGACGGCCCTCCTTCGCCCCGTGTTGTTCCTGCGGACCGGTGATGGGGAGCGGGCTTCGTAGTCGCCTCCGGTTCGGGCATCGGCCGGCCGTCTACCACATGCAGCGCCGCGTCGTACAACAGCAGGAGTCCCGCCCCGCCTGCGTCTACGACTCCCGCGTCGGCCAGGACCTGCAACAGCGTTGGGGTTCGCTCCAGTGACGCAGCCGCCTCGTCCCGGGCTGCTTCAAGGACTCCGCAGAGATCGGTGCCTTGGGTCGCAGCATCAGTTGCCGCCTGAGCAGATTCCCTGATCACGGTGAGGATCGTTCCCTCGACTGGATTGCCGACAGCGCTGTAGGCGCCCTGGGCCGCCGCGGTCAGCGCTGTTGCCCAAAGCGGGCCGTCGATGCCGGCATGCTCGGCCACTGTGCCGGAGAGCCCGCGCAGGATCTGCGACAGGATCACACCGCTGTTCCCCCGGGCGCCCATCAGCGAGCCGTGGGCGATTGCGCTGCACACCGAGGCCATGTCGTCGCCTCGGTCTTCTGGTCCTTCAGACTCGTCGAGTTCTTCGACGACCGAGCGCAGAGTCAGCGACATGTTGGTTCCGGTGTCACCGTCCGGGACCGGATACACGTTGAGGTTGTTGATCGCCTCTCGATGGTCGGTCAGGGCATCGCGAAAGGCGACGACGATGCTGCGGAGGGAGCCTGCGTCAATCGAGTCGAGAGCCACGACGACGGATGGTACCTTCCGCGACTGGCCCGCGCGGGGTTCAACCTGCCTCCACTCTGGCTCGCTGCGCTCTGCTCCCGCTCCTGTTCGCTGCGCTCTGCTCCCGCTCCTGTTCGCTGCGCTCACCGGGCCGCTCGGGCCACGGGCGGTACGCTCGGGCCACGGGCGGGCCGCTCGGGCTCAGGTGGCGGTACGCTTGCCCCCATGCAGGGCGTCATCAAGAATTTCGATCCGGGCACCGGCGATGGGGTGTTGATCAACGAAGCCGACCTCAAAGACATCGATTTGGCCGACGACGCTCTTGAGGGCTCGGTCTTCCGCATGCTGCGCCAGGGCCAGCGTGTGCAGTTCGACCTCGACGAGTCCGGCAGGGCGACGGCTCTGCGCCTCGGCTCAGAGATCGACATGTCCACCCCCGACCTCTGAGCCCAGACTGACTGGCCCTAGGCGTATCGGTGCGAAGATCTGTGTCCAGCGGACAGTACGCAGCGCTTGCGTGTGCGCACACCTACGTGGGCGCACCTCCGGACTGAGATTTTGGAGGCCGCGTCTCTACCGCTCAGCTTCCTCTCGCCTCATCGAGCCTGTCGTTCACTCGATCCGCGGTTTCCAGCGCTTCGATAGGGCGTGGTTGCCCCGGCGACATCAGCCGCGAGCACTTGGCGGCACACTGCCTGGCTCGGCGGCGGATTGGGGCTTACATCGCCTCGGCTATCCCCAGGTCGGCGTATCCCTGTTCCGCGTAGTTCGCTCGGAACATCGCCCGCAGCTTCAAGGCGGCTTCGTCGTATGCCTCAGGATCGGCCCAGGTGTCGCGCGGGTTGAATATCGTGGCGTCGATGCCATCGCACTTTGTCGGCGTTCTCAGTCCGAGGATCGGCAGTACGGCGAGTTCAACGTCGTCGAACTCGCCCTTCAGCGCCGCATTGAGCAGTCGCCGCGTCACCTTGAGCGACATCCGCTCTCCGGTACCGTACGGACCGCCGCTCCACCCCGTGTTCAACATGATGCAGCGGGAGTTGTGGTCCGCCATCCGCTGAGCCAACAATCCGGCGTAAACGGAGGGCTTCTGGGACATGAACGCGGCGCCGAAGCAACCCGAGAACGAGGGAACCGGTTCAGTGACTCCCACTTCGGTTCCCGCCAATTTCGAGGTGAACCCCATGACGAAGTGGTACATCGCCTCGTCGGGGTCGAGGACGGCGACCGGGGGGAGAACCCCGAAGGCGTCCGCGGTGAGCAGAACGATCGACTCGGGGTGCGGCCCGCTCGCCCCGCCGGCGACGTTGGGGTTGGCGCTCAGGGGATAGGCGAATCGCGTGTTCTCAGTGATCGTCGCATCGGAGAGGTCCAGATCTTGGGGGTCGGTCTCTGACAGCGGCCTGCCGGCGAGCGGCGGCACGTTCTCTATCAGGGTCCCCTTCATCGACAGCGCCGCGGCGATGACAGGTTCAGCGTCCTTGTCGAGATTGATGAGTTTGGCGTAGCAGCCGTGCTCGAGGTTCGAGATGCCGCTGTCGGCCCAGACATGCTCGTCGTCACCGATCAGTTGGCGGTCGGGATCGGCGGACAGCGTGGTCTTTCCGGTCCCCGAGAGTCCGAACAGCAACGCCGTGTCCCCCGCATCACCGACGTTGGCCGACGAGTGCATTGAGAGTTGGCCTTTGGCGGGAAGCACGAAGTTCATTACCGTGAACATGGCTTTCTTGTTGATTCCGCAGTAATCTGCCGCACCGAGGACGAGTGCCATCTCGCGTTCGATGTCGATGATCACCGCGAGTTCACTGCGGGTTCCGTCGCGTTCGGGGTCGCAGGTGTACGACGGCACGTTCAGCACGGTCCAGCCGTGCTCGGCACGATCGCTGTCGTCGCGGACATGGTGGGGCAGCATGATGTTGCAGAAGTAGGCGTGCGTGGCGTACTCCCCGACGAATCTGCACGGTTCGCTGGACTGGACATCCGAACCGCAGAACAGGTCCATCACATAAAGGTGGCGACCCCGGGCGTTCAGGTGATCGATGACACTCCTCAGCAGCGCGTCGAAGGCTTCCGGGTCGAATTTGGCGAACCCCTTCTTCCACCAGATCAAATCCGTGACACTCTCTCGGTTCACGCAGAACGTGTCGTTGACCGGCCGGCCGGTGCAGGCGGGATCAGTGTAGAAGACGAGCGGGCCTTCGGCGCCCAGCGCGGTTGCGAACGCCTTCTGGGAATCGCCCGGACCGTCGGGGGAGACCCTGCCGCGGTCGTTGTCTATCGCCTCCTGGAACAATTCGTCTTGTGACAGTCCGAAACGGAGTTCGGGACCCGACAAGCCCAGGGATTGTCGAAGCTGGGCGGCAGCTTCTGCGGCTGTGCTCACGTAGGGACTCCCCCTCTGTCGAACCCTCTGTCTAACGATCGAGCCGACGACCGACCGCGTCGGTTGAGCAGCCACGATCCCGCGATTACCATAAACTGATCGCCGGGCGAGAACGAAGTCGGGCCGACATCGTTCAGTGATGGAATTCATCGTTGCAATTGATGGCCGATCAGGCTCAAAACCAGGCCTCAAACAGACTGAGAGAACCACAGGAGATCCCATGTCAGTAAGCGCTTACATCTTGATCCAAGCCAGCGTCGGCACCGCCGTCGACGTGGCCGACGCCACAGCCGACCTCGACGAGGTCGTCTCTGCGGAGGTGGCAATGGGCCCATACGATGTGATCGCGCGCGCGGAAGCAAGCTCGATGGAGGATCTGGGCCAGATCGTGGTACACGCCGTGCAGGGCATTGCCGGGGTCGAGCGCACTCTGCTGTGCCCCATCGTCAGGATCTGAGCCAGGATCTGATCACAGCCGCTTCTGCTCAGAGCGCTCTCATACCAGCACTCTCATACCAGCAAGATCGCGCGGATCCCGAGGCCCATCAGCCACAGGCTCCCGAGTCCGAACAACAGATACGGGCGGTCGCGCATCTCGTTGCGGTACGCGAAAATTATCCCGACTGAGACGAAGGCCGCGAATCCGTACAGATCATGCTGGCCGCCCAGACCTTCGTTCTCGACCTGGATCGCCGCCCCGGTCAGGGTCTGGGCGACGACGGTCAGCTGCGCGACGCCGATCGCAATCCAACACGGCCTGCCGCGCAGTCGCTCATAGCGATGGGCCAGCAGCGCCCAGATCCCGACTGCGCCGTTGGCTGCGATGAGCAGCCAGCCGCCGATCTCATGGAGGTCGTGGATCACGAAGACTCAGGCAACGGCACCCGCCGAACGCAGCGCTGCGACCTCGTCGAGGCTGAATCCGCACTCCGCGAGCAGTTCGTCGCTGTGTTGACCGGCGTGCGGCGGCGGTCGCGTGATTTCTCCGTCGGTGCGGCTGAACCGCGGGGCCGGGCGAGGCTGAACCACGCCGGCCACTTCGGTGAACGTCCCTCGCTCACGATTGTGGGAATGATGGGGCGCCTCGGCCATTGACAGCACCGGGGCGAAACACACATCGGAACCTTCGATCAATGCACTCCATTCGTCGCGGGTGCGGGTTTTGAGAATAGCGGCGAGCTCAGTTTTGCGGTCAGCCCATCGGCGCTTGTCGTTCTGGTCGTCCCATTTGTCGTCGTCGAGTCCGAGTTTCTCGCGGAGCTCGGCGTAGAACTGACCCTCGATCGAGCCGATCGACACGTATTTTCCGTCGGCGCATTCATAGACGTCGTAGTAGTGCGCCCCCGTGTCGAGCATGTTGGTTCCGCGTCGGTCCTCCCAGATGCCCATCGCCCGCAGCCCATAGAAGAAGGTGGCCAACGACGCCGATCCGTCGACCATCGCGGCATCGACAACTTGCCCTCTCCCGGAGTTTCCGGCTTCAAGGATCGCGCAGACCAGGCCGAAGGCGAGATACATGCCTCCGCCTCCGAAGTCGCCGATGAGGTTGAGAGGGGGCACAGGGCCGGAATCGACTCGGCCGATTGCGTCCAACGTGCCCGAGAGCGCCACATAGTTGATGTCGTGACCCGCTGTTGTTGCATAGGGGCCGTTCTGGCCCCAGCCGGTCATGCGTCCGTAGGCCAAAGCAGGGTTGCGGGCGAGACACTCGTCGGGACCGATGCCGAGGCGTTCGGCCACACCCGGCCGGAACCCCTCGATCAGGCCGTCGCTGGACTCAACCAAGCGCATCACGACTTCGACCCCTTCGGCGGACTTGAGGTCGACGCCGATTGAGCGGCGTCCACGGTTCATGACATCGGCGGGCGGATGGTCCGGGTTTCCGCCGCGCACCCGGTCGGCCCGGTCGACACGGATCACGTCGGCGCCCATGTCGGCCAGCATCATGGCGCAGAACGGGCCCGGCCCGATTCCCGCGATCTCAACAATTCTCACGCCGTCTAGCGGACCCATCGGTTGTTCTCCTGGTGTCGTGGTGGCTGACCGGACCCTACCCGAGCAGCGGGCTGCAGCTAACCGCGGGAGCCGAAGGCGTCGGCCGCGAGCGCGGTGACCGCTTCAACCACCGCCGGCCAAGCCTGGGGCACGAAATCGTGGGACATCTCCTCGATCAGCAGGTAACGGGAGCCACTGATCAGTTCAGCGGTCCGCGCGCCTCCCGACGGAGCTATGAGCGTGTCCGATCCGCCGTGGATGACCAGCGCAGGCACGGCCAGCTCAGACAGGCCGGCGACGCGGTCGCCACTGGCCATGATGGCGTTCATCTGCCTCTGCGCCGCGCCCGGGTTCCAAGCCCGCTGATATCCCGCCGCGAGGTCGGACCTCAGAGTCTCGGGGTCGAACCATTCTGGGTTGGACCAGATCCGGCCGGCTTTCACATCAGCTTCGATCTGGGCCTCGATGGAGTCTTCGGGGGGTGCAGTGAGCGCGTCCCAGGCATCGAGTGCGGGGTTGCCGACGTCGGGCTCGCCGGTGGTCGACATGATCGACACGAGCGCTCGGGTGCGCTGTGGATGTCTGATCGCGGTGGCCTGGGCGATCATTCCACCCATCGAAACTCCCAGCACCACCGCGTCTGCTGCTTCGGCGTGGTCCAGAACAGCCACCACATCGTCGGCCATGTCATCGAGCGTGTAGCTGTCGTCATCACTGCTCATCGACGACAGCCCGGCGTCGCGGTTGTCCATTCGGATCACGAAGAACCCGCGGTCCGCGAACGCTAGGCACAACTCAACGGGGTACGACAGCAGTTGGCTGCCGAGGCCCGGGATGCAGATCAACGCCGGATCGTCGCGCGATCCGAACGTTTCGTACTCGATTTCGATGGAACCGTTGTCAGCTCGCGGCATGGCTGACAAGCATGCCCGCCCGCGGCGCGTATTGCTCCCCACGCATTGCTTCCCCCACGCATTGCTCTCTTCGGGCTACACTCGGCCCCTGCATACGATTCCGGGGAGCTCGGGGCAGCCGGGCTGAGAGGTCGACCGTCCGCGTCGGCGACCCGCAAGAACCTGATCTGGGTAATGCCAGCGGAGGAAGCCATGACTCGACCGCACTCTCTGAGACCACGCTCTCTGAGACCGCACTCTCTGAGACCACGCTTTCTGACAAGCCTTGTCGCCGGGCTCATCGGCTTCGTCGTCATCGTCTTGACAGGCGCGGCCTGCGGCAATGACGACGACGTCGGCGACACCGTCTCCCCAACGGACGCGGGCGTTGCCGTAGACGGCGCCGCCCCAAGTTCACAATATGCGGCAACAGGCGGCAGCGAGCCCCCCGCCGACCCTTCGGGCATCACCCTGCTCACCCACGATTCGTTCGCTCTTTCCGACGAAACCCTCGAGGCCTTCACCGCGCAGACCGGCATTGAAGTAACGCTTCTGCATGCGGGCGACACGGGGACGATGGTGAGCGAGGCGATCCTCACCGCCGGCAATCCGCTCGGCGACGTGATGTTCGGCGTCGACAACACCTTCCTGGCACGTGCACTCAACGCCGAGTTGTTCGAGCCCTACGAGTCGCCCAACCTCGCCGACGTTCCCGACATGTTCAAACTCGACCCCCGGAACCGGGTCACTCCAATCGATTTCGGCGATGTGTGCATCAACTACTGGACCGATGCGCTGCCGGCCGATCCCCCCACAGCCATCGAAGATCTGACCGCGCCGGAGTTCGCCGGTCAACTCGTGGTACAGAACCCTGAGACCTCCTCGCCGGGCCTGGCCTTCCTGCTGGCCACGATCGCCGGAACCGACGACTGGGAACAGTTCTGGGCTGATCTTGCGGACAACGGCGTTGCGGTCACAGCAGGTTGGGAGGACGCCTACTACGGAGAGTTCATCTCCGGCGGGGGGGATCGCTCGATGGTCGTCTCCTACGCCTCGAGCCCGCCGGCGGAGGTGATCTATGCGAGCTCTCCCATCGACGCCCCTCCGACCCGGGTGCTTCTCGATTCGTGTTTCCGCCAGATCGAGTTCGCAGGGGTCCTGTCGGGGACCGACCACCCCCAAGAGGCTCAGGCGTTGATCGACTTCATGCTCACGCCTGTCTTCCAAGACGATGTGCCGCTCAACATGTTCGTGTTCCCCGTGGCGAACAGCGCCACGCTGCCGCAGGCCTTCGTCGATCACGCACAGATCGCTGATGATCCGCTGTTCGTCGATCCCGCCGATATCGAGGCTCACCGCGATGAATGGACGGACCGGTGGGTCGAAATCGTCCTCGGATAGGGGGACTTGCCGCCCGTTGGGTTGCGGTCGGGGTGCCCGCAGCCTTCTTGGCGGTGTTCTTCGTGTATCCGGTCGGGGCGATCCTGTGGCGCGGCCTCGGCGAGGAGGGGCTCAGGCCGATGTCAGACCTGTTCGCTTCGCCGCGGACCCGCGGCGTCGTTTGGTTCACCGTTTGGCAGGCGCTGGTCTCCACCGCGATCACGCTGGTGGTGGCGCTGCCGGCGGCGGCGCTCGTTTCCCGGCTGAGGAGTCGGCGGCGACACTTGGTCCGAGGGCTGGTCACCGTGCCCTTCGTGCTTCCGACGGTGGTGGTCGCCGGCGCCTTCGAAGGGCTCTTCTTCCGGTTCGGACTCGATCAGGGCGACTTTCGTCTGCGGCATACGGTGTGGGCGGTCCTGCTCGCACATGTGTTCTTCAACTACGCGGTGGTGGTGCGCATTGTCGGGTCGTTCTGGAGCGGTCTGGACCACCATCTCGAGGAGCAGGCCCGCGTGCTGGGGGCCGGACCGATCCAGACGTTCTGGGCGGTGACGCTGCCGAGGCTGCGGCCGGCCGTCGCCTCGGCTTGCGCGATCGTCTTCCTCTTCTCGTTCACCTCATTCGGAGTAGTCCTGCTGCTCGGCGGACCGCGTCGGGCGACTCTGGAAACGGAGATCTATCGTCAAGCCGTCACCCGCGGCGACCTTCGCTCCGCGGCGGCTCTGGCTCTGCTGCAACTCTTCACGGTGCTGGCTCTGATCGCAGCGGCCACTCGACTCGAGCGCCGGCGGCCGGCGCCGACAGGGGTCGTTCATCGCCCGCCGAAGCCGCCGCGCCGGGCCTTCATGTGGGCGAGCTCAGCGATGATGGCGGTCCTGCTCGGCGGACCGATAGCGATCCTCGTCGAACGCTCACTGGCCGTCGGCGACGGCTACGGGCTCGACCACTATCGGGCACTGACCGAACGTGTTCCCCAGCTTCCGGCTTCGGCAGCGACCGCGTTGGGCACCTCTTTGGCCTTCGCGGTCACTGCCGCGGCGATGGCGTTGACGGTCGGCACGCTGACCGCGTTCGTGGTGGTCCACGGACGCTTGAGCCTCCGCCGTATTTTCGACTTGGGCCTGACCCTTCCGCTCGGAACATCGGCTGTGACCATCGGGTTCGGGATTCTCATCGCTCTCGACGAACCACCGCTCGATCTGCGTACTTCGCGGTGGATCATTCCGATTGCCCACGCCCTGGTTGGAACGCCGTTCGTGGTGCGGACCATGGTTCCGGTGCTGCGTCGGATCGATCCGCAGATCCGCGAGGCGGCAGCCGTGCTGGGCGCCTCCCCCGGACGAGTGCGCCGCCTCGTCGACCTGCCGATCGCGGGCCGGGGAATGTTGGTCGGGGCTGGTTTCGCCTTCGCCGTGTCGCTTGGTGAATTCGGGGCGACTTCGTTTCTGCCCCGCCGTCCCGAGACCCTCACTGCTCCCCTGGCGCTGTTCCGACTGCTGTCGACTCCCGGCGATTTGCTGCGGGGGCAGGCAATGGCGCTGGCCGTCGTGCTGATGGCCGTCGTAGCCCTGTCAGTGGTGGCGATCGAAGCGGCTCGTGGAACCGAACAGGACTTCCTGTGAGCCGGTGGATGCCGTGAACCGGAGGGAACGCCGTGAACCGGGGGAACGCCGTGAACCGGGGAACGCCGTGAACTGGGAACTGGATTCGGTATCGGTTCGTTTCGGCAACGTGTCGGCCGTCGACAACGCGTCGCTTGAAATCTCCAGTGGTGAACTGGTGGTGATCCTCGGTCCCAGCGGTTGCGGCAAGTCGACGATGCTGCGAGTCGTCGCCGGACTCCAAAAACCCGATTCCGGCCGAGTCCTGATCAACGGGGCGGACGCCGTCGCACTGCTGCCGCATCAAAGGGGCATCGGTCTGATGTTCCAGCAACGCACTTTGTTTCCGCATCATGATGTGGCGGGCAACGTCGAGTTCGGCCTGCGCATGGCGGGCTTGGCGCCGGCTCAGAGGGCGCAACGGGTCCGTGATCTGTTGGCGCTGGTGGGTCTTGGCGGTTTCGAGTCCCGAGACGTCGCGACTCTGTCGGGGGGAGAGGCGCAGCGGGTGGCTTTGGCGAGGTCCTTGGCGCCGAACCCCTCCCTGCTGTTGCTTGACGAGCCGTTCGGCTCGCTTGACCGCGGTCTGCGCGACCGTTTGACTGACGAGTTGCCTCAGGTTCTCTCTGAGGCGGGCACGACGGCTATTCATGTGACCCATGATCACGACGAGGCGTTCAGCCTTGCCGACCGGCTCGTGGTGATGGAGTCGGGGCGCATCCTGCGGGTCGGGCCTCCCGGAGAGGTTTGGGCCGATCCGCGTACGGTCGCGGTCGCTGAGTTCCTGGGTCATCGCAACATCGTGACCCGTGGTCCGCGACTCGAGGTGATCCGCCGCGACGCCGCGACGGTCGCCGCTGACGGCGAACTGGAGGGGACAGTGGTCGCTTCGCGTTTCAGGGGCGGCTACTACGACCTGACTGTCGACACTGCGCTGGGCGAACTCCGCTTCCGCGTCGGTGAAGCCGCCGCGGCGGGCGACCGTGTCCACTTGAGAATCGACCCGAGCCGCGTGGCGCGCCTCAGTCAGGCGTCTTGACCCCGACCCGCGTCCTAACCCCGACCGCGCCTCAATCCCGACCTGCGTCCTAACCCCAACCCATTGTGTGCAGCGAGTCGTCATCGATGCCGAAGTGATGGGCGATCTCGTGGATGACAGTAATTTCGATCTCGTCCGCCAGTTCGGTTTCGTCTCGGCACATCTCGCACAGCGGCAGCCGGTAGACGCTGATCTTGTCGGGCATCTCGAAGGCGCCGTAGGTTTCCCGCTCAGTGAGCGGAACGCCCTCGTACAAGCCGAGAAGGTCCTCTGTCGGATGCCGATCTTCGACCACGACCGCAACGTTCTCCATCATGCTCCCCAGCTCCGGCGGAAGCGCATCGATGACTTCAGCCACCAACCGTTCAAAACGCAGCGGGTTCAGCGGTTCCACCTGCCAGAGGCTAACGATCTGCTCGCTAAGAGGCCCCGCAAATAGGCGACAGGATTTTGAATCGCAGCAGCTTGATTTGCGGGGCCGTGGCCCGAGCGGCCCTGTGAGCGAAGCGAACAAAGAGCGGGGGATAACGCATTGCTGCTCGAAAGCTCTCACTTATTTGCGCGCGTTCTAAGGTGCGGGAATGATCGCGCCGGACCACTCTTTTGACCCCGCCGAAACGCTGCTGGCGGGGTTGACCGAAGAGCAACGCGACGCGGTGACCACCTCCGCCTCACCGCTCTGCATTATGGCGGGCGCAGGATCCGGCAAGACCCGGGTGCTGACTCGTCGAGTGGCCTGGCAGTCGGCGCAAGGCAACATCGACCCTCGTCGCGTTCTGGTACTGACTTTCACCCGGCGGGCCGCGTCCGAGCTGCGGTCGAGGCTGCGAACCCTGGGGATGCGGGAGGAAGTGGCGGCCGGGACCTTCCACTCGGCGGCTCTGGCGTTGCTGCGGCGCTACTGGGATCACTGCGAACAATCTCATATGAAGCTCTCGGCAAGCCGATTCTCGTTGTTGGCGAAGTCGAACCCGAACCTCGAGCAGGCGGCCATCGCGGCTCTCAACACCGAAATCGGCTGGGCTCGAGCCCGGTTGATCACCCCGGAGCGCTACGCCGATGAAGCCGGCCGGGCCCGGCGCCGACCCCCGCAGAGCGCCGATTTCACCGCATCGGCTTATGGCGCCTACCAGGAGGCCAAGCGAACACGCCGGGTCATCGACTTCGACGATGTGCTGGCTCTCTGCCATGCCGTATTGACCCGGCAGAAGGCGTTCGCCGACGCTCAACGCTGGTACTACCAGCACCTGTTCGTCGACGAGTTCCAAGATGTCAATCCCCTTCAGTTCGCGGTCTTGCGGGCGTGGCTCGGCCCCCAGTCGTCGCTCGCTCTGGTGGGTGACCCAGACCAGGCCATATATGGCTGGAACGGGGCCGATCCGGATTTCATCGGCCGCGTCGGCCAGCACTTTCCCGGAATCGCCGTGGTGAAGCTGCGGACCAACTTTCGCTCGACCCCGGAAGTGCTCAGCGCCGCTGCCCGGGTGCTGCTGCGCGAACCGCAACCCGCCGCTCGGGTCTCTGGCGACCCGCCCACTGTGACCGCGACTGCCGGTGACGACGAGGGCTCGGCGTTGGCCCGAGCCGTGCGTGCCCGACGCCAGGCGGGCAGGCCATGGCGGGACCAGGCGGTGCTGGCCCGCACCAACGCTCAGCTGCCGGTTCTGCAAGCGCAGCTGAAGGCTTCGGGAGTGCCGACTCGAACTCGTGACAACGGTGTGCTGCGTCGCCCCGAGATCGTCGACGTGTTGAGCCGCTGGCCCAACGATGCCGCGCTCTCCACGGTCCTGGCCGACGAGCGAATGCGTGAACAGGACCGGGGCCTCGATCCCGAGCAGGTCGGCTCGGTCGAGACGCTCATCGGCCTGGCACAGGATCATCTTGTGCTTGAGCCGAGCTCCACGGTCGCCGATTTCACGGCGTCGTTGCGCAGTGATGATCGTGTCGGAGCGGCTGTGGATGCTGTCGAACTCTGCACGTTCCACGCTGCCAAGGGACTTGAGTGGCCCGTGGTTCATCTAGTCGGCATTGAGGACGGGTTGGTTCCGGTGGCTTATGCCCGCTCGCAAGCCGCACGCCAAGAGGAGCAGCGTTTGCTCTATGTCGCGGCCACCAGAGCCCGCCAGGAGCTCCACGTCATGTGGTGTTCAAGCCGAATGGTGGGAGGCGCACTCGTCGAGCGAGCCCCCTCTCCCTGGTTGGAGGCCTTCGCAGCCGACAAGTCCCAAGACCCGGTGGGCCCACCTGACGAGGTTGTCGAATTGCTCGAGCGCTTGGAAGAGCCGAGCTCCCCCGGCGAGCCGGGCGACCGCACCAGAGAACTCCTGACCGAACTGCGGCATTGGCGCGAGGGTGTCGCCAAGACTGCCCGGATCACGCCTCGGTCGGTATTGCACGACAGCACGTTGCGCCGCATAGCCGAGCAGGAACCGTCCACCAATGCGGAACTCGCCGCCATCATCGGTCCCAACATGGCCCGCCGCTTCGGCCCCCGCATCCTGGAAATCATCCATTCATCGACCTCCTGACCCGGCTAGGTCGCGGCTAGGATGCCGCAGCGGGGCGCGGGGTTCTCTCTCCTCTCTCCCCCGCGTCCCGTTTTCCGGTCACACCCGACAAGTCGGCTCCGGCCACGCCCGGCAACAACAAACGCGCTAGTCGCGGCGCGGGAGGGCGACCACCGCGACGTTGGCATCGGATTGCTCAAGCACCGTCTCCACCGTGGGACCCAGGAACGGACGACCGTCGACGTTGCGCAACTGGGCGCCGAGAACCACGAGATCGCAGTCTTCGTCTTCGGCAACGCCCACCAGTGCCGACGGCACATTCGCCGTGCTGGGAATCAAGGTTCGAGGCCAGACCCCGGCGTCGACGGCCCGGAGCGTGGCAATGTCCATCAGCTCCTTGGCGACCACTTCGCTCGGATGCAACTCCGAAGTGCGGCGTTTCAGCACACGCGGAACGAGGGACTTGCGGTTGAGCACATGCGTGAGGAGCACCTCGGTGCCCAATTGTCCAGCGACGCTGAACGCCACCTCCTGAGCCGCGCTCGAAGAGCGAGTGCCCGTGACCGGGACGAGCACCCGGCTGAAGGCAGCGGGAAGAGGACGGTCGAGCCCGCGGGCCCTGCGGACGATGACGACCGGGATTGACGCGTTCAACAGGATTTCGTCGACCATCGGCGAGTACAACTGGCCCTCATGGCGCGTGGCCACGCCGACCGCAATCACTCCGTAGCCCAAGCGGGACTCGGCGGTGATCTCCGCTGCGGCATTGCTGCCGCTCACCGTCCGGTGATCGACCACGCGTTCGTTGAGCACCGCCTCCAGTACCGAGACGTCGGGCTGCTCAGCACCGTCGACCACAGAAACCAGCGTCGCGGGCGCCTCAGTAGGCCAGGCGAACTGCACGAGTTGCGCCGCCGCTATCGACGCCGGCCCGCCTTGAGACGGCAACAGGATCCGAGACGACCTCACAACCAGGTTCTGGCTGAGGGCCTTCTCCCGATCGAGGCGTTCCCGTTCTTCAGCAGAGCCCCTCCAACCGCGTACCACCATGCGCAACGACACCGCCGCGAACACCGAGGTGACCACGGGAACTATGACGATCACTGTGTACGCCGTCTCGCTGAACACGCCGAGCGAAAGCCCGACAGAAGCGATCACAATCTCAAGCGCGCCGCGGGCGTTGAGGCCGGCGCCCAGTGCCACCGCGGCCCGCGGGCTCTGGCCGGCCAAGCGAGCCCCGACGAACGCTCCCGCGAACTTCGCGCCGATCGCCACCGCAAGCACGATGCCCACCCACATGAGCGCCTCGGAATCGAGGAGTCCGAGATCGACGCGCATTCCCGCGGTGGCGAAGAAGATCGGCGCGAGGAGGCTCGTTGTGAGCGATTCGATGTGATGCAGCACCTCGGGCTGGCCGAACCGCGAGCGGTGCAGCACAACGCCGGCCACGAAGGCGCCCAGCACCGCCTCGATGCCCAGAGCCTGAGTGGCGACTCCGTAGACGAGCATGGTGACCACCACCACGGTCATCGCCCCAGCGATGTTGGCGCCGTCGCGTCGTACCCAGCGCAACGCCTTGTCGACGAGCCGTTGACCGACCGTCATCGCCAACGCCAAAAAGGCGGCGAGTCCAAGCACCGTTTCGAGCACCACTCGGACCGAGACCGCGCCGGAAGCCGCGAAGCTGGCGAAGATCGCCAGCATCACCCAGCCGATGACGTCGTTGGCCATACCCGCAGCGACCGTGATCTGTCCGAAGTCGCGGCGCATCAGACCGAGCTCGGACAGAATCTTGGCAATCACCGCCAGAGCCGAGACCGCCAGTGCCGCCGCCACGAACAGGGCGAACACGGTTCGGTCGGCTTCGTCGCCCAAGAAGGAGTCCGGCAGCGCGACGCCGACCAACAGACCACCGACCAGAGGCGCCACCAGGCTGAAACCGGTTACCAGAGCGGCCGCGCGTCCGAGGCTTCTGATCAAGCCCAGGTCTGTCTCGAAACCCGCAGTGACCAGCAGAAGGGCCACCCCCAGCCAACTGACCGCGAGCAGCGCCCCCGAGGAGATCTCCTCTTCGGGAAGGAACCACTCGAAGCCGGCCGGCCAGACACGCCCGAAAATCGATGGGCCGACGATGATTCCCGCAGCCAGTTGCCCGATAACCGACGGGAGGTTGATGCGGCGCATGAAACCGCCGAACAGGCGAGCGACCGATACCAAGACCAGCAGTTGCGTCCAGAAGACGAGGAGTTGATGCTCGTCGAGTGGAGTCAACATAGCACTAGCGGTTCCCGTCGATCAGCACGGGCGCATGGTCGCTCGGGGGATCATCTTTGGGACCCTTGCGCTCATTCCGGTCGATCAAAGCCACGTCCGTCGTGTCGGCCACAGAGCGCGAGGTCATCAACAGGTCGATGCGCATGCCCTTCTTCTTGTGGAAGTTGCCGCCGCGGTAGTCCCACCACGAGTAGAGACGACCATCACTGTGGTGCTCGCGGAAAACATCCACGAGACCC
The DNA here is from genome assembly GCA_026706815.1 of Acidimicrobiaceae bacterium. Lineage (GTDB taxonomy): Bacteria > Actinomycetota > Acidimicrobiia > Acidimicrobiales > Aldehydirespiratoraceae > VXYK01. The sequence continues at coordinate 54,928 of JAPOYA010000001.1, read as the reverse complement.
CACTCTTGGAGCGCGGCGATCCTTGCGCGCTCCGGCTCGCTGGTGTGGGTCTGGGCGGTGAACTCGGCCGGGTCATAGACGTCTCGATCTTCGGGGGCGACATTGAAGTCACCGCAGACGACGACGTCGTCGCCGGGGACGCATTGACCGTCGAGATCGGCTGCCAACCGGTCGAGCCAGGCGAGCTTGTACTGGTAGTGGTCGTGGTCGAGCGCCCGGCCGTTGGGCACATAGCAGGAGGCGATCCGAACGCCGCCGCAGGTCGCCCAGGCGATACGGGCATCGACGTCTCGTTGCCGACCGTCGCCGAATCCAGCGATCGGATCCTCGATTCCCAATCGCGAGAGGATCGCGACGCCGTTCCAGCGCCCCTCGCCGTGATGGAGGCTTTCGTAGCCGAGTGCTGCGAAGGCCGCTGCCGGAAACGCATCGTCGGCCAGCTTGGTCTCCTGCAGGCACAGCACGTCCGGCTCGAACATCTCGAGCCAGCGCTCGACTCGCCCGAGCCGGGCTTTCAGGGAGTTCACGTTCCACGTGGCAATCCGCACCCTTGCGATCCTAGTGCGCGGACACGATGTGTCGAGATTGTCAGGGCCGTTCAATGTCTTGCCTCAATGTCTTGCTGATGCACTTGCTGATGCGTCTTGCTGATACGCCGACAGACGCTCGTCTACAATGGCGGCGTGACAACTACCGACGCCTCCCCACCGCACGGCCCCAACGACTGGCTCATCGACGAGATGCGGGCGCGCTGGAATGCAGACCCCTCTTCGGTGGATCATGAATGGCAGGTCATATTCGACAACGAGAACGGAACCCGGACAGCGCCGGCAGCACAAGCCAAGGCCCTCGTCGACACCACCGCAAGCGACGTGACTCCCGAGGCCCCGGCTGCGCCGGCCGCGCCCCCGCGCCCAGCCCACGCCGCCCCGGCCGCGCCCGGCAAAAGCAACGAGAGCAACATCATCAGAGGAGGCGGGGCTCGGATCGTGGCCAACATGGAGGCGTCGCTCGAGGTTCCCACAGCAACGAGCTTCCGTGAGATCCCCGCGAAGCTCCTAGAGGTCAACCGCAAAATAATCAACGGCTACCTCGGGCGGAAAATGGCCGACAAGATCTCGTTCACGCACTTGATCGGATACGCGGTCATACGAGCGATAGCAGACGATTTACCGGTGATGAACAACTCGTTCAAGCACGGTCCCGAAGGCGAGCCCGTACTGGTGCGCAACAAGCATGTGGCACTCGGCATCGCAGTCGACGTCGCCAAATCCGACGGTTCCCGCACCCTCATGGTCGCCAACATCAAAGAGGCCGACACTCTTGACTTTCGAGAATTCGCCACACGCTACGAAGACGTCATCCGCCGGGTCCGCAACAACGAGATCAGCCCCGACGACCTCACCGGCACAACCGTCACCCTCACCAATCCGGGGACCATCGGCACGATGCAGTCCGTGCCCAGACTGATGCCGGGCCAGGGCCTCATCGTCGGGGTCGGCTCGATCTCCTATCCCACCGGATTCGAGGCAGCAGACCCGGCCACTCTGGCCGACCTCGGGCTTTCGAAAGTCGTCACAATCTCCTCCACCTACGACCATCGGATCATCCAGGGCGCCGAGTCGGGCATGTTCCTGCGCAAAGTCCACGACCTGCTGCTCGGCAGCGACGATTTCTACGCCAAAGTCTTCCAGTCCTTGGAAGTCCCCTATGAGGCCGTCAAATGGCGGCGAGACGTCAACCCCGTCGATCGTGAAGCATCCCTGCTCGAGAAACAGGCCAAGGTCAACCAATTGATCAACATGTACCGGGTCCGCGGCCATCTGATCGCCGATCTGGACCCGCTCCAGGTCAAAGAGCCGAAGATGCACGCCGAACTCGACCCCGCGACTTACGGTCTCACCATCTGGGACCTCGACCGCGAGTTCCTGACGGGTACCGACACGGGCATCTATGCGATGGTCGGCGACACCCCCAAGATGGCCTTGGGCGACCTTCTGGGAGTCCTGCGCGACGCATACTGCCGAACTGTCGGCGTCGAGTACATGCACATCCAGGACCCGGTCGAGAAGCGCTGGATGCAGGAGCAGCTAGAAGGAGCGGACTCCCGCATCGAGGCCGACGAGCAACGCCATATCCTGAGCCGCCTCAACGCCGCCGAAGCCCTCGAATCCTTCCTCGGCACCAAATACGTCGGACAGAAGCGCTTCGGCATCGAAGGGGCCGAGAGCACCATCCCGCTGGTCGACGCAGTGCTGGGTGCGGCCGCCGACAGCAACATGGCCGGCGCGGTGATGGGGATGGCCCACCGTGGTCGTCTGAACGTGCTGGTCAACATAGTCGGCAAGACCTACAAAGAACTCTTCACCGAGTTCGAGGGCGGTGACATCGAGCAGATGACCCAGGGGTCCGGCGACGTCAAATATCACCTGGGCCAGAAGGGCGCGTTCGTCAGCCGCAACGGCAACGAGCTCCCCCTGGAACTGGCGGCCAACCCGAGCCACCTCGAAGCCGTCGACCCCGTGGTCGTCGGCATGGCGCGGGCCCGGATGGACAGCATCGACCCCGAGAGGGGCTACGGCAGATTCCCCGTGCTGCCGCTGTTGATCCACGGCGACGCAGCCTTCGCCGGCCAGGGGGTGGTGGCCGAAACCCTCAACCTCTCGCAGATCCGGGGATACCGGGTCGGCGGCACGATCCATGTGATCATCAACAACCAACTCGGTTTCACAACGACTCCCGACGTCGCCCGCTCCTCTGAGTACTCCACCGACGTCGCCAAGATGATCCAGGCGCCGATATTCCATGTCAACGGCGACGACCCCGAGGCATGCGTGCGCGTGGCGCGGTTGGCTTTCGCATACCGCCAACGGTTCAACAAAGACGTGGTGATCGACATGATCTGCTATCGGCGGCACGGGCACAACGAAGGCGACGACCCCAGCTACACCCTGCCCGAGATGTACCGCCGAGTCGATGCCCGGCCCTCGGTGCGGGCCCACTTCACCGAGGCGCTCACCAAGCGCGGCGACCTGACCCCGACACAGGCCGAGGAGGCGTTGGCGGACTTTCAGACACGCTTGCAGTCAGCTCTCGACGAGACCCGCGGCATGGCCTCGGATCCGGATGCCATGGCGCCACCACCGCCACAACCAGTCGGTGTGCTGCCCCACGTACGCACCTCCATCGACCATGTGAGCGTGCAGCGGATCTATCGGGCGTTGTCGATGATGCCCGACGGGTTCACGCTCCACCCCAAGCTCGCCCAGCAGTTCGAGAAGCGCGATGAGATGTTCGCGTCGGGCGAAGTCGACTGGGCTCTGGCAGAGGCGATGGCGATGGGCTCGCTGCTGCTGGAGGGAAGCAGCATCCGCCTGGCCGGCCAGGACTCGCGCCGCGGCACGTTCAGCCATCGCCACTCGACGCTGGTCGACTACGAGACCAGCGCCGAGTATGTACCGCTGCGCACTCTCGCCACCGGCGACACCCGGCTGTGGATCTACGACTCACTGCTGTCGGAGTACGCGGCCCTGGGCTTCGAGTACGGATACTCGATCGCCAACCGCGAAGCACTGGTCATGTGGGAGGCCCAGTTCGGCGACTTCGCCAACGGCGCCCAGATCATCATCGACCAGTTCATCGTCGCCGCCAAGGACAAATGGGAACAGGAAACCGGCTTGGTCATGCTGCTCCCCCACGGCCTCGAGGGGCAGGGACCGGAGCACTCCTCGGCTCGGGTCGAGCGCTTTCTGCTGCTCGCCGCAGAAGACAACATGCAGATCTGCAACGCCACCACCGCAGCCCAGTTCTTCCATCTGCTGCGCCGCCAGACGCTGCTGAACGTGCGGGTGCCGCTGATCGTGTTCACGCCGAAGTCCCTGCTGCGCGCACGGTCTTCACGATCACCGGTGGCCCATCTCCTGTCGGGAACCTTCGAGGAAGTTCTCGGCGATCCCGCAGAACCCGACCCCGCCTCGGTGAGGCGCGTGATCCTGGCGAGCGGCAAAGTCGCCTTCGACGCCATGGCCCAGCGAGATCGCATGGGAGCACCCGTGGCGATCGTCCGCGTCGAGCAGCTCTACCCTTGGCCCTATGACGCCATCGCTGCGCAACTCGCCAAGTACGGGGCCGCGTCGGAACTTGTGTGGCTCCAGGAGGAACCGGAGAACATGGGTCCCTGGAACGCCATCAAAGGCCGCCTGTACGAGGCACACGAGAACACGCATTCAATCCGACGGGTCAGCCGCTTCGAGTCCGGCAGCCCGGCTTGTGGAAGCGCCAGGGTTCACGCGCAGGAGCACGCCGAGCTTCTGCGCACGGCTCTCAGCTTCTGAGCCGCCGCCATGAGCGCTCAGTTCATCTTCACCATGCACAAGGTCGGCCGCTTCGTCGCGCCCGACAAAGACGTGCTCAAAGACATCACGCTGGCGTTCTTCCCCGGAGCGAAGATCGGCGTGCTCGGCCCCAATGGCGCCGGCAAGTCGACCCTGTTGCGCATCATGGCCGGGATCGACGCCGAGTACAGCGGAGAGGCTCGGCTGACCGGCGGCTTCACCGTCGGCATGCTCGAACAGGAACCGCGACTCGACGCCTCGAAGGACGTGATGGGCAACATCTCCGACGGCACCGCCGAAGCCGCCTCTCTGCTGGCCGACTACGACGAGGTGATGGCCCGATGGTCTGATCCCGACGCCGACTACGAGAAGCTCGGCGCCCGTCAGGCCGACGTCGAGTCGAGAATCGAGGCTCTCGGCGCATGGGACCTGCAACGCAGCATCGAGATCGCCATGGACGCCCTGCGGACTCCTCCGGGCGACACGCCGGTCGAGCACCTGTCCGGCGGGGAGATCCGGCGCGTGGCCATGGCCCGTCTTCTGCTGGCAAAGCCCGACCTGCTGCTGCTCGACGAGCCGACCAACCACCTCGACGCCGAATCCGTCGCGTGGCTCGAGCGCACGCTTCAGGACTACAAGGGAACGGTCGTGGCGATCACTCACGACCGCTACTTCCTGGACAACGTGGCAGGCTGGATCCTCGAGCTCGACCGCGGCAGGGGATTCCCCTTCGAGGGGAACTACTCCGCTTTCCTGGAACAGAAGGAGGCACGTTGCGCAGCGCTCGACAAACAGGACGACAAACGCCGGCGCACGCTGAGACGCGAGCTCGAATGGGTCCGTATGGCGCCCAAGGCGCGCCAGGCCAAGGGCAAGGCGAGGTTGTCCCAATATGAGAGACTGCTTGCCGAGCAACGCAGCGCCGATGGCCGCGTCGACGATCTCGAGATCGTGATATCCACCGAATCCCGGCTTGGCGACCTGGTGATCGAGGCCGAGGGCCTCTCCAAAGGCTTCGGCGACAGACTGCTCATCGACAACCTTTCGTTCTCGCTGCCGCCGGCGGGGATAGTCGGTGTGATCGGCGCCAACGGCGCAGGCAAGTCCACGCTGTTCAAGATGATCATCGCCGCCGCTGAGGACCGCGCCGACGATGAGTCTCAGCCGGACAGCGGGACTCTGCGGATCGGTCCGACCGTCGAACTCGGTTACGTGGACCAGAACCGGGCCCTCGACCCGAACAGAACGGTGTATGAGGAGATAACCGAGGGAAACGACAACCTTGTCGTGGGCGGCCGCGAAGTCCACGGGCGGGCCTATGCGGCGTCGTTCAACTTCCGAGGCTCGGATCAACAGAAGAAGGTCGGGATCCTGTCGGGCGGCGAGCGCAACCGGGTACACCTGGCGAAGGTTCTCAAAGGCGGCGCCAACGTCCTGCTGCTCGACGAGCCGACCAACGACCTCGACGTCGACACCCTGCGCGCGCTCGAGGACGCCATTGAGGCCTACCCCGGATGTGCGGTCGTCATCAGCCACGACCGCTGGTTCCTCGACCGGGTGGCGACCCATATTCTGGCCTTCGAGGGCGACTCGCAGGTCCGCTGGTTCGAAGGCAATTTCAGCGACTACGCCGACTACCGACGACGCGAGCACGGAGTCGACGCCATGCGCCCCCAGCGCATCAAGTACAAGCCGGTTGTCCGCTCGTCATGACGATCAATCCCGCTGCGCTGCCACCGATCCCCCGTTGCCGGTTGCGTGCAGGGCCGGTCGTGCAGGGCCGGTTGCGTGCAGGACGCCATGATCTGGGACATACCCGTGCGTGAGACGCCTGAGGGCCGAGAGCGGAGGGCCATATGGAGGGCCATGTGATGGAGGACATTTTTCCCGTGCGGGTGCTTCCCACGGTCGACCGTCAGAACCGGCGATTCTGGACGTCGGGAGAGGAAGGCAGGCTTTGCATCGAACGCTGCACCGATTGCGGCGCCTGGATCCATCCTCCAACCGGAATCTGTTCTTCCTGCCACAGCAGTTCGGTGGAGCCGACCGTCGTCAGCGGACGGGGCACGATCTACTCGTTCACCGTCAACCACCAGCCATGGTTCGGCGACATCGGACCGTATTGCGTGGTCCTCGTCGATCTCGAGGAGGGCAGTGCCGCACAGCCGTTGCGCATCACCAGCAACCTCGTCGGAACCGACCCCGACGATGTTGCAATCGGCATGCCCGTCGAAGTGTTCTTTGTCCGCTGTGACGACGTCTGGCTGCCCCAGTTCCGGGAGATCCGATGACCGGGCGCGCCGAGCATCGGCGCCGCAGCGAACGAGATGCCGTCATCTCCGGCATCGGCCAGTCCGAAGTGGGGCGACGGCTGGGCCGAACCGCCATGAGCCTCACCGTCGAAGCGTGCCTCGCCGCGGCAGCCGACGCCGGACTGACGCTGAACGACATCGACGGTCTCTCCACCTATCCGGGAGGCGTCATGGACGGACTCAACCCGGGTTTTGGCGGACCGGGCACCGATGCCGTGCAGGACACTCTGCGCCTCGACCTGAACTGGCACAGCGGCGGGCATGAGGGCCCCGCTCAGATCCAAGCCGTGATCAATGCCGCTATGGCTGTGACGACAGGCTTGGCCCGACACGTGCTGGTCTACCGAACCGTGTGGGAGTCCACCGCTCAAGGCTCTGGAGGGCGGCAAGGCATGGGCGGCGCCGGGGGCGGCAGGGCTCGAATGGCCGGGAGCCTCCAGTATCTGCTCCCCTTCGGGGCCGTCTCAGCCGCCAACTGGCTGGCGATGAACGCGCAGCGCCATTTCCACACCTACGGCACGACCCGAGAGACGCTGGGCGAGATCGCGGTCAACAACCGGCGCAACGCCGGACTCAACCCCAAGGCGATCTTCCGCGACCCGATGTCCATGGACGACTACCTCGCTGCCCGCATGATCAGCACACCGTTGTGCCTGTTCGACTGCGACGTTCCAGTCGACGGATCGACCGCGTTCATCGTGTCGCACCGCGACTACGCGCCCGACGTGCCCAACACAGCGGTCGGGATCAACGCAGTCGGCACCGCGCTGCACGGGCGTCCGTCGTGGGATCAACGTCCCGACATGGAGGAGTCCCCGCTGCGCGCAGCAGCCGACGCCATGTGGGCGCGCACCGAGTTGACCCGCGCCGACGTCGACACCGCCCAGCTGTACGACGGGTTCAGCATCATCACGCTCATGGCCATCGAAGCCCTGGGGTTCTGCGCCATCGGCGAAGCGAAGAACTACCTCGAAGGCGGGCACCGGATCTCTCTGGACGGCGAACTCCCGCTGAACACCGCCGGCGGCCAGCTCTCCGCCGGCAGACTGCACGGTTTCGGGCTGCTGCACGAAGCCTGTGTTCAGTTGCGCGGCCAGGGCGGCGAGCGCCAGGTGTCAGGCGAACCCGAAGTCGCCGTGGTCGCCAACGGCGGCGGCCCGATCGCCGGCACAATGCTCGTGACCCGCGGAGTGTCCTGAACAAGCAGAGTGTTCTGAACAGGCAGAGAGCCCTGAACAGACTCCGTCGGTTCAGCCGCCTCGGCTCAGCTTTCGAATACGAAGTCCTCGATCAACGCGGCCAGCTCTACTGGCGTGTCGCCCTGAACGCTGTGCCCGGCGTTCTCCACATGTTCGACACGGGCGGATGGGCAGCGGCGAATCAGCTCAGCCTCATCCGCGTCGTCCACAACAGACTGTTCACGCATTCCACGGACAAGCATCAACGGAACCGTCAAATCCGACACGGCGTCCCAAAGGCCTCCGAATCGTGGGAAACCGTCGGCGCCGCTTGTTTCGCCGGCCCGACCGTCGCCCCTTGTTTCGCTCACGCGACCGTCGCCCCTTGTTTCGCTCACGCGAAAACGCGCATAACGCCACACCCACGAACCGTCGGGTCGCTGCTCGGCGTTGTGGAGGATGCCGCGGCGCAACGACTCCACTGTCCGGGTCGGGTTGAACTCGATGGTCCGGGCCAGCAGGTCGTCAAAGCTGTCGAAGCTCTCCGGTCCGTTGATGAACGCCGCAATGTTGCTGCTCTTCTTCTCATCCACGCCCGGCGTCACATCGACCAGCACGGCATTGCGCACCAACTCGGGCGCGTGGGCGGCCAAGGCCAACAAGGTCATGCCCCCCAGCGACATGCCGACCACGGCACTGGCTTGCGCCCCGAGAGCCCGCACAGCCGCCGCGACATCGGCGGCGTTGCCGAGCACGTCAGCACTGCCTGCTTTGGCAGGACCCGAATGTCCATGACCGGGCAGGTCAAGGCAAACAAGCGGGCGGTCCAGCGCCAAGGCGACCGTGTCCCAAGTGTGGGCATTCTGCGCGCCGCCGTGCAACAAGACGAGCTCAGGCGGGCCTTCGCCCCAAATGAGCGCGCTGATGTGGCGGCCGTCGTCCAGCTCAACTCGCTCCCGCCGCACAGCCGGCGGGCCGTCGTAGGGCAACCCGTACTCAGAGGCGTTCTCGTGGAACATTGAGAACTCGTCGTAGGGCACCATTTCAACAGTCATTGACAGGGTCCATTCTCTCTTGGCATCTCTCTTGGCGCACATTGTCTCTCAGCATTTCTCTCCCAGCATTCTCTCCCGTCACGCTGAGTCCAGCTGTTCTGCCTCGCGGTCGAGCAGCGCCAGCACCAACCCGGCCATGGCTCGGGCGTCTCCGTCGGCCGGGACAAGGCGCAGTTCGGGACTGCGCGGCGCTTCGTAGGGATCGTCTATGCCGGTGAAGCCGCTCAGCTCGCCCGCACGGGCCTTGGCGTACAAGCCCTTGGAGTCGCGCTGCTCGCAGACCGCCAACGGCGTGTCCACGAACACCTCGATGAACGGGATCTGCGCTGCTTCATGCAGCGCCCGAGCATTGGCTCGGGCCGCTCGATAGGGCGACACCAGAGGGATCAGCGAAACCGCTCCCGCGTCTGCCAGCAGACGACCGACTTCAGCCACGCGGCGGACGTTCTCGTCGCGGTCTGATGCCCCGAAGCCGAGATCGCGGTTCAGGCCGTGGCGAATGTTGTCACCGTCCAGGACATAGGCGAGCCGTCCCGACTCGACGAGGCCTTCTTCCACCGCAACGGCGACGCTGGACTTCCCCGAACCCGACAGACCGGTGAACCACACGGTCGCCCCGCGTTGGCCCAGGGCCTCCCAGCGCTGCGACCGCGAGAGGTGGCCTTGATGCCAGACGATGTCCGCGCTGCCGGGTGGAGGATCGCTCACGGCTGCGCCGCCCTCACGACGCCGGACCCAGGATCATCCCCGCCCCCGCGGTCACGTTGGTGGCCTCGTCGATCAACACGAAGCTGCCGGTCTGACGGTTCCGCCGGTACTCGTCGAAGAACAGCGGCGCCTGGCTGCGAAGCTGCACCCGCCCGATCTCGTTGAGCGACAACTGAGCGGCGCCTTCGTCGCGGTGCAGGGTGTTTATGTCAAGCAGGTAGCTGAGGTCTCTGACTATGACCTTGGTGGAGCGGGTGGTGTGTTTGATCACAAGCTTGCTGCCCGGACGCAAAGAGATGCGCTCGTTCATCCAGCAAACCATCGCATCGATGTCTTGTGCGACGGTCGGCTGGTTGTTCGGCCGCACGATCATGTCGCCACGCGAGATGTCGATCTCGTCGTTGATGCGAATCGCGACCGCCATCGGCGAGAACGCCTCGTCGACTCGGCCATCGAACGTTTCAATGCTCTTGACAGTCGAGCTGAAGCCCGACGGCAGCACCGTCACCTCGTCACCAGTGCGAAAAACACCGCCTGCGACAGTTCCCGCGTAGCCGCGGTAGTCGTGGTACTCACCTGACTGCGGGCGGATCACATACTGGACCGGGAAGCGGGCGTCGATCAGGTTCCGGTCAGAGGCAATATGAACCTCTTCGAGGTGGTGCAGCAGCGACGGCCCCTGGTACCAGGCCATGCTGGCGGAACGGTCGACGATGTTGTCGCCGTGCAGCGCCGAAACGGGGATGAACGCCAGATCCGCAATGTTGAGCTTGGCCGCGAAGTCCCGGAATTCATTCCTGACCTCCTCGAAACGCTCCTGGTCGTAGTCGACGAGGTCCATTTTGTTGACTGCCAGGACCAGATGCGGGATCCGCAGCAGCGAAGCCAGGAAGGCATGGCGCTTCGATTGCTCGAGCACGCCTTTGCGGGCGTCGATCAACACGATTGCCAGATCAGCAGTGGAGGCGCCCGTCACCATGTTGCGGGTGTATTGAATATGGCCCGGAGTGTCGGCGATGATGAACTTGCGCCGCGGCGTGGCGAAGTAGCGGTAGGCCACATCGATGGTGATGCCCTGCTCGCGCTCAGCGCGGAGGCCGTCGGTGAGCAGCGCCAAGTTCGTGTACTCGGCGCCCATCTGAACCGAGGCCTTCTCTACAGCCTCGAACTGATCCTCGAAGATCGTCTTGGTGTCGTACAGCAGGCGTCCGATGAGCGTGGACTTTCCGTCATCCACCGAGCCGGCCGTGGCGAAGCGGAGCATCTCCATCAGAAGTAGCCCTCTTTTTTGCGGTCTTCCATAGCCGCTTCAGACACCTTGTCGTCGGCACGTGTGGCGCCTCGTTCGGTGATACGGGTCGCCGCAACCTCTTCGATGATCTTGTCGATGGTGTCGGCACTGGATTCCACCGCACCGGTGCAGCTCATGTCACCGACCGTGCGGTACCTGACTCTCTCGACGAAAGGCTCCTCTCCGTCCATGAGGGCGATGCAGGGGCCGGTCGCCAGCAACATCGAATCGCGTTCGAACACCTCGCGCCGGTGTGCGAAGTACACCGACGGGATCTCGATCTGCTCATCCTTGATGTACTGCCAGACGTCGAGTTCGGTGTAGTTGCTGATCGGGAACACCCGGATGTGCTCACCCATCAGGATCCGGCCGTTGTAGAGGTTCCAGAGTTCCGGGCGCTGGCTCTTCGGGTCCCACTGGCCGAACTCGTCACGGAAGGAGAACACCCGCTCTTTGGCCCGCGCCTTCTCCTCGTCTCTGCGGGCGCCACCGAACAGAGCATCGAAACGGTGCCGTTCGATCGCATCCAGCAGCACCGCTGTCTGCAGCCGATTGCGGCTAGCTCGGGGACCCGTCTCCTCGGTGGCCATTCCGGAGTCGATCGCCTCCTGCACACAGGCGACCACCAGCCGCGCTCCGAGTTCGGCAACCCGACGATCCCGGAACTCGAGCACCTCCGGGAAGTTGTGGCCCGTGTCGACATGCATCACCGCAAACGGCAACCTTGCAGGCCAGAAGGCCTTCTGGGCAATGTGCAGCATGACGATGCTGTCCTTGCCGCCGGAGAACAACAGGCAGGGGTTCTCGAACTCAGCGGCCACCTCGCGGAAGATGTGGATCGATTCCGCTTCGAGCTGGCGCAAATGTGTGAGGTCGAAGGACATCGCTGCCAACAATACGGCCCATTCAACCCGACACGAACCCGCAGTCCCCATCAACTCATGCCCGCCCAGCGTGATGCATTGCAGAATGCTATGCTGAACATATGGCCCAACTCGTCACAAGAATCAACGACGAACTCGCTGAGCGGGTCGATGAACTTGTAGCAGAGGGGGCAGCAAAGTCTCGCTCCGATGCTGTGCGTCAAAGCCTGCGACTCCTGATCGACCAGCACCAGCGACGCCGAACCGCCGAGGCGATCGTGCGCGGCTACCAACGCCACCCTCAGACTCCCGAAGAGGTCGGCTGGGCCGACGAAGCCACCGTCGCCATGATCGCCGAAGAGTCCTGGTGATACCCACCCAAGGTGAAATCTGGTGGGCCGAGGCCTCTGACAAGCGTCGTCCCGTTCTCGTGGTCACCAGGAGCGAGGCAGTTCCCGCGCTTCGCTGGATCATAGTCGCCCCAGTCACCCGCACGGTCCGCAAGATTCCCACAGAGATTATGCTGGGCGCCGACGATGGCATGCCGGAACCCTGCGCCGCGACATTCGACAACCTTCAGCCCATCCGCAGGTCGTTCCTGACTGATCGAATCGGCTCGCTTGGCGCCCGCCGCACGGAGATCTGTCGAGCACTCGACGCTCTCACCGGTTGCTGAGCAAGCTGCAGGCAGCCGGACCCCACTTGGATCTGCCACTCGGGTCTGGCTCAATGCCACAACCTCTTGCCGGAGTCGTTCAGCAGGTTCGGCAGGTTCGGCAGACGACGTCTTGGACTTGTGCAACGCCGTTGCGACTGCTGGAATCGGAGCCATCACTGCACCACCGGTCAACGCGTCGATCGAAGACCATCGTCTCGCGGCTCAATTGGCGGACGAAGCAGGACGACTTCTAGTGGCACTGCGGGCTCGCCTGCACGCCCAAGACGTACCCTTGGCGGTGCTGAAGGCGCAAGGCGACCGGCAGGCCCACGAGCTTCTCATGAATCGCCTGCAAGCGGCGCGGCCGAACGACGCGATTCTGTCTGAGGAAGGCAAGGACGATCTCACTCGTCTCGACGCTGAGCGCATTTGGATCATCGATCCGCTCGACGGCACCCGCGAGTTCTCAGAGGTTCCCCGCACTGACTGGGCGGTCCATGTAGCGCTGGTGGCCGGCAGCCGTCCAATCGCCGGCGCCGTGGCACTTCCCGGGCTCGGTCTGCTCCTGAGCACCGCTGATCCCCCGTCTCCTCCCCCCATCGGACCTCAACCGGCGCGGTTGACCGTCTCCCGAACCAGACCCCCGGCTGCGGCGCTCCATGTTGCCGAAGAGCTCGGCGCTGATCTGGTGGAGATGGGTTCGGCAGGCGCCAAAGCGATGGCGGTGGTTCGCGGCGAGTGCGAGATCTACGCCCACAGCGGGGGGCAATACGAGTGGGACTCATGCGCGCCGGTGGCCGTAGCCGCCGCGGCGGGCTGCCACGCAAGCCGCATCGACGGCTCCGAACTGCTCTACAACCAAGCCGATCCATATCTCCCGGATCTGCTGGTCTGTCGTCGGGAGTTGGCGGAAGCAACGCTCAAAAGCCTGGCGAGCTTCGCCTCCCAACAGACATCCCAACACACATGTTGAACCGCAAACTGGCAGCAGAGGCCACTGGAACGGCTTTCCTGCTGATCGGCGTGGTGGGCTCGGGCATCATGGCCGAACGCCTCTCACCCAATGATGTGGGCCTGCAACTCCTCCAGAACGCGGCCGCGACCGCCGGCGTGCTGTTGGCCGTCATCGTCATGTTCGGTCCGCTCTCAGGCGCCCACTTCAACCCGGCGGTGACCCTGGCCGACTGGGCGCTCGGCAGTTTCCCGCGAGGTCGCGTCCTCGCCTATGTCTGTGCCCAGATCACCGGTGCGGTGGCAGGCACTGTGGTGGCCAACCTGATGTTCGACTTGGACGCAGTGAATTGGTCCACAAAAACACGCTCAGCGGGTCACCTGTGGCTCGGTGAAGTGGTCGCGACCGTCGGCCTGGTGGCGCTCATCTTCTCGCTGGTCCGCACGGGTCGGCACCGACTGATTGCCGGCTCGGTAGCCGCCTACATCGGCGGGGCCTACTACTTCACGTCCTCCACCAGCTTCGCCAACCCGGCCGTGACGATCGGGCGCATGTTCTCAGACACGTTCGCGGGGATCGAGCCGTCTTCTGCGCCCATGTTCATCGTCATGCAACTGATCGGTCTGGTACTGGCCGTGGGCCTGATCCGTTTCGTCTACCCGGACGCCGAGGGAGAACCCGACCCTTGGGACCCCTGCCTCTCGTGCCCGACACGGTCAGGGTGAACGCGTCGACTGTGCCGAGCGTAACGAGTGATCAACACGAGCGATGACTTGAAGTCTCACGAGCAAATTGACATCTAACCCCAGTGCTCGGATTGGTACTCCAGCATGTCTGCGCCATGAATCTGTTTCGTGGCGTTGCCCATCCGCACCCAGAACTCCGACGGTTCGCCGGCACCTTCGAGCGACCTGGCGAACACCGGCTTTCCCGAGGCAGCGACGGTGACCACACACACATCGGCGCCTTCACAAGACTCGAATTCGATCCGCACAGTGCTCGCCGTGAGTGCTGACAATGAATGATCGAGGCTCTGGCGAAGAGCCAGCTCAAACCCGTCGCGATTGCCTTTTTTGCCAAGCGTCCGCATATCCGTATCGAGGCCCAGAAGCGTTCCCTGGTCATCAACCCCGATCAGCAACTTGCCGCCCTCGGCATTGAGGAACCCGCACACAGACTTGGATATGACATGCTCCATTCTTTTGTCTCTTGCGCCAGTGTGCAGGTTGACGCGTGCCGTGGACTTGAACTCAACGGTCTGCGACTCTCCGCCAGCGAGCAGATCGACCAATCCAGGCGTAACGAGACCGACGCTTTCGCTCTCGCACAGGCGGTCGAACACCTGGGACAAGCAGACTATGCCGCGCCGCGCAGTGGCGACACAGCCAAAACGGGCTCGGATTTCTGCTAGATAGCATTGCGAGATGCGTCTTGTGGTGGCTCGCTGCACGGTCGACTACAACGGGCGGCTGCAAGCCCACCTGCCCGAGGCGATGCGCTTGTTGATGGTCAAGGCCGACGGCAGCGTGGCGATTCACGCAGACGGCGGCGCCTACAAGCCGCTCAACTGGATGAATCCCCCCAACCGGCTCTCGGAGAATCTCGAAGACGGCACATGGACGGTCGCCAACCCGAAGGGTGAAGTCCTGACGATCACCCTCCACGAGGTGATGAGCGACTCGTCATTTGAGATGGGGCGAGATCCCGGACTGCAGAAAGACGGCGTCGAGGCGCACCTGCAGGAGCTTCTTGCCGACGATCCCACGTCGATAACCGAAGGCCTGAGACTGGTGCGCCGTGAGTTCCCGACCAGTATCGGCCCGGTAGACCTGATGTGCCGCGACTCCGACGGCGCGGCGGTGGCTATCGAGGTGAAACGCCGAGGGGAGATCGACGGAGTCGAGCAGCTCAGTCGATACCTGGAGTTCTTGAACCGCGACCCGGCGCTGAGTCCGGTTCGGGGCGTGTTCGTCGCCCAGGAAATCAAGCCGCAGGCGAAGGTATTGGCCGAGGATCGCGAGATCGAGTGCGTTGAAGTCGACTACGACGAATTACGCGGCATCGAATCCCCCAACCCGAGACTCTTTTGACCTCTTTTCGGCCTCTTTTGAGCCTCTTTTGAACGGTCGCGACCTATACGATTGGGCACCGTGCGAGCGACCCTCTCGGTGATAGCCGCGACTGTCATCTTGATTGTGATCGCCTGGATCATCGACGACGTTGTCAACGGCGAGGACATCCCGAGAGGGGTGGAAGTCGACGAAGTCGCTGTCGGGTCGATGAGCCGTGAAGAAGCGGCGCTGCGACTCGCTTCGCACCCCTCCCTCGACAAACCCCTGACCCTGGTTTGGGACCAAGCTTCTGTGACTGTGTCCGCTGCGGAGTTGGGCATCGGCATCGATATCGAAGCGACCCTCGATGAAGCCGCCGAGAGCGGCGGCGCAACGCAACCGTTCCGGTGGCTGTTCTCGCCAGTCGCCAACCGCAGGGTCACTCCCCACTATTTTCTGGATCGGAGCGCTCTGGTCGGACTGCTAGGCGAGGGGGCCGATGCGGTTCTTCTCGTCGATCCCGGCGGCCTCGGCGTGGCATTGGCCGACGGGGTCTTCGTCTCGGCCGACACCGCCAAGATCCCGATCATCGACATCGCCGAGCTTGAACGACAGCTGCTGATCGCAGTCACCGCCGGCGGCGAGAATCCCATCGAGTTGCCCACCCTCGGAAGCGAGGCCATAGACGTCGGCGGCACGGAACTCGCGCGCCGAGCCAACGAACTGACCCAAGACGGCATCGAGGTGGCGTTGTTGGGTTTCTCGGAGTACCACTCGATCCCTGCGCAAACCTTGCGTCAGTGGGTCGAGTTCAGTCCCGCCGGGGAGATCTCGCTGGACAATGACACTGTCGTGGAAACCTTGGCCGCCCTGTTCGTCGGCCTCGGCGATCCCGGACAGGAGACGACGTTCTTTGTCGATTACGCCGAGAATATCCATATCGTCGGCGGTTCTCCCGGAAGCGTCTGCTGCACCGAAGACACCGGCGAGCGGATTCTCGAGGCTCTGACCGCGGGAGAGAGCCGCGTCAAGGTCCGGCCCACTGAAGACCCCGATGCCAAGGGCGTCGCCTGGGCCGAGTCGTTGGGCGTACGCGAGGTGGTCGGCCAGTTCACGACCGACTTCGCGCCGGGGCAGCCGCGTGTGATCAACATCTTCCGCATCGCCGAATTGACCCGAGGAGCGGTGATCGAACCCGGTGAGACGTTCTCGGTCAACGGGTATGTCGGTCCCCGAACGGCCGAAGGGGGCTTTGTGCCCGCGGGGATGATCTACGAGGGGGTCTTCGTCGATTCAGTCGGAGGAGGCATCTCGCAGTATGCGACAACCCTGTTCAACGCTGCTTTCTTCGCCGGTCTCGACTTCGGCGTGTACCAGAGCCATTCGATCTATCTCGATCGCTATCCCTATGGCCGCGAGGCGACCGTGTCGCATCCCGCCCCAGACCTGCAGTTAGTCAACAACACGCCCTACGGGGTGCTGATCTGGCCGACGGTGACGCAAGATTCGATCACGGTGCGGCTCTATTCGACTCGGACCGTCTTTGCAGAGCAGACAGGCCAGACGACCGTTCCCCATGGGCTGGCCTGCACCAACGTGTACACCGAGCGAACCCGGACTTACGTGGAGGACGGACGCCGGGAGGTGGACATGGTTTTCGCCCGTTACCACCCGGAGGGAATCCTGTGTGACGGCACGCCGAGCGTTTCGACAACCAGCACGGTCCCCGACGGCGAAGACGGCGACGGACCCCACGACCTCGAAGACGGCGTCGACGACGGCGACGGACCGGACCACGACAGCGGGGGAACCGACCGGGACCAGAGAGGCCAAGGCGAATCCAACGATGACAATGCCGACCAGGGCGCCTCTGAACAGGCTGGCCCCGAGCAGGGCGCCTCTACGTCCGCCGGGGCTGAGCAGGGCGGGTCATCGTGAGAGCCGAGACCGTTGTCGTCGGCGGGGGTCCGGCCGGTTCGGCAGCTGCGATCGTCTTGGCACGGGCGGGCCGAGACGTCCTTGTCGTCGACAAAGCAGCGTTTCCACGGGACAAGTGCTGCGGAGACGGCCTTACTGCCCTCGCGCTCCGCGAATTCGAGTTCTTGGGCCTTGATCCGGGCAATATCGAATCTTGGAACGTCGTTCGCGACGTCGCTGTGCGGTCGCCTTCGGGAACCGAACAGCGTTATCCCCTGCCCGACGGACCGGGCTGTCACGCAGCGGTGGTACCGCGCATCGATCTGGATGCCGCAGTGCTGGAACTGGCACGCTCCGCCGGTGCTCGTGTCGAGCCGGAATGCACGGTGACCGGCACCGAAGTCTCGGGCAACACCATCGACGTGCTCACAGGCGGCAAGGGCGGGCACCGCATTCGGGCCTCGAATCTGATCGCCGCTGACGGAATGTGGTCGCCGGTTCGCAAGTCGCTGGGTCTGGGGATCGACCAATACCTGGGTGAATGGCATGCTTTTCGCCAGTACTACCGCAGCGTCACCGGCCAAGCACAACAGCAACTGATCGTCTGGTTCGAACCCGACCTTCTGCCCGGTTACGCCTGGTCGTTCCCCCTTGGGCGAGGTCGGGCGAACGTCGGTTTCGGCATCCGCCGAGGAGGGCGGCACGCGGTCGGCGACATGAAGCGACTGTGGTCTGATCTTCTGGCCAGACCCCACATACAACAGGCCTTGGGCGCAGAAGCGGTTGCGGAGGCCCCCCACAAGGCCTGGCCGATCCCGGCTCGAATCGGCCGTGTCCCACTCGTCGGCCCACGCACGATGTTCGTCGGCGACGCCGCCGCGGTCACAGACCCGATGACCGGGGAGGGCATCGGACAGGCTCTTCTCACCGGTCGGCTGGCCGCAGAGGCGGTGTTGGCACACGACAACCCGACAGCCCACTACGCAAAGGCCGTGCGCTCAGAACTCGCAGCCGACGACCGCATGTCTCGAGCCTTGATCCCATTGTTGGCTCGTCCGTGGGTGACTCGCGGAGTGCTCAGGCTCACTGGGACGACAGCCTGGACCAGGCGCAACTTCGCTCGTTGGATGTTCGAGGACTACCCCCGAGCCCTGCTCGTCACGCCGAGGCGCTGGGAACGAGGGATGTTCACCGGCCCCGGCGCATACCAACGGCGTCTACGCTCCACACCATGAACGAGCCGACAAGCGAGCCGACGAGCGAGTTCAGCGACGCCATCGGCCAACTCGACAAGATCGTCGACCAATGGTGGGAACAATGGCGCAACAGGCCCCTCATCGACCGGGTCTTCTACACCGCTTCAGAAGCGGCGGACTTCTCCCTGCTCTGGCACGCCCTCGGCGTTGTGCAGGCGATCGTCGAAGACGATCCGAAGATCGCCATAGGTCTGAGCGCCGCTCTGGGCGTTGAGTCGGCGTTGTTGAACGGGCCGATCAAATCGATCTTCGGCCGCGGCCGGCCTCTGCAACCGTCGCCTCGGCCGCTCAAGCTGCGTCAACCGATAACCAGCAGTTTCCCGAGTGGGCACGCATCGGCTGCCATGGTCGCCGCCGCAGTGCTGTCACGCCGGACCGGCGGCCCTCTGTGGCACTCACTGGGCGCGGTGGTTGCCGCAAGCCGATTGCATGTGCGCATCCATCACGCATCAGACGTGCTGGGGGGCCTGGTTGTCGGCATGGCCTTCGGCAGGATCGCGCGACGCCTTCTCCCCTAGCAGCACTGGTTCAGCCGACAACTCGGTTCAGCCGGCAACTCGCTACTAGTTGGAACTCGCCGGTTCTGTCGGCTCCACGGCCACGAAGGTGAGAACCGAACGAAGATCAAGGAGCAGGTCGGCTACTTCCGCGCTGGTCAACAGCTCGCGTTTGATGAAGTCTTCGAGACCATGGTCGATTATTCCCAGCGCCTCTTCGACCTGCACGCCATCAATGGCTTCAGTCATTGTCCATAACCTCCCTCGATATCTCTCGGGCCCGGGATCGGCTCGTGTTGCCAGCAACCATACTCGCGCAATGTGACAGAGGGCGCGTTGCGTTCAACGAATATCGATCTACGATCCGGCCATGGAGACACTAGGAGCAACAATCGTAGTTACCGGAGCGGCTAGCGGGATCGGCCGGGCCATGGCTCGACGCTTCGCTGCCGACGGCGCGGGCACTCTGGTGATCGCCGACCGGGATGGCGACGGAGCGGCCGCCGTGGCTGCAGAACTCGACGCTCGTTGCGAAGTGCTCGACGTCACCGATGAGCCCGCGGTCGTTGATCTGATCGAACGAACTGAATCCGAAGCCGGAGGCATCGACCTCTGGTGTGGAAACGCCGGTATCGGCGCCAACGGAGGCGTTGAACTCGAGAACGACGTCTGGAACGCCAACTGGAACATAAACGTGATGGCCCATGTCATCGCCGCGCGTCATCTTGTTCCCCGCTGGATCGAGCGGGGCGGTGGGCACCTGCTTCTCACCGCATCGGCTGCCGGCCTGCTGACCAACCTGGGCACTGCGCCATATGCCGTCACCAAACATGGCTGCGTCGCTCTCGCCGAGTGGATCGCCATCACCTACGCGGAGCACGGTATCGGCGTCTCGTGCCTGTGTCCTCAGGGAGTCCGCACTCCCATGACCGAAGCCGAGGGCGAACTGGCCATAGAGGTGGTGAAGGCCATGGGCATGATCGAGCCCTCGCAGGTCGCCGAAGCGGTGGCGATCGGTCTGGCCAACGACGACTTCTTGATCCTCCCCCATCCTGAAGTCGCACTCTACGAACAGCGTCGAGCCGGCGACCGCCGGCGTTGGCTGAACGGAATGCAGAAACTCCAAGCGTCCCTGCTCAGCTGACCGCCCGCGCCGCGCACGGCCCACGCGGCTCCGGCTGCGCCCGGCAAAAAGCAACGCGCCCGGCGTCAACGACGCGCGAGGCCTTCGATTGCTTCATCTATGTCGACGCCCGGGAACGCCATGAGTGCCAACGCTGGACATGTGACTCCATTGTCGATGTAACGCTGAATATGGGCCCGGCACTCGTCAGGGCTGCCATGCACGATCAACTCGTCGATGATGTGGTCCGGGATCTTGTCCAACGCGCCCCGGCGGTCACCCGCGGCCCACTGTTCCCAGTGCTCTCCCAGCGCATCGCCACGACCCATCCACTCATGGAAAGCCCTGTAGACAGGCACATTCAGGTATGCGGCAGCCGCGAACTTGCCAGTCGCCAGAGCCGCTTCCCGGTCGGGCGTGGGGGCTACAAAGATCCGAGCGACTATCTCCGCATCAGGATTCTCGGCGCGAACAATCCCCGCCACAGTGGAGACGTTGTCGGCTGAGAGCCAGTTGATGATGGCGCCATCGCTTTCCCGCCCCGCCATGCGCAGCATGCCTTCACGCAGCGCAGCCACCAGGATCGGCACGGGTTGTTCGGGAACTAGACCGAGGCGGAATCCTTTGATCGAGAAACTGTCGTATTCCTCGCTGACCTTCTCGCCCGACAGGGCTGCTTTGAGAAACCGCACAATGTCTCGAGTCTGCTTGTAAGGCGCTTCAAAGGGGATTCCGTTCCAACGCTCGACGATGACATCCGAAGAGGAGCCGATACCCGCCACGAAGCGCCCCGGCGCCGCCGATGCCATGCCCGCTATCGACTGTGCCATCAGGGCTGGACCCCGGGTGTACGCCCCGAGAATCGCTGTGCCGAGCCTCATAGAGGGCGTCCAGACGCTTCCTAGGGCAAGGGGGGTGAGTCCGTCGGCTCCCATGGCCTCTGCTGACCACAAATCGGTATAGCCGAGCGCTTCGAGCCGTTGAAAACGCGACTGTTGGAGGTGCAGGGGTGTTCCGTCGAACGGAACGGTCATTCCGTAACGTTGCGTGGGGGTGGTGGACATCTGCTGATTCTCTCAGTTCGGGACAAGTGTCACACACTCCGGGCACACTGTGCTGTGATGAAATTTTATTTTATATATTTAAATATTATCAAATTCAATATTGTTAAATTTTCTGTGCCTGCGGTCCTGTCGTTGACAGTCCTGTCCCCGGCGACACTGGGCTGTGCGAGCACCGATGACGTCAGAACCGCAGGCAGCGGCGCTCCACCGGCTTCGCCGGCGGGATTGGCGCCGAATGCGACCATCTCCGAAATAATCGACGGCGACACAGTCGTCGCCGACATCGAAGGCTCGCGTGAAACCGTGCGATTGATCGGTATCGACACACCCGAATCCGTGGCCAGGAATCGGCCCAATCAGTGCTATGGCGCGGAGGCGAGCGCCTATCTCAAGTCTCTGATTCCCGAAGGCAGCGCCGTCACTCTGATCCTCGATGAAGAGGCCCGCGATCAGTACGACCGGCTGCTGGCTTACGTGTTCCGCAGCCGCGACGACCTCTTCGTCAACCTTGACCTCGTAGAGCGCGGCTACGCAGACACCCTCTCCTACCCACCCAACACTCACTACGAACAGTTGCTCGACCGCGCAGCCGAAGAGGCCGTGCTTTCAAAGCTCGGCCTTTGGGGAGTCTGCGGCAATCCCGACGTTCCGCTCGAATAGCACAGTACCGTCACACTGTGGAAGGAAGCTCTGTGGAGTCACTCGTCGAAGCGCTCGGATACGAAGCCGACAGCCGGTTGCTGATTGTCAGCGCGGATCAACTCGGTTCAACGCATGCGGCCACAGCCGGCGGACTGAGCGCGGTGCGTGAGGGAGCGGCGACGACCGGCACCGTCATGATGCCGGGCTCGTGGTCGCGCCACGCGGTTGACCGCATTGCCCCAGGCGAAGACTTCGGGGTGCATCTGACGCTCAACGCAGAACTCGATTGTTTCCGTTGGGGTCCTTTGACCAGCGCGCCGAGCCTGCTCGACGGCGACGGCGGTTTTCCCCGCACTGTTGCCGATCTCTGGGACCACGCGGACGCCGACGAGGTCCGCCGGGAGTGCCGGGCCCAGCTTGAGCGGGCAACACTCTGGGGACTCGACGCAACGCATCTGAGCACCCACCTGAACGCCCTTCAACAACGGCCCGAGTTCTTCGACGTTCTGCTGGAAATCGCGGTCGAGGCAAACCTCCCGCTGCGTCTTGAAGGGCCCGCGGCACAGACCACAGCCGGTTTCCCGTTCCGCGACCTTGCCCGCGAAGAGGGGGTCATCACCCCGGACCACTTCCGTCTGGTTCGAGGCGGCGCAGAAGCTCATTTTTCGGCCGTGCTCGACAACCTGGAGCCAGGGGTTACCGTGGTGGCTTTCGAACCCGCGATCGCCGCAGAGGAAATCCGTGCCATCGATCCTTCCGCAACTGCGAGAATGAACGACCTCGCGGTGTTGACTGATCGCTCTCTGCCGGCCCGGATTGCTGCAAGCGGTGCTCAACTCGTCGGCTTCGCAGCATTGCGCGAGTTGCAGCGTTCACGCCAGTAGCGACTGCTCACTCGCTGGAGGTTTGCGCCATCAACGGGGCGAGTGCGTCAATCGCGGCTAGACGAACAGGTCGCAGGTCCAAGAGCCAGAGCGGATAGTCGCCTTCGACTTTCACCGCTCCGCTCATGTAACCGGCGTCGCTGGTCGACTCTCCCGACAAGATCGCCACCGCATCCGGATAGTTCATCGATATCGCAATATCGGCGCCTTCGGACTTGCTGCGGGCCCACCTGCCCAAGGCGATTCCAGAGAAGACCCCATCGACGAGGGTGACCGTCAGACTCACACGGCCAATGGGCCGCCCGCTGATCGTGTATTCGATGACTGCGTCGACTCCGGGAGCTTCTGGCAACCCGGCCAGCGCTTCGTTGGCCGCCGCTGTCCATTCCTCGTCGAAGAGCTGCATCAGGGCTCTATGCCCGCGAAGAGATCCGTCTCCGTGGGCTGGTCACCGTTCCACTTCGGGCGGGCCAAGCGATAGTCGTCTACCGGATACAGCGCGAGATCGATCTCGGTGGGCAGGCCGAACCAGAACGGCGACTCGGGATCGATCTGTGTGGCGTGCGCAAGCAGCCCCTCACGGCGCACTTCTGTAAAGCCGTCGACAGGAACCTTCGTGGTGATGTTGTGGTCTGTATCGGGCCGATCGAACCAGCGCTTGTCGTAGGGCGACTCCAGGCCAAGATCCAGAAACGCTCGATGCCTCGCTTCGATGCGGGCGCGCGACCAACTCGAGTAATAGACCTTCGGCACCGACCAGGGCGTGCCGAGCTCGGGGCGATGCGCCGCGTCCTGGCACAACTCGACAGCCGGGTGCGTTATGTCGTGTACACGCACATGGTCCGGGTGGTTGTAGGCGCCCTGCTCATCGGGATATGTGACCACTACATGCGGTCGCTCCTGCCGCAACAGCGCCACTAGGCGGTCGACCACTTCGTCGAACGGCGCCGCCGCGAAGCAGTCCGGATTCAAGTTGGCCTCAGTGTCGGCCATGCCGGAATCGCGGTAGCCGAGCATGTGCACTGTGTCGTAGCCGATGATCTCCGCTGCTCTGGCCAGCTCTTCATGGCGCACTTCGCCGAGGTTGTCCCGTACTTCGGGCCGGTCCATGGCCGGATTGAGGATTTCGCCCTCTTCGCCCCCGGTACAGCACACGAGCACCGTTCGCACTCCCATCGACTTGTACTTGGCTACCGTGGCCGAGCCCTTGGACGCTTCGTCGTCTGGGTGTGCGTGGATCGACAGCAGACGAAAAGAACTGTGCATTCGGTGAAATCTAGCGGCCCGCTATCAGCCCGAGACCGGCTCGAGTTCCATTTCTCCGTCGCCGTCGGGATCGAGCAGGAGCCAGCCGCAGCGCAAAGCGAGGAGTTCTCGCCCCTCGTCGGGTCCGCTGGCGATCAACTCGTCGCCGGCAGCGAGCCGCGCGCGGCCGCGGGGTCGATACACGTACTGTTCGCCGCGCCGTATGGCAAGGACTGTGAAACCGGGCTCGATGTTGAGTCGCAGTTCGGAGAGGAGGCGGCCGTCTGCTTCGCTTGCCGCACGAACCGGTACCCGGATCACCACCTCATCACTGTCGCCGAGAGCCAACTCCAACACCGGGTGGACGTCCTCCTGTTTCTCGATCAACCAGACCATCGCCTGGGCTTGGTCACCGATGTCTTCGGCTGCCTGCGACAGGTGAAGAAGACCTCGCAACGGTGAGGGGTCGACCTTCTCTGACGCCGCCCGCAACACCCAGAGCTCGAGGCGGTCCTTCATCTCATCGAGGCGGTCTTCGATGTGACGTACTTCCGCCGCGAGCCCGAGGTCGCCGAGGACGAGGGCCGAGTAAGCCAGGCCGACCGCGACCTCGCTGAGGTTCTTCATCTCGACCAGCACATCGACCGCTCGGTCCAGGTCGGTCACAAACGGATCCTCAGGCAGCTGCGGAGCTTCCCATGGTTCGGCGCCGGCCAAATCCCTCAAAGGCCCTATTCCGTCGGGCGACCCTCGAAGGAACAGAACATCGCCCGGTATCAGCACAGTGTCGCCGTCCACATCGGTGATCCAATGCCGGCGGCGCACCGCCATCACCCGCATACCGGTCTGGACCGGGAGTTCATGGTCGCGCAGGGGGCGGTGAGTGAGCTTCGACAAAGGCGAGACCGACACCCGGTGGCTCACTTCCTCCGCGGCCGACAGGTCGGCCACCAACTCAGCCGGGATCCCGAGTTTGTGGGTGACGATGCGGGCGATGTCGACTGCGTCGTTGGCGATGCGCTCGATCGCCGAAATCACCTGCAGCACCGATGACATCCCCTCGGACTCCCGCGGACGCCGCACAGCCATCACGCACACGCCGCGCATGTCGTGGACCAAATGGCTCATCTCTTCTTCCAGATCTGCGATTTCTTCAGCCATGTCCGGGTCGCCGAAGAACAGCGCGGCGTACGCCAGATCGACCATCAGCTCAGACTTGTCCTTGGCAGTGGCGAGCATCTCCCGCAGGTTGCGCGGCCTGTCGTCCATTGTCTCCTTACTCCCTATGGTTCAATACCCTAGAGGCGCGCCCCATGACTCAAGCCACTCCCACGGCCACGATGGCCAGGATCAGGGTGAAAGCACCTACAAAATCCAGTGATGAAGTCACCATTGGAATGCCGTGGGTATCGGGGTCGAGCCCGAATCTGACAGCGATGATCGTTGCGTAGTAGGCAACGATCACAACGCAGACCGTAGCCAACAGGCCACCCACCAAGGCCACCGCGACCAGGTCGAACAGGCCGGGACTGGCCTGGTTCGCCAAGACACCACCAAGTTCGGCGACAGCTCCGGTGATCGCGAACACTGGGATCGACAATCCGAAGATCATGGCGATGTCGGCCCCGGCAGATCCCCGGGGCACGGGTCCCGGACGCAGCAAACCCAGATGGACTTTGGTCGAAAGACGACTCGAGAGCACTCCGCCGAGCCCGCCGGCAGTCCCAAGGAATCCAGGGAGCAACACCAGCAGAACCGGATATTCGAGAAGGTCGTCAAGCCGTTTCTCGATGGTAGTCCCTGCGATCAGGTCAAGCAGCCCAGCCAGAGCCAGCACCGGAATCGACTCGCGCACGATTGCGCGCAACAATAGATGGTTGGCAAGCAGCGCCCACACCACACCGCCGACGGACACAACCGCAAGCACCGCAGCGGTGACCGGTGTGAACACTTCCAGGCCGGCGAGTTGCGCGGCCAGGATCAGAGCCGGAAGGCTCATCAGGTCGCTCGCCGCGGTTGCCAACGGCGACACCACGTTGTCCAGGTCCCACCCGAAACGCCCCGAGCCGTTGGCCAACAGCAGTGTGATCGCCAACATGAAAACGGAGGCAAGCAGGCCGCCCAGTGTCGAGACGACAACGAAGTCCGCCAGCGACATCGTCGGCGACACCGCAAAGACGATCGCGACGCCTTTGGCCAGCACCGCGATCGCCACCGATATCACCAAGCTGAGGAGCATCGCCGCGGCGATGTTCTGACCGACGGCTGAGTCGAGGCGCGGGCTCAGCCGAAACGTGCCCGCATGAATACTGGTGCCGAGCCTGCTCCCCAAGGCGCCGAACACATTGCCTTTCACTGCCAGCGCGGCCGGCACCAACAGCAGCAGACCGGGCAGTTCTTCGAGGGTGTCGGTGGTCGTGGCCAGGGTCACACCGGCAACGAGGCTTGTGATCGCGGAAAGCACCAGGGCGACGAAACTGTCGCGGTAGGCGCGTTCGTCTCTGCCTATGACGGCGCGCCAGCGGCGCGCGACGCGGACAAGGCGACGCTTCACCCTCCCAGTTTGCTGTCTGGGAGCCAGATTGGTGCCCGATACCCCTACTCGAACCAGCCTGAGGCGAAGACCAAACCGTCATGCCGAACCGCCCAGGAGAACTTCTGGGTGGGTTCACGGGTGATTGGATGCGTGAAGAAGTAGTCCACCCACACCCCGTCTTCGTCTGCTGCGACTATGTCTTTGCCGTAGGGTTTGCCGTTGACGTCTGACCGCGCTGCGGTGGACGTTCCGATCAGATCCGGCCTGTTCGGATTCACGAGGAGGTAGTCGCCTTCGATGATGAACACGTACCAGGACCCGTTCAGGCTCTCAGCTGAATTGTAGTATTCGAACGCCGCTTCACGGCCTTCGGCGTCGTAGCGGTCGATGGCTTGTTGGACGAGGTACTTGGTGTATTCCTCGACAGGTGTGCCGACATCGGAGTCATCGTCGCCGCATCCTGAGACGAGCGCGGCCACCGAGAGAACGGCCACGAGAATTGCAACAAGCCGCTTGAGTTGGTTCATTTGGTTCCTCCAGATGCGGCTTGCACTCTACCCGGGCAATCGGCCGTGTGGGCTGTGCAATGCACACTGAGACGCACGCTGCGGTGGCTCATCTCATGCGCGTCTGCGCCGATTCCAAATCCGCGGGCGACGAATGGCTACCTGCCGGTCCGAGGACCATGGCGCTCTCGGTGCCTCTACCCAGGTGGCCAGCGACAGCAGGGGACGGTCGTAATTGACCCTCCAGCCGGCGAAGTCGCGCCAAGCCTGTTCGGGATCGTCTACGACCGGCATCCCAAGCGTCTTGAAGAGTCTGAACACCTGGTCGAACTCATCTTTATCGATGGCTATCGGGGCATCGGGAGAAGGGTCGGGATCGTATTCGAACCCGAAATAGTCGCATATCCGTCGCAGCGACAGGGTCCCGGTGCGAATCATCAACTGGGCGCGATAGTCGGCGCCAAGATCAAGCGCAGAGCAGTAGAGCGCCGCTGAGTCCAGAGCCAACCCCGCGCTGGTGATCCAGGAGCGCTCCGGTACCGGTGATCGGAAGAAGACCAAGATCGGGAAGTTGGTGTGGCTCTCCTCGATTTCGACGAACCAGTCTTCCCATTCGTACCAAGCGTGCATCATGTCGTCGAGAGATCCAAGGCGATGCCGGCGCATCAGCATCGAAGCCGGGCTGGCGACGCCGTCGATTCCCGTCGAACGCAGATGCCATTTCGCAACCGCGGTCTCCCTGCTTGAGAACGCCCCGTAGATGGTCGGCAGGAAACTGATCAACAGGGCGACCAGGCCGAGGCCAACGATCCCCTCGGCGATTTCCACAAGCAGGGTGGGGAAATCTTCCGTGTCGCGGAAACCAAGCGTGGTGAGCGACGAGCCGGACAATACAAGCGCAGCCTGATAAGGCCGAACCCCCAGAGCCCAGAACA
The DNA here is from genome assembly GCA_026706815.1 of Acidimicrobiaceae bacterium. Taxonomy (GTDB): domain Bacteria; phylum Actinomycetota; class Acidimicrobiia; order Acidimicrobiales; family Aldehydirespiratoraceae; genus VXYK01. The sequence goes on along the minus strand of JAPOYA010000001.1, from coordinate 26,921 downwards.
CACCGGAGCAGCCAATGATCACGCCACTCGCCCAGACAAAGGGGAACATCATCAGGGTCACCGGCGCGAAACGGGCCTTGACGGCTTCGGCTTTGTGCCAGTTCTTGTGTCGACGCGCTCTGCGGTTGAAGACTAAGCGCATTGTCAGCACGGTGGCATTGGCAAGAAACGACTGTTCGCCTCGGGGTACCACAACGGTTCGTATCGCCGATCCCATCGTGGCGACGGCCACCAGACCCCCCAGTACCCCCGCGAGAATCCGAACCGCGATCACGTAGACAGCTTAGATGTCCGACAACACCGGACTCACGCCAGGCAACAACCCGGCGCGGCTCCGGCCACGCCGGGCCCGGCTAGCGAAAATCGCGGCCGGCGGGAGCAGCCCCCGCTGCGAGGAGCTGAAGTTGCGAGGCGAGGCAAGCGGAGCCGGAATGGGCGGAAGGGGCGTGACGGCCTGAAAGTATACTCTCAACATGGCGACGATCAGAGACCAAGCACGCTCTTGGGCCGAGACGAACTGGGATCCCGAGATGACGGTTGCACAATGGTGGGAGTGCCTCTTTGAGGCCCGCTATTGCCTCCCCTCGCTTCCTGTGGAGGCGTTCGGGCGGGGTTATTCACGCCAAGAGGAGAACGAGTCGCGCCTCGGACTGCGAGACGCCGGCACTCTCGGTCCAGCGGTCGGCATCTCCATGATGATGGCTGCCCCCACCATCGCCGCGCACGGCACGCCCGAGCAGATCGAGCGCTACATCCCACCAATGCTCACCGGGCAAGAGTCTTGGTGCCAGCTCTTCTCTGAGCCCGGCGCAGGCTCGGATCTGGCAGGGCTGCAGACTTCGGCAGCGCGCGACGGCGACGTCTGGACGATCAGCGGGCAGAAAGTCTGGACCAGCCTCGCGGCGGGCACCGAATACGGAATGCTGATAGCCCGCAGCGACCGGGACAAACCGAAGCACTCCGGGATCACCTGGTTCGCCTTTCCCATGCGACAAGCCGGAGTCGACGTTCGCCCCCTGGTTGAGATGACCGGTCAAGCCTTCTTCAACGAGGTTTTCATCGACGATGCTGTGGTCGGCCACGATGCTGTGATCGGTTCTGTCGACGATGGCTGGAGAGTGGCCAACACCACCCTCATGCACGAGCGAGCCGGCCTCGCCGGAGCAGGGGTGATGCTTCCTTTCGCCAAAGCGGGCCGCGACTCGCCAGACTTGGACAAGCCCGCCGGCAGCTTCGCCTACTACCGCTTCAAGACGCGCGGTCTTGGGTCTGGCAACGCGGGTCCCAACAAAGCCAAGAGGTTGCCTGCCGCTGTTTGGTACCACCAGATCTCGGCCGAACTCGGGCTCGACACCGCTGAGCGCCTTGACTCCCGGATGCGCTTGTACATCAGCGAAGAGGTGAATCGCATGCTGGGCCTGCGAGCCCGCCATAGCGCGGTCCCCGCCGTCGGCAGCCTCGGCAAGTTGGCCATGAGCGAAATCGCCCGGATGCGGCGCGAGGTGGGCAACCAGTCGATCGGGGCGGCCGGCATGCTCGCGGGCGCCGACGCCGACGCGGGTCCCGGCAAGGGCGACGTTCAACGCAGGACTCTGCATTCACCGGCGCCCGCCATCTACGGCGGAACGGACCAGGTGCAGCGCAACATCATCGGCGAGCGCTTCTTGGGCCTTCCCAAAGAACCGGCCCCGCCCCCCGACACCCCCTTCAAAGACCTCCCCGCCAACTGATCAACCCCTCTGAGTCGGGGTCAGCGGATCTGGGTCAGCGGATCTGGGTGACGCGGGGGGAAGGATGCCAAGAACGGTCGGCGGTCAGGACCTCGCAGCCGAGGCGTTCGGCAAGGGCGAGACACAGACGGTCGGCCAAGGAGAGTCCCTCGCCGGGTTTCCAGCGACGGGCGGCCCATTCGGCGTCGGCTGCACTCACGGGTTCGACTTCGATGTCGCAGCTCAGGAGCAGGCCCCTGACCAAGTCCCAATCACGACCCGCTCCGAGAACCTTCTGTGCCACCTCCGACCAGTTGACCGCACTGCATCTGGGATCATCGGCAAGCGCGGACTCAACCACGCCGGCACCAGCCTCACCTTGAACAAAGGCGAGAATCGCCGAAGCGTCGAGCACGACGCTCAAAGAGCATCCTCAACTGAAGCGTCCCGGCGTCGCTCAGCAATCAGATCGCCGACCAAGTCCAGTCCCGCCAGTTCGCTGCGGACCCGAGACTGCAACTGCTTGCGAGTCAACAACACCAGCCCATCGGAAGTCTCCAAAAGAACAAGCGGTGTTCCCGCAGACATCCCGGCACGCCGACGCACACTCGCGGGCAGAACAACCCGACCTCTATCTCCCACTACAACCGGATATGTCCCACTCATAGATAGATAGTACCATCTCTCAACCGTTGTGGGAACCCACACCGGAGTTCTAACTTGAGCCTGATCCGTTGGAGCCCCGGACTGCCGGGGCTCCGGCAGCCCACATCTGGGCGAAATACCCGCCTGCCGCGATCAGCTCCGCACGGGTGCCTGACTCGGCGACGCCACCGTCGGCGATCACCACTATGCGATCGGCGCGCATTGTGGTCTGCAGACGGTGAGCGATTATCACCGCCGTACGACCAGCCAGCACCACGTCGAGCGCAGCCTCAACCGCCTGCTCCGTGCGCAAATCAAGCGATGACGTCGCCTCGTCGAGAACCAGAACCCGGGGCTGTGACAAAAAGGCTCGTGCAAGAGCCAGAAGTTGCCGCTCACCCGCCGACAGGGAGACGCCGCGCTCATGGCAGGGGGTGTCGAGGCCATCGGGGAGCCGTTCAAGCAGACGGCTGAGTCCGACTTGTCGACAGGCGTCGATCAGGACTTCGTCGTCGACCCCCCGGCAACCCAACATCAGATTGTCCCGAATCGAACCCGCGAACAGGAACGGCTCCTGGGGGACGACACCGATCTGAGAGCGCAGCGACTCGATCGTCACCCGCGTCAAGTCGTGGCCGTCAATGGTGACAGTCCCGACCCGCGGATCGTAGAACCGGTTCAGCAGTTTGGCAATCGTCGATTTGCCCGCACCGGTCGGGCCGACGACCGCGATCGTCTCCCCCGGCAGGAACTCCAGATTCACACCGGTCACCACCGGGTCGTCATCGTCGTAGCCGAAGGTCACGCCATCGAGCCGGATGTGCCCCTTCACCGTCGGCAACTCATAGGCGTCAGGCGACTCGACGACGCTCGGCTCAGTGGCGAACACCTCTCTCAGCTTCACAACCGAGGCGCGCCCCTGCTGATACACGTTGTAGAGGCCCACAAGTTCGGTTATCGGAGCGAAAAAGGCCGTCACGTAGAGCAGGAAGGCGCTCAACTCCCCGATCGTCACCCGCCCGTCGAGAACCAACTTTCCACCGATCACCAGCAGGATCATCTGCGACAGGGGACCCATCGCCTCAGCCCCAGGTCCGTACACGCCGTTCAGAAACGCTGTGCGGTCATTCGCGTCGAGGTACTCTCCCGCCTCGTTCTGGTGCTCGATCACAACCCTTTCGCGGCGGTTGTGCGCAGTCACGATGCGGATCCCGGCAAGGCTCTCCTGCAGATGGGCGAGCACGTTGGCGATCGTGTCGCGTACCCGAATCTGGGCCAGTTGCGCTTGATGGCGATACCACAGCGACATCAACAAGGTGCCAGGAACGACTACCGCCAAAGTGATGACCGCCAGCAGCGGATTGAGGACGAACAACACGATGGTGATCGCAACGAGCGTCACTGCCTGCACTGCGAGTTGAACCAGCCCTTGCTGGAACAGCTGCTGGAGCGGTTCGAGATCACTCGTCATCCGGCTCAACAGCCGCCCGGGACGCTCGTTGGCATAATACTCGACGCTGAGACGCTGGAAATGGGAGAACAGAGCCACCCGCAGCTTCGCCATGATCTTGGCGCCCACCCGACCAGCCGCCATCGTCTTGAGCACCCCCACCCCGATCGACACCGGAACCAGCAACCCGAAGATCAGACCCATGGTGACGACAAGTGAGCGATCGCCGGCCAGGACGCCGTCGTCGATGGTTGTCTGCAAAAGCACCGGTCCGGCCTGGCTGAGAACGGCCTCTAGAGCGACCAGCAAGAACACCCCGATCAGCGCCGCGCTGAAGGGCCGCAGAAAGTGCCTCATCGAGAACACGCGGCGGTCGTAGTCGCTGTGGCTGAACGGCGGAGGAACCTCCGCCACCTCTGGAGGCCCCTCGTCCATGTACGCCTCAACCTGGGCTTGAACCTCCGGGGGCACGCCCGAAAACCCCGTGTCGGCGATTCCGCCCCATCCGGCCATGCTCATGGCTCGAACCCGATCTCGTTGCCCGCGCCGGGGTCAGCGCCGTTGCCGGCACCCGCATGGTTGTCCGACTCGTCGCCCGATTGGTCGCCAAAATGCTCGAGCAGCTCGCGGTACTTCGGTTCGCCAACTAGCAGATCCGCGTGAGTTCCGCTTGCCACGACCCGGCCGCGTTCGAGCAGCACCACCCGGTCCGCAAGCGCGATCGTCGACAGACGGTGGGCGATCACAATCACCGTTCGGTCGACCATTGCATGACGAAGCGCCGAGTGGATCCGTTCTTCAACACCGGCGTCGATGGCGCTGGTGGCGTCGTCGAGCACCAGGATCTGCGGGTCGTGCAACAATGCCCGCGCCAACGAGATCCGCTGACGCTGACCCCCCGACAGGGTGTAGCCGCGCTCGCCGAGCACCTCATCGAATCCGTGCTCGAGTTCTTCGATGAACTCCAGAGCCTGCGCCGCGGCGGCCGCCGCCCGCACGGACTCGTCAGAAGCGGTCGGGTCGGCGAAAGCAATATTGTCGCGAACCGACATCGAGAACAGGAACGGGTCGTCGAGCACCACCCCGACTGTCCGGCGGAGACTGTCGAGAGTCGCCTGGCGGATATCAGTCCCGTCGATTTGCACCGAGCCGTCCCGCACGTCGTAGAAGCGGGGCAGCAGCCGTGCCACTGTGGACTTGCCCGAAGCAGTCTCCCCGACGATCGCCACTGTTTCGCCCGGCGCGACGTCAAGGCTGAAATCCTGCAGCACGTCGTGGTCGGCGCCGTATCCGAAACGCACATCCCGGAACTCGACCCGTCCCGGACCGCCGTCGACGTCCACCGCGTCGGGCGACTCGACCACATCAATCGGCTGGTCGAAAATCTCATACACCCGCAACGCTGAGGCTTTGGCTCGCTGTCCCATCTGGATCAGGTGGCCGATGAACCGAAAGGGCACCTGCAGAATCATCACGTATGAGCTGAACGCGATCAGCGCGCCGATCCCGATCTGCTCTTGTTCTGCCAGCAGACCCCCGTAGAGCAGCACGACCACCAGTCCGAGGCGGGGCAGATGCTCGAGCGCGGGAATGTAGCGTGCAGACACGTCCGCGCCCTTCACCTGCGCCCAGCGGAGCTGATCGGCAACCCCTGCCATCCTGCGAACCTCGTGGCGTTCACCGGCGAAGCTCTTCACCACGCGCACACCGGCAATGTTCTCCTCGGTGAGCGTGGCAACATCAGCTTGGCGGGCCATGACCAGCCACCACACCGGAAGCTGGGGATGCCGGCTCTTCAGGCCGATGTAGGCGACCACCGGGACCGGCAGCACGGTCACCAAGGTCAACGGCACGCTCACCGCGAGCATGAGCGCAAGGGCGAATACGAGGAAGGCCAACGACAGGGCCATGAACGGACCGAAGTTCAAGAACATCTGCACGGCACGGATGTCACCGTTGGCCCTGGCCAGAAGCTGGCCGGTTTCGCTGGTGTCGTAGAAGGACGCCGAGAGCCGTGAGAGGTGGTCGAACACGGCATGACGCAGCGCGGTCTCCACCCGGAACGCGACCTTGAACATCTGCACCCGCGCCGCGTAGCCGGTTGCGAAGCCAATGATCGTCAAGGCCGCCAGACCCCAGGCATAAGGGCCGATCGCAGCCGTGCGGTCGTCGAGCGCATTGTCCACCGCCAGCATCAGGACCGCCGGGATGACGGTGCGAACCAGCATCCCTGCAGCAGTGCCGCCAACAGCTACCGCCAAACCCCACTTCATCGGCGCTACAACCGGCCACAAGCGGCGCAGCCAGCCCTTCGAAGCATCGGGATCGGGGCGACCCTGAGGGGTGACATAGCGGGCCAGCTGCGGTGTGGCCACCGAGGTGGGCCGTTCAGCAGACCCGAGCAGCGGTTCAACAGCCGTCATCGCTCACAACACAGGAATCACGGTCGCGGTACACGACATCACCAATAGCATTGATTGAGCGTGAAACCTGCATTTCTGAGTCTCGCCATCATGGCATCTCTGCTCCTCGGGGCCGCGACGGGCATCGACGACTACGTGTTTCGCACCGGTCCGCCCCGCCGCCGTGCAGTCTGCCGACAGAGGCAGAACTGAGGACGTGGCCCGCATGGACGACGGGCGACACGCCGTGTCCAGCGCCGCGCCGGCAGTGGACGCGTCGACGGTGGACACGTCGACGGTGGAGGCCCTGCCCTAACCCGAACCGTCGAGGACCAACCGGCGGTAGTACACAGCCCGGACCGCGAGAGCCTCGCGGATCTCGCTGGTCATTTCCTCGGCGAACTCGGCCCGATAGGCGGTGTCTGTCACGATCTGCACCGCGAACTGCAGACCGGACATCAACCCGATGAACGCCGACACCAGGACCAACTGGCGACTGAAGATGAGTTCACCGCCCCAGATCGACCAACGAGACGCCCAATCGACACTGCTCGTCAGCTCAGTCGCCGTGGTCCACTGCAGCAGAGTCTCCTCACGAACCGTCAACAGGCCGAACAGCACGTAGAAGGCGGTGATCACCAACGCCACCAGCAGAATCTGAATCGCCTGGGACGCGAACAGCAGCAGCCCGACGTTGAACTCGGCGCGGCGGTCCAGCCTCGGCGCGTCGGGGGCGGGCTCTTCATCGTCGGGCGCCATATGCTGGACCGGTGTGCCGACGCTGCGCTCACGCACATCGGACCAGCGCTCGAAGCGAGCCAAGTCGACGGTGAGCCTCCGCACCGACAGCATCACGAAGCCGGAGCCGATGAGCACGACCAGAGCCGCTACAGCGGCGAAGTAGGGCAGCGTGAAGTCATTGGCCACCTGCCACATCTCTGCGTTCAAGAAGATGAAAGCCGAGAAGACCAACAGGATCGGCAGAGACTTCATGGCCAGGTTCGCGATATCGCCGATCTGCGTCTTCAACTGCCAGACCGACCAGCGGATCATGGGCAGCAGACCCCATGAGGTGACCACAGAGGCGACCAGCAGGACGAGCACATTGAATGCCACGACGACCAGCACGTTCTCCGCTACCGCGTTCTGCGAGCCGACGGCAGTGGGGACTGCGGGCAGCAGGAGGTACAGGACTATCTCCAGCGTCCCCACCCGGTCTGGGAGTTGCACCAGCCGACGCCCGCGGATCCGGTTGATCAGCGCGAACGCGCCGATTCCCAGCACGACGCAGCCGGCGAACACTCCTGCCTGCGCCCAGCCGGACCAGCGGTCGCCGAAGGCCAGGAAGAGTTCCAGGAACACCACAAGGGCGAGGAAGGGGAACATCCGCGTCAGCACGTCTTCACGAACCGAGTAGTGATCGATCAGATGCGGCAGCCCGCGGCGTATGAACCAACGCTCGGTGCGGGCGCGGTCCCGCACTAGCTCGCTGCTGCTCACTGAAGTCCTATCAGCCGCTTCTGATCCCACTTCTACAACGCTAATCCCAGACGGCGACAATGCCCCATTGCGCTCCACTGGAGTGCGGCACACCACGACCGCGAAATGGGAGGAAAACCAGATCGGGCCCAGATTGTCACACCCTTTTCCTACTGTACGGGCATGCCAAAGCCATCCTTAAAGCGAAAAGGCATACACCTTATCTAATTATGTTCCTGCGCAAATTTGCGCAGGAACATAATAAACCTGTTAAACTGGTGTTATGCAGAGCTACGAACGATCACAGGTGGACGCGCTGGTTGAGCGGTTGAACGAACCTGTTTCGCGGATTATCGCGATCTTCGGCCCACGGCAATGCGGCAAAACAACGATCGTCCACCAAGCCCTGGCCAAAGTCCCGTATCCGTTCCGCTACGAGGCCGTGGACCAGCCACCCGCCCGCGAGCCGGCTGGTCCAGTCAGACCGGCGGTGGCCGAAGTTCGCTCAGCGGCGTCTCCGCGGGGCACCGAATGGCTGGTGGGGGTCTGGCAGCAGTGTGCTGAAGAGGCTGCAAGATTCGGTTCAAAATTCGTGCTGGTGCTTGACGAAATACAGAAGATCCCCCAGTGGTCCGAAACGGTCAAAGGACTCTGGGACGCCGACCGGGTGTCAGGGTGTCCGCTGCATGTCGTTGTTCTCGGCTCAGCCCCAATGCGAATCGAAGCTGACCTCACAGAGAGCCTCGCAGGCCGGTTCGAGCGGATTCGTGCCACACACTGGTCGTTCGATGAGATGCGCGGTGCTTTCGGATTCGACTGCGATGAATTCGTCTTCTACGGCGGCTACCCCGGCGCAGCCGGCATGCGAAGCAATTTTGAGCGCTGGCGGGCCTACGTCACCGATGCGCTGATCGAGCCGCACCTAGAACGCGACATCCTGGGGATGGCCCGTGTCGACAAGCCCGCTCTGTTGCGGCAACTTCTTGAACTGGGCTGCATGTATTCGGGGCAAGAACTCTCATACAAGAAGATGCGCGGACGACTCGAAGACGCGGGCCATGAGTCGACGCTCGCGCGTTACCTCAGATTCCTGTCTGCTGCCGGTCTGCTCACCGGCCTCTTCAAGCATTCCGGCACACCCCTCCAGCAACGTTCCTCGTCGCCGAAGCTGAATGTTCTCAACACGGCTCTCATGTCAGCCGTCGTCGGCCTCGACTTCGACGACTCCAGAGAGGATCGCCACCACTGGGGACGGATCGTTGAGAGTGCAGTGGGCGCGCACCTAGTCAACACCGCCTCGTCGGCGACCAATGTCAGATACTGGCGAGACGGCGGCCAAGAGGTCGACTTCGTTCTGCAGCGAGGTCCCCGCCTCGTCGGCATCGAAGTCAAAGCCGGTCGCAGCCGCCCTCGACACTCGAGCATGATGGAATTCGAGCGCAGGTTCTCTGCGTCGGATTCCATCGTCGTCGGCGATACGGGCGTGCCGTTGCACGAGTTCCTCTCCGAACCCGCCGACCACTGGCTCAGATCGCCATGATCGCACACACCCTGATTCCGCGCTCCTGCACCGAGATCACCACAGACGGCTCAACGCGCACCGGCTACATGGGATCACAACCGCTGAGCGCATTTCGGGATGTGCCCGCCTACGTTCTGCTCGGCGAGCCCGGCTCGGGCAAGACGACCGAGTTCCAACAGGAGCGCATGGTTTTGGGCGATGCCGCTGAGTTCATCTCGGCGCGCAGGTTCGCAAAAGCCGACATCGCCGCGCATCCGGAGTGGAGAGACAAGGTGCTCTTCATCGACGGTCTTGACGAGACCCGATCCGACACCCACCGCAACACAACCGCACTCGACGAGATCCAGTCGAGGCTCGATGCTCTCGGAAACCCGAGTTTTCGCATCTCGTGTCGAGTGGCCGACTGGTTGGGCTCCGTCGACCGCAAGCCCCTCACTGACGTGTCGCCGAACGACAGTGTGGCGTCACTGATTCTGGACCCTCTGGATCGATCTGCGGTACACAAATACTTGAAGTCGAAACACGATGTTGAAGACCCGGCGGCGTTCATCGGTGAGATCCGTGCAAGCGGCATGGAGTTCATGTTGGGCAACCCACAGTTGCTCGGGCTGGTCGTCAAATCTGCGTCAGGGGCCGACGGCTTGCCATCGTCACGACAGGAGGTCTTTGAATTCGCGTGCCGAGAACTTGTGACTGAACACAACCCGAATCATCCCCGTTCAACCCTGACGTGTTCTCCCGACGCGTTGCTCGAGGCAGCCATGCGGTTGTGTGCGATCCAACTCCTAGCGAACAAAGACGGCTATCGACTCTCGTCCGTTCCCGGTGATCCCAACTTCATCGGTATAAATGAAATCACTTCGGATGCTGACGATACGTCCGACGGGGTTGTCAGCACGAACCTCTTCAGAGGGGCCGCGGAGCAGCACATCGCGCCCGTCCACCGGCAAGTCGCCGAGTACCTGGGAGCTCGGTACTTGGCGGATCTTGTTGACAGCGGAACCGTATCGGCAGGGCGGATATGCGCAGCTTTGCTGAGCCCTGTCGGCGGCAGAGTCGTGACGGATCTGCGAGGGCTTGTCGCGTGGCTCGGCACCCTTTCGGCATCCGCGCGCAGCCTGCTGATCGCAGCGGACCCTGTCGGGATGGCCCTGTACGGAGACATCTCCGAATGGCCTGTCGGAGACCGCCGGAAGCTTCTGGACTGTCTCGTCGATCAGACGCAGCCACGAGATTTCTGGGGTTCAACTTGGTTTGATTCAACTGAGCACCGCTACCGCGACGCGGTGGCGTGGAGCTTCAGGGGCCTGTGCAAACCAGACATGACTTCGTCGGTCGCCGAATTGCTCGACAAATCGGCTACCGGCGATCACGCAAGTCATATCACAGAGCTTGCATTGCGCTCGTTGGCGGAGGCCGAAGCCATTTGGCTTGAGGAGTTGCGGTGCTTGCTTCCAAAGGTCGAGTCGCTCATGTTTGATACGGCTCTTGACCCAGAAGTCAGACGTGCCGCGATAGATGCCTTCAATCGCATTGCTCCTACTGATGAGAAGGCCGAACAGACCCTCCTTGAGGTGCTGGATTCCGTTGGCAGCCTGGATGCCGACGACTCCGATAGAGAACTGACCGGAACCCTTTTGCGGCTGCTGTACCCGAAGGTGGTTTCGCCAAGGAATGTTTGGCAATACTCCTTCGAGGGACCCGGTATACCGATAGGAGGTCGCTACTGGAGATTTTGGAACGATGTGCTGGCTGAGGGCAGCGACGTCGATGAGCTTCGCGAGTTGCTCGACGCATTCGCGCGGGAGTCCAGTCGTGATCCAGCGGATTCAGGACCAAGATCCCTTGACGATGTCCCCTGGAGAATGTTGGAGCGTCTTACTTCAGAGTCTGAGAGTCTCTTGCCTGTTGCAGACCTCTATCGCTGGTTGTGCTCCGTCACAGGAGACCTGCGGAATTTCGGTTACCAGAGTCAACAGAATAAGCAATCGATGCAGCAGTGGCTCGGCGACAACCCTGACGCCCATCTGGAGCTTCTGGCACATCACATCATCCTGGGCGCTCGTGGTGATCTGGATTCCTCGGAGCGCTTCGCGGTTGAAATACTACTGTTCGCACCACTCCCAGCGGACTTCGCTGAGTGGTGCGCTCAAAACGCTTTGGCGAGGACTGTGACAGACCCGAAGAGTGCTTGGGAGTTCGTGACCGCGCCGCTGCGGATTCCATGGATCATGAACAGAGAGGTTTCGATCCAGCAGCTGAGGTCAGCGCTGGCGACCGATCCGCAGCTGCTAAGCCGCTTAGACGAGTGGCTTGCGCCTTCTGCTGTTCAACTCGAGTTCCAAGAAGAGGAACTCCGATATCAGCGAGAGATCGACGAGATCAGGGCTGAACGCGGGCGAGAAAAGCAAGAGCGGCAAACCGGGTGGCGTGATCTTCTAAGACAGTCCCACGATGAACTCGCAGCCAACCGCTTCTCGGCGCAGAACCTGCACACTCTGGCGTCGGCCTACTTTGGGCGCTTACGAGAGACGCCGATTGACGCAACACCTGTTGAGAGGGTCGCTGAGTTGATTGGCGACGACGCTGAGCTGCTTGACGCCGTCGTAGACGCATTGCGGAATGCGCCAGTCCGCGCCGATGTCCCGTCCGCTGAACGTACGGCCGAGTTGTCCAGCAAGTCCAAATACGACTGGCTCGCCTACCCGGTGCTAGCCGGTCTAGACATTCGTGAAACTGAGGGAACCCTTGATTCGTGGCACCCGCCGGATGACCTACGGCGCAGCGCCGTTGCGATCTACGCTACGGTGTTGTTGAATCAACAACACCAACCGTCGTGGCCTGTGAAGTGGCTGCACGAGGACCCGCCGCTGGTGCTTGACGTACTGCACAGGTGCTCGGTCGCAGCCATTGCGAACGGCGAAACGCACATGTGGATGCTGAATTGGCTGGACAACGTCGACGGTCTCGGAGAGGACCTGCGCGACTTTCGACTGCGATTGCTCAAATCGATCTCCGTTCGACTGCCTCTCGCCCAACTGCAGATCATGGACAGGCTCGTGCATCTAGTCTCGAAGCATCCAGACGCGACGGCGCTCAAGGCGTTGGTCGCCAAGAAGCTCGCGGCGAAGAGCATGACCGACGCGCAGCGCGTCCGGTGGATGACCCTCGACGCGGTCATGAACGGAGGTGAGGCGTTGAGGCTGCTCGACGACTTCATCGGTTCGAACTCCAAGCGTGCTCGGCAACTGGCTGAGTTCCTTCCTCGTGGTTTCGAGAACGCCGCAAAGTTCGTTGATCGTTTGCTCGGCGACAAACCTTGCGCAGTGCTCCGAACGCTCGTAGACGTCATCGGCCGCAACTTCCCACAACGTGACTTGAAGAGCGGTGAGATCGTTTCTTACGGACCGGCCGAGGAGATGTCGGATCTGGTCTCTCAGTGGATCAATGATCTCGCTGGACAGCCAACCCCACAAGCGGCTGACGCTCTTGACGCTCTTATCGCCGACGAGAGGCTGAGTGCCTGGCACAGCTGCCTGGAATTCGCGCGCAACCGACAACGGCGACTGCAAAGCGACACCTCATATTCTCCGATGGACGTCGCCGATGTCATCTCTCTGCTGGACAACGGACCACCATACAATGCTGCAGATCTTCGTGTGTTGTTGTGCGATCACCTGCGCGACTTGAACACGCACATCAGCGGTGACAACTCCGATCCCTGGCGGCAGTTCTGGGCCGATGACCAGAAGGCTCCCCCTGAACAACCCAAGCACGAAGACAGCTGCCGCGACGCTCTGTTGACGATGTTGCGAAGCCAGTTGCCCGAAGGCGTCGACGCCCAGCCGGAGGGACAGTACGCCGCCGACCGTCGAACCGACATCCGAGTCGGGGTCAAAGGCTTCAACATCCCCATCGAGATCAAGAAGAACACTCACCCAGATCTCTGGACCGCCATAGAGGACCAGCTCATCGTCAACTACACCTCCGATCCCGCAACTGACGGGCACGGCGTCTACGTGGTCCTCTGGTTCGGTTCGGGAATACCCAAGTACCCGCGTCACCCCGACTCCCACGACCGCCCCGGGACACCCTCCGAACTAGAGCGAAGGCTGATTGAATCCTTGAGCCACGAGCAGCGCCGCAAGATCAGCGTCGTAGTGCTCGACGCGACCAAGCCGTAGGACCGCTCTATTCAGTTGCCTTCGTACAGGCGGGCGAGATCGACGAGCTCTACATCGCGACGAGTTCCGGCGGCGGCGACGAGGGCCGGGGTGAATCCACGCGCGGAGAACAGCAGGCGTTTGGCAGACGGCGACAGGATGACGCCCGAGCGGCCGGCCAGTATGTCGCCAAGGCGGTCGAGGCGCTCCAAGGCGCCGATGTCGAGTTGACGGACCTTCGCCTCTCCGATCAGCTGGACGGTCTTGACGCCGCCCGCGTGTGAACCGCGCCGGAGCGCTACCACGTCCAACTCGAACGATTGACGCGCACGGCGGTCGTTCACCTGCAATGAGGCCGACGGACCCGCCGGGCTGCCAAGGGTAGCTTCGGAGGCATAGCGGTCTGTCCACAACCGGCACATCGACTCGAAGTGCGGCCCGGCGATCCCCGCGCGGTACGCGGCCTCGGCTTCGGCCCACACCTCAGGCCCGCGGCGGTCCTCCAGACGGGCACGGTGACGCCGGTTGACCAAGTGGTGGAATCGCACAATCGGATCGGCGACACGGTACTGTGGCCGGCGATCCGCCAGAAGGTCCTCGTGGCGCACGACGAAGCCGGCGGTGGTCATCACCCCCAGGTGGTGGCTGATGTCGTTGGGGGTCCTCCCAAGCGCTTCGGCGATCTTGGTCGGCGTCGTCCGTCCGTCGGCGACGGCACCGAGCACGGAGTAGTAGACAGCCTCACCGGTGACCCTTGGATCCTCTCGCAACAGGTACTCGTCTTCTCGGAACAAGGCATGGGACGGGTTCAGGACCGTCGCCGCCAGCCACGCAGGCAGATCGTCGGAACTCTCGGGGATTCCAGCGTCGGAGGTCAGGTCCTTGTAGCCAGCAGCACCGCCCACCACCGTGTCGATCGCGAACGCCGCCCTCAGGTCGTCGATGCCCCAATAGCCGCGGGCTTGTCGGTAGTCGAACGCGGCCAACGCCATGTCCAGTGACGCGCGGCCTCGCATTGGCGAAGCACCGCTGAGGATTTGCGTCATCACCGACATGGCCGAACCGCATAGGACGACGCCCACCGGTGCTGTCCAGCGCTCAGCCAGGCGCCCTGCCGCGGCTTCGTCCATCAACGCCTGGATCGCCGAGTCCAGATCGGGATTGTTCTGGCTGAGGTGGGGATACTCGTCGATCACCAAGAGCTGCGGTCGGGTCCCGCGAGCGCCCAAGACGCCTACCGCCTGTTCCAGGGCGTCGGTCCAGTCCCGGAACGGCTGCAGCGGTGCCCACTGAAGCTGTCGCCTGAGACTGCCGGCGAACCTCTCCAGCGCAGGTCTGCGCTCTTCGCGCAGCGCCAGATGGTACACGCCGTCCATCGCTTCCACGAGACGGCGCAGCAGAAAGCTCTTGCCGAAGCGGCGGCGGCCGTACACGATGCCCAATCGGAGGCCCGACACCGAGGCAGCGAAACGCGACAGGTCTTCCCATTCGGCCTCTCGGTCGTAGAGGCTGTTTGGTCTGACCGGTGCGCTCATTTATCGCTCGCTTTATAACTAGATTTACTATAACTATATTTATAGTAAATGCAGTTATCTATCCAGCGCTACCGGTTGTGGTGCAATCTCAAGGCGTCCGTGGTTGAGGTCGGGCAACACGTAGCGGGCGAACAGATCGCATTCGGCGAGGTGGGGGTAGCCAGACAGGATGAAGGCGCTCATTCCGGCCTCAGCCAGCTCGAATATCGTGTCGCGCACTTGGTCGGGGTCGCCCACGATGGCCGCTCCAGCCCCGGAACGGGCACGACCGACTCCCGTCCACAGGTGACGCGAGGCGTACCCCTCTTCGTCGGCGCTCTCACGCAGTTCCGCTTGCCGGGCGACCCCGGCGCTCTTCGAGTCAAGGGATCTGGCCCGTATCTCGGCACCAGTCGCATCGTCGAGCTTGGACAGGAGGCGCCGCGCCGCGGCCCGAGCTTCGGCCTCGGTCTCCCGAACGATCACATGAGAGCGCCATCCATAAGCCAAAGCGCGCCCATATGCGCCGGCGCGGGCGTCCATGTCGGCCTTCACCCTCTTCACCCCGGAGACGACGTCGGGCCACATCAGAAAGACGTCCGCGGCGCGGGCCGCGCATTCCCGAGCCGCTTCGGACAGCCCCCCGAAGTAGTACGGCGGGCACCCCGAGCCCTCGGCGGCGACCCGCGGCGGGTCCAGAGCCAGGTCGAGGAACTCTCCGTGGAAGTCGACAGGGCGGCCGTCGAGCAGTTCACGGATCACATGCATGTACTCGGTGCTGCGCCGGTAGCGGGGCCCAGAGGGCATGGTCTCGCCGGGAAGATCACTGCTGATGATGTTGATCGTCAAACGGCCCTGGGCGATCTGCTGCAGCGTCGCCGCCTGGCGGACGACCTGAGGGGCGACGAACTCACCCATGCGAACAGCGAGCAGCAGACGAATCTGTTTCGTGCGGGTGGCTATCGCCGCGGCGAAAGCAGCGTTGTCGATCCCCAGCGCGTAACCCGAAGGCAACAGGACATTGTCGAAGTTGTGACGGTCGGCGGTTTCGACGATTGAGGCGCAATGGTCCCACGAACTCTGCAACGTGGGATCGGGCACTCCCAGAAACTCGTAGTCGTCGTCGCACAACGCCGAGAACCATGCGACCTCGATCAGCTGGGTCGGCCGCCCGGAAGCGACTGCCGAACTCATGGCAGCGGAACTCCCTCGGAGGCTTCGATGATCTGATAGCACTCAGCGCGGCTCAGCGGCACTTCCACGGCGCCGGCCAGATCCGCCATCCGATCCGTGTTCTGGGTACCGATCACGACGACCGGCGAGCACGGGTGAGCCAACACGAAGGCAACCAGAATCACCGCCCTCGACACGCCGTGGTCCGCGGCCAGTTCGTCGAGCAGGGCGATCAGCCCGGTGTTCGCAGGCTCCACCTCGGCGCCGGCAGCCGTCAAACGACCACCCCCGAGGGGGCTCCACGCCACCGCCATGCGCTGATCGCGCATGCACTGGTCGAGCGTGCCGTCGCGCAACGGCAGCAGATGAGCAGCGGAGTACTCGACCTGGTTGGCGGCCACAGGCACCTCCGGCGGCAGATGCGCCATCAACGCGTCCGCCTGCGCGACCGTATGGTTCGACACGCCGACGGCTGCCAGCTTCCCCTTGGACACCAACCCGGCCAGCGTGTCCGCCACATCGGCGGGGTGTGTCAGCATGTCGGGCCGGTGGACATACCAGAGATCGATGCGCTCAACCCCGAGACGCGTCAGCGAAGCGTCTATGGCTGATTCGAGATAGGCGGGACTGCTGTCGTAGGGAACGCCCGGGTCTATGCCGCCCTTGGTGGCCAACACCATCTCGGAACGCAGACCCGGGGACTGCGCAAGCACACGGCCGATAGTCGACTCGCTCTGCCCGAAGGCTGTGCCGCCCCAGTCGAGCCCGTAGACGTCGGCAGTGTCGATCATGTTCATTCCCAGCGACAACGCCGTTTCCATGCGACGCCGCGCCTCGGAGACGTCGTCGGTGACCAGGCGCCAACAACCCCATGACACGGGGCCGACTCGACGCCCGTCGGGCAGCAGTCTCGAATCAGTTTTCATAGACCTTGCCTAGCATGAGCGGATGACAGAAGCGACGAATCGGTCTGTGCCTGAAAAAAACTCTGTGCCTGAAAAAAACTCTGCGCCTGATCATGAGCACGAGGTTGTGCGTTATGGGGTGATCGGCACGGGAATGATGGGCTGTGAGCATATCGCCAATATCGCGGCTCTCGACGGCGCCTCGGTCACGGCGATATGTGATCCTCATGAACCCTCGCTCGCGAAGGCAAGACAAGCCCTGGCCGCCGACGACGGCGGCGCCGGACCTCCAGCCGAGTTCAGCGATGACCGGGCGCTGATCGACAGTGGATTGTGCGACGCGGTCGTGATCGCCACACCCAACCATCGCCACGTCGCTCCCCTGCTCGACGCTATGGCGGCCGGCCTGCATGTGCTGGTCGAGAAACCACTGTGTACCACGCTCGACGACTGTCGAGTTGTGGCCGAGGCCGGCCGCTCCCACGACGCCGTCGCCTGGGTGGGCCTTGAGTATCGCTACATGCCGCCAGTGGCCCGGCTCGTTCAGGAGGTTCGGTCAGGCACGGTAGGCGAGCTGAAGATGGTGTCCATCCGCGAGCATCGCTTTCCGTTCTTCTCCAAGGTCGGCGACTGGAACCGTTTCAATGCCAACACCGGCGGCACGCTCGTCGAGAAATGCTGCCACTACTTCGACTTGATGAACTTGCTGGTCGACGATCGCCCGAGAAGTGTCTATGCGTCGGGCGGCCAGGATGTGAACCACCTCGACGAGTACTACGGCGGTCGGCGTTCAGACGTCTTGGACAACGCGTTCGTGATCGTCGACTATGCCAACGGTGTGCGGGGCCTCGTCGACCTCTGCATGTTCGCCGACGCCACCAAGAACCAGGAAGAAATCGTGGCCGTGGGAGACGCCGGAAAGGTCGAGTCAATGCTCCCCGACTCGATCATACGCATAGGCCGCCGCGGTGAGCACTGGGTGGGCGATGTCGATGAGGAGAAGGTTGTCGACCCTCGGATCAGATATACAGGCGGCCACCACGGCTCGTCATATCTCGAGCATCTCGGCTTTTTGGAAGCGGTCCGATCGGGAGGCGAGCCCGAAGTCAGCCTTGAGGACGGCATGTGGGCCGTGGCCGTCGGAGTAGCCGCGCACAAGTCGATCGAGCAACGCTGCGCCGTCGAGGTCACTCTCGAAGCCTGAAGCGCACAGGTCCTGAAATGCCCAAGGGCCTGAAAAGTGCCCACTGTCAGTGTGATCGCCTACCCTGCTGAGATGGACTTGCAAGAGATCTCCGACCACCTCGAGATACAGACGCTGACCACCCGCTACGCCAAGGCAGTCGACCGCAGGGACTGGGACCTGTACCGCTCGGTATTCACTGGAGACGCCTTCATCGACTACACCTCCGCCGGCGGAACCGCCGGCGGTGTGGAGGAGATGGTCGCCTGGCTCGATGCGGCCCTCGGCCAGTTTCCAGCCACCCAGCACCTCGTCGCCAACTTCGACATCGACATCGACGGCGACAACGCCGCCGCCGAAGCCATGTTCCACAATCCGATGGTGATGCCCGACAAGTCTGTCTGGCAGACCGGCGGGTGGTACCACCACGAACTCGTCCGCACACCCGAAGGGTGGCGCAGCCGGAAACTCATAGAAGAATCGGCCTACTTCTCCGGTATGCCGGACAACCTCACCACCCCGTGAGGCGCCGAGAGCCGGTGAACCCGACCCGCCGAAGGGAGCCCCGATGAGCGGACCGCTCGACGGCATCAAGATCGTGGAGCTGTCGGTGGCTCTGACCGGGCCGCTGGCTGTTGGGATGCTGGTCGACCAAGGCGCAGAGGCGATAAAAGTCGAGCTGCCGGGTTTCGGCGACCAGTGCCGCTACGTCGGTGTGAGCAAAGCGGGCATCTCCGCCATGTTCCAGATCTGCAATCGAGGCAAGCGGGCGATCGCGGTGGACGCCCGCGATGAACGCGGGCGCGACATCGTGCTCGACCTCGCGGCCGGCGCCGACCTGTTCGTGCAGAACATGCGTCCCGGAGCGCTGGATCGCATGGGACTCGGCGCCGACAACCTGCTTGCCCGCAACCCGGACCTCGTCATCGCCGCCCTCTCGGGGTTCGGACAGACCGGCCCATATGCCCATCGCCGAGTCTACGACTCAGTCGTGCAGGCCCAAGCGGGCCTGGCTGCCTCGCAAATGGGGTTGCACGACGACGAACCGGCCTTCCTTCGCCAGGTCGCCGCCGACAAGATCACCGCCTACACCGCGTGTCAGGCAATGACTGCGGCCCTGTTGGCCCGTGAGCGCGGCGCCGGGGGGCAGGTTGTCGAATGCTCAATGCTCGACTCGGTCATCAGTTTCCTCTTCGCCGATGCAGCAGGTCACGAGATACTCCTCGACAACGACATGCCGCATGTCTCGCAGTCGTTCGCCGCACAGCAGAAGGCGATGCGACTGCTCGACGGGTTCATCGTGGTCACCCCGGTGACAGACGCCGAGTTCCACGGCATCGCCGCCTCATTCGACGTCGACTCGTCGAACCCGCTGCTGGCCACGATGGCCGACCGCGTGCAGAACAAAGAGGAGATGAGCGCCCTGATGCGCGAGGTGTACGCGTCGGCGGAAACCCGCACTCTGGCCGAGGCAACCGCGGCAATGGAGTCCAACGATGTGCCCTTCGGTGTGGTGCTCGGCGTGGACCAGGTGGCCGAAGACCCCCAGGTGCTACACAACGAGACCTTCGAGACGCACGAGAGCCCTGTGTTGGGCCGTGTCCGACAGACGCGTCCGCCGGCGCGCTTCGCCAAGACCGCAGCAGAGATACGTTCGCCTGAAGCACCCGTGCTCGGCGCCCATACCGACGAAGTCCTGACCGAGTACGGCTGGGGCGACCGGATCGACGAGCTCCGTGAGGCCGGGGTGATCCAGTGAACGGCGACCCGATGGGACCAGCCCGATGAGCCCAGTCCGATGAGCACCTCGGATCGGGTCGCGGCTGACTACGCGCGGTTTCGGGAGTGGGCCCGATACGCACACGAGCACGGCGACTCGCCCGCTATCGCTGCGGCCACCGTCGTGCTGCTGCGCAACGCCGAAGACGGCATCGAGACCCTGATGCTGCGCAAGAACTCGAAGATCGCCTTCGGGGGCATGTGGGTGTTCCCCGGCGGACGCGTCGACGACAGCGACCGCATCGGCGCCGGTGGCACAACCCTCGACGACGTGGCCGCGGCTCGCAATGCCGCAGCCCGCGAGGCCCATGAGGAGGCCGAGATCGATGTCGACCCCGACTCAATGGTGATCTTCGCTCACTGGATCCCTCCGGCAATCGCTCCGAAACGTTATGCCACCTGGTTCTTCGCGGCGCGTGTGAAAGACCGGCGCGACGATGAGGGGGCGGTGAGAGTCGATGAGGGAGAGATCGTCGAGGGTGAATGGATGACCCCGAAGGCCTGCCTGCAACGCCATCATGAAGGCGAGGTCGAGCTCGCTCCACCGACATGGGTGACTCTGGCCACCCTCCGTGGGCACAACAGCGCCGAAGCCGCTTTGGACTACCTCAAGACCCGCACACCCCGGCACCACGCAACCCGCATCGGCAACTCTGAACAGGGCCCCGTGGCCATGTGGGCCGGCGACGGCGGTTACGAGGCCAACGATGCGACGCTCGGAGGCCCAAGGCATCGATTGGAGATGTTCCCCGACGGCTATCGCTACGTCGACACCCTCGAAGAGGGCCTTGGACCAGCTCCAGGCCAAGACCCGGCACAAGATTCGGAGACTCCGCGACCGTGATCAGTGGACTCACCACTGCCCAAGTCGAAGAACGAGTCGCCGAAGGGCTCGTCAACGACGTCCCCGACGCTCCCGTCCGGTCTTTCTCCCAGATCGTCAAAGCCAACGTTCTGACACCGGTCAACGGCATCATCACCACTCTGCTGGTGCTGATCCTGACAGCCGGATACCCCGCAGACGCACTCTTCGCCGGCGTCGTCGTGAGCAACAGCGTGATAGGCATTGCCCAGGAACTGCAGGCCCGGCGCACCCTCAACGCGCTGGCGGTGCTGTCGGCGCCCAAAGCACGGGTTCGACGAAACGGCGAAACCTCCGAGATAGGGGTCAGCGGCGTCGTCGCCGACGACGTCTTGGAACTGGCGCCAGGCGACCAGGTGGTCGTCGACGGCGAAGTGATCTCCGGTCTGGGCTTGGAGATCGACGAATCGCTGCTCACCGGAGAAGCCGACGCCGTCGAGAAGACCGCCGGCAGCGAAGTGCTGTCGGGTTCGTTCGTCTCCGCCGGCTCGGGAATGTACCGAGCCACCCGCGTGGGCGCCGAATCCTACGCCGCGAAGTTGTCCGAGGACGCCCGTCGATTCAAACTCGCCCACAGCGAGCTGCGGCGCGGGGTCAACGTAATCCTGCGCTGGTTGTCGTGGATCATTCCCCCGACTGCCTTCCTGCTGCTGTTGCGTCAGCTCGCCGAGTTGGACGCCTGGCAGGAAGCGCTGCAGGCAACGGTCGCCGCGGCCGTCGCCATGGTCCCCGACGGCCTTGTGCTGCTCACCTCGCTGAGCTTCGTCACCGGCGTGATCGCTCTGGCCCGTCGCCGGGCGCTCGCCAAGGAACTGGCCTCGGTGGAGTTGCTGGCCCGGGTCGACACGCTCTGCCTCGACAAGACCGGCACGATCACTACCGGCGAGATCTCTCTGGGCCTGGTCGAACCACTCGGCTCGTTCACCCCTCAGCACGCTGCCGACGCCCTCGGAGCGTTGGCAGCAACCGATCCGGCGCCCAACGCGACTCTCGCAGCGATTGCGTCAAGTCACGTGGAGCCGCAGGATTGGACGCTGGACGAGAGCCTGCCGTTCTCGTCGGCCCGCAAATGGGCTGCGGCCTCGTTCGCAGACCGCGGCTGCTATTTCCTCGGCGCGCCCGACATCCTCTTCAACGAAGACGACGCCGACGGCCGCGACAGGGCCGCGCAGATCGCCGCTGCCGGAACCCGTGTGCTCCTCGTCGCCCGCTCCGATGAGCCTTGGAGCGAAGAGGCCCTGCCCGCCTCGGTTCAGGGTGTGGCGCTGGTGCATCTCGAAGACACTGTGCGCAGCGACGCCCCGGAGATACTCGCCTTCTTCGGTGAGCAGGGCGTGGACCTCAAAGTCATCTCCGGCGACAACCCCGCGACAGTCGCAGCGGTAGCCCGTCGGGCAGGAATAGAGGGCGCCGACGCTTTCATCGACGCACGCGATCTGCCGACCGAGCCAGACGACTTCGCCGACATCCTCGAGGCCGGCACCGTGTTCGGCCGGGTGACCCCTCATCAGAAGCGGGCGATGGTGCACGCCCTGCAGAACAGGGGCCGGACCGTGGCGATGACCGGCGACGGCGTCAACGACGTTCTGGCCCTCAAGGACGCCGACATGGGAATTGCCATGGGCGCAGGGTCATCCTCGACCCGGGCGGTCGCCCAGTTGGTGTTGCTCGACAACAAGTTCTCCACGCTCCCCCGCGTGCTGGCCGAAGGCCGCCGGGTCATCAACAACATCGAGCGGGTGGCCAACCTGTTCATCACCAAAGCCGCCTACGCAGTGCTGCTCACAGCTCTGGCCAGCATCATCGGCGCGCCGTTCCCGTTCCTGCCCCGCCAACTCACCCTCATCGGCACCTTCTCGATCGGCGTGCCCGGCTTCTTCTTGGCCCTAGCCCCCAACGACGCCCTTGTGCGACCCGGTTTTCTGAGACGAGTGCTGCGCTTCTCGCTGCCCGCCGGATTCATCGCCGGGGCGGTGACCTATGCGTTGTACGAAGTCGTGAGGCGAATGCCCGACGTGTCTCTGGCCGAGGCCCGCACTGCCTCTACCGCCACTCTGCTGGCGATCGTGCTGGTGATCCTGGTGCTCGTCAGCCTGCCGCTCAAACCGGCGAAGATCGCCCTGCCGATCGCGATGACCGGCGTCTATGTGTTGACGCTGTCCTGGTCGTTCTCCCGCGACTACTTCCAGTTGGACCTCCCACCAAGCCCAGCCTGGGCGGCCGTCGTCATCGCCTCGATCATCGGCGCCGCCGCCGTCGCCGTCGCCACCCACCTGAGCCGGTAATTCCAACCGACCGGCATCTTTGGCAACGAACGAAATTAGACATGTGTCGCACATGGGATGGCTGACAGCTAGTCTGCTGATGCCAAGAACTCTCGCAACCGAAACAAGGAGTTGAGCATGGCTCCCTCCGGTTCGGTTGCGCTTGCGTTCTTGGCAGAAAGCAGACCTCCTTGTCGGGGGGAGCCACCTAGTGTTGACACGCCTCCTGTCTTGGGTTAGCTTCTCGGCTTGCCAAGAACGCAGCGCTATCGCGCCGCACAGAAGGAGGAACCAATGCTTGGTCTGCTTTCCATCGGCCTTCCCGGGAAGGCCATCTCACTGGCGCTCGCCACAGTCGTACTCGCGACGAGTCTGGCGGTGGTGCCTGTGCCAGCGTCAATCCCGCTGATCGATGACAGCACAGAAACAGCATCCGCACACACCCAAACGTCGTGCACATGGGAGCCCACCACGGTCACGACCCGGACCCGATCTGGAGGCGAATGGACGACTAGCACGGTTACGCGCTGGCGGCGAGTGTGCGTGAACGTCTCCCACCTGCACTGGTGGGAACGCGCCTTGGTCGGCGGCTCTGCTGCAACACTGTGCGCGGGTGTGGCTTCCCCGCTGTCTCCCGCTGGTATGCTCGTGGCCGCTGCTGCGTGCGGAGCACTGACCGGAGGAGTTTCGCGATGAGCATCAAAGAAGCGATTCACAAGTACCGACACGAGATTCGCTGCACAAAACACGAATCTCCTCTCCAGGGAATTTGGGCGCGAAGCCATCGCGAGTTCGCCGTTTGTTGGCTTACCACACTGGCTGGCATTGCGGGAGTCGTGATCCCCGTCAGCGTCTACCAGTACTCTTTGCTCTTGCAGATCATGGTTCCCGTAGCCGTGGTGCTGCTCACGGCGATCCCGTGGTTCGCGTGGATCGTTTGGGGACGCGACGCCTATCCCCTCAAGCGAGAGTGACCGCCTCAATAAAGGGGGTCGCAGCTATTTTAGCGTCAGGTCTTGCAATAATCGGCTGCGGCTCCTATGACCAAGAAGCGTGCGAGCGGGCAGCTGAGTCGCAGGTTCTCGCAGAACAGTATTTCGGAGAACTCGCAGAGGAGCACGCGGCGGCTCACGAGGCCGGCGAGGACCACGACCACATCGCTGGCCTGATCGCCGGCGCGCGGTTGGAAGTGATCCTCGCAGAGCATGAGACGATGCGCAGCTGCTAGGCATGAAGAATTTGATCCAGAAGCAATGCAAGACTACGGCTGATTCACCCTAGGTTTTGCGCGGGCTGAGTGTTTGGGTTTTTCTTGTCGGTCTGTCGGGCGGTGTGGGCGGTTTCGAGCTCTTCGGGCGGGGGGTCGTTGGGGTGGCTGTGGGTGCGGTGGGTGTTCCACCAGTGCGCCCGGCCCGGGGTGGCGGGTTCGATGTCGTTGAGGCTGCGCCGGGGTCTGTGGCCGGGGCCGCGCGCGGGCTCGGTCTTGTAGAGCGCGTTCGCGGCCTCGGCGAGGGCGTTGTCGTAGGAGCCGCCGGCTGATCTGATCGATAGTGTGGCGCCGGTGTCGTCGAGGCGTTCGCCGTGGCGGATGCTGGTGAGCTGCCGGCGTCGGCGTGGGCGACGAGTCCTTCGAGGCGGGGGCCTCGGTTCCGGCGGGCCGTCTCCAAAGCGTCGAGGGCCATCTGGGTCGCCGTGGCGGCGGCTCTCCAGCCCGCGATGCGGCGGCTGTGGGCGTCGGTGATGAAACAGGCATAGGCGGCCCCGGAGCGGGCGGCGGCCTGGGTGAGGTCCGCGGCCCACAACCGGTTCGGGGCATCGGCGGTGAAGTCCCGCTCGACGAGATCGGGGGGTCGTGTCGCCGCGGGGTCCGCCACGGCGGCGCGCGCCCGCTTCTCCCGCTTGACGCCCCGGATATCGAGCAGTCTCATCAGCCGGGC
Organism: Acidimicrobiaceae bacterium; assembly: GCA_026706815.1. Classification (GTDB taxonomy): domain Bacteria; phylum Actinomycetota; class Acidimicrobiia; order Acidimicrobiales; family Aldehydirespiratoraceae; genus VXYK01. The sequence goes on along the minus strand of JAPOYA010000001.1, from coordinate 1,934 downwards.
GATCTGGTCGCGGCCGATGCCGCGCCCGGCGCGCCGTGCCGCGATCCACAGCTAGCTTGCCCCATAGACCGAGTAGTAGGCCTGCCACAACGCCAGCCGCATCGGCGTCATCACCGCATCACGCTTCGACCGCTGCGACGGCGGGCGGCGCCTCGCCGACCAACACGTCGAGCCGCCCGCGAAACAACACAGACGGACTCGGCCCGGTCCTGGTCGATGAACTCGACGATCATGCCCATCGCCTGTTCTTCTGTCCCGCAAAACCGCGGCCCGCTGTAAGATTTCGTTCGCGCGGCGAAGCTCACGGTTCTCCTGCCGCAACCGCTTCAGCTCAGCGCTCTCCGAGGTGGCCACACCCGCCCGATTCCCGGCGCCGATCTCGGCCTGCGCCACCCACTCGCGCACCGACTCCACCCCATAACCCAGCCGACGGGCCACACGCGTCACCGCGCCCACCGAAGTGCCCAACCCCCCACGCAACGCCAACACCACCCGCACCGCGTGCCGTCCCTGCCCAGCCCAACACCGCCCCGAAACCGGCGCCGGCCCCGAACCCACACCCACGACTTCCATCCTCGCCCCAACTCTTTGAGCCTGCGCAAAACCGGTGCTTCGCGTATTAGGTGAGGTTCCCCCCTTTTTGTGGAGACGTGCTCTATGAGGAGGAGCTGTGTCTAGACCACGAAGAAATTTCGATCGGGAGTTCCGCGATGGGGCTGTGCGGATCGTCAAAGAGACCGGCAAGCCGGTGGCTGAGATCGCCGGGGACTGGGCGTGGACGGGGGCGCGCTGGGCAACTGGGCGCGAGGGGGATCGCGTCGAGCGGGCCGGTGGGTTGGGCTCTGATGAGCGGGCGGAGCTGGTTCGGTTGCGCGAGGAGAACGCGGCTTCGCGGATGGAGCGTGATGTGCTCAAACGATCCGCGGTCGTTCAGGTGAGCGGGGCGACGCGGTGACAGCCGAGACAGCCGGGTTCATCGCTGCCCAGAGGACCGGTCACGGTGTGCCTCATGCGGTGGCGTGTCGGGCGCTGGGGAGTCCCGGAGCCCGTTTTGCAAGCATCTCAACCGGCCGCCGACGCCGATGCAGGCCCCGCCGGGCTCTCGGCGCCCGAGGTGGGCAGGGCGTTCGGCGAGTCTCAGGGGACCTACGGGTCGCCCAGGGTCACAGCCCAGCTCCGCCGAGACGGCATAGCGGTGTCGAACAAGACGGTGGAGGCGTCGATGGCCCGCCAGGGGCTGTGCGCCCGCCCCAAACCCAAAAAGAGGGGCTTGACCGGCCAGAACCCCGCCAATGTGGCTGCTGAGGACCTGTTGAGGCGCGACTTCGGCGCCAAGGCGATAAACCAGAAACAGTTTGGCGGCTTCAAAGAGGTCAAAACCGCGCAGGGTCCGGTGTTCGCGGCGACGGTGCTGGACCTGTGCTCGCGGCGCATAGCCGGGTTCGCCACCTCGGACCGCCACCCGACCGCCGAGCTCGCCGAAGCCGCGATCAACACCGCAGCCGCCACCAGAGGCGACGACATCGACGGCGTGGTCTTCCATTCCGACAAAGGCCCCCAACACACCTCCAAAGCCTTCGCCGAAGCCTGCCGGCGGCTCGGCATCGCCCGATCCACCGGACGCACCGGCAACGCCTTGGACAACGCCCCCGCCGAGTCGTTCTTCTCCACCCTCCAACACGAACCCATCGACCAGTGCTCCTGGGCCACCAAAGCCCAGGCCCGCCAAGAGATCACCCAATGGGTCCACGACTGGCACAACCAGCACCGGCTCCACTCAGCAATCGGCATGGCCCCACCAGTAGAATACGAACACGCCCACACCCCCAACCCCCACAACCAACCTCTCTGAATCACACCGGGTTTGGTAGAGACTGGTTGAATCACACCGGGTTTGGTAGAGACTGGTTTTTGTGTGTTGCAGCCTTGGTGGC
>JAPOYA010000042.1:63732-110649 GCA_026706815.1 Acidimicrobiaceae bacterium | reverse complement strand
CCGGCTGCTCATCGAGAAGCTCGCGCAGCAGGGCCTGCTCAAGCTGATCTGCGGCACCGACACGCTGGGGGTCGGAGTCAACGTGCCGATTCGCACGGTGCTGTTCACCCAACTCTGCAAGTACGACGGTCGCAAGGTGCGGGTGCTGTCGGTGCGGGAGTTCAACCAGATCGCGGGACGGGCAGGCCGCCGGGGATTCGACACTGCGGGCAGCATCGTCGTGCAGGCCCCCGAGCATGTCGTCGACAACAAGCGGGCCGAGGCCAAGGCCCTGACCGACCCCGGAAAGAAGAAGAAACTCGTCAAGAGGAGGCCGCCTGAGCGGGGCTACGCCCATTGGGACGGCGACACCCTCGCCCGCCTCAGTGGAGGCACGCCCGAAACGCTCAAGTCGAGCTTCTCGGTGAGCCACGCCATGATGCTCAACGTGCTCGACCGCAAAAGCGACGGTTGCGCCGCCATGAAACGCCTTCTCACCGACAACCACGAGCCCCGAGCCGCCCAGCGCCGCCACATCCGCAGGGCCGTCGCGGTGTACCGGTCGCTTCTCGAGGCCGAGATCGTGGAGTTGGACCCGCTCCGCATCAACATCGACCTCCAAGACGACTTCCGCCTCAACCAGCCGCTGTCGCTGTTCGCAGTCGAGGCAGTCGAGGCGCTCGACCCGGAAGCTCCGGACCACCATCTGCAGGTGCTCAGCCTGGTGGAGTCGATACTCGAAGATCCGATGGTTGTGCTGCTGGCCCAGAAAGACAAGCTGAAAGACTCGCTGGTGAGCGAGATGAAGGCCGCCGGCGTCGAGTACGAGGAACGCATGGACCGCCTCGAGCAGGTCACCTGGCCCAAACCCGAGGCAGACTTCATCGAAGGAGCTTTCGCGATCTTCGCCCGTCACCATCCCTGGGTCGGACGCGACACGGTCAGCCCCAAGGGCGTGGCCCGCGAGATGCTCGAATTCGCGGAGACCTTCAACCAGTTCGTGTCCCGCTACGGGATCAAGCGTTCCGAGGGGCAGCTGCTGCGCTACCTGACGGACTGCTACAAAACGCTGATCCAGACGGTGCCTTCAGCACACCTCACCGACGATCTCGAAGACGTGGTCGAATGGCTCGGCGCCATGATCCGCCGGGTCGACTCGAGCCTCATCGATGAGTGGGAACGCCTCCGCAATCCCGACCTTGTCGAGGCGGAACCGGCACAGCCCGACGAAGTCGACATCACCGCCAACCAGCGGGCTTTCAGCGTGCTGGTGCGCAATGAACTGTTCCGCACAGTCACCATGCTGGCATTCCGGCGCCAGAGCGCCCCCGAGATCGAGGGCGTCGAAGAGTACTGGCAGGCCCATGACTCCATCGAGACAGACGCTGACGCGCGCAGCAGTCGCTGGGTCGTGATCGACCTGCCGCGTGGCCGGGCGACTCAGACGCTGTGCGATCCCGAGGGTTACTCCGAATGGGTGCTCGAGGCCGAGATCGACCTCGAAGCGTCCCGCCAACAGGATCGTGCGGTGGTGACCCCGACCCGGGTGAGGCGCCTGTAGTTTCCGCTGGGTCGTGTAGGTCGACCCGCAGAGATCGCCGACATGGTGAGGTTCTTGATCGGCCCGGAATCTTCATGGATCACCGGGCAGGCATTCGCCGTGGACGGCGGACAGAACCTCCGTCGAGGCGCCGGCTACGGCACGCTGCTGCGAGAGCTCGGACCCGACCCCCCTCACAGCCTCGCCCCTTGGCCGCCCGAAACCGCCCCGAACCAGACGAGGCGCGCCACCCTGCTCGGGCGGTCGCTCGGGCGGTCGCTTGTTGCTCTACTCGCTTGAAGTCTTGGACTTGGCGGGGACCACGTGTGACTTTTGAAGCAACTCGGTCAGGCCGGGATAACCCGGGATCGGCTGGAGCTTGTGGTCGATATACATCAGACCCCCAGTGATGGCGATGAACCCCAAGGTGAAGTTGACGCCGAAACGAGTGAGCACGAACAGGTTGACACCGGCGTTGTTGTAGAGGTAGACGTCCCAGACGGCGGTGAGGATCTCGAACGCGACGATGAACCAGGTCGCCGTCGCCATAGTTCGGACGAAGCGCTGGTCTTCGGCCATACCGTCGGGCAGTCGCAGGAGCCGCTCGGCGATCCACGACATGAAGGATCGACCCCGGAGGATGGTGATTGCCATAACCACGCCGACCAGAGCCTTCGTTGCGAAGCCGATCCCGAAGTACACGGCCTCGGTGCTGATCCCGAAATCAACGAGCTCACGCTCAGCGGCAATGGTGACCGCACTTCGCACGAGCAGATAGGCGGTCACACTCGGCAGCATCAGCCCGATGTTGAGGCCGCGGCGACGCCTGCTGACAGCGGCCTTGAACGACCACAGCGTCGAGGCCACAACCGCAGCTTCAATGCTGACCACGTTGTAGAATCCCAAGAACAACACAACGGGCATCAACTGGTCCAACGTTCCGCCGCCGCCCAGACGCGGTCTGGGGCGGGGCACAATATCGCTGCCGGGGACCGCGTCGCCGCCAGTCACCGTGTCCTCACCGGAGACAGCATCGGCGCTGGCGACAGTGTCTCCGTCCGTCATGGCGACAGGGCCATCCATTCGGCCGCCACCTCGGCGTCGCCGAAGACCGCAAGCCCGTCGAGGGACCGCCTGCCCCAGGCGCACAGGAACAGTTCCTCGCCGCTGGCGCGCACCGCCGCGTCTCCCTTGGCGTGCTCGCGGGTCACAGTGATCGCTCCGTCGGCGGCTCGCAACATGAACTCTCCGTCTCCGTCGGTCTGATGCAGATGCAGTGAACCGGGGGGCATCACCCTCTCCCGCCCGGCCAAGACCTCAGTGAAGAGCTCGTCGACGCCGTCGATGCCGTCGTCCGCGGGAACCGGCGTCGGGTCGTCGGCAGCCTGTTCCGCGTCGACGCGGTGGATCGCCGTCTCAAGATGAGCCCTCCTGATGAAGAACCCGACCGTCTGGTCAGCGCCCCAAGTCCAAAGCGGCGTCGCCGGATCAGCTTCGCCCAGCACCGCAAGCAACTGGTCCAACGCTTCGGCGGGCGATTGATCGGGCAGCTCTTTCCATGGAATCGGGGCTGCGGCACACTGCTGCACCTGCGCGGCGACCGCGCTCCACACGGCTCGCATGTGCGACAGCAGATCTTCGTTGCTCCAATCGGGGCATGCCGGAACCGCTGCGGTCAAGTCACGGGAGGCAACGTCGAGCAGCCGTCGACCATCGGCCGCCAGCCTCTGAATACGGTACGAGGGATCCATCTTCGAGTCCTCGGAGCCAGAAAGCCCGGCGTCTTTTTCTCCATTGTCCATTTGCCTAGTGTGGCGCGGCTGAACGATCATCGTGCGCCGTGAGCACATACGCGATAAGCGGGTCCGCGTCCGGCATGGGAGCGGCCACCCGAAGAAAACTCGAAAACGCTGGTCACACCGTGATCGGCATCGATCTACGGGAGGCCGAAGTCATCGCCGACCTCTCCACCGGCGAAGGTCGATCCGGCGCCGTGAGCGAGACCTTGCAGCATTGCAACGGGACACTCGACGGCCTTGTGACTGCCGCCGGTCTCGGTCCACCCGTCCGAGGGGAGTTGATCGCCAAGGTCAACTACTTCGGATCTGTGGCATTGCTCGAGGGTCTGCGCCCCGCGCTGGCTGCGGCCGACGGCGCCCAAGTCGTGCAGATCGGCTCGAACTCCTCGACGACTTCACCGAACCTGCCCGCAGAACTCGTTGAGGCATACCTCAGCGGCGATGAACCCGAAGCGATCCGGCTCGTGAACCTCACACCGCAGCCTTTCGACGGCGCAGTCGCCTACGGAGCATCCAAGCTCGCCGTCTCACGCTGGTGCCGCAGAGCGGCGGTAGAAGACGACTGGATCGGTCAGGGAATCACCCTCAACGTGATCGCTCCCGGCCCCGTGCAGACGCCCCTGTTCCAAATGGGCAGGGACGACGACGACTACGGACCGCTGCTGGAGGGCTTCCCGGTTCCCGCCGGAGATCCCGCCACCGCTGACCTGTTGGCGGACTGGATCGTGTTCCTGCTCTCCCCCGCGGCGCGTTTCGCCTGCGGGTCGGTGATCTTCGTCGATGGCGGCACCGACGCCCTGCTCCGAGCCGACTCCTGGCCCGAGACCTTCGCAATGGAGTTCGAGGCGCAGGAGTTCTAGGCGCAATGGAGTTCGAGGCAAGGCGGAGTTCGAACCCGAAAGCGGGACGGGGATGGGGGGCTAGTCCAGAATGCCGCCTTGGCCGCTTGACTCGCCCATGGCTTGGGCACGCGCCGCGTCGTCGAGCATTTCCTGGGTGACCCCGAAGGAGTCGCCGAGACCGGCGTCCACGATCTGCTTTGGAATGGCCTTGATCCGATAGTCGCCGGCCACCGGCTCTGGATCAGAGGGCCTGCGGGCCAGAGCCGCAGCAATGATCGGCGCCCACGAAGCCGCCAACGCATCAGCATCGGCCAGATCACGCTCCATGAACTCCGGCAGGACCTCAGTGCCGAAACGGTGCAGCGACTCCATGATGTCCTCATGACGGTTCTTGCCCGCCTGCATCACGAATATCAGCTGATCCACACCCGCCTCCTCGTAGCGGCGGCAGAATTCGCGGATCTGTTCTGGCGTTCCGACCGCCCCTCGAAGTCCCTGACGGTCGCCTGACGCCGTTTTGGCTGCCAGTGCGCCCTGCTGCGCGAGGGCCGCTTCGGGGTCATAACCGTGCTCGGTGCGTTTGTTCTGGAACTCCTGCCACACGTCGGTCACGCCCGGCTGATGCTCCCCGAACAGGTAGTAGTGAGCCAATGAGTAGCCGAAGAAGTTGCCTCCCTCGAGTCCCATGCGCATGGCCGTCGACTCGTCGGGGTGACACATCATCGGGGTGACGCAGGCAAGATTCGGATTCACCGCCCTGCCGACCGGCACGCACTCGGTGGCCATGATCCGGCGGTAGTCGTCGACCCACCCTTTGGCGTCCTCGGGGTCGATGAACGCGAAGGTGAGCGCGCCTATGCCCTTTTGGGCCGCCAACTTGATGGTCTCATGGCGCGAACAGGCAACCCAGAGCGGGGGGTGCGGCGACTGCAGGGGCTTGGGCACGACATTGCGGGCCGGCATCGACACGAACTCGCCCTCATGGCCGCCGAACGGCGTCTCGGTCAGGCAGCGGAGCGAGACCTCGAGGCCTTCGAGCCAGGCATCGCGTTTGCGCTCATAGGGAATGCCGAAGCCGCCGAGCTCGGCCTCAGAGGACGACTCTCCCGAGCCGAACTCCACCCGACCGCCGGACAAGAGATCGAGCGTTGCGATCCGCTCCGCCACCCGAGCCGGATGGTTGAACTGGGGCGCGGTCAAACAGATGCCGTGGCCCAGCCGAATCTGACTGGTGCGCTGCGAACACGCAGCAAGGAACAACTCGGGAGCAGACGAATGCGAATACTCCTCCAGGAAGTGGTGCTCCACCTCCCAGAGGTATTCGAAGCCGAGCGAGTCTGCCAGCTCCACCTGTTCAAGGGCGTCGCGCAGCAACTCGGCTTCACTGCGCTCATCCCACGGTCGAGGCAACTGGTGCTCGTAGAAGATTCCGAATTTCATATCCGGCGACTATAGGCCCCGGTCAGCCGAAGGCCCGTCAGTAAGCGAGCGATATCACCAGAAGGGTGTGGCAGACGACCGCAGCCACTACATGCACATGCCATATCTCGTGATAGCCGAAAGTATCGGGCCACGGGTCCGGACGGCGGGCGCCGACCACAACCGCGCCCAGCGTGTAGGCAGCCCCCCCGCCGAACAACAGGACCGACTCGAGAATCGACAAGGACATGATGAGCCAGGGAGAGAAGACGACCATCGACCAGCCGAAACCCAAGTAGGCGCCGTTCATCACCCCGGTCCGTGGATGCATCGGCACCCATACACCACAGGTTCCCAGCAGCGCACCGGTCCAGGCGACCGCGATCAGAAAGCCCGACACCGGCGGATCGAGGCCCAGCAGCGCAATGGGCGTGGCACAGGTGCCGAACATCAAGAAGATCACCGAGTGGTCGATGCGAACAAGCAGTTCCACCCTCTGCGCCGGCCAGTCCCGCCCGTGAACCACCGCGCTCACCCCGAGCATGGCCGTAATCCCGAGCGAGTAAAGCAGCATCGAGAGCTGTGCCCTCGTCCCCTCGGCAAACACTGTCAGGGTCACGCCCAGCGGGATCGAGGCCAACGCCGCCCAACGATGCAGCCAACCGCGGAAACGGGGCCGGGGCCTGCGAAGCAACCGGACCGCTGAGGCCGAAAGCTGTCCGTCTCCATCTTGGCCAAGGGTTGTCACGACCCCAAGAATAGGCGCTCTACACCGTCTGTGCGGACAGCGGTAGACTCTCGGGGCGGCTCTCTATGACGACCATCTCGACCACCTCGGTATGCGACAGCACCGAGTTGCAACAGCGTCGACAGCCCCGTACCGACATCGTCGCAGAAGCTCCCGGCGGCACTGACCGCTGGATCTGTCGTGAGGGGCCCTTCCGCCAGTACCAACGGACCTTGGTCGCACAACCGAACGGCGAAGGCCTCCACGAAGTCACTGAGACGACCTCTTACAAGCTGGCTGTTCCGGTGTGGGCCTGGTTGTTCCACTTCCCCGTTCGCCGCGCCATCGAGAACCGGAAGGAACGATACGGCTACTGGTGGGCGCCGCCCGATCGGCTCGACCGACGGGCCGCGACCGTGCTCGGTCTGCTGACAGGCATACAGGTGGTCGACGGCTACCTCGGCACAGTCCTGACCCAGACGATCACCTTCGCGGCCGACGAGTTCGGCGCCGGCAACCAAGCACAGGGCTGGGTGCTCGGAGTGGTCCGCGCCGGCGTCCTGATCGCGCTGGTCACGGCTGCCCTCGCCGACAAACGAGGAAGACGCTCACTGTTGATCGGTGCAGGGATCGCCGGCTGTGCCTTGACCGTGCTGGGAGGACTCTCGCCGAATCTGTGGGTGCTGGGCGGTTCCCAACTCGCCGCGCGGGGTCTGTCGACCGCGCTCGGGATTCTGATTGTCATCGTGGCCGTCGAGGAGATGCCCTACCGCTCACGCGCCTGGGCCGCTTCGGTTCTGACGCTCAGCGCCGGACTCGGCTCCGGCATGGCCGTGTGGATTCTGCCTGTCGCCGATCTCAGCGAGCGGGGTTGGAGAGCGATCTACCTAGCAGCGATCGTCGGCATTGCGGTCGTGGCACTCCTGGGACGACAGTTGCCAGAAAGCCGACGTTTCGCCGGGACTGCCGCACCTCGAGCAGTGCCTGCCGAACCGTTGCGCAATCGTCGTCGAAACCGCTTCGCGCTGCTGGCCACGTCGGCATTCCTGCTGGCCGCGTACTGGGCGCCGGCGTCCGGGTTCCGCAACGACTTCCTGAAAGACGAACGGGGGTTCTCAGCGACGGACATCTCCCTGTTCACGGTCACGACGGCAACCCCGATCGGCATAGGGATTCTGCTGGGCGGCTATCTCGCCGAACGACACGGTCGCCGTCGTGTCGGGGCTCTGGGAGTCGTGGCAGGCGCCGCCCTGACCAGTTCGGCCTATTTCGCCCATGGGCTCGCGCTCTGGTCGTTGACCCTGCTGGGAGGCGTGCTGGGCGGAGTCGCTGTGCCGGCGTTGGCCGTCTACGGTCCAGAGCTCTTCGGCACCCACAGCCGCGGCCAGAGCAACGGCGCCATCGTCACGGTCGGAGTGATCGGCAGCGCACTCGGACTGGTTTTCGTCGGCCAAGTGTCCGATCACATGTCGGCAACCGGGCCCGCTCTCGCCATTCTCGCCATCGGTCCCCTGATCGTCGCCGCCTTGATCCTCACCCGCTTCCCCGAGACCGCCGGACTGGAACTGGAGGAGATCAACCCCGAAGACGCCTGATTCACCAACTCAGTCACAACGACTGTTGCAGCCGCTCGTGTCTATATGTACGATTCGTACATGAATGAGTTGGCGGTAAGCGAGGCGCGAAACCGGCTGGCGGAGGTGATCGACGAGTCTCGGCGTTCCGGCGAGCCAGTCTCGGTGATGCGGCGCGGTCGCCGGGTCGCAGTGATCGTGGGCTCCGATGACTTCGACCGGCTCATCGACAAGGCGAATGATGCCGAGGACCGTCGCGAACTAGATGCTGCGCGGGACGCCGACGACTATGTGCCCTGGGATGAGGTCAAAGCTGCGCTGGGACTGGAGTGAGCCGATACAGCGTTGAGATCGCCCGCCGAGCGATCAAGTCGATCGCCGGGTTGGCGCCCAAAGAACAACGTCGGATTCGAGCTGCGATAGACCTGTTAGCCAACGAGCCCCGACCCCCGAACTGCGCGGCCCTCTCAGGCGAGGAGTCCGTGTACCGGGTACGAGTCGGCGACTGCCGGATCTTGTACGAGGTCATCGACACACGCCTGTTGATCCACGTGATCCGCGTCGGCCATCGCCGCGATGTCTATCGGCCCCGATGAAGCAACCGCGACGCCTGAAGAGTCCGGTGGTCAGCGGCGGCGGAGGGGGGACTTGAGACGGCGGCCGTTGGTGGAAGCCTTCAGGGCTTCGAGCTCGGCCTCATCGACTTCGGTGACGCCGGGCCCCAAACGCGGATGCAGCACAGTGTAGAGAGCCAGAGCGAACGCCGCGATGCCTATCGGCACCACCGCGTCGCCCTCGCCGGTGTATGTCGGATAGAGCACGAAGGCCGACAACAGGGCTGTCCACATCCACAGAATGAGCACGGCCCGCCCATGGCCATGGCCGATCCGCATGAGCTGGTGGTGAAGGTGTTCCTTGTCCGCGGCATGAACCGCACCACCACGCGCCGCGCGGCGCACGATGGCGAAGAGGGTGTCGAGGATCGGCACGCCCAAGATGACCAGAGGAATGAAGATCGGGGCGAAGAAGAAGAACGCCTGACCGGAGAACTCCTGGGTGGTCCGACCGCCCACCGACATCGTTGAGACAGCCATCAGCAGACCCAGAAGGAGTGCTCCCCCGTCACCCATGAAGATCCTGGCCGGATGCACGTTGTGGGGCAGGAACCCGACACAGACCCCAAGGGTGATGCAAGCCCACAACGCTCCTGGGTTGTTGGGGCCGATGACGTCGGCGTCGCTCAAACGCAAGGCGTAAAGCAGGAAAGTCCCGGAGGCAATGGCAACCGTCCCGCCCGCGAGCCCATCGAGCCCATCGATCAGATTGACCGCTGTCGCCATGCCCAGAACCCACAGAACAGTCACCAACGCCGACCAGTCCGCCGACAGGAACAACAAATCGAAGAACGGCACCCGGAACACCAGGATCGAGACGCCCGTCATAGACAACACGCTTCCGGCCAGCACCATTCCGGCGACTTTCGCCGGGGCGGAGATCTCGCGCATATCATCGACGAACCCGACGCTCCAAATCACCGCCGCGGCAACAACCACACCGAGCATCTCCGTACGCGCAGACATGACATCAGAGAAGTCATCCATGAATGCAGCAGCACAGAACGCGCCCACGACGCCCACAAGCATCGCCGCACCGCCGCCGCGTGGCGTTGCGACCGTGTGAACGTGGCGTTCATCGGGAGCAGCGACCGCTCCGAGACGAACGGACAGACGGCGCACCAGAGGCGTGGCCGCAAAGGTGACCACGGCCGCCACGGCGGCAACCAGCAGATAGGCCGACAACGACGGCGCCGGCACCCCTGCTACCTCGACTCGCCGTTCATGCCCCGAGATCGGGGTATGGGCGGAACCTCGAACAGAGCTCCGCCACATCGGCTTTGACAGAACCGACCACGCCCGCATCGTCACGGCCGCGCAGCGTTCTGGCGATGAGCTCGGCAATAGTCGTCATCTCATCGGGTCCCATGCCCTGGGTGGACACCGCCGGCGTGCCGATCCTGATCCCCGAGGTGACGAAAGGCGAGCGCGGGTCATCGGGAATCGTGTTCTTGTTCAGGCTGATACCGGCGGCGTCGAGAACAGCCTGAGCTTCTTTGCCGGTCAGATCGGGATCGAAGGTCCGCAGGTCGAGCAACAGAAGGTGATTCTCGGTGCCGCCGCTCACCAACCTGAACCCAAGGCCCGCCAGCGCCTTCGCGAGGGCCTCGGCGTTCGCAACGATCGATGCCGCGTAGTCGGCGAACTCCGGAGTCGACGCCTCCGCGAAGGCGATCGCCTTGGCCCCGATCGCGTTCTCGAGCGGCCCGCCTTGGATCCCGGGGAACATCGCTTTGTCGATGGCCGCGCCGTACTGCTCGGAACTGAGAACGCACCCACCCCTGGGACCGCGCAGAGTCTTGTGGGTTGTGAAGGTCACGATGTCGGCAATGCCCACAGGGTTGGGATGAACACCGCCCGCGATCAAACCGGCGATATGGGCTGCGTCGAACATCAGCAGCGCGCCGACCTCATCGGCGATCTCGCGCAGTGGCCCCGGATCGATGAGGCGCGGGTAGGCAGTCGCCCCGGCAACGATCAGTTTCGGGTTCTCCGCGTGGGCCTTGGCGGCCATGTCCTCGAAGTCGATGCGCTCGTCGCTGGCGGTCACTCCGTAGGACACGAAGCGGTACTGCCGACCCGAGAAGTTGACAGGCGAACCATGGGTCAGATGCCCACCGTGATCGAGGCTCATGCCCAAAACCGTGTCGCCAGGCTCGAGCACAGCCTGATAAACGGCCATATTGGCGATCGCTCCCGCATGGGGCTGCACGTTGGCGTGATCGGCGCCGAACAGGGCGCACACGCGGCGACGCGCCTCGTCCTCGATCTCGTCGATGACCATGTTGCCCCCGTAGTAGCGCCTGTAGGGGTAACCCTCGGAGTACTTGTTGGTCAGAACCGATCCAGTGGCAGCCATGACCGCCGGGGAGGCGAAGTTCTCCGAGGCGATCAGCTGAAGGGTGGAGTTCTGGCGGGTCTCCTCTCGAACGATCATGTCCAGAACTGGATCATCGGCAACGCGGGGCCACGGCATTCAAGTGCTCCTAGCTTGATCGACGTCCGGGACGGTACATGGGAGCCCGAACAGCGGAATCGTAGCGCAGCCCGACTGGCACTCTGCCCTAAATGCCGCCAAGGTTGTCGATCTTGTCGACTCGCGCCGCATGGCGACCGCCCTCGAAGTCGGCGTCGAGCCATGCCTGCAGCGCTGCCGCGGCCACCTCGGGGCCGACGAGTCGCTCGCCGATGCAGATCACGTTGGCGTTGTTGTGCTCACGGGCCAAGCGAGCCGAGGTCGCATCCCACACTGTGGCAGCACGCACTCCTGGGATCTTGTTCGCGGCCATGCCGATGCCGATTCCGCTCCCGCACACACAGACGCCGCCCTCCGCACCGCCGCTGGCCACCGCCCTGCCCACGGCCGCCCCGAAGTCCGGATAGTCGACCCGCTCGGGCGAATACGCGCCGCAATCGACCACGTCATGGCCCAACTCGCGCAAACGCCGAGCCAGCGACTCCTTCATCGCGAAGCCAGCATGATCTGAGCCGACCGCGATACGCATACCGCCAGCTTAGGTTCCCGCGTTCACCGCCGCGGTGATATCCGCAGCGGAGACGGGGCCTTCGCGCAGAAGCACCGGGGCGCCATCGACGATCGACACCACCGTGCTCGCCGAACCCTTGCGAGGGCCGCCGTCGACCGCGATCTCCACCGTGTCGAAGATTCGAGCAGCGTCAGCGCACAACTCAGGGGTCGGCTCGCCGTGAAGGTTCGCGCTGCTGGCCGCCACCGGTCCGACCAGCGCCGCGACCGAACGGACGAAAGCGTCGTCAGGGCAGCGAACCCCGAGAGTCGAATCGGTCCCCGCAGCGACCACGCCGTCGTCAATGCGATTCGCGACAATCGTGAGCGCTCCCGGCCAGAAACGCTCGGCCAGGGCGCGCCCGGCGGCCCCGAGATCCACATGGCGCGCCGCCTGGGCACTATCGGCAACCAGCACCGCAACTGAGGCATCGACCGGACGCTGCTTGAGGGCGAACAGGGCAGCGAGGGCAGCGCCGTCCGTGGCCATCACCGCCAAGCCGTAGACCGTGTCCGTCGGGAGCAGCACAACTCGGCCTGCGCGCAGCGCCGCAACGACACGGTCGAGATCGCTCATCTGCGCGCCACCACGGCGCGGGGACGCCCATCTAGGTCTGGATGAACCGTCGCCTGCCAGCCAAGATCGCTGCACCATTGCCGCACCGTCGAGGTTTGGGGAGGCGACATCTCAAGCACCATGACGCCGCGAGGCGCCAACCACCGCGGCGCTCGCGTCACGATGCTGCGCAGGTCGGCGAACCCCTCCGAGCCGGCCCACAGAGCCGTTGGCGGCTCCCAGTCCGCCACCACTGCGGGAAGCCCCTCGCTCTCTGCGACGTACGGCGGGTTCGAAACGACGACGTCAAGGCTGCCTTGCAGCTCGCCGGGCAACGCTTCGAACCAGTCTCCGCGGTGCAAGCTGACCGACCTGGCCGCGCTGCCGATCCCCGCCAAGTTCGCCCGGGCCACCGCCAGGGCGTCTTCAGACACATCAGTGGCATAGACCCGGGCGTCGGGGCATTCAACGGCTACCGACAGCGCGATCGCCCCCGATCCGGTGCCGAGATCAGCCACCTTCACCGAAACCCCGGCAGCGCCGCCAGCACGGCGATCACCGCGGGCTTCGTCGACGGCGTCGATAGCAAGACCGGCAACAACCTCCGTCTCGGGCCGAGGAATGAGAACCCGCTGATCGACCATGAGATCAAGCGTGCGGAACCCCCAACGACCCAGCACGTACTGCAACGGTTCGCCGCGCTCGCGGCGCACCACCAGCTCGTCGAAGCGCGCCATCGCTCTGGTAGTGGCGCAATCGTCGAGAACGCGGTACACACCCGACGGCGGCACACCGGTGATCTCCTCAACCACCCGTCGGGCATCGAGGAGCGCCGTGTCGATATCGGCACGCTCGAAACGCGCGACCGCTTCGGCGAGCAGATCCGACCACTTGACCGTGCCGGCAGCGTCGGCTGTCATCGCAGCGTCGGCTGTCATCGCAGCGTCCGCTGTGCCTGCGGTGGGCTCAGCCATCGTCCTGGAGTTGGAGTTGGCGCTCCTCGGCCACCAGAGCGTCGCTGATGTCGTCGAGTTCTCCGGCCAGAACCCGATCGAGTTTGTGGACAGTGAGCCCGATCCGATGATCGGTCAGACGGTTCTCCTTGAAGTTGTAGGTGCGGATCTTCTCTGAGCGGTCTCCCATCGAAACCTGTCCCCTGCGCAGATCGGACGCCTCGGCGTCGGCCCGTTCCTGTTCCAGCTGTCCCAGACGCGCGCGCAGTACCCGCATTGCCTTGTTCTTGTTCTTGAGCTGGCTCTTCTCGTCTTGCATGGTGACCACCAAGCCCGTCGGTTCATGCACGATCCGCACCGCCGAATCCATGGTGTTGACCGACTGGCCACCGTGGCCAGACGCCCGATAGGTGTCGACGCGCAGGTCGTTGTCGTCAATCACGACCTCGACCTCTTCAGGTTCGGGCAACACCATCACCGTGGCCGACGATGTGTGTACTCTGCCCTGCGACTCGGTCACCGGCACCCGCTGCACTCTGTGCGTGCCTGCCTCGTGCTTCATCCGGGTCCACACCGAGTCACCGGCAAGCAGCGCCGTCACCTCCGAGAGCCCCCCGAGCCCGGTGGGAGACGAACTCAGCAGTTCCATGCGCCAGTTCATTCGCTTGGCGAACGACTCGTACATGACGAGCAGGTCTCGGGCGAACAGATTCGCTTCATCACCACCGGCCGCCCCTCTGATCTCGACGATGACGTTGCGCCCGTCGTTGGGGTCGGGGGGCAGCATCAGCAAGCGGAGCTGTTCCTGACTTCCAGCCACCAGCGCTTCGAGTGCCGCGACTTCAGCGCGCATCTCTTCGCGTTCGGCGCCGTGCGCGTCCCGCAGCATCTCACTGGCGGCCTGCAAGTCCTCGGTCGCAGCACGCCAGCGGAGACCCGCAGCGACGATCTCCTCCAGTCGCTTGAAGCGGCGACCGAGGTCCGCGAGCTGGGACGCGTCCGACTGCACCGCTGGATCACCAAGACGGATCTCAACGTCGCGAAGCTCTTGTTGGAGGCGCTCGACGCGTTCCCACATGAGATTGAGGCTAAAGGACTCGCCCGCTCTTCAGAGCGCAGCCAGGAACTCAGCCACGACTGCGATGATCTCGGGATCGCGCTTCGGCTCGGGATTATGGCCCTCGCCCGCCAGCCAGTGAACCGTGACAGGCGCCGCGATCGCGCCGATGTGCGCTGCTACTTCCTCAGGCGTGCCGAAAGGGTCGCGGTCGCCGTTCACAAACAATGTCGGAACCCGCAGATCAGGAAAATGTTCAACGCGGAGCCGATCAGGCTTGCCAACGGGATGCAGAGGGTAGCTCAGCGCCACCAAGCCAGAAGCAGGCATCCCCTGTGCCATGGCCATTGAACAGATCCTCCCCCCCATCGACCGTCCGCCGAACGCCATGGCCTCGGGATCCACACGGAGTTCTTCAGACGCGAGCTCCACCTCGGCCAGCAGAGCGTCGATCAGCAAAGGAGCACGATCCGGGAACCTCCGTCCCTGCTTGCGGTAAGGGAAGTCCATGCGCCACACCGGCAGGTCCAGTTGCTCCTGCAATGCCACCAACAGCCGATGAGACGAGTCGCCGCCCGCACCATGGGTCAACAGAAGCGCTGAGGGGGCCGTCATTTCTGGGCCAGCAGGATTCGACGCGCCTCAGCAATATCAGCGATGCGCTCAGCGGCGCCGTCGACTTCACCGCCGTGGTCCGGATGCACAGTCAACAGAGCATCCCGGTAACCCTGTTGGATCCGGCCCTTGTCGAGCCGGTCGGCGACAGCGGAAAGGCCGAGCACACGCCTCGCCCAGCCGACATTGTCGCCCATAGCGCCCTGCTGTGCCGCAGACCTCAACAACGTCGACGAAGCCCCACCGGCCAAATATGCCAAGAACCCGCTGTTGATCTCACCACGCCATGCCAAAGCCCGACGAATCGCCGCGAACACGCCGGCTCTGAGAGGCGGAGGCAGCCCCCCGGCCGCATAGACGGCGCCCAGAACATGCTGGGACGGCGCACCCTTGTCGGCAGTGAAACTCAGCCTCAGCTCACCCTCGCTGCCGTCGACCCGGTACAGCCGATGCGAACTGCGGGCCAAACCGACCCGATCAGCCTGGAAACGGTGCCGCAAACGCGGTTGGGGAATCCGACAGCCGGCGTCTAAGTCGAGAGCCAACGTCAGCAATTCAGCGATGTCGTCGGGGTCCATGTCCTGGGCGAAACGGGCCGCGACACAGCCGAGCAGCAGGCCGCCGAACCCCGGCTCCGGATCACAGGGCAGAAACGTGCGACCCAGCGCAACCCGACGGGTCGGCGCGATAGGCCGGGAATGGCACACTTCCAGTTCAGCCAACAACATCAGTCACAACCTGACCCTCCCCTAAACCAACCGCTGCAGAGTGTCGCGCAACCGGATCGCAAGATCTGAGATCTCGACATCTGAAGAATCCTCCGACTCGATCAGGTCTACCAGTCGACCAGCAGCTTCACGCAGGGAACTCCAAGCCGTTGCCGAAAACCCGAACGGAGTGGCGCTCGAGGCCAGACGCCGACCATGGGTGACCGCGCCGAGCACGCCTTTGGAGTCGTGAACATCGCGGCGCAGGCGGTCGGTCGCCTCGAACAGGGCGCTCAGCAGATCGTTGGCTTCAAGGCCGTCCAATTCCTCCAGCCCGGAATCGGCCGTTCGCGCGAGCAGATCCTCAATCAGCAACTCGACATGCTCCTCGTCGTCCTCGTGGCATACCAGGTCACCGTCGGAATCGAATTCGTGGGGCACGCCCGCAGAGCCAAGACGCTCCGACAGTCGCGCCTGGAGGCTGGGGGACCACCCGTCCATCTCGAAGGCCAACTGCGGTCGTTCGGGGTCGAGTTCGCGCGCCTCCGCCTTCTCAACTTCCTCGATCAACGCATCGACTTCGGCCTCGAGCGACTCATGAGCGAGCAAGGTCGTCCCCTGCCAGGAATGAACCACTCCGTCGGCCAACAGCAACTGGGCCAACATCGAACGGGTCTCGGAAGCCCATTCGTGAAGCTCGATCGCCAGCCATTCCCCCTCTTCGTCGTCCTCCAGCGAACCGTCATCGACGGCATCTTCGGGTGACTCAGCGGGGTCGCCGTCCACTGCGTCGTCGTCTTGTCGGTCCTGTTGTCTGGAAAGGAATCGGAAGGCCACGCCCGACATGTTGCCACGAGTCGCGCTATAGCGAGACGGCGGAGGCGAAACTGCTACCGTCGGGCGTATGAGCACACAAGCAGCGCCGGACAGAAACCTCGCACTGCCGCTGGTACGGGTCACCGAGGCCGCAGCCATGGCAGCATCCCGCTGGATGGGCCGAGGCGACAAAGAGGGCGCCGACGGCGCCGCGGTGGACGCCATGCGGGCGGTGCTCAGCTCGGTGCAGATGGACGGGATAGTGGTCATCGGCGAGGGCGAGAAGGATGAGGCCCCGATGCTCTACAACGGCGAAGCCATCGGCGACGGCTCACCGCCGCTCACAGACATCGCTGTGGACCCGATCGACGGCACAACCCTCGCCTCGCTGGGACGGCCCAACGCCATCGCGGTGATCGCCGTGGCCCCCAGGGGGACAATGTTCGATCCCGGCCCCTGCTTCTACATGGAGAAGATCGCCGTCGGACCGGAAGCCGCCGGGGCCATCAGCATGGACAAGTCGATTGCCGAGAACCTGTCTGCGGTGGCCGAGGCCAAAGGGGAATCGGTGCGGGACCTGACCGTGGTCATTCTCGACAGAGACCGTCACGCCGAAATGATCAGCGAGGTGCGGGCCGCCGGCGCGCGGATACGCCTGATCCCCGACGGCGACGTCGCCGGTGCGATAGCGACCGCCTGGCCCGACTCCGGCGCCGACATCCTGATCGGCATAGGCGGAACTCCCGAGGGCGTGATCGCCGCCGCGGCCCTCAAATGCATGGGGGGAGAGCAACTGGGGCGGCTCTGGCCCCGCAACGAGCGCGAACGAAAGATCGCCGGCGAAACCGGTTACGATGTGACCCGTGTGCTGACCGCCGACGACCTGATACAGAGCGACAACTGTTTCTTCGCAGCCACCGGGATCACCGACGGCGCCCTGCTCAAGGGCGTGCGCTTCGACAGCAGCGGATGCCACACAGAATCACTGGTCATGCGCTCCCGCTCGGGCACGGTCCGCAAAATCGAGGCGCACCACAAGCTCAACAAACTGGCCGAATTCTCAGCCGTCGACTACGGGTAGCGCCCTGTCAAGGCTTTGTAGCCCCTTGAACCCTTAGACGAGCGGCAGCAACGACAACACCGCGACGGTCACCCAGCGCTGTCCTAGCGCTGCGTTAGTGTTGGCCAACTCTCGCTTTCATGCGGGCTCTTGGAACTCCGGCCACCAAATTCCGTCTATGCCAGGTTGCTGACAGAGAGGCGGAGTTCGGCGCGGGCTTTGGCGGCTTCGGCCTCGGAACCGACGGCATCGGACGCGAGTGCCGCCTCGGCGTTGTCGAGAGCGGTCTGGGCGCGGGCCACGTCGATGTCGGATGCCGCTTCTGACACGTCGGACAGGATGGTGACCTGATTCCCGTGTACCTGGACAAAGCCCCGGTGCACCGCGAAGACGTCACGCGAACCGTCGGGTTTGACGACCTCCACAGACCAGACCGCCAAGCTGCCGATGAACGGCACATGACCTGGCTGGAAAGCGATATCGCCACCCTCGACCGTGCGCGCGATGACCATGTCGGCCTCGCCCGTGTAGGAGACCGCCTCGGGACTGACGACTTCGACGTTGAACATCGGATCGGCCCTCAGCCCTAGGTCTGGGCCCGGAGCTCCGCGGCCTTGCGCTGCGCGTCCTCCGCGCCGCCGACCATGTAGAACGCCTGCTCGGGCAGGTCGTCAAGGTCGCCGTCGAGAAGCGCCTCGAAGGATTCGATGGTCTCGTCCACCGGCGTGAAGATGCCGTCCTGGCCGGTGAACGCCTTGGCCACGAACATCGGCTGAGACAGGAACCGCTGAACTTTGCGTGCCCGGTCTACGGTGATACGGTCCTCCTCGGACAGTTCGTCGAGACCCAGGATGGCGATGATGTCCTGGAGCTCCTTGTAGCGCTGCAGCACCTCCTGGGCCCGGCGGGCGGTCTGATAATGACGATCACCGACAACCAGAGGATCAAGGATCGTGGAACTCGAGGCAAGCGGATCCACCGCCGGGTAGATGCCCAGCGCGGCGATGTCACGGCTCAGCTCGGTGGTTCCGTCGAAGTGGGTGAACGAGGTGAACGGGGCCGGGTCGGTGTAGTCGTCGGCCGGCACGTACACGGCCTGCAGCGAGGTGATCGACTTGCCCCGAGTCGAAGTGATGCGCTCTTGGAGCTCGCCCATCTCGTCGGCCAGGGTCGGCTGGTAGCCCACCGCTGAGGGCATGCGGCCGAGCAGCGTCGACACCTCCGAGCCGGCCTGCACGAACCGGAAGATGTTGTCGATGAACAGCAGCACATCCTGGTTCTGGACGTCGCGGAAGTACTCCGCCATCGTCACGCCCGCCAATGCCACACGCAGGCGCACGCCGGGGGGCTCATCCATCTGGCCGAACACCAATGCCGCTTTGTCCAACACGGTGGTCTCGCCGTCGCCCATGACTGTCTCGCCCATCTCGATGAAGAGGTCGGTGCCTTCACGAGTGCGCTCCCCCACGCCCGCGAACACCGAAACACCGCCGTGGTTCGAGGCCACGCGGGTGATCATCTCGGTGATGAGCACGGTCTTGCCGACACCCGCACCGCCGAACAGGCCGATCTTGCCGCCCTCCTTGTAGGGGGTGAGCAGGTCGATCACCTTCACGCCGGTCTCGAACATCTTCGCCGAAGGCTCAAGGGCGTCGAAGGCCGGCGCCGGGCGGTGAATGTCCCAGCGTTCGGCCGTGGTGCGACCCGGGTCATCGAGGCAATCGCCCATCACGTTCCAAATGTGGCCCAGAGTGTCGTCGCCGACCGGTGCTTGCACGCCGTGGCCGGTGTTGCGCACCTCAGCGCCGCGGGTGAGGCCGTCGGTCGGCTTCATGGCGATGGCCCGCACCCGGCTCTCGCCGATCTGCTGGGCGACTTCGGCGGGGACGTTGATCGTCTCGCCGTCGACCTCGACGTTGAACTCAAGCTGAGTGTTGATCTCGGGCAGGTCCCCGGGCGGGAACTCGACGTCGACGACAGGGCCGGCGATGCCGACGATGCGACCGGATTTGCGTTCAGTTTCTGTGGCAGTCATTTCTGGGGTGCTTTCAGGTCTCGGTGATCAGATGAGGATCTGTGGGCGCCGTCGAGGCGAAGGCCGCGGCGGCATAGCTGTCGCCGGGCACAGCCGGAGCCCCGGCAGCGAGCGCAGCAGTGAGATCGTCGATCGGGACTTCCGCGCCCAGCGCTTCAGCCCCACCGACGATCTCCATGATCTCGGTGGTGATCGCAGCCTGGCGAGCTGCGTTCATCTCCCGCGACAATTTGGTGATCAACTCTTCGGCATTGTCGGTGGCGGACTTCATGGCCCGCTGTCGGTTGGCGTGCTCAGAAGCCGCGCAGTCAAGCAGCGCGCCGTACAGGCGAGCCTCCACATAGCGGGGCAGCAACGACTCCAACACGGCCTCAGGCGACGGTTCGAACTCAAAGGAGGAGATCGCCGCCGCAGAGCCGCTGCCGATTTCAGCCATCACCTGGGTGTCCTCCAAAGGCAGGAAACGGCGTACGGACACCCTTTGAGTCCCCATCGAAACGAACTCTGTGTAGATCAGCTCGACCTGGTCGATCTCGCCGGCGACAAATGCAGCGGCGACGTCGTCGGCGATCCGACGGGCGTCCTCATAGGCGGGGTTGTCGGTGAAGCCCATATAGGAATGGTCCACGCGATAGTGGCGGAACTTGTAGTAGGCAATCGCCTTCTTGCCGACGGCGAACAGCGAATAGTCCCTGCCTTCGCTCTGGTGTCCCATGATCTGGCGCTCAGCGGCGCGGATGGGATTGGTGTTGTAGGCCCCGGCGAGACCGCGGTCACCCGCCATCACGATGAAACCCACCCGTTTGACGTCAGCGGCCTCGCGCAGCAGCGGATGATCGACCTCAGCGCCGCTGGCGGCCAGGTTCTCGATGACCGAGGTGATCCTGCGGGCATAGGGGCGGGCGGCATCGGCGCGCTGCATAGCCTTGACCACTCGCGTGGCGGCTATCAGTTCCATGGCGCGCGTGATCTTCTTCGTCGATTGGACGCTTGAGATGCGTCGACGAAGCTCGCGCTCCTTGCCACCGGGCATTGCTCAGATCCCGTCTCGGGTTATCTCTTCTTCTGGCAATGTGGTCTCGGAGTCGACCAAGTCCATTTGCGCTTCGCCCTGGGCTTGAGCTTCAGGCTCAGCGGCGTCGACCGCGGAACCGACGAACTGATCGGCGAAGGCAGCGATGGCAGCCTCGAACGCCTCCTCATCGTCGATCAGGCCTTCGTCGCGAATCTTCGCCATCACCTCGCGATGACGGGTCCGGAACCAATCGAGCAGTTCCGACTCGAAACGCGTCACATCGGTGATCTCCAAGGAGTCGAGGTAGCCGCGGGTGCCCGCGTAGATCGACACAGCCTGCTCATCTACCGGATAAGGCGAGTTGACGCCCTGTTTGAGCAACTCTGTCAGGCGGTAGCCGCGCTCGAGCTGAGCAGACGAAACCGCATCTAGGTCCGAGCCGAAAGCGGCGAAGGCCTCAAGTTCTCGGAACTGCTGCAGGTCGCCTTTCAGCGTGCCCGTAGCGGCCTTCATCGCCGAGATCTGAGCTGCCGAACCGACACGGGACACCGAGATGCCCACATCGACGGCGGGGCGGATACCGGACTTGAACAGGTCGTCCTGCAAGAAGATCTGGCCGTCGGTGATCGAGATCACGTTGGTGGGGATGAACGCCGACACGTCACCGGCCTTGGTCTCGATGATCGGCAGCGCGGTCAGCGAGCCGGCGCCTCGCTCGTCAGAGAGCTTGGCCGCACGCTCCAGCAGGCGGCTGTGCAGATAGAACACATCGCCGGGGAACGCTTCACGCCCGGGAGGACGACGCAGCAGCAGCGACACCTGACGGTATGCCTCGGCTTGTTTGGACAGATCGTCGTAGACGATCAGCGCGTGCTCGCCGTTCTCCATCCAGTGCTGGCCGATGGCACACCCGCCGTAGGGCGCAAGGAACTTGAACGGTGCTGGATCAGAGGCCGGGGCGTTGACCACCACCGTGTACTCCATCGCCCCGAGTTCTTCGAGCGTCGCCACCGACTGGGCGACCGTCGACGCTTTCTGCCCGATCGCCACGTAGATGCACTTGACGCCCTGGCCCTTCTGGTTGAGGATCGTGTCGAGGGCAACGGTGGTCTTGCCCGTCTTGCGGTCGCCGATGATCAACTCGCGTTGCCCGCGGCCGATCGGGATCAGGGAATCGATCGACTTGATGCCGGTCTGCATCGGCTCGTGCACCGGCTTGCGGCCGGTGATGCCGGGCGCCTGGATCTCCATGCGCCGGGGCTCGACGTTGCTGAGCGGACCCTGTCCGTCGATCGGCTCACCGAGCGGATTGACCACCCGTCCGAGCAGGCCGTCTCCGACGGGAACCGAGAGGATGTCGCCGGTGGCCACCACCGCTTGGCCCTCGACGATGCCCTCCACGTCACCGAGCACAACCGCGCCGATGGACTCCTCATCGAGGTTGAGGGCCAGACCCACAAGTCCGTTCTCAAAGCGCAGCATCTCGTTGACGGCTGCACCGGGGAGGCCCGACACCCGGGCGATGCCGTCGCCCACCTCCAGCACCCGACCAACCGTGGTCTGCTCCAGGCTCGGCGTGAAATCATCGAGGTTGCCGCGGATCGCGGCGGCAATGTCATCGGTGTTGATGGTTAGGGCGGAGTTGACCGTGAGATCTGACATTTCCTGTCTTTTCTTCTGTGTTTCTTCTGTGTTGACAAAGCTCTGGGTTGATTAACCGAAGTTCTCGCGAAGCTGCGACTGTCGGCGCCGCACGCTGCCGTCGATGACGTCGTCGCCGATCTCGGTGACGAGACCGCCGAGCACGCTTTCGTCGATGATCACGCGGATCTCGACATCAGCGCCGGTGGAAGACTTGATGGCTTGAGCCAGTCTGGTCTTCTGGTCTTCCGTGAGTTCAATGGCGGACCTGACCTTGGCCAGAACGCGGTCCCGGTCGGCTGCTCCACGAGCGGCCATGGCGTCGACGATCTCGGGCAGACGGCCGCCATGCCCTGTGCCGACCACCATCGACACGAGCGCCGTGGTGACAGCGGACGCCTTCTCGCCGAGCAGGTCCTCGACGACTCCCTGACGCTTCTCGATCGGCAGCCGGCTGTCCGACAGCGCTGCCAACAGCTCGTCGTTCTGACGCAACGCTTCACCGACGCGGAACAGCTCGTCCTCAATCACCGTCGACCGACCCTCAGCGGCGGCAACCGCCAAGAGCGCCTCGGCATAACCGTCAAGCCGTTCGTCAGGCATTGCCGTCGGCCACCTCGTCGATGTAGGCATCCACGAGAGCACGCTGCGTGTCGACGTCGAGGTTGGATTTGATGACCCTCTCAGCGGCGCCGACCGCGATGTCGGCTACCACGCCTCGCAGGTCTGAGACGGCCTGCGAACGAGCCGACTCGATGTCCGCTGCGGCCCGGGCGCGCATCTGCGCAACCTCTTCGTTGGCGCGAGCCTGGATCTCCTCTGCCACCAGATCAGCTTGCGCACGAGCGTCCTCAACGATCTGGGCGGCCTCTGCCTTGGCCCCCGCGAGTCGCGCTTCGTGGTCGGCAAGAACCGAAGCAGCTTCCGTCTTGGCCTGCTCAGCGGCGTCGAGGTCGGCCGCGATCTTCTCAGACCGGGCCTGCATAGCCCGCTGCACGGCGGGAAAACCCTTCCACCACATGAAACCGAAGAGGATCAGGAAGGCGGCGCCGCCCCAGATGATCTCATCGGGCTCGGGAAGGATCGGACTGGGGGCTTCTACGCATTTCTCCCAGTCCTCCTCCAAAGCGAGGAGGTCTTCCTTGTGTTCGGGTTTCTTCAACTCCTTGAGCTTGCCGAACTCTTCCTCGACCTCAAGGAGTTCGTCGAACATGCAGGTGCCGATGGTCTCACCAACTGCCGAAGCGGGAACCGCGCCGAACGCAAGGAGGACTCCGATGAGTCCGAATGCTCCGGCCGCACGCCGAATAGTTGCTGTCATAGTTGAACCTTTGCTTGGGGTGCTGCGGTCGCCCACCGCGATCAGGGCAGCAGCAGGATGAAGACGACGAAGCCGATAAGGGCAAGGGCCTCGGTGAAGGCGATGCCGAGGAACATCGTGGTACGGACCATGCCGGCCGATTCGGGCTGACGGGCCATCGAGGAGATGGCGTTGCCGACCACGGTGCCGATGCCGATGCCCGGGCCGATGGCGGCGAGGCCGTAGCCGAGGCCGGCGCCAATCGCCTTGAGTCCCTCGAGGAACTCACCAGCTTCGGTTCCGGTTTGCGCTAGAAGGTTCAACACTTGCTTTCTCCCTGTTGTTTTTGAAGATCGGTTGGGTATTTGAGAATTGGATCGGGTGGACGGGTGCTGCCAATGCTTGAGAATCAGTGCTCAGGATGCATTGAACCGCCGATGTAGACGGCTGTGAGAATAGTGAAAATGAATGCCTGAAGGACCGAAACGAGGATCTCGAACCCGGTCATCATGATCAGCATCGGGAACGAAAGAAGCAGTGATCCTGCATATCCGACCCCTCCCGCTGCCCACATCGCAGCGGAAAGAACGGCGAAGGTGACAAGCAACAGGTGGCCTGCGACCATGTTGGCCCAGAGCCGGATCGCCAGCGAAAAGGGCCTGACGACAAAGGTCGAGACCAGTTCGATGGGCGTGACGATCAGATACAGTATCCACGGCACTCCCGGAGGGAACAGTGAGTTCTTGAGGTAGCCGAAGAAGCCCTGGCTGCGAACTCCCACAAAGTTGTAGATCGCCCAGACAACCAAGGCGAGCGCGGCCGGGATCGCCATCCGCGAGTTGGCCGGGAACTGTATGAACGGGATCACTTCGGTGATGTTGGAGAAGAGGATGAAGAAGAAGATCGTGGTCAGGAACGGCATGAACTTCTTGCCGTCCGGGCCGATGGTCTGCATGACCACTGACTCTTCAATGAAGTTCACACCCGACTCGGCCACATGCTGAATGCCTGCCGGAACCAGCGACTCCCGCTGTCGACCCGCCAGCCCGAAGATGGCGATCGTGGCGAGCGTTGAGGCGAGATAGATGAGAACTGTCTTGTTGATCGCGTAGGGAGTCCCCTCGAACCAGATGCTCGGCCAATCGAACAGGTGGTTTACGGGCGGAAACTCTAAAGCGAGAAGATTCATGCTGAGCGCTCCGCGGTTGAATCGATTGAACGGTCGCGAGACGACAGAACGGCCGCGCCCGGTTTCAGGCCCGGGAAGGCCAGCGATGCCGCAACGTGGCGGGTCTCCCAAGCCAGCAGCCCGATGTGGGCAACCAACAGGCTGATGGCGAACGGCGCCACCTCGAACCACTCGCTGTTGCGAATCGGCAACACCGCGGCGGTGATGATGCCGAGGCGGGCGATGAATCCGAGCATCACCGCGCCGAACATCACGGCCGGGCTGATCTTGGCGGACCAGGTGATGATGGCGGCGCCGACTAGGAAGTTGACTGCCACGATGGCCAGGCCATAGCCAGACGACCAAAGTCCTGCCCACCCCCAGAAGGTCGCGCCGATCACAAGCATCACCGGGGCGATCAGCAGCGTGCGCAGCGCGAGGTCGCGGGCAATCTCGCGCTCAGGGGCACTGGCGGAGACCTCCGCACCGAACGGGGTCATGCGATCTTTCGTCGGTGTGCTCATGCTGAATGCGCTCATGCCGGATCCCGCCCATAGGCGGCGCGGCGCTGTTGCAGGGCCTCGTCGAGCGACCGGCGGTAGGACGCGCACAACTTCTGTGTCTCGTAGGCGAGCACGACGCCGGCGAGAACCAGCGTGAACACGGGGAACAAACCGAGGCGGGAGTCGACGAGCCAGCCGAGAAGGCCGAACAAGGCAGGCGTGGCAATCAGTTCGAAGGCTGCCGCAAAGGCATCGCCCGCGCCCTTTCGCATCTCGCGTTGCTCCCGTTCGTCCACGGTAAGAACCTCTTTTAATTGGGCCGACGGCGCCCGCTCGTGAATTGATGCACAACCTATTGGCATGTCACGACAGCGCCAACCTCAGGAGTCGAGCTTCTTGCGTCTTCCGTAACGCTTTTCGAAGCGCTCCACACGACCTGCCGTATCCACTATCTTCATCTGACCCGTATAGAAGGGATGGCTCTCGCTGGAGATCTCCACCTTCGCGAGGGGGTACTCGTTGCCGTCCTCCCACACGATCGACTCTTTCGCCTCGATCGTGGACCGCGTGAGAAACGACGTGCCAGCCGAAGTGTCCTGGAATACGACGGGGCGGTACTCGGGATGGATGTCGGATTTCATAGCCCCACGAGTCTACGACTCCGACACGCGCCGACAACCCTGCGCGGCCAGGACTTGGCGGCATCTGCTCGACGCCGGTCAACCACCGGTGATTTCGCCCAGCAGCGCCGACACGTCATCTCCGGGGGCGGCTTCATCAGCCGAAGCCAGCGCCATCAAGCGTCGCCGCAACCCGCGAGACTCCTCGAGTTCAGCCGGGGACAACAGGATCTCCTCGTTGTGGGTCCCCGAACCGGCGATGTCGACAGCCGGAAAGATCCGCCGGACAGCCAGAGCCCGAGAAAGCCGCAACTCCAGATTCGCAGTGTTCGCCAACTCCTCGTAGACCGCCTCGTCGACTGAGCTGCCGCTGTCGACGACAATAGTGGCGATGACCGTCAACGAACCCCCGCCCTCGATGTTGCGAGCAGCGCCCAAGAACCGCTTGCAGGCGTGAATCACCGATCGATCGATGCTGCCCGGCGCCGAGCGTCCCCCGTGGGAGGATTCAAGTATGTACCCACGAGCCAAGCGAGTGATGCCGTCGACGACCAGGCACACGTCCTTGCCGTCCTCAACCATGCGCTTGGCCCGCTCGATCGTCATCTCCGCGATCGTGATCTGCTCATCGGTGGGCTGATCGAACGGCGAGCCGATCACTTCTCCGCGCTGCACCCAGCGCGTCATGTCGGTGATGTCCTCGGGGCGCTCGTCGACCAGCAGGACGAGCAATTCCACGTCGGTGTGGTTGACCTCAATCGAACGAACCAAGTGTTTGAGCACCGTCGTCTTGCCTGCTCGCGGCGGTGAGGCGACCAGCGCCCTCTGGCCCTTCCCCAGCGGGGTCAACAAATCGACGATCCGGGTCGTGGGATCACCAGGCTCTTGAGAACCTGCCATAACAAGCCGCTCGTCGGGGAACACCGGTACCTGCTCATCGAAGGACACACGCTCCGTCGCGGCTTCCGGAGGGCCGCCGTTGACCGCCAGAAGCTCAACCATCGCAGGGTTCTTCTCGTTGCGGCCCGCAGGACGCGACGTGCCACTGAGATGGACGCCCTTGTCAAGGTTGTACTGCCGGACCATTTTGACCGGCACGTAGGCGTCGTCCTTGGAGGGCAGCGCACCGTCGACTCTCAGGAACCCATAGCCCTCGGGACGCAGCTCGAGATAGCCCGCAACCGGAACAACATCGCCGTTGTAGGGCTCGCTCGTGTCCTTGTTGTTCTCCCGCTCCCGACCCCGACGGCGCCGGCGCCTGTTGCCGGGTTCGGCCTCCTGTGCGGCTGCTTGAGAAGCAGGGTCACCGTTGGTCGCCGCTTCCGGTTCGGGCTCGGTCGCCTCGGACGCCTCGGACGCCGCTTCATTGTCGGCCTCGGCAGTCTTGTCGTCACCACCGGGGCTGACGACTGCACCAGCGGCGCTGACGCTCTGTGCAGTGGACCCAGTGGCTGTGGCGCCGGGCTCGGCTTGTTTGGCGTCTGTGCCGTTCACCAACTCGAGTATCAGGTCGATGATCTCACCCTTGCGAGCACGAGTCGGCGGCTTCCTGCCGAGCGTGCTGGCGATTTCGGTGAGTTCTTCGCGGTCTTTGCGTTGAAGGGTCGACCGGCGCATCTCCGCGGTTTCCACGGATTCGTCTCCTCATGATCGTGAGTGTCGCTGCACTCGGCATGTGACAACCAGGGTCGTACGAAATACGACTCGCCGTCGGCAACCGGGGCAGCGCACAACAGGCTAGGGGCGCAAACCCCCAGCCGCAACCGAACGCCGCCGCAACCAACCCCCTGCGGGCTAAGCCTCGACGCAACCTTCGGTGTCGACGCCGAGGGGCGCCCAGCCACCCGGCAGTTCGGGACGCAGGCTCTCGCCACCGGATTCAATGAGCGCGCCGACGCTCGGCCCAGAACCGCTCAACCACGCTGCATGCCCCGCGGCCCTCAACTGACTGACCACCTCAGCGCTGTCGGGGAGCGCGCTCAAACGCGCCGTCTCATGGATCTGGTCTCCGTTGGCGCCCGCGATGAGTTCCCATGACCCGTTCAACAATCCTGCATAGACGGCCGCGCAACAAGCAGCGTGAGCAACCACGTCGACAATGTCGAGGGCTTCGGGGAGCACCGCACGAGCCGAAGCAGTGAAAGACACACTCGCTGGAATCCACATGTAGAACTGGCCGGGCCGCAGTTGCGGAACGTCGGTATGGATTCGACCGCCCACAGCGAGGTTCAGCCCGCCGTACGCCGAAGCCGCGGCGTTGTCAGGGTGACCCTCAATCTCGTCGGCCACCATGAACGCCTCGTCACGGGCCCTGTGGTGATCCAAGCCGTCGCTGCGAAAGCCCAGGTACGCCGCTCCGACACAGGCAGCCGCGCTGGAACCCATGCCTCTCCCGATGGGGAGTTCGCTGCGGGACCAAAGCCTGTCGAACGAGCTGCCGGTGCGTTTGAGCGCGGTCCACACGAGATCGGCCGGGCCCACCATCTCAAAGCCGTCAAGGGGCTCGTCGGAGAGTTCGTAGTAACGATCAACCGCAAGAGCCAACACATCGAACCCGGGGCCGAGGTTGGCCGAGGAGCCCGGCACTCGAACGCGCATCAGCTGAGCCCGTCCCCGCTCAGCCCATCAACGCTCAACCCGTCCACGAAGTCCTCAACAGCCGCCAGGTCGTTGGGCAGCACCGCGTAATCTTCGCAGCGATCGAAGATGTCGGCTAGGTGGGCCGGCAAATCGGGGCGGACGCCCGTCGCCTGCTCGACCGCGTCGGGGAACTTCGCCGGGTGTGCCGTAGCCAGGGAAACGACATGCTCGTCGGGTCGACGGTGGCGCTGAGCCACACCGATACCCACCGCAGTGTGAGGATCAATCAGCATGCCGTGGGCGTCGTAGACCTCGCTGATAATGGCAAGAGTCTCCGAGTCGTCGATCCGGTCACCGGCGAACTCGTCGGTCAAGCGCTGATGCTGCGCCCCGGTCAGCGCAGCCCGGCCGTGGTCTCGAAATCCGGCTATCAGCTCGGCGGTGGCCGGTCCGTTCCCGTCGAGCAGCTCATACAGCAGACGCTCGAGGTTCGAGGAGATCTGAATGTCCATGCTCGGAGAGAGTGTGGGAACTACTTCCTCGGCACGCATCTCGCCTGTTTCCATTAGACGCGAGAGGATGTCGTTGCGGTTCGATGCGACGAGGAGACGATTCACGTTGAGACCCATGCGAGCCGCGGCATGCCCTGAGAAGACATTTCCGAAGTTGCCTGTGGGAACACAGAAAGTTGTCGCCTGCGAGCCGCGGCCGAGCTGCTGGACAG
Source organism: Acidimicrobiaceae bacterium (assembly GCA_026706815.1). Taxonomy (GTDB): domain Bacteria; phylum Actinomycetota; class Acidimicrobiia; order Acidimicrobiales; family Aldehydirespiratoraceae; genus VXYK01. The sequence continues at coordinate 81,780 of JAPOYA010000042.1, read as the reverse complement.
CCCATACGTAGTAGACGATCTGCGCCATCACCCGGGCCCAGTTGATCGAATTGACCGCGGCCAGACTGTGGCGCAAGCGGAATGGCTCATCGCGGAACATCGCCTTGACCAGATCCTGGCAATCGTCGAACGTTCCCTGCACTGCAACTGCATGCACGTTGGAATCGCTCAACGTGGTCATCTGGCGACGCTGCACTTCGGTCGTGCGACCATGCGGAAAGAGCACCACGATGTCGACATGCCTGCTGCCGCGCACGGCTTCCATCGCGGCCGAACCGGTGTCGCCGGAGGTAGCTCCCACGATCATCACGCGCTGCTGCCGACGTTCGAGCTCGTGGTCGAACAGCCGGCCCACCACCTGCAGGGCAATGTCTTTGAACGCGAGCGTCGGCCCGTGGAACAGTTCCATCAGGTGGTGCCCCTCATCGAGCTGAACCAAGGGGCACACGTCGGGATGGTCGAAAGTATCGTACGCATCGACCAGAATCGCCTGGAGTTGTTCGCGCTCGACCGCGCCCGCGACGAACGGCTCAATCACTTGGGTCGCCAAATCGACATAGGACGTCGGCAACGAAGCGGCTCGCACCGGCAGCGACGGCCAGGCAGTGGGAAGGAACAAACCGCCGTCGGGCGCCAAACCCGTGAGCAGAACGTCAGAAAAACCAAGTTCCGGCCCTCGGCCTCGTGAGCTGCGGTAAACCACGGCCATGGTCAGACCTCGCCACCGATCACCCGGACGGCGCGGTGGACGTCTACGACCACATCCGAATGCCGGAGCTCGGCCATTGTGGCTCTCACAGCCGACTCGCTCGACTCATGGGTGATGAAGATCAAACGAGCGCGGTCTCCGAGGCCTTGCTGCTCCATAGATCGGATCGACACGCCGTGACGACCGAACACGTCGGCAACTTGGGCAAGCACACCCGGCCGGTCGGTCACTGCAAGGCTCATGTAGAACGCGGAGCGCAGGTCGTCGACTGATCGGATCCGCGCAGGGGCAAGTGCTCCGACCCGGCCCGGAGTGCCATGAACCATGTTGGCAGCCGCGTCCACGACGTCACCGAGAACCGCGCTCGCGGTGGGACGACCTCCAGCGCCACGTCCATAGAACATCAGGTCACCGACTGCCTCACCCTCGATGAAGACGGCATTGAAGCTGTCACGGACCGCGGCCAGCGGGTGTGATCGGGCCACAAGCGCCGGGTGGACCCGGATGGCGATCTCCGGATCGTTGGCGGCGTGATCTCCGAACGCCTCGACGACCGCAATCGCCTTGACGGCAAATCCCATCCGATCCGCCACGGAGATGTCTTCGGCGGTGATGTCGGATATTCCCTCGTGGAACACGTCGCTTGACTGCACCACCGCGCCGAAGACGATCGAGGCGATGATCGCGGCTTTGGCGCCCGCGTCGTGTCCCTCCACGTCAGCGGTCGGGTCGGCCTCCGCATAGCCGAGTTCTTGAGCTTCAGCCAGCGCCTCCTGGTAGCCGATGCCGGCGTCGCTCATCCTGGTCAGGATGTAGTTGGTGGTGCCGTTGATGATCCCCATCACCCGACGAACGGGTTCGCCCGCCAGCGACTCCCTCAGCGGTCGCATCAGCGGGATTCCCCCGGCCACGGCGGCTTCAAACAGAAAATCGACGCCGGCGCTGTCAGCTGCGGCGAACAACTCCGCACCGTGTTCTGCCAGCAACGCCTTGTTTCCGGTGACCACAGGCTTGTTGAGTTCAATGGCTCGGCGCAGCAAACCCAGCGGCACGTCGATCCCGCCGATCAGCTCGACGATGATGTCGACGTCGGGATCTTCGACCACCGACATGGCGTTGTCGGTGAACACCTCAGGAGCCAGATCGAGGCCGCGGTCCCTGTCGAGCGAGCGAACTGCAATCCGCGTGACTCGAAGCTCAACGCCCGTGCGAGCTTGGATCGTGGCTCGCCGCTCCTCCAACAAGGACGCGAACGCGCCTCCGACATTGCCGCATCCAAGCACACCGATCGATACCTGCTTCACCGGCGACGAGCGTAGCTGACGCCCACCTGCGTCAAGTGCTGATTTGTGCGTGAGTCAAGTCGCAAACAAATCGGCGCACCATGTGATCGAGTGCATTTGTTGTTACTCTGTGATTCTCAATGTCATTCAATCACCGTAAAGTCGCGCCAATCGGCCGGGCCGGACATGAACGCGCTGTCTTGAAGTTGGTGCAGGGTCCGGGCGTGGTCCCAACGCCGGTCGCCCCTGCACGGGAGGCCAACCTGAACGACCCCGAAGTGGTGGAGACCGTAGCCGGCAACGGCAGCCTCGCCGATGTGCTGGCCGAGCGCGGTCGGCTGAGCGAAACGGAATGCCGTGCGATCGGCTCCCGTATCGCCTCCGCGTTGGAAGCGATACACGAACGGGGCATCGTCCACGGCGACGTCAAAGGCGCCAACATCGTCATGGCCCCCGACGGAGAGCTCTGGCTCGCCGATTTCGACGCAGCAGGCGCCGCATCGAGCCCCCGCTCACGGGGCACACCGCAGCGCCTCCGCAACCGAACTGCACTCGACCAAAGCGACGACTTCGTAGCAGTGGCACTGCTGGTTGCGGAATGTGCTACCGGCATTCTGATCGATCCGACCGCTGAGTGGACGGCGTCGGCTTTGACACAACTCGGTTGCAGCAGCGAACTCGCCCACGACCTGGCCGCGGTCCTTGCCGACCCCAGCGATCCGCGACGCGTCGCCTCGCTGCTGGGTTCGCCCGAGAACCGGTTGCCCCACGCCGCGAGGATCCGCGCCGGCAACGACCCCACACCCACGATCGATTTCGAACCGACAGCCATCGCGAGTCTCGACCCATTGCCGAGCACGACCGAGGCTTTCCCCCAACCGGCAACGCCCATAGGCTGGCAGGAGAAGATCCACCAGACGTTCGACAGCAGTCTGATTCGGCTCCGCAACAAACAATCGGAACTGTCGGACCGCCTCAGACGTCGAGGCGGGTGAGGTCGTCGAAGGTCTCTCTGCGCACCACCAAACGGGCCGTGCCGTCAGCCGCGAACACCACCGGAGGACGTAGCACCTTGTTGTAGTTGGAGCCCATCGAATGGCCATATGCGCCGGTCACCGCGGTCGCCAGAATGTCGCCCACCTCCAGATCGTCGGGAACCTGGGCGTCGCGCACCAACAGGTCCCCCGACTCGCAGTGCTTGCCGACCACCGTGACGGTCAACGACCGCTCAGCTTCAACAGCGCGGGGCAGAAACGCCTCATAGCCGGAGCCGTAGAGGACCGGGCGCGGGTTGTCGCTCATCCCCCCATCGACAGACACATAGGTGCGGACGCCCTCGATCCGCTTGATCGTGCCGGCCGTGTAGAGCGTGACCGCCGCGGCCGCCACAATCGACCGGCCCGGCTCAGCTGACACCTTCGCCGTCACACCCAAGTCGGCGCAGGTCTCGATCACGGCCTCGCCCCACTCGGTGATCGTCGGCGCCGACTCACCGGTCACATAGGCGACGCCGAGTCCACCGCCGACGCTCATTTCGGGCAGGTCGTAACCTGCTGACGCTTCGGCGATGACCGCGACGGCTCGAGCCAGCGAGGAAACGGCGAACACCTGACTGCCGATATGGGCGTGGACTCCCACCAACTCAACCGACGACGAGGCGCGGGCCCGTTCGATAGCAGCATCGGCCGCGCCGCTGGAGACGGTGAACCCGAACTTGGTGTCGTCGTGGCCGGTCGCCACGAACTCATGGGTCTCCGCCATGACGCCCGGAGTCAACCGCAGCAGCACCTTGGGGCAGAAACCGTGTGCCGTGTGCAATTCGTCGAGACGGTCCAGTTCGTCGAAGGAGTCGACGACGATCCTGCCCACACCCGCTTCGAGCGCGGCTGTCAACTCAAACATGGACTTGTTGTTGCCGTGCATCACCAGCCGATCCGCCGGCACGCCCGCTGCCAGCGCCACATGGAGCTCGCCGCCGGTGGCAACGTCGAGGTGCATCCCCTCGGAATGCGCGAGCCGCGCCATCTCGGTGCAGAGAAACGCCTTCGTGGCATAGGCCACACCGTCGCCGAACACCGCAACGGCCTCCCGGCAGCGGTCGCGCAAATGCTGCTCGTCGTAGACGAACAGGGGCGTGCCGTACTCGGCGGCCAGATCAAGCAGGCCACAGCCGCCGATCCGGAGTTGGCCGTCGACCAGTTCGGCGGAGTCGGGCAGCAGATGAAAGGGAAACGGGGACACGACTACATCGATTCAGGCGCGGACACGCCGAGCAGGTCGAGGCTGACGCCGAGTCCGATGCGGGTCGCCTCCACCAGCCACATCCTCCCTTGGCGCACCTGCTCGTCGAGGTCGTCGCGCAATATGGGGCAATCGTGCCAGAAACCGTGAAGCGCCGCCGCGCATTCTCTGGCCCAAGTCGTCACCTGGTGCGGCGCCCGCGCCTGCATTGCCCGCTCAACGACCTCCGGAAGCTCCGAAAGCACCCGCAGCAATGTCAGCTCGCGCTGATGGGCGAGGACCGACAAATCGACCTCGGCCAGCGGCGACAAGGAGATGCCCCGCTGCTCGGCCCGACGCGCCAGCGAATGCACCCGAGCGTTCGCATACTGCACGTAATACACAGGATTCTCACTCGACTCGGCCGCCACCAGATCCACATCGATCGTCTGAGTCGTGTCGATCGACTGCAGCAGGAAGGTCAGACGAGCGACGTCGGCGCCTGCCAGCTCGACCAGCTCGCGGGCCTCCACCATCGTCCCCGCGCGCTTGGACAGCCGTGTCTCGGCACCGTCGCGGACCAGGGTCACGTGCTGGCCGATGAGCACCTCGTAACTGTCGGCTGAGTGGCCCAGCATCTGCATCGCCGCACTCATCCTCCTGACGTAGCCGTGATGGTCGGCGCCCAGGATGTCGATCAGCAGGTCGCCACGGGAGTACTTCTGGCGGTGATAGGCAATGTCTGGCAGAAAGTAGGTGGGCTGCCCGTCCGACTTGATCAGAACCCGGTCCTGGTCATCGCCGAACTCGCTGGTGCGCAGCCAAGTCGCGCCCTCAGACTGATAGACGTGTCCGCCTTCGGTCAACACGGCCAGGGTCGCTTCCACCGCACCCGACTGCGCCAGACGGGTCTCCGACGCCCAATGGTCGAACTCGGCGTTCATCGAGGTGAGCACCTCGACCTGGTCGAGGTGGGCGCGCTCGCGCCCCCAGACGACCGGATCGGCCGCAGCGGGCATCTGTTGGGCCCATTCGGTGATGTACTCGCCGAAGTAGCCGCCTTCGGGAGGGTCCTGGCCGGCCTTGCGCGCTGCCAGCGAAGCCCCGAACAACGACATCTGCTCCCCGCGGTCGTTCACGTAGAACTCGCGGGTCACCTCGAAACCGCAGCGCTCGAACAGGCGAGCCAGCGAGTCGCCGTACGCGGCCCAGCGGCCATGCCCCGCATGCAGCGGACCCGTCGGGTTGGCCGACACGTATTCGACGTCGACTGATGATCCCGTGCCGATCTCCGATCGGGCGAAACCCTCAGCGCCAGCTTCTATGACGCCTGCCAGCACCTCGTGCAGCCAGCTGGGCGCCAGGCGGAAGTTGACGAACCCGGTGCCTGCGACCTCTACGCCAGTCACATGTAGGGGAAGATCATCGTTCAGCGCGTCTGCCAAATCTTGGGCCAGCCCGCGCGGGCTGCGACCTGCGCGCTTGGCGGTCGCCAGGGCAACATTGGACGACCAGTCGCCGTGCTCGGGATTTGCGGGCCGTTCGACCGCGATCTTCTCAGGCGGCACATCGACCCCCGCGTCGAACAGTGCCGCGGCAAGCGCAGAGCGGAGATGCTGGCGAACATCCATGGGCCGAACCTCAACGAGATCGAACGTGACAGGGAGCGCCCGATCCTACCTCCCAACCGAAGGGGCAATGTGCGATTGCCCGCGGGCCGCGCTGCAAGCGGAGCCGATAGTATTGGCCGACCCCTCGGGGGTGAGCCCTCGTAGCTCAGAGGATAGAGCATCGGCCTCCGGAGCCGTGTGCGCAGGTTCGAGTCCTGCCGAGGGCGCAACCACACCCGAGGGTTCCCCACCTCATACCGGCAGCTCCTCGTCGTTGGATCGCGTGTCCTCAATAACGTCGCGTACGACGTTGCAAATACCAGTCAAGGCATCCCCGTGATCGGGGGCAAGCCTCCTCGCTCGCGTTCAAGCCGTTCGACGGCCTTGAGCACTTGACGTGCCTGGTATCCGTCCAGAGCGTAGTTCGCCGGCCTTGCCGGGCGAGGGCGTTGTCGAAACAGCGTCAAGCGCTCGCTAGCTGGGTGTGGGTGCGGAGGGTGGCCGCGAGGGTGAGCGCCTTGTCGAGCGGTGTGAATCGCAGGTCTCTGCTTCCCATGTGCTCGAGCACGACCGGGCATCCCGCTCCGGCGAGGCAGTTGCCGACTTCGATGATCTGTCTGGGGTCGTCGATGCCCTCATGGTCCGGCCCGAGTTTGTGGAACGCTGCCACCGCGAGGAGATCGCCGAGCTTTTCGGAGATCTCCACATCCCTAGTGGAGGTGATCTTGGCCCCCCACCTGCTGGAGGGTCCTTCACGCGGGTCGAGGTCCTCGGCCAAGGCCGTTGCGACACAGAACGCCCAGAAGTCCAACTGGCGGTAGAACGGGGCTCGCTCAACAGTGGCGGACTGGTGCATCCGCACAAGACGCTGGATCTGTTCGATGGAATCCTTCGGCAGCCGCAGAGTATGGGCCTTCTGGGTGAGGAGTTGGGAGAAGTAAGCCATCTCTTGCCTTTCAGTTGGGATTCTCAGTCCAACCGGGGGCGTCCGCCTGCCCGGTGCGCTCGCAGACTCTGCAGTATTGACGCGGGCCGCAGCCACAGAGCAGAGACACCTGCCCCTGCTGCGTCCAGTTCACCACGTCGCCGCCGCTGCCGGCTTCGATGGCGTCCCATTGGCCGGTGAGGGTGTAGGTGGCCCCCGCACGCTCAGCCACCGTCTCAACCTCGGTCGGCGACTCCAAGTCGGCGCCGGTGAGCAGCAGGATCGGCTGGGTCGCGTGTTCAGACGTCGCCCGCAGAGTATTGCGCCGTACCGATCCCGACATGAAGTTGAGCAGGGAGTCGGCGATGAGCGGGGCGCGCGTTTGCGATTCGATGCACAAGGCCAGCACGAACGACAACGCCAAGACTCGGCGGGACGCGCCGTTGATCTGCACCGGCGGCATATACCGGCCCCTGCTGTTGAGAGCAAAGATCTCGAACTTGTCGGCGCTGCCCTCGATCTGCCTGACGCCAACCTGTGAGATCATGCGAAGCGTCGCCTTGTTCGGCAGAAAGTCCTCGAAGTCGTCATCGGAGACGTTGGCCGCCATCTGGTGGAACAGACGATTCATTCTTTCGGTCAGCTCCCTCACCTGCTGCTGCTCGATGGTTGCATAGGCCCTGTCGAGGATTTCAACGACAAACCGCGAGAGCCGTTCGCATGCGCGGTGGTCGGCCGCCGCAAGCTCGTTGCGCTGTCGTTGGGTTATAGCCTTGCTCAACGAATCCTCTTGTTGCTTGAGATCGGGAAGGCGATCTTCGTGCCGCCCCAAGGCGGACAAGCAACTTTCGTACTGCTGCTTGAGTGCAGCCTGTTCGTCTCTGATGGAGTGAATATTGGAATCGTTGATGGCATCGAGCTTGATGCTGATGTCCTTCTTCTCGGTCCTCAAGTCCGAGAGCTTGAGTTCAAGCTCTGAGAATTCGGCCTCATCCGTCTCTCTTCTCTCGTTCCAAGTAGAGTCCCGCGACTCCTGACGGAGCGACCGCGCTGCATCGTGGAGTTCAGCGAGGTAACCGGCGCGTGCCGCTTCATCCGTCGCATTGCTGATCTGCTCCTTGACCTTGATGCCGTACTCGTTGTCGTCCAACAGTGTCTGGCCGCAGACGCATTCGCCGGACTCCATAAGCCCCTTGACGAAGGGAAGGTGGGAAGCAGGGATCTGACCCTGATCGTACAGGGGTTTCAGATGAGCGTAGGTTTGATTCACCGCCGAGGCAGCAAGCGAGGCCCATAGCTCGCTCGCCTGCAGAGCGCCCCCTAAACGAGCCGCACAGTCCTTGTGCCGCTTCAGCGCATCTTCAGACTGCACCCGGTTGGAGGAAAGGCGCTTCTGAAGATCGTCATGGGCACCAGATTCGCGGAGACTTGCCTCGAGTTGTTCCTCGACTTCTTCCAATCTGTCGGCTAGCTCTGTCTGGCGGGTCCGCTCTTGGGCGATCTTGGCCTCCAATTCCTGGCGCTGCGTCCTCGTCTCTTGCAGTTCCTCATCGAGGCTGGTGAGGGTCTTGTCTCCGATCGCCTTGGTTGCGTTCCTGCTGAAGTCTCGGGCAATACTCTCGACTCGCTTATGCCCACTCTTGAACACATCAATTCCGAGCAGGCTGGATATCGCAAAGGTCGTCTTCTGTTGGACTTCATGGCGGGAGATGGTCTTGTTCTCACTTCCGCCACCCACGAAGTCGGCCGCCTCGTCGGCATCCATCACAAAGAAGTCTCTCAGATCCCAGGGCAAGAGCTCCCCGATGACAGCATCGGCGCCGTGCTCGTGGTGGCTCCAGGTGCCGTCCAGAGCCCTGAACATCAAAGTCGCCCGTTCACCAATCCGGCGGAAATCAGGGTCGTCCTCGGTGGAGGCCTGCACGGCTTTGGTTGTGACGGTTCTCTCCAGCCTGTACAGCATGGCGGAATTGCCGCTGTCCGCGTAGTGGCGGCTGGAGCCGTCGGCTGTGAACTCGATCGCCACCCGAGTCTCGATGCCCGCGGCGCCAGTCTCAATGCCCGTGTCGGTCCGCCAGCCCGCCGGGTGGACGGGGAAGCTCGCTGCCTTGCCCGGCAGGCTCGGATCACCGTACATTCCCCAGCGCAGAGCGCGCAGAAAAGTGGTCTTGCCCGACCCGTTCTCAGCTCGGATCACCGTGAGCGGCCGCTCGGGGTCGCTTGACGGTTCGACGACAATGTTGTCGAAGCAGACGAAGTTCTCGATTTCTATCCGTTGAAGTATCAGCATCGTGTACCCCTAACTCTGTGGGAGGCTGGTCGCAGCGTCGCTGATCAGATTCGTGATCTCCTTGTTGACGCTGAACGGCTTGATCCGGTTGCGATCCTCGGCGTCGACGATCTCCATGACCAACTCGACTAGTTGTTCTGGAGGCAGTCCATGGTCAAGGCCGATCCGCTCGGCTTCAGCCGTGATCTCTTTGCCAATGCGGTTGTAGTTGCTTACCACAGGGATCCTTTCGGTGTGTCGGGGGCGATCAACTGATCACCGGCAGCGCTCAGAACACCGCTGCTGAGTGTTGGAGGATTCTCAGAACTCGGCCAGTAAGCCTGCTTGATCCGATCCAGATGCTCGAAGATCCCATCGGCGCCCGTTGCGTTTCGGGCATGGGCTGCGAAGGCGTAGACACGTGAGAGTTCGCTGTCCACGATCTTTCGCAGATCTCCATCACCGCCTCGGTGTTGGCGGAACAGGTCGGCCGGGGGGAGCGCTATGAGGTCATGCAGAACGGCGTAGGGCTTGTTCGGGTGCTGACGCAACACCCGGCCGCGCCGCTGAACCCACTCTCGCTCCACCGTCGACGAAGCGACCAGGAATGCCTCTCGGATGCTGGGGATGTCCACCCCCTCGTCGAGCACCTTCTTTGCAAGCAGCGTCTGATAGCCACCGGAGGCGAACGTGTCCAAGGTCGTGGCGAGCAGATGGCGGTCGGCCGTGGTGTGCTGGGTCACCGGCGCCCAGCGAACGTTGAACTCCGTCAATGATCGGGCGATGTCGTCGAACTGTTCAGGATTCTTGGCCGAGGCATAGACTAGGGAGTGTTTCAACTCCCGCGGCAGGCGATGCCGGAGAACCGCATCGAGCAGCGGGATCTTCGACTCTGCAGTCTCGATGATCCTCCGGCGCTGGATCAGCAGCCTGGTGAGGTAGTCCTCGTCTCCTTGGTCGTCGACGCGAAAAACCAGGCGGCGGATGCGATCGGTGAGTTCTGAGAACTCCTCCAACTCCTCGCCGCTGAGGGTGGTGGCGTGAACGTGGTAGTCGTAGGGAACCAAGCAGAATCCGATCGCCCGATCCAGGCCGAACTCGTACACCGGAGCGCCGAAGAAGCCGAACACCTCTTCGCTCCCGTCGGGGTCGTACTGGCGCTCCGGAGTCGCCGAGAGGGCAAGCCGACTCTCGAAGAACTCAGGCTTGTTGTTGATGAAGCCCTCGGCGCCGAGAGTGTGGGCCTCGTCGCCGATCAACAGCGTAAAGACGGAATCCGAAGCATTCTGGATACGGCTCTCCAAGGTCTTCTGGAAGCTCCTGTTGCACAGCAGATTGTTGGTGACCACGGCGATATGGGTCCCACCCGCACCGAGAGCCTGCATCAAGCGGGACAGAGCGGTGTTGGCGTCGCTCGCGAGCGTCGGGGTGATCGCCTCGATGCCGAAACCGCTGATCTCCTTCTTCCATTGGCTGATGAGCGGGACCGCAGGGGCAGACACGACGATCAGCAGTGTCCCGTCGCTCAAACGATCCTGGAGTCTCGTGGCGCAGATCAGCGCAGTGAGGGTCTTGCCCGCCCCTGTCGCCATCGCGACAGTGCCCCGCCCGGGGTGCGGGCCGGACTCCCAAGCTTCGACGGCCTCTTTTTGATGGGCATAGTCGCCGCTCTGCCATTCGAGCCAATCGGGGATGGCCAACCGTGGCCGCTCGTCAGCGAATCGGTTGGACGAGAACCGTGCTTGCAGGCGCTGTCGCGATTCATGGGCTTCATGGGCGTCAAGTGCCGCGGATGCCTCCTCACAGGTTGCCAGAAGCTGCCAGATACGGCTCGGATCGGGGGCAGAAGCGGGCGCTGCAGAGATGATCCCCTCTCTGAGAGCCTCTGGAAGATCCACCGTCCGTTCAATGCCGGCACTCTCGCCCGTCTCCCAGTCGTCGAGCATGTCGGTCCCCGCGGCGACACGACCGCACCCAGATGCATCCCACGACACGTCCACATCCATGTGCTCGACCGCCGTTGAAAGGGCGCGGCCCGTCGCGTTGGCCGACCCGCGGACCAGAACGCGGTGCTCGCCGTCGTCGAACAGCCAGATCTTGGGGTGGTAGCTGCAGTCGGGGCTGGGAACCGCAACCCGTATGCGGAGCCGATCCGCCGCGACCATCCAGGCCATGCAGTCCAGCGCATGACGACCCAACGCGTCCGCGTCGACTCGGCCTTCGACGAAAACATCGACAACCCGCTGTGCAGCCTGTTCAGCCGTCATCGACGCTCCGCTCTCGATTGCCTGTCTCTCTTGGGGGAACAACACGGGAGAGACGGTGAAACAGATCGGCGCGGCGTCAGACCGGTTGAGATAGTCGGCCAGTCCCGGGGCGAGCCTGCCGATCCATCCGGCGCTGAACCAGCCGAACGCGCCGCGCACCGACTTTGCCGACCGGAACCCGGGGATCAGCACCTTCGGGCCGATCGGATCCTCGGGTAGTCGATAAAGGCCCGGCTCGATGCCGCTGTCGATGAGCGTGTTCACAGCCTCCGCCTTCTTTGGATCATTCGTTCAAGGAGGTCGGCGGCGCGATCGGAGCGATCGGAGGCAGTGGCGTGCGAAACGGCGTCTACTGGAGCCGTCACTGACCGGGCCTGTTCCTCGGCTTGGGGCTGCTCCCCGACGAGGCGCAATGAGACGGCGCCCGACGCCCCGAGCGCCAGCAGCACGCGATCGCCGGACTGCGCGCCGAGCTTCGTCAGGGGAACCGACAGGTAGCCGAGGTTCGCCCCTGTGAGCGAGCTCAAGGGCCAATTGACCGACACCGGATCACAGCCCTGAGGGGAGCCGACCGGCACCCGCAACCGACCGTCGGGTTCGCAGCCCAAGGCCTTAGCGATCTCTGCGGGGAGACCGGCCAAGCTGTAACCGCGGAAATAGCGGCTCTCGACCTTGAAGCTCCAATACGGCAATCCCTCGACGGTGCGCCCGTGAATCACATCCTCCAAGTCCCGCAAGCGGATCGACGACGGGTCCGCCAAGCTGACATGCCCCTCGCTGATCCGGAACCGCGGCGAGTTCGCGTAGGCCAAGACGCTGCCCTCGGCCACACCGAACAGACGCGGCAGCTCTTCGAGAAGTCGCTCAAGGCGGGTGGCGCCGCCGTCCTCGTTGATGCGTTGGATGATCTCGGCGGGGATCCCCTCGTATTCGTCCTCCACCCACTCGGCCAAGCCCCATCGCTTCTTGTCGGCCCGGACCACGCTCGAGATGGTGGAGAATTGCGAGCTCACACGGCCCGGCGCCAGCCCACTGAGCTCCGCCACCTCCTCTTTCGTAGCAGGACGACCGATGCACAGCAATGCTTCTTTGGCCCTCGCCTTCTGGCTGTCGCGCAATGCGAGACACCCGTTGATCCGGGTCATCTGACATTGATCGACCAACGTGTCCCAATGCTGATGCCAGCTTTCGTCGGGGAGATGTTCTTTTAGCGCTCGCTCCTCGACCAACCCGACGTCATCGGCAAGCGACAGAGACGCCGACTTGAGCGCGTCGATGACAACAACGGCAGTCCGGTCGAAACAAAACCCTCCAGCGCATGAATATCCGGACTTCGTTCGCAGAAGACTGCGGGCCAGTTCAACCACTTCTGCCCCGCCTCCGTTCTCGGCTGACTCGAAGGGAGAAAATGCCGTCGCGATCAACTCATCCAATGCACCAACTGGAGCAATCGGACCTAGCTGACGGCGCGACTTCATCGCAAGAGCAGCAGCCCATCCAGCGGGTCCGGGTGTGGAAGTCTCGGGTTCGTGAAGGCCGACACGCAACTTTTTGGCGATCTGGCGGATTCGCTCCCTCGACAAGCTCAGTTGACGGCTCAACTGCTCAAAGGTCGATGGCTGAGTCGCCAAGACCCGCTGGACAAGGACTGTCCTCTCAACCTCATTCAACGATTCCCAGAACTCAGCGAGCTTCGCAAGCATCTCTTGAGCGAGCGACCGCTCCTCTGTCAGGTCATCGATGTCGATCTCCGCGAAGCTCTCGGCGAGTCCCATCACCGAAACCAACTCCCCCAAGTCACCGTTGAGCGCCTCAGTCAAAGTCCGGCTGCCGTTCACCTCCCTTGTCGCGGCGAGAACAGCAGCCAAACCATCAGAGGCGGCCTTCCGAACCGGGTCTTTCGGATCCAACGGGGGCAGTGGCGCTGTTCTCGGAGCGGAGATGATCCCAACCGCCGGCGCCGGCGGAGAGGTCAAGAACCCGCAGTCATTTGCGGACTCGACCAAGCACATCACATCGAGCAGCGACACGAAGCCGAAATTCGTCAACGCCATCAAGTGTCCTACCTGCACAGGGTCCCCGGTGCTCAGCCGCCCTGCGTGCAGCGCACGCCGCAGACAGTTCAGCGTCCTGACCCTCAACGGCAGCTCAAGCAGGCGTGCACCGTCGACTCCGGCTGGGATCACAGCATGGTTGTAGGGAGGTTGGCCCAATCTGTGGGCGAAACCGGCCAAGGCTCTGTGCTCGGTTTTTGTCAGCGGTTCCGAGCGCCGCTCCCAGATGCCCGCCAAATCCAAGAGATCCCGGAAGCCTGCTTGAGGAGAGGCAAACTGTCTCAGAAGCGGTGGAAGAGATGCCTGAGCCAAGCGAGTCTGGAAGTACCAGCGAGGAATTACCGGAGTGGGCGGACTGCCCCAGGGAGCGAGAACACCTGTGCTGGCATTCGGGGCCGAGACGTCGGTCATAGCGCGCACACCGTGCAGGGTTCGGCGTCGTCGTCGTCGTCGAGCACGTCGGCCAGAGCCTCGACTAGCGGAAGGCTCGGGCGCTGCTTCGCCGTGCGGGCCATCGCCGTGTCGTGCCGGGCCAGTATCTCATCACGCCTCGCGCGCAACTGCACCAGCGACTCGCCGCCCGACCAGGTGTACTGGCGCCCCTTCATCGCCTGATCGCCGAAGTCGGCGTCACCGTCCACACCGGCGTCTTGGAGCACCTTCTGCTCTATGGCAACAGCTCGCTCGAACAGTTCCGGATGGCGGTCCGCGAGCCCGATCCACTCGGCTTTGCGCTGATAGAAGCAGAAGTAACAGCCCGAACGAGTGCGCCACTCATAGTAGGCGGGCAAGCCGATCCCCGCGTCCTCGAGGATCCGCATCACGCCGTCGTGGTCGATGCCGTCCTCAACGAAGGGGAACCGGCTCTCGATGTTCGGCTTGGTGGAGACATAGCCCTTGCGGTTCGACTCGTCTGCGCGGATCGCCACATAGGAGACCGTGGGGTCGTCGCCGATCCAACTCTCTATCGGCTTGATCTTCATGTTCTTGGTACACCAGCGCATCTGAGGAGACGGCAGCGCCCCGCGGAAAATCTCGAACCAGTGGTCGAAGCCCCTGTCCGCGTTGAGGCGGGCGATCGGCTTGGCGAGGATGACTTCCAAGCGGGTCAAGAACTCGTAGGTCTCGGGGAGCTCGGCGCCCGTATCACAGAAGAAGTACTCCATCTCAGGCGCCCGGTCCCTCAAATACACCGCCAACGCGCTCGAGTCCTTGCCACCCGATATCCCGCAGATGTGGCGCAGGGCGCCGGTTCCAGGCGCCGCGCTCATTGCGCTGCTCCTGTCATTCGCTGCCCGAGCAGGGCGAGCAGCAGGCTCTCGGCCTGTCGGCGCGACCCGACCTCGGTTTCGACCTTGGTGATGGCCTCGTCGAGCACGCCGGTCGCGCTGGCGCTGCCGTCGGCAGCGACAGTCACCAGACATGCATGCTCACGCCCGTCGGAACGGGTCACCGACACTCTCAGCGCACTCAAGGACTCCCCGGAGATCCCAGCGGTTGCGCCGACTCCATTCGAGCTGCCGCCCAGAGACCTCTCCAAGGCCTCGGAGTCGCCGTAGAGGGCCAACAAACGCTCGACAGCGGCCATCTGCTCGGGGAGGACGCGCCAGAAGCGGCTGGCGTCGGCGTCGGTCCATTCAGCGGGCGACTTGTTCGCAACCACCGTGGCGACCATGGCGATCCACGCCAGCTCGTCGTCGGTGCCGGTGTTCGCGAGGGTCAAGACGAACGGTCGGATCGCCGGGTCCAGAGCATCTGCGTCGATCGCCCCGGCCCTCTCGACGACCTCCGCCCAGCTTGCACCTCCACTCGAGGCGACCAGCAGGTCGAGTGCATCGCCCAGCAGCCGGTTGTGCGCCCCCTCGAGCGTGTTCAGGGCCGAAGCAAGCCGAGCAGCGAGGGTTTCGGCTTGAGGGTAGGGAGAATCATCTATGGGAACTTCGGGCAGGCCCAGAGCCGCGGGGAGGGACTTGAACAAAAGCTCATCGGGTTCCACGGCGCTCAGAACGGCGTCGCGCACCGCCGATGCATCCGGGGAGAGACGAGCGGTCCGCTTCACATAGTTGTCCAGCCGCCGCACCCGCGACACGAGATCGGACACCAAGACCAACACATTGGAGACCCGCAGGCTGCTGTTGAGCTGCGCAACTGCGGAGTTGCGGCGAAGCCCGAGTCGAGCCTGCAGCGCGGCGACCGCACTGTGCCGCGGCCCCTCAGAATCAGCGAAGTGCTTGATCTCGAAGAAGCTTGGGTTCTTCACCATGCGCTCGGCGAGATCGGCGGTCAGCTGAGGCTTGAAAGTGCCGTGCTCATAGACGGCGATCAGGTCCTTGCGGGCCAACAATCCGGCAACGATCATCACTGGCACAACCCCGGCTTTCATCCCGATCGGCGGAGAGGCCAGCACAGCATGGATTTCGCTGAGGTTGACCTTGGCGGCCTTGGCCCGCTCAAACTCGGCCTCCAACGCCTGCCAAACCGGCCCCGCAGCTTCCTGGGACTCCGCTTGGGACTCCGCACTCGTTGGAAGCGCGAACCGCGCCTCGCCGGTGGTCTCGTCAAAGACGTGCAGGCCGGGATGCCCCAAGACGGCCTTGTACATGGCCACCTCAGGGCCACTCCCCGAGAGCCCGAGCTGCGGCTCGGCCGGCGACTCGATCATCGCCTCGATCAGCAGCCGCCGAGCCTTCGCGCCCTGTGCGGTCAGATGAGCCCGGTTGAGCATCTCGTTGGGAACCATGGGCGTGTCCGGATATGCGAGGTCGGCTGCATCTGACAACACCGAGCTTCCCCTGCCCGCCTGCAACTCTGCGACCTGCTGCCCGTCGGCCTGCCTGTCGATCAGGAACCAATTGCACGAGCCCTCGAAAAACGCTGAGAACAACGCCGAACCGAAGCCCGACTGGGCGGAGGCGAGTCGCTCGCTCATCTCGAGCCGGGCCACCCAGTCCGATTTCACCTCGTCGGACTCCAACACCCTCTGCAACGACAGAACCTCTCGGGCCGCAGCAGACAGTCCTTCGAGCTCGTCGGGATCAGCGATCGCCGCGACCGTCGGCTTGGCTGCTCCGCCGGCCGTTGCTGTCACAACAGGAGGGCTGTCCCCGTCGATCACGTGGACGACCAAGCCGTCGTAGTGCGAGAACACATCAAGGGGCTCGACCTCGTCGCGGCAGCTCACGAACCGCCGGTCGAACACACGCAAACACTGGTTCTGGGCGCTGTGACGGGAGGCGACGGCTGCCGGAAGGCTGGGCAGGGAGGCGGCGATCTCGGCGACTCCGAGCTTGCCGACCTGTTGCCGGGCCTGTTCGAGCAGCAACTGGAGGTCTACGTCTGTGCCCTGCCATATCCGGTACTCGTCCGCGAAAGAGCGGAAGGTCGCCAAGCCGGCGCCTTCCAACTCCCTGAGGACCGCTGCCGAACCGGGTTCTGCAAGCTCGATCACCTCGGCGGAGGCGCGGACGGCTCCAGACGTCGAAACCAAGTTCAACATGGCGACTGCCTTCGCTGTCCGCAGCTGTTTCTCCGACAGTCCGTGCGCGTCGCGGATCCGAGTGGAGATCTCCCTCCAGCGACTGTTCGACACGGACGTCTCCGGCACCAGATTGCCATTGCCGACGAAGTAGTCGTAGACCGCGTCGAGCCCCAGAGCAGGGATCGGGTCTTCGGTCCCCGGGCTCTCAGACGCCAGGAATCGGGCCATGACCTCCGTGTCTGCCAAGAAAGAGAAGAGCGTCCTCTCGTTCTGGCCGTAACGACGGCACAATTCGGAGAGGACGACAGCGGTGATCGGACGAAGCGGCCAGCACGACGCCACCGAACTCGCAGCTGAGAGATCGTCCACACCCAGTGCCTTCATCGCCCGGGCCTGGGGCCGAGCCCAGCTGAGGATGCGCTTCGAGAGCTGCTCATCGGAGACTTCGAGCGCCGAGCCGATGAGCGACCGGATCTGGGCAGGCGACTCGACATAGGCGATCTCCTCGAACCGGCCCCGCACCTTCGCCCACTCCCTCCGCTGCACCGAGTCAACGACCGCCAAGTAGTCGTCAAAAGACTGGTGCTGAAAAGTGACCGTGAAGATCGGCAGGCCCTGCCCATCGGCCGCCTCCGCCAACTGCTGGAGAAGATAGAGGTCGGATTCGCTCGGAGTTGCGCCTTCGACCACAGCTTCGAGATTCTTGCCGAACTCGTCGATCATCAGCAGCAGTGGTCTGTCGGCGGCCAGGCTGAGGGCGATCTCCAGCAGAACATCGGGCGCGGGTCCCGCGCGGTGGGGGTCCCGCACAGACGCAGCAGCGTCTTCGAGGGCAAAAATTAGGTTTTTGGACGTGCTGAACCCGCTGGGCTCCACGTCGCCGAAACTGCGCTGGACCGCCGCGTGCAGTGCTCTGAGAACTGTGTGGGCGAGAGGCTCGCGGCACGCGGTGGCCAGCCCGCGGTGAAATCCGCTCTGATCGGTACGGTGGAAGCTGTGAGCCAGACGGACCGATGCAGCCGTGTCCGGGGACTCCTCGAGTATCCGCAGCGCTAGATCGCGGACATCCCCGGCCGGGCCGAAAAGCGAGTCAAGAAAAACTCCGAGCGAGGACTTGCCGGAACCGTAGGGCCCGGTTAACGACCACGCCCCCCCCCCCCCCCCCCCCCCCCCCCCCCCCCCGCCGGGGGGGGGCGGGCCGGGCGGCGCCGGCCGCCACCCACACACCACGGA
>JAPOYA010000042.1:0-63722 GCA_026706815.1 Acidimicrobiaceae bacterium | reverse complement strand
CACCCCCGGCCGGGGCGAAAAGCGAGTCAAAAAAACCCCCGAGCGAGGCCTTGCCGGAACCGTAGGGCCCCCCCCACGCCCCCCCCCCCCCCCCCCCCCCGACACGCGGATCCAGCGATGCGGGTGACGACGTCAAGAGCACGGCCTGTCAACACATAGCCATCGAGCGCTGCGGTCAACGAAGCGTCGCGCTCCAGATTGGCCGAGCGGGCGAAGCGGTCCGCGACTGCCACAGAGTCGGCGAGGAGCTTCACCGCACCACTCCAACCGGCCCGGGCACCAGTGCTCGCTGTGCTGAAGCACCCGTCATCTCAGAGACGGTGCTGTGGGTCGCGCGCTCAAGTCCGCCAAGACGCTCAAGGCCGACAAGGTAGTAGCGGTCGAGCAGCGCTTTGGCCAACTCTGCCGCTTCACCCCTCCAGACAAGCTGGGCGGCGCCGGCCGGCGATGCCAGGTCCAGTGCCCCATCGGAGAACTCGACCGCCTGGCGCAGCGCATCGGCAAGCTCCGCTTCGCTCAGCCGGAATGCCCGTCCCGGCGCCCCCGGTTCGGTGGACATCCGGCTCAACAGCACAGTCCTTGCAGTCGGTTCACAGTATGCAATGTAGTCAAGCACCACGTAGGCGGCGACCGCGGGGGGCAGAGTCGGCTTGGGACCCATGGCGAACCTGTAGTTCCCGGTCGCCTGCGATCGGACGATCAAGCCCAGTTCCCGCAGGGGACAGTCCAACAGGTCCTCGACGCGGCTGTGAGCGGTCCGCTCAGCCGGTGCATAGGTTCGCAGAAGCGCACTCAGGTCCTTGCGCAGCGAGGATTCATGGGGCGCCGGCCATTCCGCGCCGCTGGCGATGCCTCCACGACAAGCCGATTCCAGATCAGAGAAGTCGAACTCGATCGCATTGAACTGGTTGAACGCCACCCACCACACCGGAAGCTGACTGCGAGGCGACAGGAGTTTCCAATGCAAGAGCCACAGCGTCCCCGGGTCCTCCATGAACGGGTCCCAACCGCTGCTCGGATCGAACAACAGCCTGCCGAACTCTGTGGGAACCACATTGCGAGTTCGCTTCGCTGGCGAGCCCGGCGGATTCGGGGTGTTCTCGATCAACTTCGCCGCCAATCCCCAGAAGCGGATCGCCTTGACCATGTTCTTGCCGACGCCCAATTCAACGGTGGCGTCGGGAGCACTGAAAACCCCCGGGTCCTCAGCAGCCGCGGCCACAGCCTTGCGGAACCATCCATAACGCGGGTGAAACGTCTCATGGCGAGCGAACACCGGCTCGGCTGCATCAGCCAACCGCACCAAAAGCCTCCCCCGTCATGTCCCTGACTCGGGTCACCGCCTCAACCGTCTTGGAAATTGCAGTGTCCACCTCAGCATCGGTGGTGAACCGGCCCAGGCTGAAACGCACCGACTCGAAGGCCTCTTCCCGCGACAGACCCATTGCCGTCAGCACGCGCGACGGCTCGATTGCGCCTGCACTGCAAGCGGACCCTGCCGACACGGCCAGCGGGTCCATGTTGTGGATCACAGCCTCGGCATCAGCGCCGGCGAAATGCAGATTCGCGGTGTTGGGAAGCCGCTTGGACGTGTCGCCGTTCTCGCACACCCCTCGCAGCCCAATTCGAACCCCGTCGACGAGCCGGTCCCTCAGCACCTCGACCCTCGCCGACTCCTGTTCCCGCTCCTTCAAGCCGAGCACGGCTGCCGCACCGAAACCCGCTATCCCCGCGACGTTGAGCGAGCCCGACCGCAGGCCCCGCTCCTGGCCTCCACCGTGGGCAACCGGACGCAGACCGCGCAGCGCTCCCCCGGTTCCCACGAGTGCGCCGACTCCGCCGGGGCCGCACATCTTGTGGCCGCTCAACGACAACAGGTCGATCGACAGATCCCCCATGGACAGCGGCAGGCGTCCCGCAACCTGCGCAGCGTCGCAATGGAACACCGCGCCGACGCCATGCGCCGACTCTGCTATCTGCTCAAGCGGGTTCAAAACGCCGGTCTCGCTGTTGGCCGCCATCACCGACACGGCCAGCACGTCAGGGCCCAACAGCGAGCCCAGCTCGTCAAGGTCGACGAACCCACCCTCGGTGACGCCCACAACATCGGTCTTCGCCATGCCCTGCTCATGCAACCACCGAGCCGTCTCGTACACCGACGCGTGCTCCACCGCCGATACAACCAAGCGGTTCCGTTCTGCAGGCGCCCCCTCTGCCAGACCGACCAGAGCTAGATTGTTGGCCTCAGTGGCCCCCGAGCAGAACACAACCCCCGGCGCGGGCGCGTCGACCAACGCGGCAACCTGCTCCCGTGCCGTCTCTGCCAGCGCAGCCTGCCGCCGTCCGAAGCGATGCGAGGACGACGCGTTGCCAACGCCATTGCGCAGCAATGGCTCCATTGCCTCAAAAACCCGCGGGTCGAGTGGAGCCGAACCGTTGTAGTCGAGGTAAACCTCGTTCACACGACCTCCTCACGCTCGATCAGACATTCGCCACGCCTCAATGAAGCCATCCTCAATGAAGATAGTGCGGCCAGACCTCAAGTCTTGCATCGGCCTGTGACAGTCCTCGACCATCTCCACCCCGACCATCTCCGGCACCATGTGTCGCTTGTTCCAATACGCTGGCTCAGGAAATGAGGCGCAGTCGGGGCTATGAGGCGACGAACGCCAGTTTTTCGGGGTCGTAGTGTCCGATCTCGGCCGGCGCGTCGGAGATGTCGAACTTGCCCGGGCCCAAGGAGCCCTTCGACACGCCAGTGACCTGGATCGGACCATAGTTCTCCGCAGCTGCCCTAAAGGACTCGGTGGTGAGCTCCGGGCCGGCTGCTCTGGCGATAGCGGCAAAGACGTCGACGCCCTGGCACGCTTCGATGGTCACCCCCAAATTGTCCAGCCCGGCATCGTCGAGGGCAACATTGACGACTTCTCCAGACACCTGCTGGAATCGGTCGGCGCAGTCCGCCACTCCGGCGAAGTTCTGCTCGTACGCAGTGGCGTCGTCGATTGAACGCAGCAGCGCTACGGCATTGTGGAGCACCGAAAGGTCGTATCCAGTCGCCCCTTGAACCAACGACAACGGAGCGTGAGTGTTCTCGGGCAGCAGAATGGGAACGTCCAGACCCGCGCTGGTGTAAAAGCCGAGTATGTCCTGGACGCTCTCGGGTGCGCTGCCGATGATCACCTCGGCTCGGTCAGCTGCCCAGCGCTCCGCGGAGATCCGTGCTTCGGCCTCAACTGCGGCGACGTCATTGTCGATGGTGCGCAGTGTGTTCGACACGACCTCGATGCCGCGGTCTTCAAGCGCGTTGAGGTAGCCGTTGTGGAGGTCTTCCTTCGAGGCGGTTCCGTGCAACGCGACCCGCATCCCAGAACTCAAGTGTCCCGCATCGATCAACGTGTCGACATTGACTTCAACCAATCGCGTGGGTATCGGGTCAACGGAGATCAGCGGCGCTTGAGAGCGTCTGAACAGGTCTGGGGGGATAGCGAAGGTGTTGACCACAATCGTGTCGTTGAGCTCGGTGTAACAGAGGGAGGATTCACGAACAAGAACGCCGACGACGGCGAAAACCTGTTCATCTTCGACATTGCTCACGCACAGCGCATCTATCTCAGTGTTCAGGAGAGGGTGGTAGAGCGAGAAGACCATCTCTATCTGCCGCCCGTTGATGCCACCGGCTTCGTTGACGGCATCCACGGCAACCTGGTACTTCGCTTCGATGTCGCCGGGCTGTTGATTGAGCAGCGACACGTCCGGGAACAAAGCCGCGATCTTGATGGTTGTGGCGCTGACGCCGATATCGGTGGCGGTCGGCTCGACCGGTTCAGGCTCTGGCTCGGGCTCTAGAGCGTCCGTCGAGCCGCTGTCGGAAGCCTCTTCGCCGCCGTCGTCGGCTTCATCGGGCGGGGCGGACGTGGTGGCCGACGGTTCGTCGACCTCAGTCGTCTCTTCGGTGTCCCTGTCGGGCTCGACCACCTCGTCATCACCTGAATCACCTGAGCAGCCGGCAGCGACGAGCAGCGCTGCTAAAACTCCTGCTGCGAGAACACGGATCTTGGGCATGGCACGATCTCCCCTGTCGTACAACAATGCCCAACCTTAGATTAGTGTCCGTTGCCTTTTCCCAGCGCAAAGCAAAAAACTAGAGCAATCCGATGCTTTGCCGACGACCGCGCTCAGCTCGCATCTCGGCTAGCCGCCCGTTGAGCGGCTAGCTTGAACCCATGGCCGCCGCCCAAGCACCCCCGGCGAAGAAGCCGCGCTGGACGTACCAGTGGAAAGAGCTGTTCGACGAGGTGATCACCAGCGGGCTCTGCACAGGCTGCGCCGGATGCGTGATCTCGTGCCCGCACGACGTGATCGGCTACGAACACGAGCCGGGCGCATACAAGCCGTTCCACCTCGAAGAAGAACTGGGGCTCGACGACTGCGTCCACGGCCAGAAGGGCTGCACCTCATGCACCCGGGCGTGCCCCCGTTTCCGCATGTGGGAGCCCGAAGCCGACATGCACCTCTTCGGCCGTGAACGCAATCCCGAAGAGGTCTCGGGCATCTACTCCGACATCCTCCTCACCCGAGCAGCGGACGACTTCGTGTACGACGTCGGGCAAGACGGCGGGCTGGTCTCGGCAATCCTCATCTGGTGCATCGAGAACGACGTCATCGACGGAGCCCTCACCAGCGGCGTGGAGAGCCTTCCCAACGGTGAGCCCGGCTGGAAGGCCTTCCCAATGGTCGCTGCCAACCGAGACGAGGTGCTGCGGGGCGCGGGAAGCCGCTACACGTACTCCGCCAACACCATGGCCTTCAACGAGGCCAAGGAGAGGGGCCTTGAACGCCTCGCCTTGGTCGGCATGAGCTGCCAGACCTCCGTCGCGCCGGTGATGTGGCACCGCAAAGTCGGGAAGGTCTCCAAACCGATCAAGCTCAACATCGGCCTGCTCTGCTCCAAATCGTTCGACGACTCCCTCTTCGAGGAATTGTTCGAGGTCAAATACGGCCTCCGCAAGGAGAACATCTCCAAGATGAACATCAAGGGCGTGTTCCAGATCTGGACCAAGGACGGCGGCTACTACGAGATCAACCTCAAGGAGTGCCATGCCTGGACCCGCGAGGGCTGCCACCTCTGCCCCGACTTCGCCGCCGAGCACGCCGACATCTCAACCGGGGGCATCGGAGAGCTCACCGACTGGACCCTCACGATCGTGCGCACCGAGCTCGGACGCGCCGTCATCGCTGCGATGGCAGCCGACGGCGTGATCGAGACCAGGCCCGGAGACGACGACCCCGGCGCAATCGCGCTCATGCACAAACTGGCCGGCAAGAGCCGCGACCGTTGGCCCGACTGGGCCCAACCCGCCGCTAAGGTGACCGTCTCGACCAAACCAGCGGAGTGACAGCATGGACATCGAGTTCTGGGTAGACCCAATTTGACCGTGGTGCTGGGTGACGGCCCGTTGGGTCGTCGACGAAGTGAAACCGGCCCGCGGCCTCAACATCACCTGGCAGCCGATCAGCCTCCTGCTGAAGAACCAGCCCGATGAGGACTCTCTGTTCTATGGGCCCACCCTGCGGACCTTCCGCCTGTTGCGGGTGATGGAATCCGTGCGAGCAGCCGAAGGCGAGGATGCGGTCTTCAACCTGTACTGGGAATACGGTAGACGAATCCACCACGACCAGGAACTGGACTTCGACCTGTCCGAGGCACTCGAGAACGCGGGGCTCGACGCTTCGCACGCCGCCGCCTACGACACCGACGCCCTCGACAGCGAGATCGAGCGGCGGCACAACGCGGGCTTGGCGCTATGCGGCGACGACGTGGGCACGCCGATCATCGCCTTCGACAACCGAAGCGGCGACAAGCAGGCCTACTTCGGCCCCGTGATCACCCGGGTTCCCCCGACTGAGGACTCACTGGCCATGTGGGACTCCCTGGTCGCGATGATGAACATCGACGGATTCTGGGAACTCAAGCGCACCCGCACCGAACGCCCGGAGTTCGGCAGCCGTCCCTGACCGCCGCCTTCCCCAGCACCCCCTGAGGGAGACCCGGCGCCGAGCGGAGCCTCAAGCCCCCCAAGTCGTCGACGGGCGCCTCACTGGTCCAAGTCGCCCTCGTACTCTGCAGTGGATTCGGGATGGCGCGCCGCGGCTTTCAGCTCTTCGTCAGTCAGGGGCAGCAGCTCCGGTATCGGGTAAGACTCCGCTATCGGGGGTTCCACCAGCCTCCATAGCGCTCACAACCGGCCCGATCCGTCTGCGCGGCCGCAGAGCCGCCACCGTCCATCCCGGGAAACCAACAAGCCCGAACGAAAAGACAGCGGCCGCCAACAACACCGACACCCACACCTTCACAGACATCCGAAGTAGACCCCCGAAACTGTGACCAGCCCTGCCTAACACCCATCAGCTCGCCATGCCCCGCACGCCTCCCGCAAGGGACTCAAGACTTGCTGACCGGTTATGGATCTTGGCTCAGACGCACCGGGTTGAAGCTATAGAGGTATGCACCTCCGCAGCAGTTCGCGTACCGCGGGGTCAATATCGTTGGGATCGCTGCGCAGGCGTTTCTCGGCGTCCTTGAAATCGTCGAAATCCTCGGCGTACCGTTCAGCAAGCCCATCGAAAGCGCATCCGCAGTAGGACTCGGCTTCAGACGCGCTCAGGTCGCCGCCTGCGTTCGCCTCCCGACAGGAGCGCATGAAGTTCTCCTCCAGCGTGCCGTCGGCGATCGCCTCCTCCCAGTTGGAGGGGTCGTTGTTGGAGGCGCAGCCTGCGGCGAACAGCACCAGGCAGATCAGGACAATGCGGATCACTCCCACGGGTCGAGCCGACTGAGATTTGCTTCTACGAATCATGCCGCCGCGAGACTAGCGGTTGATCCGCGCATTTCGGTGACCCAACGCTGACATTGGGCCCTCAGGCCGACTCGGAGAGCGGACCGTACTCGAGCAGAGCCGATTGGCCGCGCATGGCTGCGATCCGCAGGTCGCGCTCATTCCCGCGGGCATCGACAAGGTTGAGCACGTCTTCACCGACAGAGAAGTGGACCGGCTGCGGCCGACCCCCGTCGACCGCGACATTCGTGGTGTACAGATACGTTCGCTCAGCGGTGTCGAGAATCGGATTCAGCCGGCCCTCGATGCCCGGCACGTAACCCGTCTGGTCCGCAAAGATCACCGAACCGCCTTCGGCGAGACCCTCAAGCTCCACCTCCAGCGAGCCCTGCGCGGGAACCCAACCGCGGACTATCCCGGCACTCAAACCCTCTCGCGCTGCAAACACAGTCATGAGAAGGTCCGTCGTGTACAGCTTGAGCCGCGCGACTCCGGTGAAGTCGCTAGTCGCACGCTGCCATGTGTTGTTGGGAAACAGTGCGAGGACATCGACCCCGGCGGCAGGAGCTCCGTCGCAGGTCACCAGCACTGCCATGTCCGCATCGAACACTCCCAGCGCCTCGTCGAACTGCCCGAGCGGCACCATGTCCCAATCGCCGCGCGTCTCGGCCCTCGCACCGCCGTAGACAACCGTTCTGGCGACCATATCCGGGACGAGTTCAGCGATTCGGTCGAGAGAACGTGCCGAGTCCGATGCGATCGTCACGCCCGATTTCGCCTCGATGCCATTGATCCCCCGCTCGGTCTCGTAGAACAGGTCGCATTCGAGGCCGCGCGAGTCGCGGAAGAACGAAAGCCGGGGCTCGCGACCCTGGTTGTAACAGTGTTTGGCCGCCTCGGCGACAACGACGTTCTCAAAAAGCTGGCCGCGCAACGGATGCGTTGCCACCTGGCCCGGACTCTCGATGCCCAACAGGTAGCTGGCGAGCCCCACATCGTAGAAATAGAGCTTCGGGGACTTGACCAGCCGCTTGCGAATGTTCGCTGCGAAGGGCGGCAACAAGAACACAATGTAGCTGCGCTCCAGCAAAGTCACCCACTGGCGAATCGTCGTGTGCGACACACCTGCATCACCGCTGAGCGACGCCAGGTTCAACAGCTGTCCCACGCGTCCGGCGCACAGCGCCACGAATCTCCTGAATGCGGACAGATCACCGACGCCGCCCATGCGTCGCACATCCCTTTCGACGTACGTTTCAAAATAGTCGCCCAGCGCTTGGCGGGCCTCCAGTCGCTGATCAGCGATGCGAGGGTAGAAGCCATTGAACGCGATGTCGGCAAATGCTTCGCCGGCTCCCGCTCGTCGAGATTCTTCCAGCGAGAAAGGCAGTAGACGGAGCAGTGCTGTGCGGCCGGCGAGCGACTGGCCGACTGCCTCTGTCAGCTTCAAATTCTCGCTTCCAGTCAACACGTACAGGCCGTTGCGGCCATCTTCGTCTGCGATGACCTGCAAGTAGGACAACAGCGTGGGCACATGCTGTATTTCGTCGATGATCGCCGGAGTGCCGAGCCGCTGCAGAAAGCCCCGAGGATCGGCCTCCGCATAGGCTCGGTCTTCGGGGATTTCGAGACTTGCGTATGCCGCATCTCCAAATGTCGACCGGCAGAGCGTCGTCTTGCCTGATTGTCGAGGCCCGGTCACGGTCACAAACGGGTATTGGCGGAACAACTTCGTCAACTGGCCGGTGATGACCCGTTCGATCATTGTCGAAGCGTATTCTCACTATGCACAATTTGCAAGTTGTACGTTCAGATTGTGCAAGCTATCCCAGAGCCTCCAGCTCGCGGGCACGAGAGAAGACTGCATCGAGCATCGGCTCGGTCAACCGGCCGGTGAAGGTGTTCTGCTGGCTCACATGAAAACAACAGAGCAGAGTCGTTCCGTCGTCGAGAGGAACCTCTCGACCGTGCGCGAACTCAGGACGAGGACGAAGTCCGAAGTGCCGGCAGGCCACACTGTGTGCGAAACCTCCCAACGCCACGATGACCTTGACCGAGGTGAGCGCAGCCAATTCAGCCGCAAGGAACGGCTGGCAGTTGTCACGCTCGTCCGGCGTCGGCTTGTTGGCCACAGGCGCGCACTTGACCGGAGACGTGATCCAAGCACCGGACAACGTCAAGCCGTCATCACGGCTCGTCGACGACTCCTGAGAGGCGTAGCCTGCGCGCCACAACGCCCGATACAGCCAATCACCGGAGCGGTCGCCGGTGAACATGCGCCCGGTGCGATTGGCGCCGTGGGCCGCGGGGGCCAATCCGAGCACCAGCAAACGAGCCTCGGGGTCGCCGAAACCAGGCACCGGCCTAGCCCAATACTGCTCATCGCGGTACGCCGCACGCTTGATGCGGCCGACCCGTTCACGCCACTCGACCAGCCGAGGACACCGGCGGCACTCAACCACCTCTCTCTCAATCTGATCAAGCCCCGGAGTCTGATCATCCAGGGCGCCAGAACTCGGATCGGGTGATCGCATCACCCACAGGGTACGTTGTGCAGCAGCCATGGCCCGCGAATCAGACACCCCGAAACCGACTCTGGTGCTCTTTGTGCGCCACGGACAGACGCCCACGACGGGAGCTTCGCTGCCAGGCAGGGCGCCGGGCCTCCACCTCGCAGACGTTGGAGCAGCTCAAGCCGAAGCCGCAGCACAGAGGATCGCGGCACTCGACTCCGTCGGCGCCGTCTACGCCTCGCCGATGGAACGAACACGAGAAACCGCAAAACCGATCGCCCGAGCCCTGAAGCTCCGCGTGCGACAGGCCCCTGGGCTGATCGAGTGCGACTTCGGGACATGGACCGGAGAGAAACTGGATGATCTGCGCAGGAAGCCGGACTGGAAGAGAGTCCAGCGCTATCCGAGCGGATTCCGGTTCCCACGGGGCGAATCATTCGCTGAAATGCAGAGTCGTGCCCTGGGCGCGGTCCACAGTCTCGTCGCCGCCCACCCCGAAGAGACCATCGTGGCCGTGTCGCACGCAGACGTCATCAAAGCAATCGTGGCATCGGCAACCGGCACCCACCTCGACCTGTTCCAGCGCATCGTGGTGTCCCCTTGCTCCATCACCGCGATCCTCTACGCCTCCGAAGGCCCGATCGTGTTGACCGTGAACTCGACGGGAGACGATCTCACGACCCTGGTGCCGTCATGAGCCAATCCTTCGATTTTCGAGAACTCGACTTTCTCACGGTCGGAACCCTCGGTCCGAGGGGCCGGCGCGAGTTCTTTCTCCAAGCCCGCAGCGAGGGTCGGCTGGTATCGCTGAAGGTCGAGAAGCAGCAGGTAGCGGCATTGGCCGAGTACCTGGACCGAGTGCTGAAGGAGCTCCCCGAAGGAGTTGGCGAGATCGGCGACCCGCCCCAGGACCTCGACCTGCGAGAGCCGGTCGTTGCCGAGTGGACTGTCGCCAGTCTCGCCATCGCTTACGCCGGTGAGCTCGACCGTCTCGTTGTCGTGGCGGAATCGTTCGTCGACGACGAGGACGAAGAACCGTTCCAAGCCCGTTTCTTCCTTCAGCGCAGCGAAGTCGCAGGACTCATCGGACGCGCGCGCACCGTTGTGGCGGCGGGGCGACCGCCGTGCCTGTATTGCGGCCAGCCGCTTGAAACCCGCAACGGTGACTGGTGCCCGTGCCAGAACTGATGGACGAGAGCGAATCGCCGATTCTTGACCGCGGGCCGATCGGCACCGAACGGGCGCTGACGCTGCTCAGTGACGGCGATCTGGAGCTCGTCGGGCGGATGCCGTACTCCTCGAACGCGACTTTTCTCGTCAATCTCCGCCATGAGGGGCTCCGGGCGCAGGCGATCTACAAACCGCTTCAGGGCGAGCGTCCCCTCTGGGACTTCCCAGACGGGTTGTATCGACGAGAAGTAGCAGCCTTCCTGGTCGCCGATTGTCTCGGTTGGGAACTGGTCCCTCCCACCGTTGTGCGCGACGACGCCCCCTTAGCAACGGGAGCGCTGCAACTCTTCGTGCCCCATGAATTCGAGGAGCACTACTTCACGCTGCACGAGGCGAGCGACCGCTACGACGAGTCCTTTCGGCAGATCTGCGCGCTCGACCTGGTGATCAACAACACCGACCGGAAATCCGGGCACTGCCTGTTGGGCACCGACGGTCGAATCTGGGCAATCGACCATGGCCTGGCATTTCATCACCAGTTCAAACTCCGCACGGTGCTGTGGGACTTCGCGGGCGAGCCCCTGCCCGAGCGCTTGCGAGCAGACCTCAAGGGGTTGATCGACCGAGGAATACCCGAGGAGGTCTCGGCTCTCCTCGACCCGCTGGAACAAGACGCGATGCTCACCCGAACCAAGGCCCTGGCCACCAGCGGGGCCTTCCCGCACGGCGACAGCAACCGGCACCGCTGGCCCTGGCCACTGGTATAGACCCAGCTTCAACAGCCGCCATTCAACCGGTACTAGTCAACAGGTGTGGAAAAGGCTGTGCATTTTGCCACAAGCGACAAAAGCCGACAATGTCCCAAGATTGCAGTCGTTCGGTGACTGATCAGCTGCTGAGCGCCTCAATCAGCTTGGGTATAACTTTGTGGACGTCACCCACGATGCCGAGGTCCGCCACCGCGAAGATGGGCGCCTCAGAATCCTTGTTGATAGCGATGATGTTCTTCGACCCCTTCATGCCGACAAGGTGCTGGGTCGCTCCGGAGATGCCGCAGGCGATGTAGACCGTCGGTTTCACAACCTTGCCGGTCTGGCCGACCTGATAGCTGTAGGGAACCCAGCCGGCGTCGACGATCGCGCGACTAGCGCCAGGAGCGGCGCCCACGGCTCCGGCCAGATCCTCGATCATCGAATAGGCCTCCTTGTCGCCGAGTCCGCGGCCACCCGAAACGACGATGTCGGCTTCATCGAGTCTGGGACCGTCTGACTCTTCGGCGAAGGTCGCAATGACACGAGCAGAGCCGGCTGCGCCAAGCTCTCCGACCTCGAGATCCTCGACATCGGCTTCAGCGCCGCCCACAGGTTCTGCCACAAACGATTTCGGCCTGACCAAGAAGATCCCCGGGTTGCCTGAGGTGTTCTTGGTCATCACATCGGTTGCTCCACCGAAGATCGGCTCACTCCCGAGCAGATCATCGCCATCAAGAACGAGGTCGACGATGTTGGTGATGACAGGAGAATCGAGCTTGACGGACAACCGGGCGGCAACGTCACGGCCGTCTTGGGTCGTGCCGACCATGAATGCGTCGGGCGCATCGACGTCGCCGCTCCGGATCGCCTCGGCAACCGCGGCGGCGACCGAAACACCCTGCATGGCTCCATCGAGGTCACCGGTGCCGTAGACGGTCTCAGCGCCGTGGTCACCCAGTTCGGTTGCGTAGTCCTCGCCATCGGCGCCCATGAACACCTCTACGGCGTCGGCGATCTCGCGGGCCTTCGCCAGCATTTCCAAAGTGATTGTGGCTACGGCATCGCCGTCGGCTTCACCGAACACCCAGATCTTCTCGAGTCCCATATCGTGTCCTCCCTCATAGAACCTTGAGCTCGTCGAGGAAGGCCACGATGCGCTCGTGGGCGTCCCCGTCATCTTCGATCACTTCACCGGCATCACGAGTGGGAGCGTCCGCCACGCTGACGATCTCCTGACCGCCACCGGCCCAGCCGACAGATCCCGCTTCAATCCCGAGAGCTCCGATGCCGAGTTCGTCGACCGGTTTCGACTTGGCCGACATGATCCCTTTGAAAGAGGGATAACGCGGCTCCACCACACCGGCCGTCACCGACACCACGGCGGGCAGCGGACATTCGACGTCGTCGTATCCCGCCTCGGTCTGGCGCTGCACCTTGGCTGTGCCTCCTTCAACGGCAACTGCTTTGGCAAACGTCACCGAGGGGAGCTCCAACAGTTCAGCCACCATTTCAGGCACCGTGCCCGTGTAACCGTCGCTCGACTCGGTCGCCGCCAACACCAGGTCAGGTTCACTGCGGGCAATAGCAGCAGCGAGAACCCTGGCCGTACCGAGAGCATCAGTGCCCTTGAGCGCTTCGTCGCTGACCAGCGTTGCGCTGTCGGCGCCCATTGCCAGCGCAGTGCGCAGACCGGTCACCTGATTGTCGGGGGCCATCGAGACGAGGTGAACCGAACCCGCACCAGCGGCGTCGACGAGCTGCAAAGCCATCTCGACTCCATAGCTGTCAGATTCGTCGAGAATCAGCTTCTGATCACGGACGAGCGTCTTGCTGTCCGGATCAAGCGCACCCGGGTCGGCCGGGTCGGGGATCTGTTTAACGCATACAACGACTTTCATAGCCCACGAGTCTGCCAGCGAGGTTGCCGAATGCCTATCTGAGTTGAGCGGATAGTTTTGTTGTTCTTGCGCATCTGTTTCATCGTCAATTCCGTCGCCTCCTCAGTAACGGCACGCCGTCGGGTGATCACCTACAAGATTCTGTCGGCTGATCACGACGTGACCCTGGCCGAAACCAGTCGTGCGGGCCACGCCACGCGCCTCGCGCGGTCCGCGGCCGACGACAACTACGATCTCGTTGTCGTGCTCGGAGGCGACGGAACTGTGAACGAAGCCGCAAACGGCCTCGCCGGCACCGAGACTGCCTTGGCGACACTCCCTGGGGGCTCGACCAATGTGCTCGCCCGCATACTCGGCCTTCCCGACGACCCCGCCGACGCCTCCCTGGTCCTGCTCGACGCCATCGACCGTGGTTCGATTCACCGCATCGGCCTGGGAGCAGTCGAGGGTCGATACTTCTTGTTCCATTGCGGCGTCGGCTTCGACGCCGCGGTCGTGGAACAAGTCGAGACGCGCGGTCCGTGGAAACGCTGGGCGGGTCATCCGTTGTTCGTCTGGGCTGCGCTCGATACCTGGGTCCGGGGGGTCGATCGTCGCAAGGCTTCGGTACGGGTCACCGGGCCGAACGGTGAAGAGCTCTCCGAGGGTTTCTTGACGGTGGTGATGAACACCAATCCCTATACGTATCTGGGCAACCGTCCAATCGACCTGGTCCGGGGACTCACCCTCAAAGATCCGCTTGCGGTGGTCACCCTCGAAGAGCTTCGACTTTCCAGTCTCGGTCCCGTCTTGGCCGGTGCGTTGCGGGGCAAAGATCTGAGTGAGAGGCGCAACGTCGATATCCGCACCGACATGCGATCCCTGGTGATCGAGTGCGACCCCCCGGCGCCGTATCAGGTCGACGGCGACTATCTCGGTGCGAGCAAGCGGTTGCGATTCACCTGGACGCCGGAGCGCCTCTCATTGTTGATGCCCGAACCACCCTAGTTCGCTGCGCTCACCGGGCCGCTCGGGCCACGGACTCACCCGCTCATGTTCGCTGCGCTCACCGGGCCGCTCGGGCCACGGGTCAGCCGCGCTTGTCGATGGCGCTTCTCGCCACATCGGGAACGTTGGTGCAGATTCCGTCGACTCCGATCTCTATGAGTTCCACCATCCGCTCCGGGTCATCGACGGTCCACACGTTCACCAACAGCCCGGCAGCATGGGCCCGATTGACGAAATTGATATCGACAAGGATGTCCCAGGGGTGGATCGTCGTCATCTCGTGGGCGACCGCACGGTCGATGGCACTGGCTGGATCGGTCATCTCATACAACAACCACCCGCAGGGAATCGAAGGGTCGACAGCGCGGATCCGATCGACTGCGTCGATGTTGAACGAGGTGATCAGCGCTCGCTCGGGACCGAGATATGCCTGTACCAAACCGGCGACCGCGTCCGCTACAAGGTGATCTTCGTCGTAGTCGGGATCGTTCGGGAGATTCTTGATCTCAATGTTGACGCTGATCGCCTCGCAAGCTTCGAGCGCCTCAGCAAGATTCGGGATATAGGGCGGCAGATCGTCGCTGGAGACCTCAGCAAGTATCCGTCCATCGGCAAGGTGGGCGTCGTGATGGACCACGACCACGCCGTCGTCGGCGCGGCGAGCATCGAGTTCGACCCATTCGGCGCCCATCGTCCGGGCTAGGCGAAACGCCGGCAACGTGTTCTCCTGGGCTGCTTTGGACGCCCCTCGATGTGCGATCACGTAGGTCATTGCCCAAAGTCTCGCGGATATCGACCCGACAAGTACACCGGTTTCGCTGTTGTTGACTCAGAAAAGGAGAACAAGTTTCAAGAAAACCCTTGCGGGGAAGTAGAACCTGTTCCTATTATTGCCTGACCGCTGGAGGAGCCAGTGACGATAGATGGCCAAAAAATAGTGCAGTAGGAGGACAAACGTGGCCCTTACAGCCGAAGCTTTCGCATCCTCAATCGACTGGAGAGTCGACGCAGCATGCCGCGACACAGACCCAGCTCTGTTCTTTCCGGTTGGAACCACGGGACCCGCCGTCGACCAGATCGCATCCGCCAAAGAGGTCTGCTGCTCATGCCTGTGCAAGGACGCATGCCTCGATTTCGCACTCTCCACCAACCAGGACACTGGCGTGTGGGGCGGCACGTCCGAAGAGGAGCGCCGAATCATCCGGCGGCGCCTGCGCGCGGCGGCACTCGCCAAACCGCGCGCCTGACCACCCAGCCGACCCAGATCCTCAACCAGCCCAAGACCCTCAGCCGGCCCAAGACCCTCAACCGGCAGAGCGGACGCAACCTGCCCTATCCCAACGGCAGCGCCGGGCCGGGGCGAGGAACCCGCACATCGACGATCGTTCCCGCGGGCCCTTCGGCATCGGAACCTCCGTTGGCGTCCGGCCGGGCAAACGTGATCCGACCGCCAAGATCCGAAACGACGAAGGAGCGGACAATAGTCAGGCCCAGTCCGGCATCGCGGTCGAGCGAGAACCCATCAGGGACACCGGGGCCGTAGTCTTGGACACAGATCGACAACTCCTTGCTGTCACCACCCAATCTGACCGCCACCGGATGATCAGACCCCGAACCGTGATCGATGGAGTTCTGCAACAACTCAGTAACAACCACCGCCAAAGGCATCGAAACATCTCCCCCGAGCGCACCGATGCTCCCGCTCACCTCAATCTTCAGGGGCCGCTCCGGCGCACCGAGACCCTCCTCCACCATTCGCACAAGCCTGCTGACGACCGCGTCGAAGTCGACAATGTCCCCCGCATCGGCAGTGAGGGTCTCGTGAACCACCGCGATCGACCCGATTCGACGAGCCGACTGTTCGACCGCAGCGATCGCCTCGGGCGAGGAAAGGCGCCTGGTCTGCAAGCGCAGCAGCGACTGGATGGTCTGCAAGTTGTTCTTCACACGATGGTGAATCTCGCGGATCGTCGTGTTCTTGGAGATCAACAGCCGATCACGGCTGCGGAGTTCAGAAATGTCGCGCAGCAGACTGACGGCACCCGTGACCCGCCCATTCTCAATCAACGGATGGCAACGAACCACCACACACGCGTCCTCGGCCTCTTCGAATTCATCGACTGTGCTGTGGCGCGAGGAGAACGCCCGCCGCATTGCCGACTCGTCGATGCCCAGCTCCCGCAACCGCCTGCCCTCAAGGTTGCTGAGCACGCGCAGGCGATGCATCGCAGAGACAGCGTTGGGCGAGGCGTATTCGATCCGCCCCTCACGGTCCAGAACAACCACGCCGTCGCCCACACGCGGCTCCCGCAGCTCACCGACCCGCTCCGATTCAACAAAGGGGAAGGCGCCATCGGCAACCATCTGCGCCAACCGCTCCCCAACCGCGCGGTAGGGACGTTCAACTGGACTTCGATGGCGGACGAATGCCGATTCGGCTTCTCTGGTGAGCACCGCCACGACGTCTCCGTTGCCGCGCACCGGGATGTACTCAACCGCTATCTGCGCTCCAGCGCCGGGCAGCCTGACGTCTTCCTCCACCAGTTGGTCATCGTGATCAGGTCCATGGAAATCACTTCTGGTGATCAGACCCTGCAACCGCTTGCGTTCCTGCATGGCTCGTGCCAACAGAGGATGATCGACGGCCGACACGGTCTGCCCCACCGGGTCTCCGTAGTGAACCGTCGTTCCGGTAACGGAACGCGTGTGTCCCAAGACGACGAACTCGCTCTCATCGCTGATGCTCGACGCGCCATTGCCCGGGACGTAAAGCAGCAGATCGCTGAATGACAGGTCGCTCAACAGCGACCAGGAACTGACCAGGCGCTGGAGATGAGAGATGGCCGCGGAGTCAAGAGTCGTCTTCGCTCTGGCAATCTCCGCGAGGCCGGCCATCGCAAATACCGCCTTGCCTCAGCCGAAGCCGATCGGGTTGCCCCCTTCGGGGCCCAGTTCAACAAATGCGATCTTCGACGCCGCCACCGCCACTTCCTTGCCCTTCTCATCGGTCAACCACAGCGTTGCAGTCGCACCGCTGATCGCTTCGTCAATAGAAGCCTTGACAGCAGAACGGTCGGTTTTGTCGGGAAGCTGAACGACAATCTCGCGGGCGTGGTCACTCACTCCTATGCGGACATCCACAGTCTTTGTTCTCCTCAGTCGGCTCGGCGCACTGAACTCGCTCAGCTCGGACGCACTCCAGTAAATCTAGCCCTAGGTCGGATTATTGCAGGGCGTCTTCTGCGCCGGGCGGATCCCGTCAGTTGATTATCAGTTCGGGATGCGAGCGCTTCGACGGCTTGTGGGCCTCGATCCACTGAGCCATGCCGGCGAACACAGCCGACGCCTCACAGTGCGGGTCGACCGCCATGATCGGCTCACCCTGGTCCGAACCCTCGCGCAGGGCGATCGACATCGGTATCTGGCCGATGAGATCGACCTCGAGGCGCTCGGCAAGCTCAGCGCCGCCCCCGGAGCCGAACAGGCAGTAGCGTCTGCCGTCGTCGCCGGTGAACCACGACATGTTCTCGATCACAGCCTTCACTCCGATCTTCACCTGCTCGAACATGAACGCCGAGCGCTGCGCGACCCGTTGGGCCGCAGGGTTGGGCGTGGTGACGACGTAAGCCTCCGAACGAGGCAGGAACTGAGCCAGCGACAACGAAATGTCGCCGGTGCCAGGCGGGAGGTCGACGAGCAGAAAATCAGGGTCGTCCCAGAAGACGTCGGTCAGGAACTGCTCAAGGGCCTTGTGCAACATCGGACCACGCCAGATCACCGGTTGATCCTCGCGGGCAAAGAAGCCCATCGAGACGCAGCGCACTCCATGGGTCTGCGGCGGAATGATCATGTCGTCGATCACCGTCGGTGCATGCGCCACGCCGAGCATCCGCGGGATCGAGAAACCCCAGACGTCGGCATCGACAACAGCGACGCTGTGACCACGCTGCGCCAGGGCGATGCCCAGATTGGCAGTCACCGACGACTTGCCCACGCCGCCCTTGCCAGAGGCGATCAACAGGGTGCGGGTCCGATTGCCGGGCTGGGCGAACGGAATCGCACGCCCCTGCGCGTGGCCGTGAGCCGGTTGGGACCCCGCTGTCGCCGCGGGGTCGCCGTGCAGCATCTCGCGGATACTGGCTCGCTGCTCGTCCCCCATCACGCCGAAGTCGATCGTCACGACCTTGACCCCATCGAGCGCGGCAACGGCTCCTGACACGCGATTCTGGATCTCGTTGCGCAGCGGGCATCCGGCGATCGTGAGATCGATGCCGACCTCCACATGTCCGCCGTCGACAACGGTCGAGCGAACCATGCCCAGATCCACGATGCTGCGGTGAAGTTCCGGATCCTCGACCGGACGTAGCGCCTCAATCACTTCGGCTTCGGTGACGGTCATATATGCGTAGAATAGCGGTGTGGACACCCAGCACCTCAGCCCCACGGAGTTCGCCTCAACGGTATCGGCAATAACCGCCGCCTTCGGCGACATCACCCGACGGGACATCTATCTGCACGTCCACCAGAACCCCGACGGTGTGACCGCGAGCGAAGTGGCCGAAGAGTTCGATCTCCACGCCAACGTCGCGCGTCATCATCTGGACAAACTCACCGCCGGAGGGCATCTCGGAGTTGAGGTCGCCAAACCAGACGGCGGAGTCGGGCGTCCTTCCAAGCACTACAGGCCGGTTCACACCGAGGTGCGCCTCGAGGTGAACGTGCGCCACGACGACGTGCTGGTGTCCCTGTTGGGGCGAGCCTTGGCAATGCTGCCGGCCAGTGCCGCTGAGGAGATGGCCGAAGAGGTCGGTATCGAATACGGCAAGGCGATGGCCGCTGCGATCGACCCCGGCGAAACCCATCGCAGCTATCAGGGCGCTTTGCATGCGGTTGCCGATGCCCTGTCAGCTCACGGGTTCGCGGCTAGAGCCGAACGAGCCGAAGACGACAAATACCGAATCGTCGCCCAGCACTGCCCCTTCGGTGACGCGGTTGTGGAGCATCCGGTCATCTGCGCCATCGACCGAGGCATGGTGCAGGGAATGCTCGGCCATCTGTACGGCCCGGCCGACGCCTCGACCGCGTCTTCCAAGCCCCAAGGCGACGACGTCTGCGTCACCCACGTGACCCTCTGACCCCGGTCGCCCTCGTCAAATGCCGCTAGCAAGGTTGCATTGCGGACCATCTAAGCTCTTGGCCCAGTGAGTATCTTTCTCGTTCGCCACGCCTCGGCAGGGGATCGCAGCCGCTGGCATCTTGACGACAAAGAGCGCCCTCTCGACGAACGAGGCCGTGAACAGGCTCTGCGGATCGCCGACTTCTTCGCTGATTCGGCAGTTCGGTGCATCTGGTCCTCACCCGCCACCCGCTGCACGCAGACCGTCGAGCCAGTCGCAAAGGCTCACTCTCTGGACGTCCAGATTCGCGCCGAGCTATACGAAGGAGCAGGATCGGCGCGTCTTGTGGAATTGATCCTCGAAGAAGCCGCAGCACCCGACGACCTTGTGCTCTCCAGCCACGGTGACGTCATCCCGGGAGTTCTGAACCGGCTGCTGCGCTCAGGCCTCGAGGTGACCGGCGACCGCGGCTGCGCCAAGGCGAGCATATGGGAGCTCAGAGTCCGCAACGGAGTCATCACCGAGGGGATCTACACAGCCAAGCCCTAGCCCCTGAACCGGCGGGCCTCAGTCGGGCAGGACTGAGATCGACGAGAAGCACATCTCGTCGACCGTTCCCTCGTTCCAGGTGATGTAGCGCGGCTCCGGCATGAACTTGAGGGTGCGATCCCACCAGCACTCGAACCGCACGACGTCTGCGGTATCGACGCGGATGTCCTCGACCGGTGCGTAGTTGAGCTGCCACTCGAAATCCCAGACCGGGATGTCGAGCAGGATCCGCTCCTCGGGGGTGTCGGGGTTGAGAGTCATCCGGTAAGCCGCGCCGAACTCGTGCATGTGCCCGAGCACCGTGTGGATCGTCCCCGGGTCCCGAACCCTCATGTCACACGAGCTGTGGCCGACCGAACCGTCGAGATCGTCGTAGTCGTCGACCGTCCCTCCACAGCGTCGCAGCAGGGAATCGGGGATGAAAGTAGCGAAGCTGTCGTACTTCTCGCCGATCTCCTTAAGCACGTTCTCGCGGATGCAGAGGTTCACGTAGCCGTCGATGGTCTCAGCCCGTTGCTGCGCGATCCTCTGCTCCTCGGGCGTGCAGGGCACCTCGGCCGGAGTCAGATACGAGGAGCCGGTGATGTGGGTTATCCCCGCGGCAACCTCGGAGGGGTCGGCGGTGTCGAGGATGATCCACGAACCGTCTGCGGGAGTGTCGTGGTCGTAGTGGTAATGGATCTGGTTGACGATCATGTCGCCCGGGTAGAGATAGATGCCGTAGCCGTCGGGGTAAATGGTCGGCGACTGCCCCGGCGCCCAACCCTGAATCGAATATACCTCCTGCGACGACAGACCCGACAGCCCGAAGCAGGTCCAGCCCGGCTCGTCCGACAACCCGGAATCAGCTTCGATCCGGTCCTCGGCCGCGATCTTGGCCTTCACCTCGCCGGCCGCGGAAGCAGGCACCCTGTAAACGATCGCGTGGTGGACGACAGAGGTCTGATCGGGTCGGAAC
Organism: Acidimicrobiaceae bacterium; assembly: GCA_026706815.1. Classification (GTDB taxonomy): domain Bacteria; phylum Actinomycetota; class Acidimicrobiia; order Acidimicrobiales; family Aldehydirespiratoraceae; genus VXYK01. The sequence continues at coordinate 42,939 of JAPOYA010000042.1, read as the reverse complement.
TCGAACCCCTTGACCCAGGTGCCGTCGCCCTCCGGGTCGCTGACCTCATGAACCTGGCAGCGGTAGTCGTCGGCTTTGAGCGGATCGCCGTCGGCATCAGAATAGCCGGTATAGGGGCCGTCCCTTGGTGGAATCTTCTGGTCCTCCTCTATCGGCAGCACAGCCTGCACCCGCGCTGTCAATGGAGTGTCGGCCGCGACGTCGAGCCCCCCGCCGGCTTCAGCCCAGTCGCTGACCACGGTGATCTCCTCATCGCTCAGCGACCAGTCGTGCTCGAAGGCCGGGCTCAGGTCCGAAGGCAGCCAGGGAGGCATGAAACGAGTCTGCACAACCAGCGCTATGTCTTGAGCCACTTCGGCGGCCTGGCCCGCGGTGTCGAAGGCCAGAGTGCTCCAGCCCGGTCCGCCGGCCGTGTGGCACGACACGCAGCGGGTTTCAAGGATCGGTTGGACATGCGCCGCAAACGCACCGCCGGCAATCTCAAATCGAGGAAGGCCGCGGTTCAGGTCCGCTCTGGACTCCGAACCTGCGTAGACCCGATCGGCGACCAGTTCAAAAAGCAACTCGACTTCGTCGTCGGTATGGGCCAAGCGGGCGATGTTGATCGGCCCGACGTCGTAGTCGCTGCTCAGCACAGTCGCAGACATCGAGGCGGTGAGCCGGTCCGGGCCGACGGTGACCGTGCCGCTGAAAGTCTCCTCGAGAGTGGTCTCCTTGACGGTCAAGTCACCCGTGATGGAAACCCCATAGCTGCCGCCGTCTGCGAAGACGGCGTCAAGCCCATCGATGGCCGTGGGCTCGAAGCGGGCGAACGGCCAGTGAGTCGACTCCAGGAAGTCGTGGCGGATCCGCTTGTCGCGCAGGGTCGAATCTGAACGGAACATCTCGACGTTGACAACGATCTCCCCCACCTGTGAGAGGCTCGGGTCGACGACATTGACCTTTATGTCACCCGCTACCACCGTTGTCGTGCCCACTGTCATCCGAGAATTGCCTGCGAGTCGCTCCCGCACTCGATAGCTGACCTCAGAGCCGTTGTCGGGGCGGACCCGGTACAGGCGCTCCGCGACCGGGTCGACGTCGGCTATTGCGATCTGCTCGGCTGAGACGTCCTCTGTGCGCGGTTCGGCAGAGGCGAAGAACCAGTCCCACTGGTTCCGAGTCAACAACGCCGCGGTGCCGATCACCAAGAGCAGCAGGATCGCAACGCGGCCAAGATCAAGGTTCCGAAAACGGTCCATAGATTCGGCCTCATGGTAGCGCGGCACCCTCGCCGGGCGCAGCCGGAGCCGCGCAAGTCGGGCGGGTCGGAGCAGATCCGCTATTGGGCGAGCACGTCGCGCAGTCCGGTCTCCACGAGCAACCGGTCCAGGTCGCGGCGCACCACCTCCAAAGCGTCGTAAGCGGCAAGATCGGCCGCGGCACCCTGACGATCTTCAAGCTGCAAGCGCACCAGAGCACGGTAGACCAAGGCGTCGGGACGGCCCGGGTCGGCTTCGATGACCGCGTCGAGATAGGAACGCGCAGTGGTCATGCCCGCTTCAACCCCGACCGAGGCGCGGGCCAGGAACCAGGCCAGCGCGACCAACACGTCGGGATCGTCGCCCGAACTCGCAAGCATCGCCGAAAAGAGCGCCAACCCGTCGTCAATCCGGCCCGTCGCGGCCAGATGGTCCGCCGCGGCCGACACATGGCGCACCGGTATCTCCGCGGGATCGTAGGCAGCTCCTTCGAGCACCGGCGCAACCAGTGAAACCGCTGCCGGGCCCGCCGCTTCGGCGACTCTCAGGTCAAGTTGCTGAGCCTCAACAAGCTGCGAGATGAACGCTGGGCTGTCGATCCGGTCCAGAGCGTCGAGATGGTCACCGGCGACCAACGGCTCTCCCGCCGCCAACGCCAACGAAGCCGCGAAGACCCGCGCGTCGGGAAAGCTCGAATCCGCTGCAACCGCCTCTTCGACGAAATCACGGGCCGGCAGAGGGTCACCGGCCAGATTCGTCAGCCAGCCTCGATAAGCCAGCGCCTCAGCATTGGAGGGCTCATCGGTCAGCACATCGTCGTAAATCGCGATCGCCCGATCCAGGTCTTGATCGCCCATCGCCTCGCGGGCGTCGAAAAGCCGTGAGCGAACCGACTCGCGGATATCGCCTGTGATCTGATCACCGGCCCCGCGGCTGCCAGAGAAGTCCGCCAGGGCCACGCCTGCCAAGGTTGCTGTGAGTGCGATGACCGACGCCCATAGCACAGCCCGACCCCACGACCTCGCACCTCGTTTGCCGGCCGCACGCTGCCGACCGGCGCTTGGCCCAATGCCGTCGGGCGCACTGGCGCCGGACTCCGCAACGCTTGGCTCTGCGGCAGCGGCTTCAAGTGCTCGAATGCTGTCGGCGGCACGGGCGACGTAATGCGACCTCAACTCGACGAAGTCGGCTTCGTCGAGGTCGCCCGCCTCATGTTCGGCTTCAAGATCCGCGAGCGACGCGAACAGGAAATCACGCTCCCGCTCCATCGCAGCTTCACGGCTGTCGGACATCGCCTTGCCCGTCGGTCTGCGCATTCCCATCCGGGCAGACCACGCCCCCCCTCGGATCATCCACAGCTCCTCCCAGGACGCCCTCGCCTCCGGCGGCGGACTCGCGAAGGAACCGGGCGACAAGACGCTCATCGGCAGGACTGGCGCCCGAGTCGATTTCCTGCCGCCAACGCCTGAAGACCACAAAGAGCCCAGCGAGCGCGCCAGCCCCGGCAACAACAGGAAGAATCCACACCAGACTCGACAATCCCGACGCAGCAGGCGTGTAGTCGTTGCCCGGGAATACGGCTTCGAGCTCGGCGATGATCATTTCGTCGCTGCGGCCTTCGTCCACTCGGCGAGCGATCTGCTGGCGAATGTTGCGAGCCACGACCGTGTCTGATTCCGCCACGGACTGCCCATCACACACCGGACAGCCGAAGTTCTGCGCCAGCGAATAGACGCGGTCCGCATCTGTGCGGGGAGGACCTTCATCAACCGCCCCGTAGAGGAAGGCGGATCCACCGATCACCACAACGCCCAACCAGGCCGACCAGCGCCGAGTCACCCGCTTGCCCATCGGTGGACCGGCTCGACGGGTCATGCTTGCGACTCCTCGATATAAGCGGCAATCACCGTCTCGATCTGTGAACGGGTGACGCCGCCGATCAACTTGTCGATGACCTCGCCGTTGTCGGCGACGACGACGCTCTCCGGCACCAACGGGACGCCGTAGGCCACCGCGATCGAACCGGTGTCGCTAGCAAGAACCGGCCAATCCCCCCCGTTGGCCTCGAAGAAAGCGGCCACATTGGCAGCGCTGTCGTCGAAGGCCACCGACACGACCTCGGCAAAGCCCGACGGCGCATGCGCCTCATGAAAACTGACCAGTTCCGGATGTTCGCGGATACAGGGCACGCATGTCGTGGAGAAGAAGTTGACAACCACGAAACGGCCGCGCTGGTCGTCCAAGTCGAAATCCCCACCAGCGATCGTCGGACCGATGATAGCCGGCGCCAAGCGGCCTTTCCCGATCACCTCGCTACCGCTGCCGGTCCCCGCATCGCGAATTGCGAACAGCAACAACAACAGCAACATCACGACCGCAACGGGGACCACAATCCACACGGTCCGCCTCGGAGTCTCGGCGGTCGCGGTCATTGCGCAAGCGCCTTCCCGCTCTCATCAGCTGCCGACACCGGGGCCGAGACCGGTGCAATGGGAGATCGACGGCTCCCACCGGCGACCGCCAACAATGTGCCCGCAGCCATCACAAACCCGCCGATCCACAACCACACGATCAGCGGCTGAATCGTCACTCGCAAGAAGATGGTCTGACCATCGTCGGACATCTCCGCAATCGACAAAGCCACATCGTCGGTCAACGTAGAGCGAACCGACGGGATCCCGATCAGCCGACCTGCGAAGCCGTAGACGGCGACAGCCGGCTCGTACACCTGTCCCCCGTCGATCCGCACAGCGGCTCTGCGCTCAACCCTGTTTGAATACTCGACCACTTCAGTGCCGAGAAAAGCGAACGTATGACCAGACAACTCGGCTGTCGCACCAGGCGTCATCTCAAAAGTCTCCTGGCGGACATAGGAGTTGCTCGCCGCCAGCGCAACCGCGATCAAGACCACGCCAAGGTGTACGATCATGCCTCCGTTGGTGCGGCCGGTCAGACCGCTCCATCCCTGGCGCCGGGTGGCCAGAACAAGCTGGCGAAGAGCAGCTCCACCAGCAAAACCTCCGAGGCCGAAGGCCAGCAACGGCGCCCAGCCGCGGGCCCCCGCCAAGACGCTCAGCACAATAGCCCCCACGCCTGACCAAGCAGGCCGAATGAGCCGGTCGCTCAAGACTCCCGCTGAGGCCTTGCGCCAAGGGAGAACAGGCGCAACAGCCATCAAAAAGAGCAGCACGAACCCGATCGGCATGGTCATCCGTTCGAAATATGGACTGCCCACAGTGAGGGTTCGCCCATCGAAGGCTTCCACGATCAGCGGAAAGATCGTCCCCAGCAACACCACGAACGCAAACGCCGCGAACAGCACATTGTTCATCAAGAACGCGCCTTCACGCGATGCCGGAGAATCAATTCGCCCCGGCGCGCGGAGTGCATCGCCACGCCAGGCGATCAACCCCAGCGAGATCACCACAATCAGCCCGAAGAAGCTGAGGAACCACGGTCCGATGCCCGATTCCACGAACGCGTGAACTGATTCGAGCACGCCGGAACGGGTGATGAAGGTGCCCAGGATCGTGAGCGCGAAAGTCGCAATGACCAGCGACAAGTTCCACACCCGCAACATCCCCCGCCTCTCCTGCACCATCACCGAATGTATGAAGGCCGTGCCGGTGAGCCACGGGAGCAGCGAGACGTTCTCCACTGGATCCCAACCCCAGTAGCCGCCCCATCCGAGAGTCTCATAACTCCACCAGGCGCCGAGCACCACTCCCAGCGTCAACAAACCCCAGGCCATCACCGTCCAGCGCCTTGTGGCCAGCAGCCAGCCCTCCCCCACTCTGCCGGTCGCCAACGCGCCGATCGCGAAAGCGAAAGGAACCGTGAAGCCCACATAACCGAGATAGAGGATGGGGGGATGAAACGCCATCAGTATGTGGTTCTGCAGCAGCGGGTTGGGGCCGGGCCCGTCGAAAGGCTGACCGTTCGCGAAAGGCAGCGGGTCGAACGAGGTGAACGGCCTGGCCGGTCCGACCATGAGCAGAAAGAAGAACCCGCACACGACGAACAGCGTCAGCATCACCCAGGCCATCATGGGATCGTCCCGACGGTCCCGGAACTTGATGACGACGGCCACGACGTAGCCGCAGAGCACCAGCGTCCACAACAAGATCGAACCCTCCAGCGCAGACCACAGCGTTGCCACGTTGAAAACTGCCGGGGTGCGCGACGAGCCATGTTGCGCCACGAACGAAACTGTGAAGTCACGGGTAATCAGAGCCCGTTCCATGACCAGGAACGCGCCACCCGCCGCGGCCGCCATCAACCCGACCAGCATCGCCGAGTCACGCCACCAGCCACGCCTTCGGCCGAGCAGCCCGAGGACTGCCACACCAACGCCGGCCAACGCGCCGGCCGCTCCCAGGGCGACAAGAAGAGCACCGAGGGTGACGTTGCTCACGCCTCGCAGACCACCCCGGTCGAATCCGCTCCCGCGTCGCTGAGGGCCGACCGCTCTGCATATTCGTCGTCGTTGATGTAGTCGTTGTCGTGCTTGACACGCATCCGGTCCGACGAGAAATGCCAACCGTCGTCCGCGATGCCCGCGAAACCCTCGACCGGCGGCGGCTGTTCAACCCAGGCGCCGTCGAGCACCACGGGCACGTCTGCCTGGAACAGTTCAGCAGGGTCGCCATGATGAACGACGTCGACGGCGGCGCCGCCGAAGGACAGACTGAACGCAACCACCGGTTCGTCGCCGCTGAACCCCTCGACTATCGAGCAGCCGATCGGGGCGCCCTGCAGCGTGAAGCGCCTGTCGCCGATGTCCGCGCGCTCCTCAACAGCTTCATCGGCGTTGTAGAAATACAGCGATCCTTCGACAAGGTTCACGATCAACGCGGCCACGGCCGCCGCAACGGCCAGAACGACGACCCCCGCAACCCACGGCGCCTTGCGAGCACGCATCGGCCGCGGCGGTCTGGGAGTGAGCTCGCCGGTCACGACGGTGCCCCTCGGTCCGGCGCGGCCGACTCAGCAGCAGAACCGGCGCCGTCATCGCTGGTCATCCAACGGCGTTGCCCCGCCGGAACCCTGGCCGCCAGGGAGCGTCCCCGGAGCACCAGGCGCGCCGCGTACAACACTCCGCAGCCAAGGCTGACGCCCCAGCCGACCAGCAAATATCCGAGATGAGTCACTGGCTCGTCTCCCCAGCGGACTCGGTCGACGCCTCAGCCCGGCGTTGAACCAGCGCCGTTTCCAAATCAATGGCCCGCAGTTGACGCTCCAGCCAACCTATCCGGAAGCGATGGATCATCGCCCACACGAAGAACAAAGCCCAAACCACGATCCCCACAACGAGCGTGAACAAAGTGAGATCCTCGAGGTTGCCGTCTGTCAAGGACGATTTCTGATGCAGTGTGCGATTCGACCACCACTCCACAGATCGATTGATGATCGGCACGTTGACCGCGGCCAGCAAGCCGACCACAGCAGCACGCGTAGCCACCGCGTCTTCGTCGCCCCCCGCTGATCTGAGCGCCAGACAGCCGACCAGCATCAAAAAGAGGATCAAGGTGGTGACGAGCCTCACATCGCCCCAGTCCCAATACGTGTTCCAGGTCGGGCGACCCCAGATCGAACCCGTGAAGAGAGTCAAACCGCAGAAGATTACACCGATCTCGGCCGCCGAGTGAGCCACGATGTCCCACCAGCGCGAACGCTTCCACAGCCACATCGCCGAGCCGACCGCCGTGATGACCAGAGCCGTGTAGGTGAGGAAGGCCGACGGAACGTGAACGAAGATCATGCGCACCGCGTCTCTTTGCTCATCGTCTTCGGGCGCGCCGAAGAACCCGAGCAGGATCAGCGCCAATACGCCGACAAGCACCGCAAAACCGAGCAGGCGGGTGGTCCGACTCCCAGTCTTGACAGCGCCAGCGCTCATGTCTCCTCCAGCAGGGGACCGTAGGCCAACGCTCCCAGGAGAGCATTGACCGCCCCGAAACCGGCCAACAGCCCAAGCCAGGCCCAGCCGTCGACCGCGACCACTCCAAGCGCATCGTCGAAGGCTCTCGAAGCAGCGATCAACACAGGCGCCAACACCGGCAGCAACAAGATCGGCAACACCGTCTCACGGGCCCGAACCCCAGCTGCCAACGCGCCCAGCAGCGTGCCGCTCGCCGCGATCGCAAGGGTTGCCACCGCGCAGGTGGCCAGCAACAGCGGGAGCGACTCAACAGTCGCGTCGTAGAACACCAGCACACCACCCACCATAAGCACCTCGACTCCCAGAATCTGCGCGGCTACAGCGAGCGCTTTTCCAACAAATACCGAAGACGGCTCAATGCCCGCGAGCAGCAAAGCCCGGCGGGCGCCGTCGGCTGTCTCAATGGCGGTCGATCGTTGGACAGCAACGACCGCCACAAACAAGACGGTCAGCCAGAACAGGCCCGAAGTGGCTGCGGCAAGGACTTCACGGTTCGCATCAAGGGCAAATCCAAAAAGAACAAGGACGGTCAGCGCAAACGGCACTACCTGGCTCAGAGTGACGCGTGAACGCCATTCGATTCGAATGTCTTTGTTGATCACAAGCCAGATATCAGCAAACATCAGCTCCCCTGTTGCTCTGCACGCCGGAAGGGTCGACAGCACTCGCCGCGGCGACCACATCGGCGGTGATTGCTCCGCCGGCTACCGTGACGCGGCGCGTGGCCAGATCGAGGGTGCGATCAAGTTCGTGGGAGGCCACCAGTACGGTGGCGCCGTCGGCCGCTGCTTCCGCAACCAGTCCGTCGACAAGGTCTCGACCCCATTGATCAAGCCCGGCGTGAGGCTCGTCAAGCAACCACAACTCAGGTCGGCGAAGAGCCACGCCGGCTAGGGCAACCCGGCGCCGTTGACCTGCCGAGAGTCGGCCCGCAACCACGTCGTGCAAACGCGCTGAGACGCCAAGGCGATCCAGCGCAGACCCCACCGCTTCGAGCTCGATGCGCGACGCCCTCGCCAAGAATTGAAGATTCTCGGTGATCGTCAGGTCGTCGTAGAGGGCGGTGTCGTGGCCCAGAAGACCCACCGAACGGCGAACCGCCGGGCGGGATTCGCGTAGATCGTGGCCCAACACCACAGCGCTTCCCGAATGCGGGCGCAAAAGCCCGGCGCAGAAACGCAGCAGCGTCGATTTTCCAGCTCCGTTGGGGCCCTGCAGCAACACGACCTCCGCGGCGTCGACCTCGAGGTCGACCCCGGAAAGAGCCGGGAAGCGGCCGAGCAACACGACCGCACCGCGCAACGCAACGATGGACACAACAAGACGCTACCGGCTGATGTCGTCGGCGGTTGAGCCGCGCAGCCCTTCCGGACCGCCCCCCACAGCCCCTCACGAGGGCGTAGCCTTCGGGCAATGAGAGTGCTGCTTTGCATCGTGTTCAGCGCGGCTCTGTTCACCGCCGCGTGTTCCAGTGACAGGGTCGAGCCGATCGCTTTGGAAGATCCCGCCGAGTTCGTTTCGGAGAGGCTCGGCGCCGAGGAAGTCGAGCCGATCGAGCAGTCGCAGTCAAGCGCCACAACGAACCCTCAGCGAACAGGGCCGGACCCTCCCGAAATTCGGGGGTCAGTGATCGACCAATTCTCACTCGGCGCGGGCGACTGCTTCAACCGCTCGGAGAGCCTCGCCGCTGGACGATCGCAGGTCATCACCAGCCTCATCAGTTGCGAGGAGCCTCACGACCACCAGATATACCACCTCCTCACCTACCCTGCCCCGCACCCGTCCATCTATCCCGGCGACGACGTCATGAATGAATTCGCGGTCCAGTCCTGCTATCGCCAGTTCGCGCCGTGGGTGGGCAACGACTACGAGACGTCTGAACTCGAGATCGGTGTGATCACGCCACCACAGTCGAACTTCGAGGACGACGTCGCCCGCTACCGTACAATCCACTGCTGGGTCGAACGCTTCGACGGAGAATCCCTCGTCGGCGACGCGTACCAGACGGGTTGGTGAGCGGCAATTCGCGGCTGATCGGAAGGATGTAGAAGTTGCGCGCCCGTCACGGCTAGTGTTGGTCCACCAGATCACTTGTGCGCGCAGTCTGGAGGATGGACATGACAATCTGGATTTTGACACTGGCCGTGATTATCGGTCTCGTAGCCGGTGTCATCCGCCGTGGCGACTTCCCGGCAATTCTCAATACTCAGATCTACCATCCGGAGTTTCTCGTCTCATCGGCCATCTGTGCATTCTTCGTGAGCCTGACCGACATAGATTCCGACGGCGTCATAGCCTTCGTCGCGCTCGTCGGCGCCTTTGCCTTCACCATCATGAACCTCCATCTGGTCGGCATGGTCGTCATTTCGATCGGCCTCGCGCTCAACCTGTTCGTCTTCATCCTCAACTTCGAGACTCCCGTTCGGCCGAATGCGCTCGTAGAGGCGGAAATCGTTACAGCAGAGGAACTGGAACGGGGCGTGACCATCTCGGGACATGGGGAGCTGGCCGACGACGACTCTGTCCTCGACTTCTTGGGTGATACGTTCCCAGTTCGTTGGAGCGAACAGGTTGTGTCAATCGGCGACCTGATCTTCTTGGTTGGCTTGGCCAATGTCACGGGCAACCTCATGCTCGGCAACCAACGGCGCCGTTACACCTACGGCCAGCTCTTGCAGAGCGATGAGCCCACGGAAACAGATCCCGAAGAGGAGGCCCAAAGCGAGTTCGAGATGGACCTCGACCCTCCAGAGTCTCCGACCGCCTACCCCGAATCGCACGAAGAGTATTACGAGTCCTCGACGGTCTACCCCGAATCGGCCCCTGTCTACCCCGAATCAGCCCCGACTGCGCAACAACCTCAAGAGCCATGGTCCGAACCGCCATGGAATCCCTCGCCCTGAGGTTCAGGGCCGACGGTCGAGCAGCAGCACCAGGCCAGTCCACGACTGGGGGATTGCGCCGAGTCCGGTTCCGCGGTCGCCGTCCCAATACTCCGCTAGGCCCGAAGCCATCGCTCCTTTTGTCGTCGAGTTGCCGACGAGTCGCGCCGCAGACCCTTCAGGAGAGACTCGACGCACCGCCAACCACAGCAGGTAGCTGAGATGAGGCCAAACCGGTCCCCGCCAGTAAGCGGTCGGGTCGTAGGCCGGCTCCTCGGCGTGTACCCCGCGGGGACCATACCTGGCGCAATAGGCATCTGGATCGACTAGTTCTTCGAGCACGCTTCGGCGGGCCACTTCACTGCGACTCACCAGCAGGGGCAACAAACCCTCGGCCGTTCGGATCCGCCCTGAACCGCTACTCAACACACCCGCATCAGCCCAGGTGCGGAACTGCACGTCAAACTGCTGGTCGAGCGCCTCGGCCAGTTCACAAGCAGCGACTTCAAGGTCCCGATCAGCAGTCACCGTCGCCAACTCTGCGGCATTGAACGCAACTAGTGCATTGAACCCGCATGGAGCCGCCGCACAGTCCGGATTGGCCAAAGGCTCTCCCGCGGAACCCCGCACGATACGGGCAAGCAGTCGGTTCTTGAGTTCTCTCCAGCGCTTGAGATCGAAAGGCTCAGATCCGGCTAGACCATCCCATCGAGGCGAATCGTCGCAGCCGGTCTCCCAAGGATGCACGACCTCGATCAACTCCGACTCAAGGTGGCGAACACGTCGATCGAGGAAGAAGCGGAGCCCCCGAGCAGCTCGATCCAACAATTCCTCCCGGAGCACCACCCCGGCCCTCGAGAGTTCTGCGATCACATGCCCGTACATCGGCGGCTGGGAGATCGACGACGCCCCCCTTCTACCCCACAATTCAACCGATCGTTGCGGATCCAGCTGATAGCCCATGTGAGGCACGAACCCGCTGTCGTCGATTGTCGACAAGGCTGACTCCAGCTCGACAACCGCGCGCTCGCCGTCACCGAGCGCATGCCAGACCAAACTGTGGAAGCAGCTGTCCCAGAGCCACATCCACGGGTACGCGACCGGGTTGGGGGCCGTGTAGCCGAGTGGCGACCAGGCCCGTTCCATGACTGACAAGACCGCTTCTCGAAGCTCTTCTGAGGTGGGGTTCGCGGGTTCAGCGGGCATCGTGTCGGTCATGGCCAAGTGTGCATTCGTCTCGTTTCGGCTGGGAATGGCCGACGGGGTGTCTGTGGTGGCCCGCAACTGGGGGCGAGCGGTCGAGCAGTTGGGGTTCGAGGTCATCACCGTTGCCGGCGAAGGACCCGTCGACCGGACAGTACCCGGCTTGGCCATTGCGGCGACAGACCCACCATCTTCTGCGGAGTTGATCGAAGCGCTGGCCGACGCGGATCTTGTAGTAGTTGAGAACCTCTGCACCATTCCGCTCAACCTTCCGGCGGCTCGAGCAACCGCAGCGGTGTTGCGGGGTCGGCCCACGATAATGCACCACCACGACCCGCCGTGGCAGCGGGAGCGTTTCGCTCACATCAGCGAATTGCCGATCGACGACGCTGACTGGCGCCACGTCACAATCAACCTGTCGACCAAGAAGCAGATGCAGAAGAGGGGTTTCGCGGCGACTTGCATCTACAACGGTTTTGCGACTGCTACCGGAGCCGGCGATCGTTCGGGGGTGCGCCGTCGATTGGGGGTTGGCGAAAGCGACCTTCTCATCGCACATCCGGTTCGGGCTGTTCCCCGCAAGAACGTCGCACGCGCCGTCGCTCTGTGCGAGCAGTTGGGAGGCGCGTACTGGCTATGGGGGCCTGCCGAAGAAGGCTACGACGATGAGCTCGCGCGACTGCTTCGCAGCGCTTCGTGCCGCGTCGTGCACGGCACCAACGGAGAATCGGCCGTCGATCTCTACCGCGCAGCCGACGCGGTCGTGTTTCCTTCGACCTGGGAAGGATTCGGCAATCCCCCGGTGGAAGCATCGATTCATCGCGTGCCTGTCGCCGTCGCCGACTATCCCGTGGCCGGCGAACTTCGCGCCCTCGGCTTTGAGTGGTACCCGACCGACGATCCCGAACCGCTCAGAACCGCCTTGAGGGTCGGCGACGATGCCAGAATCGAGCGGAACCGCAGAGTCGCGGTCAAACATCTCTCGCTGCCGGTGATGACCGAAGCGATAGCAGCGCTGCTAGCCGCCGCCGGCTGGCTACCGTGAACAGCCATGGCTGGCGAGGAACCAACTGATCCAGTACTCGCGCAGCGCGCCCGCGCGGCCCGCTGGGCCAGTCGGGGCCAACGACTCGGCTACCTCCTGTTCACACTGTCAATCGCGGTGTTCGCCTTCGGGTTGATCGTCGGCTTCAGCCCCGGTGTCTCACGAATGGTCATCGCCGGCGTGATAGCGGGCTCGATCATTTTGGCGCCCGCGATCATCGCCGGATATGCCGTCAAAGCCGCCATCCGCGACGACATCGAGCACGGCCGGCCAGTCAGCTGAACCGTCCGCCCCGGCTGGCCGGAGGCGTGATGTCGATCGGTTCATCAGGAAGTTCTGCAGCAATGATCGCTGGAAGAAACTCCCGCAACCGTGCAGGCACAGTCGGCATGTCGCTGCTGAGCAGTTCATCCAGCGTCCACCAGTCGGCGCCCAAGAATGCCGCTGCCTCGAGCGCCTCAAGGCCCTTGGGTCGATATTCACCACCGTCACACCACGCCACATGAATATGGTCGTCGGATTCGAAATGGTACCCGCCGAAGTCGTATTCGACCTGTTGAACCCAAACACATGGCCCCATCTCGACATCGGGAATTCCTGTCTCCTCATAGAGTTCCCGCAGAGCTGCGGCGCCAGAGTCCTCACCCCGACCCATCCCCCCGCCGGGGATTTCCAGCCATTCCGGTTTGTGCGGATCGATTGGATCTTCAGACCGGATCAGAAAGATGCGTCCAGCCCTATCAAGCAGCACGCAGCGAGCGGCGGGACGGCGAAGCGTAAAGGTCACCGGACGAATTCTAATGGGGCCGAAGCACATGAACATATGTCTGCACCTGCGCGGGTCCCGCGATAACATCGCATCCGATGCGACTTGAGTGGTGGTTACCGGTAATGCTCGCGACGGGGATGTTGCTCGGGTTCTACGCCTTGCAGGACGATCCCGCGCCTCCCGCTGCGACTCCGGCGACAACCACGACAACGACTACGACCACCTCCACGACAACGACTACGACCACAACGACGGTGGCACGCGCTCCGGCGACAACAGCAGCGCCCACAACCACCGCGGCGCCCACAACCACCGAAGCTCCCGTCGTCACCGCGGCGCCCACGACCACCGCGGCGCCGACGACCACCGCGGCGCCCACGACCACCGCCCCCGAATACCCGACCACCGAGCCGGGCGAGTACCCGGTCACCAGACCGACGGCGCCGCCTGTCACCTATCCCGAGGTCGGCAACCAGAGCTGAGCGCTCAGAGCGCGCCGACCAGGTCACCGGCGGCGCCGACAGCCTCCCAGGATTCGCAACCGACGAACACGGTCAGTTCATCCAGCGCGTGCCGCAACCCCTCAATCACACTGTCACGGGCGTGGCCCGGTTCGGAGAACGCCCCTTTGACCAGCAACACGCCTGCCTGACGATCCGTCTTGAGGTCAACCCGACCGACGATCTGCTCGCCCAACAACAGGGGCAGGACGTAATAGCCATAGATCCGCTTCGCCGCGGGCGTGTAAATCTCGATCTTGTACTCAAAGCCGAACAATCGAACTCCGCGTTCGCGACACCACACGACCGGGTCAAAGGGCGACAGCAGGGTGCAGGCATCGATCGAGCGGGGAGCGGCCGCCTCCGGGTGCAACAGCGCGGGCCGATCCCAACCCTCTACATCGGCCTCGAGCAACAGCCCGTCCTCAACGAGCTCTGCCACGCGGGCCTTGGCGGGCACCTTGGGCAATCGGTGGTAGTCGACGAGATCGGACGCCGTGGCCACGCCGAAACTCGAAGCTGCGCGCATCAGCAATTCACGGTGCGCCTGCTGTTCGCTTGGTGTGGGGAGCGCCAGGATTTCCTTCGGCACGATCCGGTCGAGAACATCGAACTCCTTCACGAATCCCCCTCGGCGCCGGATACCCACCTCGCCGATCCGAAACAGCCAGTCCAACGCAATCGACCCGTCGGAGCGGTCGCCCCACCATTCGCCGCTTCGCCGGCGCGGCTCGCGCAGGTCTTTGGGAGCAAGGGGACCCTCGCGCACCTGCTCCAGGACTTCGTCGATATAGCCCGGGTCCTCACGGGCCAACGCGGCAAGCCGACCCCACGTGTCGCCTCTGCGAGCCCGCGCCTTCTGCCAGCGCAACAGCGGTTCGTCGCTCACCGGCACCAGCGACGCCTCATGGCTCCACGCCTCAAACCATTCGTCATCGCGGTAGGCGATCTCGTCGAGCAGTCCGGCCCGGTATGGCCCGAGACGCGAGAAGGGCGGCATGTACTGGGTGCGAATCACCACCGGGACAGAGTCGAGCTGCAACAAATTGAGTTCTGACATCACCCGGCGCAGATGACGCCGATCGACTCTTCCGGTTGGACGCGGACTCTTGAAACCCTGAGCGGCCAGCGCAATCCGACGCGCTCGCGCCGCGGACAGTTCCACCGGCCTGCTCATACCGCAGACCTTGTCGGAGGGTCAGACAACGAAGTTCACCATGCGACCGGGGACCACGATCGACTTCCGAAGTTCCCTGCCATCGGTATGGGCCAAGACGTTGGATTCAGCCAACGCCAGTTCAACCACAGTCTCATCGCTGGCATCCACAGCCACGAATATCTTGGCCCGCAGTCTGCCGTTGACCTGCACTGGCAACTCGATCATCTCATCGAGCAGCAGCCGAGGGTCGGCAACCGGGAACGAAGCCTGCGTCACCGAGCCGACCCCTCCGAGCCGCTCCCACAGTTCTTCGGCCACATGAGGCACCAGGGGCGCCAGCATCCGCACCATCGCGTCGGCGACTTCGCGAGGCGTCGCGGAATCGCGCTTCGTCAATTCGTTGTTGAGCTCTGTGATCTTGGCGGTGGCGGTGTTGAAGCGAAGACCTTCCATATCGGCGGCGACGCCATCGATCGTCTTGTGCAGCGCCCGGCGAAGCTCCTCGTCGGGCTCGTCATCCGCCACCAGAAGCTCGCCCGTCTCCTCGTCCACCAGATTGCGCCAGACGCGCTGCAGCAGCCGGTGAGAACCGACGACCGAACGCGTCTCCCACGGTCGGTCCTGGTCGATCGGGCCCATGGACATTTCGTACAGCCGCAGCGTGTCGGCTCCATAGGCCTCGTACATGTCATCGGGGGTGACCGCGTTCTTCAACGACTTTCCCATCTTCCCGAACGCCCGGGTGACTTCCACACCGTCGTGCGTGAAACCCGTTCGGGGACTGCCCGCAACCTCCTCGGCGGGCACGTAGACGCCCCGGTCGTCCTGGTACGCGGCAGCTTGAATGTACCCCTGGTTGATTAGCCGCTTGAACGGTTCGGGGCCCGACACATGACCGAGGTCGTATAGAACCTTGTGCCAGAACCGCGCATAGAGCAGATGCAGCACAGCGTGCTCGACGCCGCCCACGTAGAGGTCGACGCCGCCGACGCCAGCGGCGGGATCTGCCATCCAATAGCGCTCGGCGTCTCGATCAACCATCGCTGTGTCGTTGTCAGGATCGAGGTATCGCAGGTAGTACCAGCACGAACCTGCCCAGTTCGGCATGGTATTGAGTTCCCGTCGATACGTTTTCAGGCCTTCGCCTTCGCCCAGATCGAGTTCGACCTCACGCCATTGCGCCACCCGCCCCAAGGGGGGTTCGGGGTCTGAGTCTTCATCAAGTGAGCGGGGCGCCCAGTCCATGAGATCTGGCAGAAGCACCGGCAGGTCTTCTTCAGGCACGGCACGGGGCAGATCGTCGTCTCCGAAGACGATCGGGAAAGGTTCGCCCCAGTAGCGCTGACGGCTGAACAGCCAGTCTCGCAGCTTGTAGTTGACAGCACCTTCGCCCAGCCCCTGGTCTTGGAGCCACTCGGTGATCGCAGCGATCGCCTCGGCTTTCTCCATGCCGTTGAGAAACCCGCTGTTGATCGCAGGGCCGTCGCCGACGTACGCCTGGCCGACGAAGTCAGCGGGCGGCTCGACGGTACGGATGACGTCCAGACCGTATTTCTCAGCGAATTCCCAGTCGCGCTGGTCCTCTCCCGGGACGCCCATGACCGCGCCCGTGCCGTAGTCCATGAGCGCATAGTCGGCGATGAAGATCGGAACCTCCCGGCCGTCGACGGGGACCGGACAGGTTGTCCCGATGAACACTCCGGTCTTGTCCTTGTTGTCCCGGCGGTCGAAATTGGTCGTCTCAGCCGTGTGTTCGCGGTAGGCGGCCACCGCCGCGCGCGGGTTCGCAAAGCCGCCGCTGAGACGTTCGTCGACGTCAGCGGGCCACTCGTCGGCCGTGAGTTCGTCGACCAAGGGATGCTCGGGGGCGAGAACCATGAACGTCGTCCCGTAGACCGTGTCGGGCCGAGTTGTGAACACCCGGACAGGTCCGAAGTCGATGTATGCGCCGGGGCTGCGCCCGATCCAGTTCCGCTGCATCGTCTTGATCGAGTCGCTCCAATCAAGCAGGTCCAGATCATCCAACAGTCGATCCGCGTACGCGGTGATCCGCATCATCCATTGCTTCAACGGGCGCTGGAAAACAGCGAAATTGCCCCGTTCCGAACGGCCCTCCGCGGTCACCTCTTCATTGGAGAGCACGGTGCCGAGCCCCGGACACCAGTTGACGGGCGCTTCGTCCACATAAGCGAGCCGGTACTGAGCCAGTATCCTGCGGCGCTCGGACTCATCGGCTTGCGCCCAGTCCTCACCGCCTTTCGGAGAGCGGCTCTTCGAATCGAACTCGCTGATCAGCTCGCTGATGGGCCTGGCACGCTGGGCGACCTCATCGAACCAGGCGTTGAAGAGTTCCAGGAAGATCCACTGGGTCCAGCGGTAGTAGTCCGGGTCTGTGGTTGCAAACGAGCGTCGCTCGTCATGTCCGAGTCCCAATCGGTTGAGCTGGCGGGACATGTTGTCGATGTTGCGCTCGGTGTTCACTCGGGGGTGCTCACCGGTCTGGCGGGCATGCTCTTCTGCTGGAAGACCGAAAGCATCGAATCCCATCGTGTGCAGAACGTTGAACCCCGTCATCCGTTTGAATCGGGCGTAAACGTCCGTGGCGATGAAACCAAGGGGATGGCCGACATGCAGGCCCACTCCCGAGGGGTACGGAAACATGTCCATGATGAACAGCTTCGGTCGATCAGCGAGCCGGGACTGATCGGCCGATAGCGCGCCACTGGGGTTCGGAGCGTGGTAAACACCCTGCTTTCGCCACTGCGCCTGCCAGCGGGTCTCGATGTCGTCAGCCATGCGCGCGTCGTAGCGGTGCGGCGGCAGGGTTTCAGGGTTCGACATGGCAACAGGCTACCGCTGGACAACCTTCGCTGGTTTCGCGGATTGTATCTGCGTGAAACGGTTCAGGATCACTCGCGTTTCATGATACGGTACGGTTCCACGATGCGGGACAAACGTTCCGTGGATGCCCCAGACCAATCCACGACTCTTGGAGCCGTCCAAATGACCGATGAAGACATCGACGAAATTGATCTGAACGCGTTGAACGACGAAGACCTGACAGCTCAGATGCACGACGATCTCTACGACGGGCTCGACGAGGAGATCGACGAGGGAACCCGCATTCTGCTGAGCCGGGGCTGGCCCGCAGACAAGGTCCTCAACGATGCACTAGTCGAAGGCATGCGCATCGTCGGCATCGACTTTCGCGATGGGATCCTCTTCGTCCCCGAAGTCCTCCTAGCCGCCAAGGCGATGAAAGCGGGCATGGCAATCCTGCGCCCCCTGCTGGCAGAGACCGGCGCCGAGCCCATCGGCAGCATCGTGATCGGCACAGTCAAAGGCGACATCCACGACATCGGCAAGAACCTGGTCGGAATGATGCTCGAGGGCGCCGGATTCGAAGTGTTCGACCTCGGCATCAACACCGACGTCGACGAATTCCTCACAGCCATCGAAGAACACAAACCCGACATCTTGGGGATGTCGGCTCTGCTCACCACCACCATGCCCTATATGAAGGTGGTGATCGACACGCTCGTCGAGAAAGGGATGCGAGACGACTACATCATCATCGTCGGCGGGGCGCCCTTGAACGAAGAGTTCGGCGAAGCCATCGGCGCCGACGCCTACTGTCGCGACGCAGCGGTTGCTGCCGAAGTCGCCTCGTCGCTTGTTCATGCTCGCCGGGCAGCATGACCACCGGCAACTCGAGCCGTGCTCCTCGGGTGCTGATCCTCGCCTGCGGTGCGTTGGCACGCGAAATCCGCGACGTCTGCCGCCTCCATGAACTCGCCGATATCACCCTCGAGTGCCTCCCCGCTTCGCTTCACAACCGTCCGGAGAACATCGGCGAAGCTGTCCGTCGGCGTTTGAGCCGCTGCGAAGGCAAAGAGGAATACGACCGAATCCTGCTGGGATACGCCGATTGCGGCACCTCTGGCGAACTAGCGGACCTCTGTCGCGAGTATCAGAACTCCGGCACAGCCATCGAGATGATGCCCGGAGCCCACTGCTACCAGTTCTTCGCCGGCGGGGCGCGTTTCGACTCGATGCACGACAACGATCCGACCGCCTTCTACCTCACCGACTACCTGGTGAAGCACTTCGAGCGCATCATCATGGGCGGCCTGGGAATCGAAGCCCACCCCGAACTGCGCGACATGTACTTCGGCAACTACACCAAGCTGATCTACCTGGCCCAGACCAACGATCCCGTACTCGACGAAAAAGCCCGCGCCGCAGCCGATCGGCTCAGTCTCGCCTTCGAGCGGCTCAGCACAGGGTACGGCGAACTCGAAACCCAGATCCACGACCTCACCCGCAGACGAACAGCGCCCCTATGAGCAGACGACGCAGCCGAACCCCCGGAATCACGACCATCTACTGGCGCGACATTCCCGCCCAGATCACCGCAACCACCGACAGCGGCCGCAACGAGAAGATCATGCTCCATCCCCGTTTTCAACACGCCATTGACCGCGCTGCCCACGTAGCCGGGCTGACTGAAACCCACAAATACATCGAGCAATGGCGCCGTGTCACCACTGCGGCCGGGGGCGATGCTCTCGCAGCTGCGCAATCCGCAGCCGACGGCATCCACAGCCAGTACGAAAAACACCGACTCGAGGCCTTAGTCGCCAACGGTGGTCTTGAGCCGCACAAGCAAACCGAACCCCGCAACCAACCCGAACCCAATGAGAAAGAACCCCGACACAATGACTGAAACCGTCATCAGCTCTGCCACCAAAGAAGTGGTGATCGGTCTGAACCGGCCTTTCGTGATGATCGGTGAGCGCATCAACCCGACTGGCCGCAAATTACTGGCCGAAGAAATGAAGAACGGGGATTTCAGCCGGGTCGAAGCCGACGCCATAGCCCAGGTCGAAGCCGGCGCCCACATGCTCGACGTCAACGCCGGCATCCCGCTG
Organism: Acidimicrobiaceae bacterium; assembly: GCA_026706815.1. GTDB lineage: Bacteria > Actinomycetota > Acidimicrobiia > Acidimicrobiales > Aldehydirespiratoraceae > VXYK01. The sequence continues at coordinate 23,268 of JAPOYA010000042.1, read as the reverse complement.
GCCGACGAACCGGCCCTGCTCAGCCAGGCAATCAAACTCGTGCAATCGGTGACCGGCGTCCCTCTGTCGATCGACTCGTCAATCATCGAAGCGTTGGAAGCCGGTATCGCCGTCTATGAAGGCAAACCGCTGATCAACTCCGTGACCGGCGAGAACGAAGTGCTGGAACGAGTGCTCCCACTCGTGGCGAAAGCGGGCGCGGCGGTGGTCGCTATCTCCAACGACGAAACCGGCATAAGCGAAGACCCCGACGTGCGATTCGAAGTCGCCCGCAAGATCGTGCACGCGGCCGCCGACTTCGGGATTCCCGCGTCCGATGTGGTGGTCGATCCGCTGGTGATGCCCATCGGGGCCATGGGCACCGCTGGACGGCAGGTATTCGCTCTGGTCCGTCGCCTCCGCGACGAGTTGCACGTCAACACCACCTGCGGCGCTTCCAACGTCAGTTTCGGTCTGCCGAACCGCCACGCAATCACGGGCACTTTCCTGTCGATGGCGATAGGTGCGGGCATGAGTTCGGCCATCATGAATCCGATGCATCCCGAGGTGAAGACTGCGGTGATGGCCGCGGACGTGTTGGCAGGCCATGATCGGGATTGCGCAGCATGGATCCGCGAATACCGCGCCCCGGCGATCGACGGAGAGGTACGGGGCCGCAGGCGAACGAACCGCCGAAGGATCGCCTGAACCGGCAATGGTTTCAGAACCGGCAATGGCCTCAGAACCTGCAACTACCGATGGCGACGCCGCGGTAGTCTTCATGCCCGCAGGGGTGAAAGTGGCCGTGCCCGCCGGAACCACGGTGCTCGACGCCGCGCGCTCGGTCGGAATCGACCTTGATTCCACCTGCGGGGGGCGAGGGCTCTGCGGACGCTGCCAGGTGACTCCCTCGATCGGCGAGTTCGCCAAATGGCGCATCAATTCAACTGACGCGGCGCTGAACCCATGGACCCGGAGCGAGGAAGACTACAAGGGCCGGCGCACCATCAAACCCGGTGATCGGCTGGGGTGCCAGGCAGTCGTGCGATCCAGCGTGGTTATAGGCGTCCCGACCGACAGCCAGGTCCACAGACCTGTCGTCCGCAAGAGGATCAACCTCGAAGGACTGACAGTCGACCCCCTGATCACCGCGCGTTATGTCGAGCTCCCGGATCAACTGCTCGGCGACGAACAGGCTCTAAGCGACCTGCTGGCCGAAGCTCTCAAATCCGACTGGGGCATCGACCAAGCTTCGGTGGACGCCCGAGTGCTCCCCGACCTCCACCCGGCGCTGGCCGCCGGTGGCCGGGGGCTGACCGCGGTCGTGCATTCCGACGGCACTGTGATGGCAGTGCGAGCCGGTTTCGACGAGGCGCTGTACGGGGTCGCCATCGATGTGGGCAGCACAACCATCGCCGGCTATCTGGTGGACCTGGCATCTGGTGACGTCGTTGCCCACGCCGGAACAATGAACCCGCAGATCCGCTTCGGCGAGGACCTGATGAGCCGCGTCAGCTACGTGATGATGAACCCGGGCGGCGACCTGGAGCTCACAACCACGGTGCGAACCGCTCTCAACGCCTTGATTGACGATCTCGCCGACGAAGCCGGCGAACCCAGCGAGGAATTGCGAAACCGCATCCACGATCTGGTCGTGGTCGGCAACCCGATAATGCACCACCTGTTGTTGGGAATCGACCCCACCCCGCTCGGCGCCGCGCCGTTCACCCTCGCCGTCAGCGCACCGGTCGACATGAGAGCCGACGAACTCGACCTGTCACTCCGCTATGCGCGAGCCCATATCGGACCTTGCATCGCCGGCCATGTCGGGGCCGACGCATCGGCTGCTGCGCTGAACGAGGGCACCCATCGCTCCGCCGCTCCGCAACTGCTGGTCGATATCGGCACCAACGCCGAGATCGTGCTCGGCACCCCGTCGAAGACCTACGCTGCCTCGTCGCCCACAGGACCAGCTTTCGAGGGCGCTCAAACATCGTGCGGGATGAGGGCGACAGCGGGAGCTGTCGAGCGGATTCGGATCGACCGCGAGACGTTCGCGGCCCGCTACAAGGTGATCGGCTCGGATCTTTGGAGCGACGATCCAGGCTTCGCTGCAGATGTCAGCCACCTGGATATTGCGGGCCTGTGCGGGTCGGCGATCATCGAGGCGATCGGCGAGATGTTCCTGGCCGGTGTGTGCGACAGCAACGGGGTGATCCAGGGGTCCCTGGCGAATCACACGCCATTTGTCGAGCCCGAAGGGCGTACCCATCGTTACGTGATCCGTTCAGGGTCCGCTCCGCTGTTCATCACCCAGAACGATGTGCGCCAGATCCAACTGGCAGGAGCTGCCTTGCGAGCCGGCATCGACTTGTTGATGGAACACGCAGGAATCGCAGAAGTCAACGACATCCGGCTCGCGGGTGCTTTCGGTGCACACATCGACCCCCTGTATGCGCTGGTATTGGGACTTGTTCCCGACTGCCCCCTCAGCGCTGTGCAGTCAGTCGGCAACTCTTCAGGCGCCGGCGCGGTACGGATGCTGCTGTCAACGGCACAACGCAGTGAGATCGCCCGGGCCGTGAGCCGAATCGAGAAGATCGAGACCGCAACCGAACCCCGGTTCCAGGAACTCTTCGTCGCGGCGATGGCCTTCCCGCACCAATCTGCGCCGTCGGCCGAGTTGTCGAAGGTCGTAGACCTTCCCCAACATCAAACCGTGAGCGCCACCGGGCACCGCAACCGTCGGCGACGCAGGCCCGCGATCCGAACTCCCGATTCAGAGGCAACATGACCGACACCCAGCCAACCACGAACAAACCCCGATCTGCAGTCAAACGACAAGGCCGCCGAGGCGGCGGACGCGCCGTCCGACAAGCAGCCCGAGCCGCCACCACCGCCGAGACGGTGGCGTATATAGAGCGGAAGCTGCCGCCCGTGGAGATGCTCGATGAAGAAGGCCTGGTGCAGATCGAAACCAACGCCGAAACGATCCTGGCCGAGATCGGTGTGGCGTTTCAGGACTTCCCCCCAGCCCTCGAACTGTGGCGCGACGCCGGCGCCGACATCGACGGAGAACTAGTCCGGATCCCCCGCGGCATGTGCCGCGAGATCCTGGCCCGCAGCGCACCGGCGGTGTACACCCAACATGCCCGCAACCCCCAGCGGAGTGTCAAGATTGGCGGCAACACCACGGTGTTCGCGCCCAACTACGGGTCGCCTTTCGTGACCGACTTGGACACTGGGAGGCGTTACGCCACGCTCACCGACTTCCAGAACGCGGTCAAGCTCACCTATATGCTCCCGCACCTGCATCATTCCGGCGGCACCGTTTGCGAACCGGTGGACGTGCCGGTCAACAAGCGACACCTCGACATGGTGTACTCCCATATCGCCTACAGCGACAAGCCCTACATGGGTTCGGTCACAGCCGCGGAGCGAGCAGCCGACTCGGTGGAGCTGTCGCGTATTGCTTTCGGCGGCGATCTCAACGAGCGAACCGTGATGACATCGCTGATCAACGCCTCGTCGCCGCTTCGCTGGGATTCCACGATGCTCGGCGCTGCCACCGAATACGCCCGCGCCAACCAGGCCGCCATCATCTCGCCGTTCATTCTCGCCGGAGCGATGTCACCGGTGACAGTCGCCGCGCTGTGCACACAGGCCCTGGCGGAGGCGCTCTCGGGGATGGCCTACTACCAGCTCGTACACCCGGGAGCGCCGGTCATCTTCGGCACGTTCGCCTCCTCAATGTCGATGGCGACCGGTGCACCGACTTTCGGCACACCAGAAGCAGGGCAAGCGATCAACGTGATGGCCGCGTTGGCCCGGCGGGTCGGCGTGCCGTTTCGCTCCGGCGGCCAGTTCACGTCGTCCAAAGCGGCCGACGCGCAAGCGGCCTACGAGTCGGCGTCGACGATCCTTCCCACCCTCGAGGCGGGCGTGAACTTTGTGCTGCACGCCGCGGGGTGGCTCGAAGGAGGACTTACTCTCGGTTACGAGAAACTGATCATGGACGCCGACCAACTGGGGATGATGGGCGTGTATGCCCGCGGCATCGACATGTCGGAGAACGGCCAAGCGATGGACGCCTTCCACACCAACCCCCACGGCGATCACTTCCTGGGCAATCCCCACACTCTCGCCAATTTCGAGACGGCCTTCTACCGCTCGTCGATCGCCGACAACAACAGCTTTGAACAATGGGAATCCGAAGGCAGCCTCACCGCCGCGCAACGAGCCAACACGCAATGGAAGAAGCTGTTGGCCGAATACGAACGACCACCCCTCGACGAGGCCGTCGACGCCGAAATGCGCGAATTCATCGCCCGTCGCAAATCCGAAATGCCCGACGCCGCCTACTAGCAAAACCCGTTCTGGCCTGAACCCGTCGTGCCAGAACGGGGTCAGCGATTGACTCGGCGGCGGCGGCCGATCAGATTGGAAGCGACCGCGGAGGCTCGGGCCGGGTAGACGACGAACACCCGCTGCAGTTCCTTCGGCACAGGATTGCGGAACAACACGCGCCAACTGATGTAGGCCGCGATCAGGCCGTGGGTCACGACCAGAGCCCAGTAGTAGGACTGAGCCGAGGTGGTGGACATGGCGGGCGCCACTACCAGCGGCCCGACCACCGCCCCGACCCCGTTGACCCTCACCAGAGCAGCGGAGGCCGCGGTCAGCTGCGACTGCGGAAGCCAGTCCGCGGTGTAGGCGATCGTCAGCGAGTACAGAGAGAAGGTCATCCCCCCGAGTCCGAATATCAACAAGATGACCAGCCAAGAACTCGGATCCACCAGAGCCAGTGCAACGCCGATGGCGCTGGCGCTGACAGCAACCCACCACATGACGAGGCGACGCCCGACCCGATCCGAGAACCAGCCGACCGGCCATTGCATCACAATCGAGCCCAGCAGGGGAGCGGCGAGAAACAACGAGATACGGGACGAGGGAATCTCGACAGTCACCGCGTAGACAGCGCCGAGTCCCATCAGCACGCCTGCTGATGCGCCCACCCAGAACGCGGAGATCACCCCTGTGGGAACACTGCGGGCCAGTTCACGGATCGACAACGGTTCAGGAAGGCCGAGAGGAGGGTTGCTAGAGGCAGACAGGGTCACCGGAACCACTGAAGCGGACACCAATAGCGAGGCGAGCACGAAGAGCTCGAATCCACCGATGTCCGCGCTCTCCAGCAGGAATTGGCCGATCGTCATCCCGCCCATCGTTGTCACCATGTACATCGCTAGGAGGCGGCCCCGTGTGGCGTTGTCAGCCATGTCGTTCAACCACGACTCCGCGACTACTACGAGACCGGCAATGCAGATTCCGGTCATGAACATCATCGATCCCCAAACCACCGGCGAAATGAACAGGACATAGACCAACGCGGAACCCGACACCAGCGAAGCCAGCGCCGCGAACACACGGATGTGCCCTACCCGGGTGATGAGCTGTTGAACATACAGACCGCCTAGGAAGAAACCGGCGAAATAACATGCCATCACCACGCCGATGGCAGTCACACTGAACCCTTCGCTTTCGGCACGGACCCCCAACACCGATCTCTGCAGGCCGTTGCCGGCCATCAGCAGAGCAATTCCCAAAAGCAGCCCACGAGCAGCAACCACCGGGTTGACCGAGATGAACGGCCCACCTTCAATGTTCTCTTCGTCGTTCATTTCCGCCCCGTCAAGTGCGAAACCACGGCCGTCGGAGATGCCGCCCTCAATTGACCGGTGATCGTACCTGAAGCAGCGTCGCGCCGTGCTGCTGTTGGCATACTTTCAGACGGAATGTCCGACCATCCCGAAACCGGCGAGCCCATGCCTCTGCGGTTGCGTCGCGCGTTGGTCCGCCACGATTCCGACCAAGGCCGCAGATGGCTGGAGTTTCGCAACCCGGTCACCCATTTCGCGGCCACCGAACTCCGCGATGTGGGTCCCGTCATAGATGCGGTCGAAGCCGCGGCGGAGGCCGGTCTGTGGGTTGTCGGACTCCTCAGCTACGACGCTGCCCCTGCCTTGGACAACGCCCTCGTCAGCCTCCGCGATCCCAGCGTGCCCTTGACCGCGTTCGCGGCGTTCCGAGACCCGCTCCAATCTAGAGGACCTGCCGGATCCGCCTTCTCCACGACAGCCTGGACACCGAGCGCAGACCAGCGAGCCTTCGAGTCCGCGGTCGACTCCATCCATGGATTGATCGCCGCCGGCGACACCTACCAGGTCAACTACACGTTGAGGCTCCACAGTGATTTCTCAGGAGATCCAGAAGGCCTGTTCGCAGCCCTGTGCAGAGCGCAGCGAGCCGACCATCTCGCCTTTCTCGACTTCGGTGCGGCCGCGGTGTGCTCGGCTTCACCAGAACAACTCATTTCCCGGCGCGGCACGACTGTGGTGACCCGTCCGATGAAAGGAACCCGGCCTCGCCACCCGGACCCGATGATCGACCGTGATCTGGCCAACGAACTCGTCCGCAGCGAAAAGGACCGAGCCGAGAACACGATGATCGTCGACATAGCCCGCAACGATCTCGGCCGCGTGGCTGAGATCGGCACCGTCCGAGTCGTGAAGCTCCACACAGTCGAGAGCTACCCGACCGTGCATCAGCTGACCTCGACAGTCACCGCGGAGACCGACGCTTCCCTGCGCGGCCTGCTCGCGGCGACATTCCCCGGCGCTTCGATCACCGGCGCCCCCAAAGTTGCCGCCAGTCGTGTGATTGCAGAACTCGAAGGCGAGCCGCGCGGCGTCTACACGGGTTCAGTCGGTGTGGTCGAACCGGGCGGCAATGCCGAGTTCAATATCGCCATTCGAACTGCCTGGATCGATCAACGCAGCGGGCAGGCCGTCTACGGCGTCGGCGGCGGGATCGTCTGGGACTCCCAACCCACCGCAGAGTGGCACGAAGCTCACGACAAGGCCCGAGTGCTGCATCGAGCGACACGACCCTTTCGACTGCTCGAGACACTGGCCTGGGAGCCCGGCGCGGGGCCGATCCTGCTTGACCGCCATCTCGTCCGGCTGACTGCTTGCGCCGAGCATTTCGGTTTTGACATGGACCCCGGAGAAGTCCGACGCCGACTGGACGCCATACGGGCCGACACAACCCAACGAGTGCGGATCCTGGTCTCCGCCGACGGCGCAATTGAGCTGCAGGTCGCGGAGATGTCGCCGGCGGCGGCCGATCCGGTGTGGCGAATCGCCTTGGACACGCTGCCGGTTTCCAGCGACGACGAGTTCCTGCGCTTCAAGACGACACGGCGCGACCGCTACGACCAAGCGCTCGCCCGTCACCCCGATGCCGATGATGTGCTGCTGTGGAACGAGCGGGGCGAGCTGACCGAGACGACGATCGCCAATCTGGTGCTGGAGATCGATGGGAACACCGTCACCCCCGCGCAGTCCAGTGGCCTGCTGCCCGGCACACTGCGAGCGGAGTTGTTGGCCAACCGCCGGATACAGGAGGCGATCGTGACCATCGAGGACCTCGACCGGGCAGATTCGGTCTGGTTGATCAACTCAGTGCGGGGCTGGATCCCGGCCCGAGTGCTGGACAGTTCATCAGTCCCGGTCGTCGGGAGCGAATGAGGCGTCCGCGGTCGCGAGCGCCTGGGCAATGCAAGCGCGGGCGCGCCCGGGATCTTCGAGCGGAATCATGTGACCGACGCCGTCGAGCACGGTCACGTCGACGGCGGGCACAGGTTCAGGAGGAGCAAAGGCCGCCAACAACTTTTGGGCTGACCTCACCGGGGTCATCTTGTCGTCGCTTCCCAGGACGACCGAGACAGGGCAGGTTGCAGACGCGGCCGCGTCGACCGCGCCGCCATAGCTGTCGCAAGCTGCCATGTCTGCAGCGAGCACACCGTCGGGAGACGCCTCGATCAGCGCCCGCGAACCGCCGAGCAGCCAGAAGCCGGGGGAAGCGTGGTGCCCGATGTGGGCTCGGCTGCTGTAACCCCACGAAGTCATCAGGCCGCCGGCATGCGCGACGTCGTGCTCGGCCGATTCGAGAAGCGCAGGGTGTACCGGCATCGCCGCCGCGGTGCCCAGCAGCACCAGCGAACGCACCGCTTCGGGGTGGCGCCTAGCGGCCTCCAAGGCAATGTAGGTGCCCATCGAGTGGCCCACCAGGTGCGCCGGGCCGAGGCCCAGGACAGCCACCATCTCGGCGACCCAGTCAGCCATCTGTTCGATGCTCCCAAGTGGCGGACCGTCGCTGCCGCCGTGCCCGGGCAGGTCGAGAGCCGCCACGCGGTAGCCGTGGTGGGCGAGGAAGCGAGTCTGCAGTTGCCAGACCGTTCGGTCCATGCCGGACCCGTGGAGCAGGACGACTCCGGGGTCGCCGGGGTCGCCCGGGCTGCCGCCGTTGGCATAACGAACCGTGCGACCGAGGTGCTGAACCTGCATCGAGTCCTACTCCTTGCCCGCCTATCGCTGCGAGGCCCGCAGGGCCCGGGCCAGGTCATCGACAATGTCGCGGGGGTCTTCGATGCCGACGGACACCCGGATCAGATCTTCGCTCACTCCGGCAGCCTCCAAGTCCTCTGCCGACAATTGCTGATGAGTCGTGCTGGCGGGATGGAGAACCAGGGTCTTGGCGTCGCCGACGTTCGCCAGATGCGAAGCCAGCCTGACGGACTCGATGAACTTGCGGCCCGCTTGCCGGCCACCCTTGATCCCGAAGCTGAGAACAGCGCCGGCGCCGTGGGGATACAACCGCTGCGCGAGCTCCCGGTCGGGATGCTCGGGGGCGCTCGGGTGCTTGACCCAGCCGACCGCATCGTGGTCGACCAGCATCTCGGCCACGGCCACCGCGTTGCTCACATGCTTCTGCATCCGCAATGGCAGCGTTTCAATCCCTTGGATCAACTGAAAGGCGTTGGCCGGACTCATCGCCGCGCCGAAGTCGCGCAGACCCTCGACCCGCGCACGAGTGATGAAAGCGCCTGGGCCGAACTCGTCCGCGAACGAGATGCCGTGATACCCGACATAGGGTTCGGTCAAGGTCTCGAAGCGGCCCGACGCCTCCCAATCGAACCGTCCCCCGTCGACCAGGACTCCTCCGAGCGCCACGCCGTGGCCGCCGAGGAACTTGGTGACCGAGTGCATCACGATGTCGGCGCCGTGCTCTATCGGACGGATGAGGTAGGGCGTCGAGAAGGTCGAGTCGACCATCAGGGGCAATCCGGCGCTGTGGGCGACCTCGGCGACAGCGCTGATGTCGAGGACTTCGATCCCGGGGTTGCCGAGCGTTTCGGCGAAAACGAGCCGAGTGTCGTCGGTGATCGAGGCCTCGAACTGCTGGGGCTCGCGGGGATCGACGAATGTTGCGGTGATCCCGAATCTGGGCAGGGTCACATTGAGCATCTGGTGGGTGCCGCCGTAGATGTTGCGGCTGGCAACGATATGGCCGCCCTGTCCCATCAGGGTCACGACGCCAAGATGAAACGCTGCTTGGCCGCTTGCCGTGCAGACCGCGCCGACGCCCCCCTCGAGCGCCGCGATCCGCTCCTCGAGCACCGCCACCGTCGGGTTGGTGAGTCGGGAGTAGAGATGCCCGGGTATCTCCAAGTTGAACAGCCCTGCTGCGTGGTCGCTGTCGTCGAACACATAGGAGGTGGTCATGTAGATCGGCACTGCCCGCGCTCCGGTGCTCGGATCCGGCTGCTGGCCGGCGTGCAGGCTGAGCGTGTCGAACTTCAGGAACTCCGGTTCAATCATCGGACCGCGTGCTCTTCGACGCGCAGTTCAGCGCTACTTCCAGAGCCGCACGGTGAAACGGTTCTCTTCCTCAATGAACTCCGGCTCCTTTCCATTGTTCTTTCTCATCAACGGGATGACTTTGTTTCGTATGCCCATGCCGCGGGCGTCCACGTATCGGTAGTCTCGCAGCACGTTGACAAGATTCTGATTGCGTGCGTAGCGCATCCCCGACCTCAAGCCGTCGACAGTAACCGTGTTGGGCAGGCGACCGGGACTCTGAACCTCCAAGCGGTCCGAGAATATGGACAGCATCACGTCGGTTCCTAGAATGCTGTAGTCGCGGTGAACCATCGCGTTGACCAGAACCTCGCGAAGTGCCTCTTCGGGATACTCCCAGCGATCTTGCCGTTGTGCCCCTTCAAGTCGGGCTGACGCGACGGTGTTGCGCCGCACGAAATCCCAAGCCCTGTCCACGATTCCGGGCTCGACCAACACATCGTCGCCGCCCAAAGGTGTGAGAGGCCCTTTGATGACCTCCTCCTCGCGAACTGCGTAGTCCGGCTCGGTCCCCTGATAGCACACCGCTCTGATCCCTGACTGCGGCAGAACACGTCCAAGATTCTGGCCGAACAGCAGCATTCCATCGACTGTTGCCGATGTGAGTCCGGCCGAGGTTGTGGCCAGTTCCAAGTTGAGGAGCAACCGTTCAAGCTCTCCTTGATCGTTGTCGGGAAAGCTCTCCTCACCCAGAATCCTGACAAAATAGTCCCGCAAGCGCCGAACGTCCAAGCCCTCTGGATTAGACCCGAGCACCGGTTTCAGCCCGTACCTCAAGCGGCCAGCCTGTTGGTACAAGCGTTCCTCCTCCTCTCTGGTCGCGTCCCGGGTCGTGGTGCCCGCACGAATTCGAGTGATCCATGAACCACCGCTTTTTGCCTTGTAGGGCTTGTCAGGAGCATCGGCGGGCAGAGTGACAACACCGACGACCCTGCCGTCGTCCCACTTGAGAGTCTCCCAATACGGGATCAGGGCAGGTTGGACATGGTCCCTTGCGATCTGCATCACCCACTCTTCAGCCTGTTGCGGATCTCTGGTGAGCCCCGAGACGGTGGCGTCGTCTTCGACCCCGAGCAGGATGTGCCCGCCTTCCAGATTGAGCAGAGCCACGATCTCACCGGCGAGCTTGCCGGGTTGAACATCGTCGCGCTTGAACTCCAACCCGGAGTTCTCGCCGTTCAGAAGCAATTGTCGAAGCTGCGAGCGGTTCATTCCTGTCCCCTAATACCCATATTTCAGCCAGGTTGTCGGTGGCGGTGGAACCTGGGCGACTCAGGTGCCAGTGGTTGGTTGCCGAGGACCAGGTCAGCAGCCTTTTCCGCGAGCATCATGACGGGAGCATAGATGTTGCCGTTGGTCAGGTACGGCATCGACGACGCATCGATCACCCGCAGCCCTTGCGTCCCGTACACCCGCATGGTCAGCGGATCGAGCACGGCATCGTCTCCCACACCCATCTTGGCTGTACACGACGGGTGCAATGCGGTTTCAGCATCGTGGCGCACCCAGTCGAGGATCTGTTCGTCGCTTTCGACTTCGGGGCCGGGCGAGATCTCACCGCCGTTGAAAGGTTCCAGCGCCGGCTGATTGAGCAGACTCCGGGCATGGCGCACGGCCTCGACCCATTCCCGTCGGTCCTGGTCAGTGGAGAGGTAGTTGAATCGCAGCGCTGGTTTGGCTTTCGGGTCGCTGCTGCGAATCTCCACGGACCCCCGCGCATCGGAGTACATGGGACCCACATGCACTTGATAACCGTGACCGCCCTGCGGGGTGCTGCCGTCGTAGCGGATGGCAATGGGCAGGAAATGAAACATCAGGTTCGGGTATTCGACGTCTTCGTTGCTGCGAATGAAACCGCCCGCCTCAAAATGGTTGGACGACCCCGGACCCTTGCGAAAGAGCCACTGGAACCCGATCCAGGGCCGTTTCCACATCGCCAGATTGGGTTGGAGCGACACGGGCTGCTTGCAGGAGTATTGGATGTACACCTCAAGGTGGTCTTGAAGGTTCTGCCCCACCCCCGCCACGTCGGCCACCACTTCAATGCCGTGTTGTTCGAGCAGCGCGGCCGGCCCGACACCGGAGAGTTGCAGGAGCTGCGGTGAATTGATGGCGCCCCCGCACAGGACGACCTCCGCCGCGGCCACCGAGCGGGGTCTGCGGTTGTGTTCCAGTTCCACGCCGGTCGCCCGTTCGCCGTCGAAGCGAACCCTGGTGACGAAGGCCTTGGTCGCCAGATCCAGGTTCTTGCGTGACAGCACCGGATGCAGGTAGGCGCGGGCGGCACTCAACCGGCGACCGCGGTGCACGTTGCGGTCGAATGCGTTGAATCCCTCCTGGCGTTCGCCGTTGACGTCTGTGGTGCGGGGGTGGCCAGCCTGTGCCGTGGCCTCCAGGAAGGCTTCGAACAGAGGATTCGTGGCCGGCCCCCGTTCGAGGACCAGCGGGCCCTGGTCGCCACGGTAGACGGGCCCGTCCTGTGGGGCGAGACAGTTCTCCATTCGCTTGAAGTAGGGCAGGCAGTGGGCGTAGTCCCATGACTCCATGCCGGGGTCAGCGGCCCAGCGTTCGAAATCGAGCGGGTTGCCCCGCTGGAAGATCATCCCGTTGATGCTCGACGAGCCGCCGAGCACTTTGCCCCGGGCATGGTAGACACGCCGTCCCCCCATCTCGGGCTCGGGCTCGGACTCGTACATCCAGTCGTAGAAGCGATTGCCGATGCCGAACGACAGGGCCGCCGGCATGTGTATGAACACGTCGAAGCGCCAGTCGCGGCGGCCTGCTTCCAATACCAGGACTGAGGTCGCGGGGTCTGCCGACAAACGGTTGGCCAGCGCACAGCCAGCCGATCCCCCGCCGACGATCACATAGTCGTAGCGATCCCGCATCCGGGCATTCTACGCCCCATGGTCAGCGCCGACCCACGAAGCGGGCTGTCGCCCACAGATTCCAACGCTCTATGCGTGCGCGCCGATCGTCTCGGGTGCTGGGAGCGCGATGCGCTCGTTGTCGAAAACCGCCACAAGTTCAAGCCGCCCGCCCATGCCTTCGATGACGTTGCGCCATGTGGACAACAGATTGTCGCCGGCGGATTCCATCGCGGAGATTGATGCTTGGGTTCGCTCAAGAGTTTGCGCGAGCTCGGATTGCGTGAGTTCTCGATGTCGGCGGAGTTGTGCGAGGTTGAAAGCGATTGTGTCCGCTCGGGCCTCGTTTTTGATGGCCTCGATGCGCTCACGACGCTCCGGGCTGAGATCGTCGACAATGTCGGTGAACTTTCGATGTCCCATGATTGTGCTCCGGTTTCGTTTGCCTATATTCGTTGTCTTCAAGCAGATCTTCGTTAGAGGTCCGCCAAATACTCTTCGTAGAGTTCTTCGGCCCGTGGGATTGCCTGGACGTACCAGCGCTCCCATTGGCCGCTCTTGTCGCCACCAAGCAGCAAGATTGCTTGACGGCGAGGGTCGAACATGAACAGCACTCGACAGTGCTTGGCATGGCCGCGAGGCCTCAATTCCTTCATGTTGTGGTACTTCGAGCCCTTGATGCGATCCGTGTATGGCCGGTCCAACTCGGGACCCTGCTCGGCCAGCAACTCGACGACGGCGATCACCTCGTCCTGTTGGGCCTCAGCGAGGGCTCCAAGCCAATCCGCGAACTCATCGGTGCCGTTGACTTCCCATGCCATTGGTTCAATATAGAGCTAGACTTATATATAGTCAACCTTGTATTCAAGGCCATGCCGACAACGGGTCGCCAGCACACAACTTGCCGAACCCCCGCCGACGATCACATAGTCGTGGCGATCTCGCATCCGCCATTCTACGTAGCCACAGTTTCCGCCGGGGCACTCGAGAAAAGGCAGATCTCGGGAATCAGACTCTGTTAGATTGAAGCGCGCCCTATCTGGGCTTTCCATCTGAAGGGATACGAAAACATGATTCGAAACGCGATCAGGAACTTCATCAACTTCCTGCGTCTGCTGCTGGGAATGCCACCGACTCGAGGCGGGGTGTCCAACGCTGGAGCCAGACAGGCGCGTGAGGCGATGCATGTCAGTGTTGGACCGGGTGGGGGCAGTGCCTTCTCCGGAGGCAGCTCAGCCGACAACCTCCTGGGCAAGACCATCGCCAGCGGTCACCAAAAGAAGGTCTACGGAGACCCGGCCTCAAAAAACCGTGTAGTCGGTTACGGCGGGCGTGCCCCGAAAGTTCGACAAAAGCCATCCGGCTTGGTGACGATAGTTCTTGTATGGCTGCTCTTAGGAGTCGTCGTGTACCTCTTGATCTGAAGGCTGTGAAGCCCAACGGGGCCACGGCTGCGACGGGGTCAAAATCTCGGCAAACTGCGCAAGAGGCTCCGAGCGCGCTAAGGTGCGCCGTGTTGTCCGCCGCTGGGGAGCTATGAATGGTAGAGATGGGTGAAGAGATCATCGTCTTGGACGAGGTCTACAAAATATTCGGGCCACAACCGCGAGGCAGAGCCTTCGATCTGGCTCGCTCGGGAATGGACAAAAACCGGCTCCAAGCAGTGACGGGCCATGTTCTCGGGCTGAACAATGTTTCTTTCTCGGTCAACAAAGGCGAGATCTTCGTGGTGATGGGCCTGTCAGGCTCAGGCAAGTCAACAGCCATCCGCACAGTCAACAAGCTCTTCGACATCACCTACGGCACGATCAACGTCGACGGCACGGACGTCCAACAGCTTGAGGGCTCCGATCTGCAGGCGTTCCGCCGCCAGTACATGGGCATGGTGTTTCAACACTTCGCACTGTTTCCCCACCGCAAAGTGATCGACAACGTGGGTTACGGGCTGAAGGTCCAGGGCATCGCCAGACAAGCACGCGAGGATGCCGCGATGCGGTCACTTGCTCTGGTAGGACTAGATGCCTACGCCCAGAGTTTCCCTTCTGAGCTTTCGGGAGGCATGCAGCAACGGGTCGGCCTAGCCCGAGCACTGGCTTCGGATCCTGATATCTTGCTGATGGACGAAGCCTTCAGTGCCCTTGATCCACTCATCCGCCGTCAGATGCAGGACGAGATGATGGAGATCCAGGGTGAGTTGCACAAAACAATCCTGTTCATCACCCATGACCTCAACGAGGCACTTCGCATCGGCGACCGGGTGTGCATCATGAAAGACGGAGCAGTCGTCCAAATCGGCACTCCAGAGGAGATCCTCACCCAGCCCGCCACTGGCTATGTCGCCGAGTTCGTTCAGGATGTTGACCAAGGACGAGTGATCCAAGTTCACGAGGTGATGCAGCAACCGGCGCCTTTGAGTTCGGACACCTCCCTTTCAGATGCACTGAACCGGTCAGCAGAACGTTCTGGAGCCTTCGTTCTTGATTCCGACGGCATCCCGACTCACTTGTTCACCATTGAGGATGGAGTGCGAGCCTCAAGCATGGGTTCAACCGATCTGCAGTCTGCGTTGCGCACAGACTTCGCGCGTTGCGCTCCTAGCGACTGCCTCAACACGGTCTATGCCGCTGCTGGTCGTGGACTCCCAATTGCAGTTTGCGACGAGTCTGGAGTGCTCGTCGGCAACCTTGACCCACGTCACATCATGGAGGAAATGGGAAGGGTCGAGCATCTGATAGACCACTTCGAGCGAGAGGTGTTCATGTAATGACTGTTCTAGCGCAGGCCTCAAACGAAGCTGGCGAATCGGTCACTCACGATTTGACCGACAACCGAGTGCTCGAGGACTTTCGGATCCCCTTCGGGAAATGGATCGATCAGGCCGTCGACTGGATTGTTGTCAATTTGGAGTGGCTGCTCGCCATCATCGAGTGGCCATTCACCTTTCTCAACGACATCCTCGTGGAAGCGATCCTTGAGCCGATCTCGTGGATCTGGGTCGTCCTGTTCTTCTTCGTGATCGGCACACTGATCAGGAACGTACAAGTCGGCCTTTTCGCAGCGATAAGCCTTACCGTATGCGGGCTTTTGGGCAATACCTTCTGGCTGGAAACCGCCCGAACTATCGGGTTCATTGGCGTGTCCGTTTTGCTGTGCGTACTGATCGGAATACCGCTAGGGGTCGCCTGTGGGCGAATCGACGCCTTCTGGCAGGTCGTGAGACCGGTTCTCGACGCGATGCAAGTCGTGCACTCATTCGTCTACATGCTGCCGTTCATCTACTTCTGGGGAATCGGCACGGTGAGCGCGACGATGGTCACAATGGTGTTCGCGCTGCCGCCGTTGATCCGGTTGACCAATCTAGGCGTCCGCCAAGTGCCTGCTGATGTGGTGGAAGCAAGCAGAGCTTACGGCGCCCCCGAGTGGCGCGTGTTGTTCGATGTGCAGATCCCGCTTGCTCGACCCGCCATCATGACCGGAATCAACCAAACGCTGCTGCTGGCCATTTCAATGCTGGGAATCGCCGCGATCATGGGTGCCGGCGGTCTCGGTAGACTGCTGTTCAATGCACTGTCTCGCCAGGACGTCTCCCTCGGTGCTTCTGCCGGTTTGGCCTTCTTCTTGGTTGCGGTCGTCCTAGACCGCATCTCGCAGACTGAGGCAAGCGACAAGGGAAGCATATTCAGGAGAATACGACTGGCTTGGATGCATCGGCGCGACCCCGAAAAGCTCCTTGTCAACGAGAGCGCTGACACACCTGCCGAATCTTCTGACAGCAGCAACCTCCAAGGATCGTTCGCCGAGGTCAGCGAGAAGGAGCGTCCGTGGATGCTCGTGTCTGCTTTGGGAGGCGTTCTGGCCATCGTCTCGGTGTTCCTCACCTGGACCACCGATGCAGGGTTCATCAGCGCTCATGGCCGCCGGTCCGATGAGAGCATCGCGGGTGAGTCCTTCAACGGTCTGGCAGCCTCGGGAGGCTCTTGGTTCGGATACCTGACCTTGGCGTTCGGGTTGATGATCGTGGCCGCGGTGGTGACGACACTCCTAACGCCTGGCCGCGGGCCAAGATTCTTTACCACCGACGGCGCACTGATCGGTTCGTTGGCTCTGCTCGTCATGATGATCTGCTACATGTTGGCCTCACCCGTGGGTGGCACATCTCCAGGCACAGGTGTCGGCGTGTATCTTGCGTTGGCCGGCGGGCTCTTGGCTACTGTTGGTTCGCTGATGTGGATTCGCCATGCCAAACACTCACCGTTGCACCCCCTGAGCCTGAAAATCGGATGGGGCCGGGTGATCGGCGGCACCATAGCCGCGTTGGTGATTCTGATCGGCGCTTTCTCTGGTTGGTCTTTCGATGAGCGCACCGACCAAGTGGTGAGCGCTGAGACAGAAGCAAAAATCGACGAATTGAGGCAGAAAGCAATAGACAATCCCGAGGATGCCGGACCAATTGGCGCTGAGATCTCGGCCTTGCGGGCGCAGTTGAGTATCACCGAGCGAGTCATTACCGACGGGGTAAGTGACCAAGGGACCCGTCTAGGGATCTGGACGCTGATTGCTGGGGTGATCGGCTTGCTCACCACATTGCCCGCAGCAGGACTGCTCGGTCGCGACGAGCAGCGTCAATGGCGCTGGAGCACGGCCACTGCCGGTATCGGGGCCGGTGTCGCAACAGCAGCTTTCGGCTGGATTTTTGTTCAGGTGCGTTCAGCCGATCCCAACTATGTGAGCGGTGTGGGCTCATTTTTGACAATGATCGGCGGGTGCATCCTGGCCGCCACCGCGGTGTCGGTCTTGAGCGAGTTCCGCAGGGCCAAGATCTACTCGGACACGGAGCCGACAGCGGAGTCTCAATCAACGTCAGAGGTCGCTCAACTGGCCACAAAAGAACAACCGGTGGCTTGACGAGGAATTAAAGGCTATTCTTACGGTCCGCTCGCTTCGAGCATGAGCTCGGCGCGTGAAGGAAACCCAACCCAGGAGGGAAACCCAAACATGATTAAGACACGAGCGCTTGTGTGGCTCGCGTTGTTGGCTGCGTTCGCACTGTTCGTCGCGTCGTGTGGAGGCGACGACTCCGACACCACGACGACCGGCGCCGACGACGACATGGCCGACGACATGGCCGACGACATGGCCGACGACGACATGGCCGACGACGACATGGCCGACGACGACATGGCCGACGACGACATGGCCGAGATGTCGATGACACCCGGTGAAGGCTCATCCATCACGATGGCCCGCGCTGATTGGTCCACTGGATATTTCCAGGCGCAGGTCTACAAGCAAATGCTGGAGGAACTGGGCTATAGCGTTACCGAACCTTCCGAACTGGAACTCGGTCCGTCTTTGGCGTACCTGGGTATGGCTGAAGGGGATATCGATTTCTGGGTGAACAGCTGGTATCCAGGTCACGTCTCGTGGTGGGCGCCAGAGTTGCCTGACGGCTCAATGGTTGGCGACCACATCACGATCGTCGGCAACGAAATGATCGCCGGCGGTCTGCAAGGTTACTTGATCACCAAGTCCTTCGCCGACGAGCATGGAGTAACCCATCTCGATCAGATCAACGACGATCCTGACATCCTGGCTGCCTTCGACGCCGACGACCAGTCTCCAGGCAACGGCGTCGCCGACATCTATGGATGTACAGAGAGTTGGACCTGCGACAACATCATCGACAGTCAGATTGCATTCTCCGGCTGGACGAATATCGCTCAGGTCAAGGCCGGATATGACGCAATGTTCGCTGAAGCCACGGCCAAAGCCAACGCTGGTGAGCCGATGGTGATCTACACTTGGACTCCGAGTGCTTACATCACCCAGTTGCGCCCTGGAGACAACGTCTATTGGCTCGCAGTGGAAGAAGTGATCGACGACTCGAACCCGACCGGGCTTGAGGGCGGGGAAGGCCACGACCAGACACCGGGACAAGCCAACATCAGTCCCGACAGCTGTCCCGCCGCAGCCAACGCAGACAATTGTCAGCTTGGATGGAAGGCTGCAGATATTCAGGTCACGGCCAACACCGAGTGGCTGAACGCTAACCCGTACGCCGCTGAACTGTTCTGCCAGGTCAAGTTGTCCGTCATTGACGTTTCGCTGGCCAACGTCGACCAGTCGAACGCGGGTGATGACGCCACCGAAGACTTCATCGCCGGAATAGCCGCCAACTGGATCGCCGACAATCGAGCGCAGGTCGACGGATGGCTTGAAGCAGCTCGCATGCCGCCGCCGATGGAGCCATCGTGTCCAGACACGGTCATCCCACTGGCGCTGCAATAGAGCATCATTTGGTGACAACTGGTTCCTGAGTCGTTGTCACGACTTTAAAGGATCAACCAGAACTACTAGAGACTGGACGGAGGGGTTGAGGCCTAGGCCTCAACCCCTCCGTGGTTTGGGCCTGGATCCACTGGTGCTGCGGGTGTGCGGGGTGGTGGGCACACTGATGGGGCGGCTGGATTTGGAGGCGGTGCTTGATGGTGCGTCCGAACCGGTTGATCTCTTCAGGCAGGCTCGGGTGCAAGTTCCGAGGGGGAATCCCTCGGGCATCGTGGGGCGCGACGGCACTGAGGAGGTGCCGGTCTACGAAACTCGGGCGGAGGAAGCGGTCCCCAAACAACTTTTTGGAGCGCCTGGACGGTGTGGCAAGCCTGGCCGCTCAGCGCTCAGCGGTGGCGAATCGGCCCGATGCGGTACTCAGCTGCCAGCACTGAGCGCGTAAGCGCGAACCGGCAATAGCAGCCAGACGGCACGCCGTGTCGACGAGACAGCCCCAATTGAGCGAGCAACCGGCGCTGGACGCCCCGAGACAGCCCGAGACGGCGTGAGGCGCTCAGAATCGACCTAGGCGATGCCCAGACCCGTTGACGGGCCGCTCGCAGGCGCGCTCAGCGCTCGCAGTAGCCGCTGAGCGGGCCGTGCTTCAAGCAGTACCATCGGTCGAGCAGCGCCTTGTATGCGGCCTTTTTCTCTGCGTTGTGCGGGTCGCGCAAATACGCCCTCTGGGCATCGAGAAGCCGCTTGCGAAGCCCCGTCTCCGGCACCGGGGGAGGCACCGTCGTAGTTGTGGTGGTAGTTGTTGTTGTGGTGGTGGTCTTCTTCTCTAACGAGTCCTTCTTGAACGACTCGGGGAGACGCGGGCAGGTTTGATCTACGACACCAGAAACAGGAGGGCCAATTCTGATTCTGGTGCAGACCTCAAACGGACTCAATTCATTTCCGAAGACCGCCAATAAAGCAGCAGAAGTCGAGGAAGCTATACCCGATAACTGTCTTGTTATGGTTCTGAAGCTCCCAAGACTAACGTTGGAATTAGTCGTGAAACCGACAGAGAGCGGACCAGAGTTCTGGTTGGCTGATCCGGGATTCGACAAAAATGATGCGACAATTTGATCAAACACCCATGCCGGTGTGTTGCCACAAGGTGCGTTATCCGTCACAATTTTGGTGACGCCAATTAACTTATTCCATTGATTTTCCGTGAATTTATCGCGAATTTGCTCATCTTCATAGGAGAAGAGGCACATAAGGGCGCCAAACAATACGCAGTGACGCTGATCTGAATTGCTATGATCAACGACGCACAACTTAACTCCATGTGGATCCTGAGGAACGAACAGAAGAGAACTACAAGAAAAAGTGTACGAGATGGTTGCCGTCGCGGAAGCATGACCAGGTCGAGGTCGAATGCTTGTCACTTCGGAATCGAATTCGCAGTCGCCTTCCCGAAGACTTGAAGCCCTGATTTTTGGCTCCTCAGCGATCCACTCCAACTTCTTGGGTTTCTTCTGAGGGACTTTCGGCGGTACAGTAGTCGTCGTCGTGGTTGTAGTCGTCGATGGCACAGTAGTCGTCGATGGCACAGTAGTCGTCGGCGGTACAGTAGTCGTCGTCGTGGTTGTCGTCGGCGGCACAGTGGACGTTGTTGTCGTAGTAGTAGTCGGTTGGGTCGAATGCGAATGCGGAACGCTTCGTGTTAAGGTCTTATAGTTGTAGACAGGTACAGTTCTCGTGAACGGCTCTACCCTTACCTGAGTCGTCTGGATTTCGTAGTTGTACGCAGCAACGGTTCTCGTGAACGGCTTCACCCTCACCTGACGCTTCTGATCCTCATAGTTGAAAACCGGCTCCGTCTTCGAGAACGGCTTCACCCTCACCCGAATCGTCCGGAGCTCAAACTTGTAGACAGGCACAGTTCTCGTGAACGGCTCTACCCTCACTCGCGATGTTGAGCAGCCGTAAAGGGGGTGACAAGCTTCCCGTGTTTCGTAGTTGTACGCAGCAACGGTTCTCGTGAACGGCTTCACCCTCACCTGACGCTTCTGATCCTCATAGTTGAAAACCGGCTCCGTCTTCGAGAACGGCTTCACCCTCACCCGAATCGTCCGGAGCTCAAACTTGTAGACAGGCACAGTTCTCGAGAGCGGTGCCACCCTCACCTGGATCGTCCGATCCTCATAGTTGAAGACAGGCTCCGTCTTCGTGAACGGAGCCACCCTGACCTGATAGGTTTCCACCTTTTCGTGCGCCATTGCGGTTGGTGTCAGCGGCAAAGGCAACTCTGGAGCCGTTGAGAGCCCCAAAACCAAAACGGATAGTGCTAGAGAAGAAAGCAGAACACGCCACGGACTGAGTCCCCGGCGATACCGGGCAACCGAATCCTTCTCTCCTTCGCAGGGACGAGTTCTAAACCACCTCCTAACAATCGATGCCTTGAACCAACTGGATGCATAACTGAAACGGCTCTTCATAGCCGCTACTACATACCTTTTTTTTTTTTTGCCCTGTCAAGCCCTACGTCCAGAAATGTTCGGATGCGCCTGCGCGGGAGATGTGTGCACCGAAGGGTGCGCCTCGAGTCTCGCCGCAGCAGACCTTCAAAAGATGGGCTTCTCCGCGACTACCGACCTGATCGGTGGATGATCGCCGCCCAGCGAGGCGCACCACAGCACCCACGCATGGGCAACGGCCCGAACCCGCCGCCCTGCGAGACCGGCACCGCCTCCCGGGCACACACACCGCATACACCGAACCCGCTAGCACCTCGGCACAACAGCCACACCGAGTCGCTCAATAGCAGACCCCGCGACGAATGCCCCAACAGCGAAGACTCCGCTAACCCGCTCGAAGCCCGCGTCGTCATCAACCACTGGCGAACCGAACACAATCACCACCGACCCCACCGACCACCCGACGGGCCCACCCCCGCCGCCCACGCTGAACAACACAACCAACAACACCCAGGCCCACAAACAGGTCCCCGTCACCGGAACCCCGGCGCAGCGGCCCTGTCGGACCTGCTAAGACGAGACTTCAGCGGTGGGCGCCAACCAGAAGCAGTTCGGCGACTTCGAAGCTCAGATCGATCTGCACGGACGATATTGTTGAAGCCTTGAAACCCGCACCACAAACTAGAGTCACTTCGATTCAACAGAGGCTTGCGGACGCGCGCCGGGATCTCAATCGAGTCAAGCCTGCCGAGCTGTCCGAGATATTGGATGCTGGAGCAATCCTCATCGACATTCGCCCAGACTCCTTCCACCGAGAAGAGGGCGTCCATCCACAAGCGCTGATCATCGAACGCAACGTGCTGGAGTGGCGGCTCGATCCGAATTCCGAAGCGCGGATCGGCGATATCGAGGCCGATACGCCGATCATCATCATGTGCAACGAGGGCTACGCTTCGAGCCTCGCTGCCGCGGACCTTCAAAAGATGGGGTTCACTGCCGTCACCGACCTGGTCGGCGGCTATCGCGCTTGGAGAGCGGCTCAGGAGTAATCGCGCACGGCTTCCCAGATTTCTGAGCCGCCGTAGTCCCAGAACTTGGTTCGGTCGATCGTTATCGCGCCGCTGCCCACAACACCGCCGGGCAGCCGACCATTGTGAATTCGCACCGACCGGTACTGCCGAGGCGAGATTTCTGCGACCGCCCGGCGGTGCACGTCGCTGTTGCGCCACTCTTGGGAGTCGACCGGCTTCACGTGGATGACCAGGTTTGCCCAGTAGTTGTCGACTAGTTCCGTGGAGCTGTAGCTCAAGATCCCGGGATGCGACCTGAACTCCAAAAGAAGGTCCACCTCAATGTCATCCACCACGGATTGAGAGGCTTCAGGTCGTCGCTCGCCGAAGAACCCGACCACGCAGCGCTCCACTGGCTGCGCGAGCGCCTCCGGATCACAGATCACCGCGCGTCGCGCCAAACCATGGACATCCCAATGCAGCGTTTCGTAGCGCTGGAGATCAATCTCGCGGCTGTCGACCTGCCGCGCCAACACCCGCACATCTTGGAGCATGTAGGCCAGCAGAGCCTGATCGGACGTCACCAACGCGAGAGCCGTGCATGGATGTGAGCTTCCCCCCTAATCGTGGAGAGGTTGGTTGTAGGGGTTGGGGGTGTGGGCGAGTTCGTATTCTACTGGTGGGACCATGCCGATTGCTGAGTGGAGGCGGTGTTGGTTGTGCCAGTCGTGGACCCATGTGGTGATCTCTTGGCGGGCCTGGGCTTTGGTGGCCCAGGAGCACTGGTCGATGAGTTCGTGTTGGAGGGTGGAGAAGAAGGACTCGGCCGGGGCGTTGTCCAAGGCGTTGCCGGTGCGCCCGGTGGATCGGGCGATGCCGAGCCGCCGGCAGGCTTCGGCGAAGGCTTTGGAGG
>JAPOYA010000060.1:17680-24834 GCA_026706815.1 Acidimicrobiaceae bacterium | reverse complement strand
GTTACCGCATTCCGCACCGCCAACGAGACGCTCACTCCCCTGGCCGTCGCTGTGAACGCCGTGCCCATCGTCGCGCTGGCACCGATATTCAACGCTTGGTTCGGACTGTTGTCTCCCCGTTCGAACCAGGCTGTTGTCGTCGCCCTGGTCTTCTTTCCGATCTTCATCAACACATCGCGCGGGCTCGTCGAGGTCGAACCCAGCCAGGTCGAGTTGATGGAGTCCTACGGCGCTCCGAAATGGCGGATCATACGGGAGGTGCGCATCCCCAATGCCATGCCGTACTTCTTCACGGCTCTGAAGCTGGCGACTTCTCTGGCGGTCATCGCCGCGATCGTTGCCGAGTATTTCGGCGGGCGCCAGGACGCTCTGGGCAACATCATCACCAATTCCGCAGGCTTGACCCGCTACGCCGACGCCTGGGCCG
The DNA here is from genome assembly GCA_026706815.1 of Acidimicrobiaceae bacterium. GTDB lineage: Bacteria > Actinomycetota > Acidimicrobiia > Acidimicrobiales > Aldehydirespiratoraceae > VXYK01. Next base: position 24,407 of record JAPOYA010000060.1, on the reverse strand, counting down.
CAGTCCTGGCCGGCTCGCTTCTGGGCATCGCGCTCTACGGCCTGGCCGTTCTATTGGAGCGAATCGCGATGCCGTGGTATTTTCTCGGCAGAAGAACCTAGGAGGGAAATCATGAAGGCACGTCAGAAATTGACGCGGATCTTGGTGCCGCTGTTGGCTTTGAGCCTGCTTGCGGCAGCTTGTGGCGACGACGACGAAGCTGAGCCGGATCAGGAGCCTGCGCCTGAAACCACTGCCGTCGATGAGGCAGCCGAACCCGAACCGGCGCCCGAACCGGCCGAACTGACGCCGGTCACATTGCAGCTGCAATGGTTCACACAGGCCCAGTTCGCCGGCTACTACGCGGCCCGCGATCTCGGCTTCTACGAAGACGTCGGGCTCGACGTCACGATTCTCGAGGGAGGAGTCGACATCGTCCCCGCCTCAGTGCTGGACACCGGCGCAGCTGACTTCGCCGTCTCGTGGGTGCCGAGGGGTTTGGTGCCACGCGAAGAGGGCGCCGACATCACCAACATTGCCCAGGTGTTCCAGCGAAGCGCCACACTGCAGGTGTCCTTCGCGGATTCGGGGATCGACTCGGTGAGCGACCTGCAAGGAAGGACTGTGGGCAACTGGGGGTTCGGCAATGAGTTCGAGTTGCTGGCCGGGCTCCGCAAGAGCGGACTCGACCCGCAGTCCGACGTGACGCTCGTTCAGCAGAACTTCGACATGCTGGCCCTCATCAGCGGCGACATCGACGCAGCACAGGCCATGATCTACAACGAATACGCCCAGGTGCTGGAGACGGTCAACCCCGAGACGGGCGAGCTCTACCAGCCCGAGGATCTCAACATCATCGACTGGAACGATGAAGGCACGGCAATGCTCCAAGACGCTTTGTGGGCCGATGCCGACCGCCTCGAGAGCGATGCCGACTACCGCGATGTGGCGGTGCGGTTCGTGGAGGCCTCCATTCGCGGCTGGGCACACTGCCGAGACAATTCCGACGCCTGCGTCGAGATCGTGCTCGACAACGTGCCCACTCTGGGCGAATCGCATCAGGCATGGCAGCTCAACGAGATCAGCTCTTTGATCTGGCCCTCCCCGCTCGGTGCGGGCGTGATGGATCCAGACCTGTGGGCCCAAACGGTCGACGTAGCCACCAGCGAGGGGATTCTCGGCGCGGCTCCCGACGACGGCGCCTATCGCACCGACATCGCCGAAGAGGCGCTCGCGAATCTGCGCGATCAGGGCGTGGACGTGGTCGGCTCTGGCTTCGAGCGCATCGTCGTCGAGCTTCGCGAGGGCGGCGAGTAGCGCTCCCGCCCGTCAGCACTTGACTTGCTATAGCGGATCCGGCTGGTAGGCGCCCAAGATGTTGCCGCTCGGATCCAGGAAGTGGAACCGCCGTCCCCCCGGGTAGGGGTAGATCGCTGAGATGATCTCCCCTCCCGCGGCGACCACTTCAGCCTGTTTGGCTTCGACGTCCTCACAACTGATCAGCACGAACGGGCCGACCGGGTCTTCTGCTCCCGGCGCATGGGGCGGGGCGGCTGTCCCCGCACCGTTGAGTCCGACCTCGACTGCCCCGCCTTCGTAGGCCACGTAACTTGGACCGTAATCAGTCCATTCCCAGCCGAATACCCGGCTGTAGAACTGCTTGGTCTGCTCCATCTGCGGCGCAGGAAGCTCAACGTAGCTGACATCCAGTCTGTCGTTCGCCATCCGCCGACTCTACAGGCCTGCACAACCGTCGAAGTCAACACGGCGGAGTTCTTCTGTCGGCTTGGCCGACGGATCGTGAAGCTCATCGGTAATCTGAGAGGGAGGTTCGATGATGGAATGGGAATGGTTAAAGGCATTGTTCATCGGTGCTGGCGTGGTCCTCGTTTTCGCTGTCTTGCCTAAGTTGACGGCGCTGTTGGTGTGTGTGCTCTTCTCTGTGTTCCTAGAGCGTCACAGAGTGGCTCGTGGCTTGGCTCGACTACGTGTCAAAGCGTCGCGGTCCAGCTGATCTGACCACACCCGACAACCAACTACGGGGGCTCCGGCCACGCCCGGCAACAAGCAGAGCACCTCCGACAGGACTCGAACCTGCAACCTGCGAGGTAGAAGCTCGCTGCTCTATCCAGTTGAGCTACGGAGGCAGAATAATCGTACGCCGGGCGCCGCGACTCGCTACACTCTTGTCTTGCTCCGATCGGGTTAGCGCTCAGAACGGGGCAGCATGGTGGGCGTAGCTCAGTTGGTTAGAGCGCCTGGTTGTGGTCCAGGAGGTCGGGGGTTCGAGTCCCCTCGTTCACCCGTAGAATCGCCTTCGGTCGATTCGCGCACCTCTAGCTCAATTGGCAGAGCAACGGACTCTTAATCCGCAGGTTCTGGGTTCGAGTCCCAGGGGGTGTACCAGCAGGTTGAATATCTAAGCTGTGCGTGGGCTGCTGCACAATAGACCGCGTTACGCGCCGGTGGTGGGCAGTTGCTGTTGCAGGGTGAGGGTGGCGGCGAACAGGTCGCCGAACTCGGCGATCCGTTCGAGCACCTCGCCGGCTTCGAAGACGACCGGCTCGCTGTCGGCGCCGTCTGAAACCTCGTCCCAACTCAATGGAGTCGACACCGTCGGCCGGTCTCTGCCGCGCAGCGAATAGGGCGCGATCGTCGTCTTGTGGCGCGAGTTCTGACTCCAGTCGACGAAGATCTTGTCGGCGCGGCGCTTGCGGTTCATGTTGGACAGCACCAACTCCGGGGAGTCCTGTTCAAGCAGCTGTGCCACAGCCAGAGCGAAATCGGAGGCATCGTCATGCGTGTGCGGCGAATTGAGCGGGACATACAGCTGCAGGCCCTTGTTGCCGGAAGTCTTGGCGCACGACTCCAAACCGACGCTCTCCAACACTGCCCGGATCCTCAGCGCCACTCGGCAGCACTCGATTATCGTCGCCGGCTTGCCGGGATCCAAGTCGAACACGACCATCGACGGTGAATCGATGTCTGTGCAACGGGCCATCGGAGAGTGGATCTCGAGCGCCGCCAGATTCGCCGTCCAGGCCAGCGCCGCTACTGAGTCCAACCGGCAGTAGTCGATGCCGCCCCGTCGGTCTCCCGGACCCACACAGGTGCCGACCCAGCCAGGCCGATGGGAAGGGCAGCGCTTCTCGAAAAAGGAGTCGCTGGTGACCCCGTCGGGCCAGCGCCGCAGAGTGATTCCGCGGTCTTCGATATGGGGCAACAGCGTCGGCGCGACGCGGACGTAGTAGTCGATCACCTGGGCCTTGGTGAAGCCGACCAGCGGATACAGCACCTTGTCGAGATTGCTGACCGACAAGCGTCGGCCGTCGACTGCCACTTCGACACGCTCTGCCTCAGCCATCAGCACCGGTCACGCCGTGCGCTCAGCCGGCTCAGCTTGCTCAATCTGCTCGGCCTGCCCGGCCTGCCCGGCAGCCTTCGAGCGACCCGCTTTCCGGCCCGCTGCAGGATGGCGCTTGCGGGCCTTCTTGGCCTCGTTCACCGACGCCTCAAGAGCGGCCATCAGATCGATCACCTTGTCAGAAGAAGACTCCGGCGCTGCCATGAGATCATCGCTTCGCTCCCCCGCCGCCTTGCGCTCGATCAACTCGAGCACCGCCTCACGGTAGGTGTCGCTGTGGCGGGTCGGATCAAAGGTCGAATCGAGCGCGGCGATCAACTGCTGCGCCATCGCCTGCTCGCGCTCATCGATCTCGACGTCGTCCAACGCTTCGAAGCCCTCTATCTCGCCGTGGTCGACGATCTCGTCGTGATACACCATCGTCGACAGCAACAGCCGCCCGTCAACGGGGCGAACCGCCGCCAAATACCGCTTGGAACGCATCACGAAATGGCATATGCCCACCTTCTGGGCCTCTTCCATAGCGGTTACCAAGAGCTTGTACGGCTTCGACGCCTGCTCGCCGGGAACCAGGAAGTAGGCGTTGTCATAGAAAATGGGGTCGATGTCGGACAGGTCGATGAACTCGTCAATGTCGATAGTGCGCGCCATATCCGGGTCGAGCGCTGCCATCTCTTCTTCAGACACCGTCACATAGCCGCCGTCATCAAGCGGGTAGCCCCTCACTATCCGCTCCTTGGGGACTTCTTCGCCGTCGGCTGCGGAGACAAGTCTCTGCTTGACGCGCAGCCCGGTGGACGAGTCGATCTGGTTGAAGCGGACCGTCTTGCGCCGAACCGCGGTGAACAGGCGCACTGGAATGTTGACCAGTCCGAAGCTGATGCTTCCGCTCCAAATCGCTCTGGGCATGTCTAGGAGTGTAAGAGGCTGCGCGGTCAGGCGCGTGCAAGTGCCCAGCCAACGAGGGATCTCAGGGCATGGTTCGGCGCGTGATCTCGACAGCGCGGCTGCCGCGGCGGGCTGAGCGCCTGTCGTGTCGGGTTTCGGGGTTCAGCGGCAGTTGTGGCGCAAGTGGGCGGCTATCTGGGTCCACAGCGCGTTGGCGCCGTCGCGTGCGTAGGCGTGGCCGCGTGCTGTGGGCAGTGCCGTGGCGTCGCCCGCCATTGCGTCTCGCACCGCGGTGAACTCGGTTACGAGGTCGGCGCGGCCGGTGACGTCGCGGTGGCGCGTGATTTTGGCTTCGACTGTGGCGAGCAGGGCTGTGTCGGCGTCGCATTGGGGCATTGGGGGCACCGGGTTGTCGGGCTCGTCGGCTGGTTCGGTGTCCTGTTGCTGTTGTTGTTGCTGCTGTTGGGCCTGTTGTCGGTCGTCAGCGGGCGGGGGTGGCGGGTCGTCGTTGTCGTGTACGGGTGTGGTGAGGGCCGCGGGGGTGCCGAGGGTGTAGCCGGCGGCGGCGGCCACGGTGAGGCTGATCGATCCGTCGGCCTCGTCGGTGTTGTCGTCGACGGTGGCGACACGCACGGTGGCGCTGCCCGAGACGGGCACGGTGACGGCGCGGCGGCCGGTCTGGCCGGCGGCGGCGTGGTCGCCGGTCTGGGCGACGTCCACGGTCACCGCCAGCGGCGCTTGGGGTGCCGGGGCCGCGGTGAGCACGAACGTGGCCGGGGTTCCCTCGTCGCCGCTGGACGCGGCGGTGACGCTGACCGCGGGAGGCGCCGGGGGGCTGTCCGACACGGCAGAGTCGTCGGACACGCCGCTGTCGTCCACAGCGTCAGCGTCGAACACGGCATCGTCGGAGACGCGGCCGGCCACGTCGAAACGCGGGACCGTCGCCCACGGATAATGGAACCGGTGGTAGGCGATGTAGCCGTCGGCGAAGCCCTCCGAGAACCAGTGCCGGACAGTGAAGACGTCGCCGGGCCGGGCATCGGCGGACGCCGTCACTTTGACCAGACGCGGTCGGCCCCAGTCGGCGGCGGTGAACTCGAGCCGCTGCGGGGTGACGGTGACGCTGCCCTTGGGGCCGTTCATGTTCCTGTCGTCCACGGTCATGGTCACGACCAGGGTCTGGTCGGCGGCGGGCTGCTGGGGCACCGTCACCACATAGGCGTGGCCGTCGGCGTCGTCGCGCACCGGCTGAAGCACCAACTCGCCGAGGTCGACTTCGCGAAAGCCCGGCACGTTCCGTATTGACGTGTCGCCGTACACCGAGCTGTGCGACACCGTCACAAACAGCGGATCATCAGGCATCGACGGGCCGTTCGGGTTGCGCACCCACACGCCGCGGCGCGGCGGAACGGTGTTGTAGTAGCACGGATTGTCCACAACCGAACCGGCGCAGGGATCGTCGTCGTCTATGATCGTCAACGACGCCGACGGCAAATCGTCGTCACCGACCGGCCCGACCGGGGTGAACCCGTCGCCGCAGTCGAGCAGCGCACGGGTGCTGAACGGTGAGGGCTTGGTGCCGTCCTCGCATGCCCAGCGGGCCACGCTGCGGGGCATCACCGTCGCCGTGAGCGTCTCGTCGGCCTCCCACCGGTCATCGTCGACGATGTCTGTGACGTGGACCCGGGCCGACACGAGATTCCCGTCCGCGTCGACATCGGTGTAGATGGTGGAGCGCTCCCAGTGCCGCTGGGGGGCGAAAATGCTGCCGGGGTCGTGACGCAGCGACACGACAGTACAGCCCGGCAGCGGCCGCACCGGCCACTGAAAAAATGTGTTGCCCAAAAAGGTGTATGGCTGGACCCTCAGCGGGTAGGCAGAGACGTGGACGCCGCTGGAGGAGTCGCCAAATCCCTCTACCACGGTGACGTCCGCTTGCCGGCCGGCCCATTTGGCGGTCCCCGACCAGCACACCACGATGCCGGCGCCGCTGTGCTCGGCGGCAGGGCCCGGCGGCGGCAGCGGCGGGGCGAACGTCAGCCGCAGCCACACATGGAGCCCGCTGCCATCCGGCCGGTCCGGCATGCCGCTCTCGCTGATCGACGTGGCAGCCGCCAATGATGCGACCGGATCAGTGCTGCCAGCGTGTCGGGTGGCGTCGTCGATTAAGTCCACATCGATGGTGCCTGTCCAGTCCGCCGCGGTCTGCGGGGTCTGCGGCGTCATCTGCGCCGAAACCGACCCAGGCGCCGTCACAGCCAACAACCCGCCGACCACCAGAACCGCCAGAATCGCAATACCCTGCCGCGAACGCATCAGACATAAGCTCCAAAATAGACCAAAACAGAAAAGCCGCGCCCAAACGCACGACAACCAACACGAATAGCTAACCCCCCCCCCCCCCCCCCCCCCCCCCCCCCCCCCCCACCACCCCCCCCCACCCCGCCCCCCCCCCCCCCCCCCCCCCCCCCCGCCCCCCGCCCCCCCCACCCCCCC